>JBDHEI010000012.1:0-84129 GCA_039591075.1 Gemmatimonadota bacterium
CTACCACCAATAATGTATCCTGTCCCAAGGCGCGGCGCTCGGTGACCGTCCACGCCCGCGCGTCGCCGAGCGCAGTCGGCGTGCGCCGACCGAACGCTCGGCGGCCGTCACCCAGCCAACGCGGCGCCTGAATCCAGTGCACGCGGTCCACGAGGTCCGCGTCCAGCAATGCGGTGGCCAGGGTTCCGCCACCCTCCACCAGGAGCGAGACCACGCCCTGCGCCGCTAGGTCCCGTAGCGCCGCCCCGAGATCAGGCGCCGCTCGAACCGCAACATCGCTCCCCGCCAGCGATCGGCGCACGCGGGCCTCGGCCCCCGGACGCACGAAGACGACCGTATGCACGTCGCGGGCCGTTCGTACCAGCTTCAGCGTTTGTGGCAGCTCGCCGTCCCGGGCAAACACCACCCGCGTCGGCGCCACGCGCGGCGCCACGCTCCCACGGACGGTGAGCGCCGGATCGTCGGCGACCGCCGTCCCCCGCCCCACTGCAACCGCATCGAATCCCGCTCGAAGCCAGTGGGCGTACTCGCGCGCGTCCGGACCCGATATCCACTGCGACGCGCCGGATCGGTCGGCCACGAATCCATCCAACGAGGTGGCCAGCTTGAGCGCCACGAACGGGCGCTCGGGCCGCAGGCGCGACCACAGGAACGGGGCATTGAGCGCCGCCGCGTCCAGACGGCCCACTCCCTCGGCGACCTCGATCCCCGCCTGGCGCAGCCGCGCGGCGCCCCCCCCAGCCACCGGGTCGGGATCAGGAAGCGCGAAGACAACGCGCGCGACGCCCGCCGCGACAAGCGCGTCGGCGCAGGGAGGGGTCTTGCCGTGATGGGCGCACGGCTCGAGCGTGACCACACAGGTGGCTCCGCTGGGGTCGGCACACTCCCGCAGTGCCCGGATCTCTGCGTGCTCGCCGCCAAACTCGGCATGATACCCCTCGGAGAGCACGCGACCCTCTCGCACGAGCACCGCCCCGACCAGCGGATTGGGGGCCACGCGTCCCCAGCCACGCCGGGCCAGCTCCAGCGCCCGAGCCATCGCCTCGGCATCTGTCACGGCACCGTCACCCAAGCTGGACGCCGTCGCCCTCGACGACGGTCCCGATCTCCCACGTCTCGATCCCCGCCCCGGCCGCGGTACGCCGAACTCCGGCCTCGGCGTCCGGCGGAACCACGGCGATCATGCCGAGGCCCATGTTGAACACCCGGTACATCTCGTCCTGGCTCACCCGTCCCGCATCCTGAAGCACCCGAAACAGCGCAGGTACCGGCCACGTCGTGCGATCGATCCGAGCGGCCCGGTTCGTCGGGAGTGAGCGCGCGAGATTCCCGGGAATGCCGCCGCCTGTGATGTGCGCCAGTGCATGCACGGAAGGCAACGCCGGCTCGATCGCGCTCCAATAGCTCCGGTGGACCGCGAGCAGCACGTCGCCCACCGACTTGCCCAGAGCGGGAACGTCGTCGTCCACGTCCAGCCCCATCTCGTCGAAGAGAATGCGACGCGCCAACGTGTAGCCGTTCGTGTGGAGTCCGCTCGAGGCGTAGCCGACGAGCACGTCCCCCACCGCAACCCGATCGCCATGGAGCGCCTCGGCCTCTCCGACGACCCCGACGATAGTGCCCGCCAGGTCGTAATGGCCCGAGTGATAGAGATCCGGAAGCTGAGCCGTCTCGCCGCCGACGAGGGTCATGGCGTGGGCGCGGCACCCGCGGGCCACCCCGTCGACGAGGGACGCTAAGGTGTCCGCCGGCGCATCGGCGTGCGCGATGTAGTCGAGAAAGGCGAGCGGTCGCGCGCCGTGAACCAGGATGTCGTTGACCGAGTGGTTCACCAAATCCTCGCCAACCGTGTCGTGCCGACCGGCCCGGATCGCGACGAGCACCTTGGTGCCGACACCATCGGTGCTCATCACCAACGTCAGACGCTCGACATCGGTGGGGAGGCGCAGCATGCCTCCGAAGGCGCCAACCATGCCGCGGGCCAGCTCGGTCCGCGTTGATGCCACCGCCTCGGCAATCCGATGCTTCGCACGCTCGGCGGCATCCAGATCGACGCCGGCCGCTCGATATCGATCGGCTGTGCTCACGCCAGTCTCGTTCCTTTCACGCCTGACGCCGCCCGACCACCCTAGCGCGGGCGCCACCGACAACTTCAGCGCCCGTCGTCGATCGCCGGCTCGGGATCGATGTCGAAGCGCACCAGATCCGCAAACTCCCGGACCCGCGCCGTCACCTCGGCCAGCCCGATCTCCTCGAACCGACGTACCGAAAAGCGCTCAACGGCGAACGACCCCATCGCGGCGCCGTACACCATCGCCCGCCGCACGTTGCCGGCCGATAAGTCATCGCTGCGCGCAAGGTGCGCCATGAACCCTCCGGCGAACGAATCACCGGCGCCCGTGGGATCGTACACCTCGTCGAGCGGATACGCGGGGATGTAGAAAACGTGGTCGTTCTGTATGAGCACCGCACCGTACACGCCCTGCTTCACGACCACCATGTCGGGTCCCCGTTGAAGGACCCACTTGGCCGCTCGATAGACATTCCAGTCACCCGACAGCTCCCGCACCTCGGAGTCGTTCACAAGCAACACGTCGATGCGCTCCAGCAGCTGGAGCAGTAAGCGTCGCTTGCCGTGGATCCAGTAGTTCATCGTGTCGCAAGCCACGAGCGTCGGACTCGGGATCTGGTCCAGCACGCGGAGCTGCTGCACCGGATCGATGTTCCCGAGAAAAACGTAGCGTGAGTCCCGAAACGCCTTGGGAATATCCGGCTGGAACTCGGCGAAGACGCCCAGTCGGGTTTCCAGCGTCTCACGGTTCTGCAGGTCGTAGGAGTACTTGCCCTTCCACCGGAAGCTCTCGCCCTTGCGCCGTTCCACACCACTGAGATCCACTCCCCGCTTCGCGAGCGCCTCGAGTGCGTGGAACGGATAGTCGTCGCCGACCACCCCCACCATTTGCACCGGGTGGAGAATGGCCGCCGCATGGCTGAAGAAGACGGCCGATCCACCCAACGCGTCTGCGGTCGCGCCGAAAGGCGTCTCGACAGAGTCGAGCGCAATGCTTCCCACCACTAAGAGAGTCATGGCACCTACATCCGTTCCGGGGCGGTCACCCCCAGCAAATTGAGGCCATTCGCCAGCACGATCTGCGACGCCCGCGCCAACACCAGACGCGCCCGCTCGAGCGGCGGCTCGGCCCCCAGCACACGATGGTGGTGATACCACGCGTTCACCGATCGCGCGACGTCTTCTAGGTATGCGACCACACGGTGTGGCTCGAACAACTCGGCGGCGTTGGCGACGACGCCCGGGTATTCCGCGAGTTGCTTGATGAGTTCCAGTTCCCCTGGCTCGGCGAGCAGCGACAGATCGACACCGTCCGGGTCCACCGATACCGGATCCACACCGGCGACTCGGAAGATCCCCACCATCCGGGTGTGGGCATACTGTACGTAGTACACGGGGTTCTCTTCCGACTGCTTCGTGGCGAGATCGATATCGAACACGAACTGCGCGTCCCCGCGTCGCATCAGGAAGAAGTACCGGGCCGCGTCGACGCCCGTCTCCTCGTAGAGATCCCGGAGCGTCACGAACTCCCCCGAGCGCTTGGAGAACCTCACCTCGGAGCCGTGCCGCATGATCTTAACGAGCTGCACGATCACCGTGTGGAAAAACCCGTCCGGCGCACCGAGCGCGATCAGGGCGGCGTGCATGCGCGGCACGTACCCATGATGATCGGCCCCCCAGATGTCGATGGCGAGATCGAACCCGCGTGTGAGCTTGTCCCGATGGTAGGCAATGTCGGGGAGGAAGTAGGTGTAGCTCCCATCACTCTTGCGGAGCACTCGGTCCTTCGTATCGCCGAACGCACTCGTCTGGAGCCAGAGGGCTCCGTCGTGCTCGTACACCAGTTGCCGGCGCTGGAGCTCGACCAACGTGTCCTGCAGCGCGCCTGTCTGGTAGAGTCGGCTCTCGGGGAACACCACCTCGAACCGCACCCCGAAATCCGCGAGATCCTGGTCCTGTTCCTCACGCTGCGTGAGGACAGCCACGTCGCGGCACCGCGAGACGCCTTCATCCGCCGGCAAGTCGGCGAACCCGGCTCCTTCTTTCGCGAGCAGGAGACGCGCCAGCTCCTTCAGATACGCGCCGTGATACCCACCTTCGGGAATCTCCGCGTCGCGTCCGGTGGCCTGCTGCACCCGTGCCCACAGCGACAGCGCCAGTCGCTCCATCTGTAGCCCGGCATCGTTGACGTAGAACTCCCGGCTGACCTCGTGACCGGTCGCTTCGAGCAGCGACGCGATGGCATCACCCAGCGCCGCCCCGCGCCCGTGGCCAACATGGAGCGGGCCCGTGGGGTTCGCCGACACGAACTCGACGTTGACCCGCCGTCCCTTCCCGACATCGGAGCACCCGTAGCGTTCCCCCGCCTCCACGATGCGAGCCAGCACGGTCGCGAGCGCCGAGCCGGCCAGCCAGAAGTTGATGAATCCGGGACCGGCGATCTCCATCCTGTCGACCAAGCCGGGCAGTGGCGCGAGCTCGGTCACGATCGACTCGGCCACGTCGCGTGGCTTGCGACTGAGCGGACGCGCCAACTGCAGAGGGAGATTCGTGGCGAGGTCTCCGTGAGAGGAATCGCGCGGCCGCTCGAGGTGGATCTCGATGTCGGGCTGTCCTAAGGCTGCCGCCACCCGACCCAACGCCTCTCGGAGCCGGTCGGCTCCCGTAATCAGGAGTCCGCTCCCGCGCCCTTGCCGGGCTTCTTGGACTCCTTGGGCTTCGGAGCGCTATCGGACTTCTCGTCCGACGCACCACTCGGCTCGGCCGGTTCCCTCCCCGACCGCTTGTAGTCCGTCGCGTAGAACCCCGACCCCTTGAACACGATCCCGGCACCCCCGGTGATCACCCGCTCACCCCGCCTCCCACATTCTGGGCATTTGGCGCGAGTGTCGTCGGTGATCTTCTGGAGCTTCTCGTACGTATGGCCGCACTGTGGGCAGCTGTAGGCATAGGTCGGCATGGGCTCGGACTCGGTAACTCAATGAGAAAAGCCAACTTAGCCGCCTGAAACAGCACGGTCAAGCGGCCGGCCGAAAGGTCCCCCACGTGTGGCGCAGCGCGGCGGAGATCTCGCCGACCGTGGCTCGGGCCCGCACGGCTTCGACGATCACGGGCATCAGCGATCCAGTGCCCGAAGCGGCCTCCGCGAGGGCCCGCAAGGCAGCCGCGTGCGCCACCGCGGTTCGCGACGACCGGGCTTCGGCAACACGGGCAATCTGCTCCCCGGCGAGTGCCGCGTAGTCCGGCTCGGCGAGCGCAGGCGGCGACCCGTCCTCCAGGTAGTCGTTCACGCCAACGACCAGCACCTCACTGCCCTCGAGGCTGCGCTGATATTCGTACGCGGACCGCGCGATAGCATCCTGCAGAAATCCGGTCTCGATCGCGCGCGCGGCCCCTCCCATGTCGGCAATCTCGTCCAGCAGGGCCCGCGCCTCGGCCTCGAGCGCGTCGGTCAAGCTCTCGACGTAATGCGATCCGCCCAGCGGGTCGACCGTTTGAGCCGGACCCGACTCGTGTGCCAGAATCTGCTGTGTGCGGAGGGCCAGACGCGCCGCGTCGGCGCTGGGTAGCGACAATGCCTCATCGTAACTGTTCGTGTGGAGCGACTGGGTTCCGCCGAGGATCGCCGCCAAGGCCTGCACGGTGACCCGCACCACGTTGTTGAGGGGCTGCTGCGCCGTGAGTGTCGAACCCCCCGTCTGGGTGTGAAACCGGAGATGGCAACTCCGATCGCTCGCCCCGTAGCGCTCGCGCATGAGCCGCGCCCAGAGTCGGCGCGCCGCGCGAAACTTGGCGACCTCCTCGAACAGATCGTTGTGCGCCGCGAAGAAGAACGAGATCCTCGGCGCAATGTCCTCGATCCCGAGACCCACGGCCACCGCACGGTCCAGATACTCGAGCGCGTTGGCGAAGGTAAACCCGATCTCCTGTACGGCCGTCGCCCCCGCCTCGCGCATGTGGTAGCCGCTGATCGAGATGGGATTGAAGCTCATCTGCGATTCGGCGACGAACCGAAAGATGTCGGTCACCAGTCGGAGCGAAGGCTCGACCGGAAAAATGTAGGTGCCTCGCGCCACGTATTCCTTGAGCACGTCGTTCTGGACCGTGCCGCGAAGCTGCGCCGGCTCGATGCCCCGCTCTTCCGCCACCACCACATACATGGCCAGCAGAATGCTGGCCGTGGAGTTGATGGTCATCGACGTTGAGACTCTGTCGAGCGGGATGCCGTCGAACACCACGGCGAGATCGTCCACGGTGTCGACCGCCACGCCAGCCCGCCCTACCTCCCCGACCGCCGCGGCGTCGTCGGAGTCGTAACCCATCTGGGTGGGGAGATCGAACGCCACCGAGAGGCCGGTCTGCCCGGCATCGAGCAGTTCGCGAAAGCGCCGGTTCGTCTCCACGGCGGTCCCGAACCCTGCGTACTGCCGCATGGTCCAGAGCCGTCCGCTGTACATGGACGGGTGAATGCCACGGGTGAATGGGAACGCTCCGGGCTGCTCCGTCATCCGGGCGGCCGACCCGGGGCCATAGACTTCTGCAATCGGGAGTCCCGAGGGAGAGCGGCGCTCGTCGCTCACGTCACCGTTGCCGCGTCTACCTCGGTCACGGTCTGCATCACGAAGTCCACGTCGTCAGTGCTGCCGATGACCAGCGGTGTCCGCTGATGCAACTCCTCGGGCTCGATGTCGAGGATCCGCCGCGCTCCGTCCGTCGCCTTCCCGCCCGCCTGCTCGGCGATGAACGCCAGCGGATTCGCCTCGTACTGGAGACGGAGCTTGCCTTTCGGGGACTTGGAGTCGGCCGGGTACATGAAAACCCCACCGGCCAAGAGGTTGCGATGGAAGTCCGCCACCAGCGACCCGATGTAGCGGGCGTTCTTCCGCTGCTGCGGATCCTCCACGCCCTTGAACATCTGCACGACACGCCGATATCCGTCGGTCCACCGCTGGTAGTAGCTCTCGTTCACGGAGTAGAACTTGCCCACCGCGGGCGTCTGGATGTTGTAGTTGAGCAACCGGAACTCGCCGATCGTCGGGTCGAGCGTGAACAGGTGCACGCCGTGGCCCACTGAGTAGACGAGCACGGTGCTCGACCCATAGATGACGTATCCCGCCGCGATCTGGTCGCGGCCGACCTGCATGCAGTCCTCGAGCGTGCCCGGCCCGTCGCCGGGCGTCGCCCGCTTGTGGATGGAGAAGATCGTGCCGATCGAGACGTTGACATCGATGTTCGACGACCCGTCGAGTGGGTCGTAGAGCAACACGTATTTGCCGGGGTTCCGCTCCGCCGGGACCGGCACCGGGTCGCCCTCCTCTTCGGACGCCATCACGCACACGCGGCCGGTGAACCCGATGGCCTGCTTGACCGTCTCGTTGGCAATGACGTCGAGCTTCTGCTGCTCTTCGCCCTGCACGTTTCTCGCGCCGAAAGCCCCGAGCACATCGACCAACCCGGCCCGGCGCACGTACCCCGAGATCACCTTCGAGGCGAGGGCGATGTCGTAGAGCAGATTGGTGAGGTCGCCGGTGGCCTCGGGGTGCATCCGCTCCTGTTCGAGGATGAACCGCTCAATCGTAACCAGTGACGAATCCGACACAGCACGCTCCGTGCGAGAGTCGCGGGCCGTCCCCCTGTGACCCAAAGATAGCCTCCGTCGGTGCTGATGGTCACCGTCCCGTGCCGATCGGTGCGCCACGTATCGATCTGCCGATCGGCGAGCCGTTCCAGTACACTGGGCGCGGGGTGCCCGTACCGATTGGGACCCACGCTGATCACAGCGACCTGCGGGGTCAGCACGTCCAACCACGCCTCCTCCGTCCCTCCCGCCGAGCCGTGATGACCCACCTTCAGCACCTCCACGGGTGTGAGCGAAGGAAGCAAATCCCGTTCCACGACCGAGCCCACATCGCCCGTCAGCAGAGCATCGAAACAGCCGTACCGCAGATGCACCACCAGGGAGTTCTCGTTGGGGGCGAGCTGCCCCCGCACCCACGCATCACGCGGATGGAGCACGGCGAGCGTGACCGAGTCGATCGTCACGGTGTCGCCCGTACGGCCTGTTCGCCACGGCACCCCCAACCGATCGACGGCCGCCAGGTAGTCCAGGTAGAGACCGGTGCCGACGGGCTGGCCCGGCTCTAGGACGAGGGCCACGTCGAGTGAGCGAAGCACGGTTGGGATTCCACCGAGATGATCCGCGTCTCCATGGCTCACGATTACCGCATCCAGTCGGTCCACCCCGTGCCGCCGAAGGAACGGGAGCACCACACGCCGGCCGGCATCGCTCCCCCTCCCGTGCGGGCCACCGTCGACGAGCAGCCACCTGCCGCGCGGTGTGCGCACGACGATGGCATCACCCTGCCCCACGTCGAGCACGTGGATCGAGAGCACGTGGTCGCGGTCCCGCCCGACCCACGCCGGCACGGCGATCGGCACCCACACGGCAACCGCACCGATGGCCAAGGTCCGCTTCGTCCGACGCCACGACGTGACGCCGCGACGGGTGATCATCACCGCCATGACCAGCACCACGCACCACGGGATGGCAAAGCGTGGCCCGGCGTTGCCGGTGACCGATCCGAGCGGCACGCCACCTGCGAGCTGTGCCACCCGCTCGAGTCCGGCCAGCAGGAGACCGGCCGACCCGGCCATGATTTGCCCCACGCCGAGGCTCAGCATGAGGGCTGGGACGGCCAGACTCGCGATGGGAATCGCGGCGAGATTGGCGACCACACCGATCGGGGCGACCGACCCGAAGCTCCAGGCCGTGATGGGTGCGGTGAACAGCGTAGCCCCGGTCGAGGACGCTACCAACATGCTCCCCCACCCGCGGAACCCCCGTTCACGGGCAATGTCGCGACCCCACGACGTCCCGGCGACGGCCGCGACCGAGAGCCATGCACCGACGGCCGTGACCGCGCCGGGGTCCATTTGCAGCAGGATGACGACCGCCACGGCGAGGACCGCCGACGGAGACGGATGGCGCTGTCGCAGCCGCGCGATCGCGTGCAACGCCACGAACGCTGCCGCCCTGGTGGCCGGCGCCGGAAAGCCGAGGAGCGCCACGTAGAGCCAGGTGACCGCCGCGCCGATCACCCACCGTCGCCGCCCGACCCCGGCCCAGTGGAGCACCACGAGAACCCAACCGGCAATCACACCCACGTGCAGGCCGGAGATCGCGAGCAGGTGCGCCAGGCCGGCTCGGGCGAAGTGCGCGCGCAGGTCTCGCGGGACATCGTCCCGCCGACCCAGTACGAGAGCCTCGACGAGTCCCGCGCGCGGCCCGTAGAGGGTGGCGACTCGCGAGGCGATACGCCGCCGGATCCGGTAGCGCCACGCCCTCCTTCGCGCGAGAACGCGATAGTGGGTGAGCCGTATTACGCCGCCTGGGTACGCCGTGCCGACCGCCAGCAGGACCGCGCCGGCCGGCACGTCACCGACCACGCGAACCCGCACGACCCCGTCACACTGCTCACGCGCGTGCAGGATCGTCGCCGAGGTGGTGCCACGACGGCTCGGCGCATCGTGAATCCGCAGCAACACCGCCTTCGGACCGGGGAGCCAGCGAGCCTGGCAGGCACCGGTTTCGCGATGGGCACGGACGATACCGGTGAGGAGGCCGACGAGCAGCGTGAGCAGCAGCGTTCCCCACCATGGTCGAGCCCACGACGTGACAGCCACAGCCGCAGCCACGGCCCAACATGCCGGCCAAGGCTCGGACAGGCTGAGGCCGAGCCAGACGCCGACGGCGAGCGCGACGGTGAGCCGCGCTATGGGTGGCATCGATCGCGAGAATCGAGGTGAGCGAGCCGGGTGCCGACACTCCGCACCCAGGGGCGCCCCGGGATACCGACCGGGGCTGTCGGTTGATGTGGTGCGCTAGGCGATAACGGCCAGCCCGGCGACGGGAGCGGCCGGCACGCCGGTGAACGTGGCCCCAGATGTCCCCACCAGCCGCACCGCTCTGTAGCTCCCGATCCAGGCACCCGGCCCGTCGACGAGCACGACCTTGTTGGTTCGGGTCCGTGTCTGCAGACGCTCCCCGCGCCGCGCAATCTTCTCGACCAACACCTCGTGGGTCGTTCCCACCAGGCGGAGGTTCTTCTGGCGCGCCACGCTGCGGACGTGCTCGATGAGACGCTCGAGCCGCTCCCCCGACACGGCGGCCGGCACCGGATCGGGCAGCCGGACAGCGCCTGTTCCGTCCCGTGCCGAGTAGCGGAACGTGAAGGCGTCGTCGAACCCAACGTCACCGATCAAGCTCACGGTGTCGCGGAAATCCGCGTCCGTCTCGCCCGGGAAACCGACGATGATGTCGGTCGTGATGGCCAAATCCGGAATCGCCAGCCGGAGCCGATCGACGCACGCCAGGTACGTGGCTCGGTCATACCGACGACCCATGCGCTTGAGGAGCCGCGAGGAGCCGCTCTGCACCGGCAGATGCACGTGCTCGCACACGGCCGGCACCTCGGCCATGGCACGGATCGTTCGGTCCGTGAAGTTGTTGGGATACGGGCTGGTGAAGCGGATGCGCCGGATACCGGCGACGGCACCCACCGCGCGCAACAGGTCGGCGAAGTCATGCACACCATCGTGGTAGCTGTTGACCGTCTGCCCAAGCAGCGTGACCTCGGTGACACCGTTCGCCACCAAAGGCTCCACCTCGCGGACGACCTGCTCCAGTGTACGACTTCGCTCCCGACCCCGTGTCATCGGAACGATGCAGAACGTGCACCGATAATCGCAGCCCCGCTGCACGGTTACGAACGCCGACGGTTGTCCCGCCGGCCGCTCCTGCGGGACATCCTCATAGTGCTCCCATGACTTGAACTCGACGTCGGCCACTCGGTGCCCGGCGGCGGCGCTATCGATCAGGTCGCCCAGCCCACGGTATCCGTCGGGACCCACCACAAGGTCCACGTGCGGCGCGTCGTCGAGAAGAGTGGTGCCCAGCCGCTGCGCCATGCACCCGACCACGCCGAGCACCACGCCGGGCCGTTTGTGTCGCTTGAGCTCACCCATGCGTCCGATGACGCGTTGCTCGGCGTTGTCCCGCACGGCGCACGTGTTCACCAGCATCACGTGTGCCTTGGCTGGATCATCCGTCAGCGCGTAACCCTCCCGCCCGAGCTGCCCCAGAATGAGCTCGGTATCGGCCACGTTCATCTGACACCCGTAGGTCTCGACGTAGACGCGTTTGATCATGCGGCATCCTCGATCGGCGTGGCCTCGAGACGGCCGTCCGATTCCAACGCCAGCTGGGCGCGAAACCGTGTCGCACGCGGGAGGCCGGCGGACCACGACACCGTCAGGTAGTCCTCCGTGAGGCCTTTGAACAGGCCACGCGAGCGACCGAGTGTCACTACGTCGGCGGGTCTGCCGGCCCGTCCCACGCGGTAGGCGTGTCCCTTGGACTCCCCGAGAGCACGGAGCTCCGCCGACCGCGCCGCCGTCACGGGGGGCGCCACCGGCGCACCCAGCTGCCTCGCCGGGGCGTCGGGGCGCTCCGAGTAGGGGAACACATGCAGGTACGTGAACGGCAGATCATCGAGGACCCGGCGGGTCTCGGCGAAATCCGCCGCGGTCTCGCCAGGGAACCCAACCATCACGTCGGCACCGAGGCCGAAGGCCGGGAGCCCGGCCACGATCCGTTCGATCCGTTCCCGGTAGGTGCGGGCCGTATACCAGTGCCGCCCCATCCGCCGGAGCACGCGGTCGCTCCCGGACTGGAGCGGCGCGTGCAGGTGCGGTGCAAGCCGCTCCGGCACCGTCCGCATCAGGTGCACGAGCGTGTCGTCCACCTCGGTAGCCTCGACCGACGAGAGCCGGAACCGCACGCCGGACACCGCGTCGATCAGCCGCGCCACCAGCGCCCCCAACCCCAACCCCTCGGCCAAGTCGCGGCCATACGACCCGATGTGGATTCCAGTGAGCACGATCTCTCGATGACGCGGGGCGAGACGGCGCACTTCGGCCACGATGCCATCCTGCCGACGCGACCGGTGATCGCCCCGGGCCATCGTGGTGGCGCAGAACGTACAGTGCTCGTCACACCCGTCCTGGATCTTGACCCACGCGCGCGAGCCACGGCCGAACGTGCGGAGACCGTCCGGCTCGGGCCCCGACTGGAGTCCCAGCGTGGCAAGCACGTCTGCGGGCGCGACGCCGCCCACCACACCCACCACATTCGGGAGTTTGGCCAGGGTTCCGGTGTCCAGGGCAGCGGCACAGCCGATCACCACCGTCCTGATGTCCGGGTTCTCCCGGGCCACGCGGCGTACGAAGCCGCGCATCTTCCCCTCGCTCACGTGGGTCACCGTGCAGGTGTTGATGATGGCGGTATCGGCGGCCGGAGCGCGGTCGACGATGATCACACCGGCTGCTTCGAGCGCCCCCCGGAGCAGCTCGGTATCGTACTGGTTCGCCTTGCAGCCGAACGTATGGAGGAAAACCCGCATCACGGACGAATGGTGAGCCCCAGGGAGAGCTGCCACGCGCGCTCCACGGCCCCGCCGCCATCCCGAATCGCGCGCTCGACGGCGGCATCGATGATGGCCCGGTTGGCCGCGAAGGAGAGTGCCGTCCCTGCGGAAAAGTCGATCTCCCGAACCCGATCGGTCGTGGGGCTGAAGGGGAGCTGTGCGTACCGGAACCCCACGCGGAGCGGGATGCGCGAGGCACCGAGGTCACTGCCTCCGATCTCGATGCCGGTGCCGACCTCCCACGTGTCGAACACCTGGCCCGTCAGACCAGCGGACAGGTCGACATCGGCACCGCCCCACGAGCGCCAGCTCGCCGAGGCCGACCATCGCACCACCCGAACGGGGGCATACGTCCATCCTGCGGTGAGCGTCCACGGGAGCTGTAATTCCGGCACCGGCAGCAGCGGGTCGCTGACATCGAGTCTCCCGTCGCGCCGAGCCGCGAGCCCGAGACGGAAACGGCGAGACGGGGTGACCATCAGGCCGACCGACACTCCCGTCCCCGAGTAGTCCACGTCACCGCGCTGGGTGACCGACGCGTAATCGGGGCTGTCGAAATCCCGCTGGAGTTGTTCACGGGTCGAGCCACTGAGCAGGTGGAATGCCCCTCCCAGCTGCACTCGCTCGCTCAGCGCCCACGCCAGACCGAACCGTACGTCGGTGATCCCTCCGTCGGATCGCAAGCGGTCGGTCACGAGGACGTCAGTACCGCGCAGCGTCACCGTGTCTGTCGTCTGAATGTCGAACGACCGCTCGGCATAGAGCGCATAGCTCACCCCGAACGAGATCGGAGACGTTTGGATCTGGCCGGCGATCATGGCCACTGGAAACCGGGTGTCGCGAAGCCCCTCGGCCGTCACACCGCTCACAACGTACCGGCGGCTCGTCGTTTCCGTCGTTCCGGAGACGGTGAGTCGACCGTTGAAGGCGATCGCGGCCGGATTGACGGCCGAACGCGGGTCGAGCGCGTCGAGTCCGCCACCCAGCGCGCGAGCCCGTACCGATATCGCGCGTCCCGGGAACCCGACGCCGAGCACGCCGTACACGGACGCTTGTGCCGCGAGCGGTTGCCCAACGGCCACCGTGAACAACGCCAACGCCGTCCCGGTCCGCCGGATCACGGCGTCCCTCCCCCGCTCAGGAATAGCGGCACGTAGGTGATACGAATCGCCGGTTTGGGTCCGGCGGACCGACTGGTCGCCAAGCGCACCTCGCCGAGCGTCGCCCCTTCGGGCACGATCCTGAGCAAGATGGTCCGCGGCCGAGTGGTGTCGGCCTGCCAAGGCCGCACGATATGGGTCACGTCGATGCGGATCGTGTCCGCGCTCCCGACTGCCACGTCGACCGCGCCGCGAACGATGCTGTCGACCGGGCTCGGGACGAACCTCGACTTGGGGCCGTAGTCCGCTTCCAGGGCGAACGCGCGGAGGCTCAGGGTGTCACCGGGAGCACCCAGCGCCGGCTCGGCTGGCACGAGCAGCAGCGTGGCCCGAACGACATTCGAACGCTGGAGAATTGTGTCCGGAACGCTGAGCCTGAGGAAGGCACGGGCCGCCGGCACACCGCCCACCGCGACCGCGTCCGCCCCCGGCGCGGCGATCGCCCGAGCGGCGAACGTGTCGAGATCGACGCTCCTGCTCTCCTCCCTGCTCACATTCGTTCCACTGGAGTCCGCTTGGACGTAGCGCGTCAGTGCCGACTGCCCCGCCGTTCCCTGACGGCTGCCCAGATCCACGTAGGCCGCCTGATCGCCGCGAACGGCGAGGCCCACGGCCACCGTCTGGCTGTCCTGGGCCAGCGTGGGGAACGCGTCGCCGGCCAGAACCGTAACGAGACTGTCGCCCACGAGGCTGTCGCTCAGCACGGAGTCCGGGATGACGATCGTCGCCAAGAGCGTGCTGTCCTGGAAGTACGGATCGAGATCCGCAAACCCCCAGCTGGTATCGACAGACACCGGGATCCGGTGGATCCGGACCTCCAAGTCCGACACGTCCTGCCGCCGTCTGAGCAGCGTGAAGCGGAGACGGAACGAGTCGATGGCGGTGATGGGCCGCAACTCAGAGCCGATAGAGACGCTGTCGGCGAGCGGGAAGAATCGGACGACCGCTCGGCTCTGCTCCTGCGTCCCGTCGGACGCGACCTGCATGGCGCTGGCCCGGTCGGCCCGCACGTATCCCTGGAACCACTCCTCACGCACCAGTGCCCCGTTGAGCACGGTATCCCGCACTTGGAGTCGGGCAGCTGGGCAGTAGTCCGGGCACGCTCCGGGAGACGTGAGGCTCTCCTGGCAGCCGGCTACCACCGCGACGATCGCGATCAACCACCACCCTTTCATCGGGCCAGGTCTCCGGGAAGAAAGGCATCCGGCAGCAGATCGCCAAGCCGCCATTCGCGTGGCCCCGCGGTTCCAACCGCCGTCACGCGCAGGTCGAGGCCGAACTCGGCGAGGGCCTGACGGCATGCGCCGCAGGGTGAAGCTCCTGGTTCGATGTCGCTCACCACAACCAGCCGCCGGAAGTGGCGCTTCCCTTCCGCCACCGCAGCCCCCAACGCCACGCGTTCGGCACACGTCGTGAGGCCGTAGGACGCGCTCTCGAGATTCGCGCCGGCATAGACGGTGCCGTCCTCGCATTCCAACGCCGCGCCGACGCGGAAGCCGCTGTACGGCGCGTACGCGTGCGCCTGAGCGGCCCGGGCCGTCGCGGTCAGGGTGTCGTCCACTGGGCGATCTCGTCGAGAAACGAAGTTCCCACATCCACCTCTACAGCAAAATAGTCGGCGATCGTCGCCCCGACGTCCGCGAAGGTCTCGCGGTCACCGAGCGGGACGGGTCGGATGCCCGGCCCCACGACGAGCAGCGGCACGACCTCACGCGAATGGTCGGTCGAGGCCGTCGTCGGGTCGTTCCCGTGATCGGCCGTCAAGATCATCAAGTCGTCGGGACCCAGACGACCGATCAGGGCCGGGATGGCCGCGTCGAGCTCGCGTAGTCCCTGGTAGAACCCCGCAACGTCGTTGCGGTGCCCCCACGATTGGTCGAACTCGATGACGTTGGCAAACACCAATCCCCAATCGAGCTCGTTGAGGGCGGCCTCGATCAGGGAATAGCCCTCGGCATTGGTCGGCGTGTGGCGGCTCTCGATGTGCCGCCCCGCAAAGAGATCGTCCACCTTTCCGACGCCCCATCTCGGAATGCCAGCCGCCGCGAGGCGATCGAGCAAGGTATCGCCGGGCGGCTCGAGGGAGAAGTCGCGACGGTTGGCCGTGCGTTGAAAGTCTCCCGGGCGACCCACGAACGGCCGCGCGATCACACGCGATACGGCGTGCTCCCCCACCAGCACGCGCTCGCGCGCTCCGCGGCACGCGGCGTACAGCTCCTCGAGCGGAACGATGTCTTCGTGCGCCGCCACCTGAAACACGCTGTCGGCTGACGTGTAGACGATCCACTCTCCCCCCTTCAGATGGGCCGGACCCAACTCGTCGATGATCGCCGTGCCCGAAGCCGTCCGGTTCCCCATCGCCGGCCGCCCCGTCAGCCGCTCGAACGCCTCGATGATCCCCGACGGGAAGCCCTGGGGATACGTGGGGAACGGTCGGTCGGGCACGAGTCCGCATAGCTCCCAGTGTCCGGCCGTGCTGTCCTTGCCCGGAGACCGCGGCACGGCCACGCCATGGGCGGCATTCGGAGCCCGACACGTGAGGCCGTCCAGCGGCCGGCAACACCCCAGGCCCAGCTGCTCGAGATGCGGCAGATCCACCCCACCCACGGCGCGGGCAACATTCCCAAGAGTATGACTCCCCACGTCGCCAAAGCGCACCGCATCCGGCGCCTCGCCGATCCCCATCCCATCGAGCACGATGAGGGCAACTCGCCCAACCCCCTTGCGCTTCACGAGCCGATGTACTCGCGCCGCATGCGAACACCGAAACGGATCAGCGACTCGTAGCTGATGGTCTCGCTCCAGCCGGCGAACTCGTCGATGGAGATCGTAGCTTCCCCTTCGCGCCCGACGATCGTCGCGAGATCGCCGATTTGCGCGCCCCCGCCGTCGGGGCCGAGATCCACCATGACGAAATCCATGGTGACCCGCCCGACAATCGGACGGCGCGCTCCACCGATGAGCACGTGGGCTTTCCGTTCCACGAGCCGCGGGACGCCGTCAGCGTACCCGATCCCCAGCGTGCCAATCACAGTCTCCTTCGGCGCTGTCCACGTTCCCCCGTAACTCAGCGTCTCCCCTGCGCGCACACGGCGCAGACTCACCACGGGGGCCCGCACCGAGAGCACGGGCTGCGGCTGAGGCAGGTCTGGCGCATGCTGGCCGCCGTACAGGAAGATGCCGGGGCGCACGAGGTCCAATCGCTCCCGAAGGCGCCACGCACCAGCACTGTTTGCCGCGTGCAGGAGCCGGGGCCGCCGCGGCAGCCGGTCGACGACCGCACGGAATCGCCCCCACTGACGCTCGACGGACTCCACGTCCACATCTGCCGCGTAGAAATGGGTAAACGCTCCTTCCAACTGCGGCGAGTCCCAGGCTTCGAGCCGCTCGTCGTCCCAGCGCACGCCGCAGCGACCCATCCCCGTGTCGATCTCCAGATGAAACGGCAGGTCCCACCCCGTGGCAGTGCGGGGGTGATCGAGGACCGCCCGGAGGTCATGGTCGTGGTAGGCAGCGCGATGCTCGGTGCGGGCCGGGGTGAACACGAGAATCGGGCGCCCAACGCCGGCCTCACGCAGCGCCACCCCTTCGTCGACAGTCGCCACTGCAAAGCCCCACGGATCCAACGACTCCAGGGCCCTGGTGACGGGAATGGCGCCCAGTCCGTAGGCGTCGGCTTTGACGACGGGAAGGAGGGCGGCTCCGCCGGCGGCGTCCCGAACCGCCCTGGCGTTGGCGAGGAGATTCGCGAGATCAACCGCGACCCAACCGCGATTGCTGAATGCACTCGTTGACACGGTCACGAACGGACGCGTATTGTACCGGCCCTATGACGCAAATGCAAGAACCATCGACGCTTGGGCGCATTGTGGATCTCGTGCGCGACCTCCGCCGCCGCTGCCCTTGGGACGCGGCACAGACCCCGGCCACCCTGCGGCCGTACTTCGTCGAAGAAGCCATGGAGCTCGACCACGCCATCGGCGTCGGCGACCCGGACGGCGTCCGGGAAGAGTTAGGCGACGTGCTGCTTCACGTCGCGTTTCAGATCGTGCTCGCCGAGGAGGAGGGCCGGTTTGGCGCCGAAGATCTGACGCGTTCGGTCGAAGGGAAGATGTGGCGACGCCATCCCCATCTGTTCTCTGAGACAGGAACACCCTCGCCTGGTGACGCTCACCGCCCCAGCTGGGAGCATGCCAAGCGCGGCGAGGCGGCAGGTGGTGGCGCGAGCCTGTTGGACGGCATCCCGCCGGGGCTCCCTGCCCTCTTGGCCGCCTATCGCCTCCAGGAACGGGCGGCGGGCGTGGGCTTCGACTGGCCCGACGCCACAGGCCCGTTTGTGAAGGTGCAGGAGGAGACACGGGAGCTGGAATCGGAGCTCGAGGACGGGGGCGACCCTGACCGGGTCGTCGACGAGATCGGCGACCTGTTGTTCGCCGTCGTCAACCTCGCGCGAAAGCTGGGGTGCGATCCCCGCGCCGCGCTCGAGCACGCGAACGTCAAGTTCACCGACCGGTTCCGGAGGATCGAGACCGTCGCCGCCGAGCGTGGGATCGACTTTCACACGGCAGGACTCGAGATGCTGGATACGCTGTGGGACGAAGTGAAGAGCGACGTTGAATGACGCGTGCTACGGATACAGCTTGGTCATCATCCTCGGGAACGCAATCGCCTCTCGGATGTGGGGCATGCCACAGATCCACGCCACCGTCCGTTCCACGCCGAGGCCAAACCCGGAGTGCACAAACGTGCCGTATTTCCTAAGATCCAGGTACCACGCATAGTTCTCTTCCGGCAGCCGGAGCTCGCGGATGCGGGCGAGCAACTTGTCGTGATCGTCCTCCCGCTGGCTCCCTCCGATGATCTCCCCGTACCCCTCGGGGGCAAGGCAATCGTTGTTGCGAACCGTTCGGGGATCCGCGGGGTTCTCTTTCATGTAGAACGCCCTGACGGCCTTGGGATAGTCATAGACGAACACGGGACGATCGTACTGGCTGGCCAACGTGGTTTCTTCGTCCGCACCGAGATCCGCTCCCCACTCGATGTCGGATCCGAGAGATCGCAGCGTCCCGATGGCTTCAGTATACGAGACGCGGTGAAACGGCGGCGCCACGCGCTCGAGCGGCGCGGTATCGCGTTCCAGCTCCAGCAGATCCTGCGCGCGGCGCTCGAGGCATCGGCCGACGATGGAGGAGACGAACTCCTCCTGCAAACGCATGTTGTCGTCGGAGTCGTACCAGGCCATCTCGGGTTCGACCATCCAGAACTCGGTCAGATGCCGCCGGGTCTTGGATTTCTCGGCGCGAAAGGTCGGGCCGAAGCAGTACACGCGGCCGAGTGCCGCGGCGGCGGCCTCGAGATAGAGCTGTCCGGTCTGGGCCAGATAGGCAGTGCCGAGATCGAAGTACGGGGTCTCGAACAGCGTGCCGGCGGATTCGCCGATCGATCCCGTCAGGATCGGCGTATCGACGAGCACGAAGTTTCGCTCGTAGAAGAAGTCACGAATGGCCTGGACGACCTCGTGGCGTATCCGCATGATTGCAGCTTGGCGGCGACTGCGCAGCCAGAGGTGGCGATGTTCGAAGAGAAAGGCGGTTCCGTGCTCTTTTGGCGTGATCGGGAAGTCGACGGCTTCGCCCAGGATCTCCACGGCGGACACGCTAAGCTCCGCGCCGCCGGGGGACCTGGCGTCTTCCCGGACGATGCCCGTGACCGCCACGGCCGTCTCCTGGGGCGCCCGCCGAAACCGTTCCCACGTTTCGGGATCGGTCTCTTTCTTCCCAAGCACGCACTGGAGATAGCCGGTACCGTCGCGGAGCACCATAAACGCGATCTTGCCACTCGATCGGGTCGTCACCACCCAACCGCGCACGGTCGCTTCCGTGCCGATCCGCTCCGGGAGATCCGCGACGTAGGTCTGCGGCAGCATAGGGCGGGTATCCTAGCCCTCGCCGTGATCGGTGTCAACGCGATTGCGTGCGTTCCCCGCCTGGCCGAAGCACCAGTGGGGGAGCGAGCCACGTGGGCCACACACGGGGGCGACCTCGCGCACGCCCGGTCGGCGGAGGAGACGCTTTCGACCGATCTGGAGCCAGCCTGGACATGGGACGCCGGCCGGGCCGCCGCGGGCCCCATCGCGATCGGCGACTCCGTAGTGGTTGCCGTCTCGACCGACCGGCGGATCGTCGTGCTTCGTCGTGATTCCGGCCAGCTCATCTGGCGAGCCCGCCTCAAGGGACCGGGTGCGTCGGGCCCGCTTTTCGACGATGAGACCGTGTATGCCGCGAGCGGCGATCGGCGTGGCGCGGTCCACGCCTACGGTCTCCTGACCGGCAAGATGCGCTGGAGTCGCGCGGTGGGACCCGTGGTCGGGCCGCTCGCACTCGGCGATGCCACAGTCTACGCGGCAACCACCGCCGGCTCAGTCGTCGCGCTGGATGCGGAGCGGGGTCACGTTCGCTGGCAACGGAGCTTCGCCGGCCCGCTCCGCTCCGGCGTGACGCACGTCGGTGTCCATCTGCTCGTCGCGAGCGACGACTCGTTGTACCTCGTCAGCAGTGACGACGGCCATATCGTTGCGAGCACCGCAGCCGACGGAGCCCCGTACCGCCCACCGGCCATCGCCGGTACGCTGCTCGTCGCGGCATCGCCGGACGGGATCGTGTCGGGATACGCGTTGCGGTCACTCGAGCGTCGATGGAGTGTTGACGTGGAAGCTCCGGTGTTCGGCAGCCCGGCCATCGCCCGCGACACGGCTTTCGTCGTGACCCTCGACGGGCGCCTGTGGCGCATCCCGCTCAAGGCCCCGGCGTGGACCCGCATTATCGACCTGGGGTTTACGGTCCGCGCAGGGCCGACACCCCTGCGGGACGGGGTCCTGATCGGCACGGTCGCGGGTGACATCGTGTTTCTTCAAGGCGAGGGCGTCGAGCCGGCATGGCGGACCGCCGTCGATGGTCCCATCGAGGTCGCGCCGGTGGTCGATCGTGGCACGCTCTTCGTCATCGACGGACGCGGAACGATTCGTTTGTGGCGATCGGCCACCGAGTCCAGGGAACCCTGACGGGTGCGGAGCGTAAGGGACTGTAGGATGACGATGGTACGGTCACTTGCGTGGAGCGTCTGGTGGTTGGCGCTCCTGTGGCTCGGGAGCATGGGAACCGCTCGGGCTCAGGATACGCTCGTGACGACCCGGACACCGTGGATCGTCACGGTGTCCCACTGGGGACGATGGCCGGCCCTCGCGGCGTCGGCAGGGCTCGTGACGTTTGCCGCCCTTCGGCAGCACGATGCGCGTGAGAGTCTCGATCAGCTCGAGGGCTACTGCCGGGCCGACCCGGCCCGGTGCCTCTTGGTTCCGGGACCCAGCGGGCTGGGAGAGATGTACGCCGATCCTGAGGCGGAGTCGCTGTTTCAGGCTCACGCGCGCTCCGAGCGCCGAGCACGAGGATTCTTGCTGGGTGGCCAGCTCTCGCTTTTGGCAGCCGGTACGATGTTCCTGATTGATATCGTCCACGACGGCGACGACCCCGCGCAGACGATTCCGTTCACCCCGCTCGAGGTGTACGCGACCAAAACACGACTGGGATTCAGCGTACGGTTTTGAGGCTCCGGCCGGCTGTCACGCGATCCACATGGGAGGAGTTGTCATGGCAAGCGAATTGGCTGCACAGCAGTGCGTTCCCTGTCGCGGCGGCGTGCCCCCGCTCACCGGGAACCAGATCCGGACGCTGCTGGCCAAACTCGGCGGCGAGTGGTCGGTATTGGACGAGCACCATTTGACGAAGACCTACAGTTTCGACGACTTCGCCCAGGCGCTCGACTTCACCAACCGCGTCGGGGCGATCGCCGAAGAGCAAGGCCATCACCCCGACATCCTCCTCAGTTGGGGCAAGGTGGGCCTCCAGATCTGGACGCATAAGATCGACGGCCTCACCGAGAGCGACTTCGTCCTCGCTGCCAAAGCGGACCAGGCCTTCGAAGCGCGCTAGCCACGCGGCTTCTCGGCGCGAACGAAGGCGCTCCGGAACGCTCCCACCCCCGGGACGTCGAACGCGCGGGTCTCCTCGATCGCGATCTCGATGAAGCCCACGGCCCGCAGCTTGTCACGGTAGGCTGTTTCGGTAAGCGCGCCCGCCACGCATCCGGACCAGAGCGCGAGATCAGCGCGGGCTTCAGGTGTGATGGCAGCCGTCGCGACGATGTCGCTGATCGCCAGTCGTCCGCCGGGCCGGAGCACCCGACATACCTCCTGGAACACACGATCCTTGTCCGCCGACAGATTGACCACGCAGTTCGAGATCACGACATCGACTGATACGTCGGGCAGAGGGATGTCCTCAATCTCACCTTTCAAGAACTCGACGTTCTCGATACCGGCCTCCCGCTGGTTCGTGACGGCCAGCTCCAGCATCTCGTCGGTCATGTCGAGGCCGTAGGCCTTGCCCGTCGGCCCGACACGCCTCGCTGACAGCAACACGTCGATCCCACCGCCCGATCCCAGATCGAGGACCGTCTCGCCGGGCGACAACTCGGCGAGCGCCGTCGGGTTGCCGCAGCCGAGGGACGCCTCGACCGCTCCACGTGGCAGGTCGGTCACGTCCGCGGCCTCGTAGATCCGCCGGCTCACCGAATCGGCGCACGGATCGGGACCACAGCACCCGGATCCTCCACCCATCACCTTGAGCGCGGCCGCCGCGTAGTGGTCGCGCACCGCGCTCTTCACATCCTTCGTCCGCTTTGCCATGACAGGTTCACCCTTTCTCATCAATACTCGTTGATATATCGGGTCAAAAAAAACCATCTACCCGCAGCATACCTCGAGACTGTTCCCCGCTTCCCGTTGCGCGCGTGCGAGCCCGGACAGCGCGGCCGCGGTCTTCTCCAGCGCGTCGGCGTCGAGAGAGTAGAACATCCAACGGCCCCTTTTTTCCGCGCGAACCAGACCGGCCTCCCTGAGCGTCTTCAGGTGATGCGACAGGAGCGGCTGGGCTACGTCCAGCTGATCAACCAGCTCGCAGACGCACGTCTCCATGCCGACGAGCACTTCCAAGATGCGGAACCGCGTGTCGTCAGACAGGGCCCGGCAGCAGGCTACCGACAGGTCGCGGTGGGTGGTGGCAGTGGTCATGAGGCTAATATATCAACAAGTATTAATATATCAAGCGCCCGGCGCCCTTGACCGAAGAAACACCGTAGATTGGTCTCGGACGGTCGATGCGTTACCCCACCCTGAACAACTCGATGCCCCGCTCGTACCGCCGCTCCACGCGGCGGCGGAGCGGCTGGTGGGCCTGTGCCGAGAGACTGGGATCGTTCCCGATGAGCGCCAGCGCGGCACGGCGCGCCAGCAGTACGAGGTCGGCATCCCGTTCGAGATCGGTGAATCGCAGGTTGATCCCACCCGCCTGTCGGGTGCCCGCCAGCTCCCCCATGCCGCGATCCTTGAGATCCAGCTCGGCGATCTTGAAGCCGTCGGTCGTGCGGGCGAACGGTTGAAGCCGGGACCGCTGCTCCGGTACGTCGGTGAGCAAGACACAATGGCTCTCGTCCGCGCCCCGCCCCACCCGGCCACGCAGCTGATGCAGCTGTGCCAGACCGAAGCGCTCCGGATGCTCGATGACCATCACGGTGGCGTTGGGGACGTCGATCCCCACCTCGACGACCGTCGTGGCCACGAGCACGTCGACCTCTCCGTCCCGGAACGCCCGCATGACGGCATCCCGCTCGTCCCCTTTCATCCGCCCGTGCACGAGATCGACGGTCAGCGGCGCGAGCTCGCCCTTCAACTGATCGGCCATGGTGGTGGCGGCCTTGAGGTCGACCTTCTCCGATTCGTCGATCACGGGGTAGACGACGTAGGCCTGACGACCCGCCTGGCAGCGCTCTGTGAGAAACGCATAGACATTCTGGCGGTCGCGACCGGTCCGCACCCCGGTCTTCACCGGGCGCTGCCCCTTGGGCTTCTGCTTGAGCGTCGAGATGTCGAGGTCACCGTACAACGTGAGCGCGAGGGTTCTCGGAATCGGGGTGGCTGAGAGAAGGAGCACGTCGGGTGCCTCCCCCTTCTCGATCAGGGCCGCCCGCTGCTCCACGCCAAACCGATGCTGCTCGTCAATGACCACGAGCCCGAGCCGCTGAAAGTCGGTCTGCTCCTGAAACAGGGCGTGCGTGCCCACGATGACACGCGCGCCCCCGTCGGCGATCCGACCGCGGATCGCCGCCTTCTCGGAGGGGGACAGCCGACCCAAGAGGATCTCGGGCATGATGCCCAGCGGAGCGAGAAACTCGGTCAGCGTGCGCCCGTGTTGCTCGGTGAGCAGCTCCGTTGGCGCCATGACCACGGCCTGATAGTCGTTCTCGACCGCGAGCAGCATCGCGAAGAGCGCCACGACCGTCTTTCCCGTACCGACGTCACCCATGAGCAGTCGGTGCATGCGCTTGTCGCCGATCATGTCCGCCGTGATTTCGCGAACGGCGCGTTTTTGGTCGGCCGTGAGGTCGAACGGCAGCGTGTCCTTGAGCCGCGACGTGTGCGTCTTCCGGAGCGCGAAGCGCGGTCCTTTGTGCGCGCTCTTGGCGAGGTGACGGGCGCGCGACACGACGAGCTGCAGGTCGAACAGCTCGTCGAGTGCCAGCCGCCGCCGGCCCTGCTCCCACTCTCCGGAGCGCGTCGGGCGGTGGACGGCGCGCAGCGCTTCGTTGAGCGTTGCAGCGCCGGCTTCGCGACGCAGCGATTCCGGGAGCGAGTCGCTCACCACCGCGAGCATCGTCTCGAGATGCTCCGCCACGATCCGTCGGACTTGCCGGTGGGTCAGCCCCTCCGTTGCCGGATAGACCGGCAAGACGAGGCCTTGGCCGTTCGTCCCCTCGCCGTCTCCCTCCCCGGCGTCGGCGAGGACAATCTGCTCCCGCGGCGCGACCTGGCGACCGTGATAGTACTTGACCGGGCCGGTGACCAGCAGCAGCTGTCCCGGCTTGATGCTCCGATCGAGAAATGCCTGGCCCGGCCACGCGCACTCGATCACGCCGGTGTCGTCTCGCAACACCGCGCGGAAGATCCGCAGGCGCCGACGGGTGGGCACCACCCCCTTCGACACCACACGCCCCACCAGCGTCACCTCCATGCCTACGGTGGCCTTGGCAATCGGCGTCACCGTCGTGGCATCGAGATAGCGATGGGGGATGTGGTACAGAAGGTCTTCCACCGTGCGCACGCCGAGCCGGGCGAAGGCATCGGCGCGCTGTGGGCCGACACCCTTGAGAAACTGAACGGGTGTATCCGCCTGGAGCATCAGTCGGCCAGGAGCCGCTCGGCAAACCGGGCGGGACTGAAGGTCTCCAGATCGGCGAGTCCCTCGCCCACGCCGACGAACCGAATAGGCAGCCCGAGCTCATGCTGGACCCGCAGCACCGCCCCACCCTTGGCCGTGCCGTCCAACTTGGTCAGCACGATGCCCGTGAGCGGGACGGTCTGGGAGAAGAGCCGCCCCTGCTGAAAGGCGTTCTGCCCCACCGTGGCATCCAGCACGAGAAGACTCTCGTGCGGCGCGCCGACGCGTTTCCGGCTCACGACACGGGCAATCTTCTTGAGTTCGTCCATGAGGTCGCCGTGCGTGTGAAGACGCCCCGCGGTGTCGATCAACACCGCGTCCACACCGCGAGCCGTGGCCGCCTCGATCGCGTCGAACGCCACCGCAGCCGGGTCGCCCCCCTGGGAGCCCGCCACGATCGGGACGTCGAGCCGGTCGGCCCAGATGCGCAGCTGCTCGCGGGCGCCGGCCCGGAACGTGTCGGCTGCCGCGAGCAGCACGGATCGGCCCTCACGCCCGAGCCCGTGCGCCAGCTTGGCGATCGTGGTCGTCTTGCCCACGCCGTTTACCCCGAAGATGAGGATCACCGCGGGCCCCGTACCGTCACCCAATTCGAGCCCGGTCGCCGCCGAGACCGAGGGTAGGTAGCCGGCGACGCGCTCGGTGAGCCAGGCGCGCACCGCCGCCTCCGACTTGAGCGCCCCCCGCCTGAGCTGTCCCTCCAGGTCCTCCGCGATGTCGAGGGCGGCAGGACCGAAATCCGCTTCCACGAGCACCCGCTCTACGCCTTCCAGGGTTTCGTGGTCGAGCCCCTTCACCAACACCGTCACGTCGGTCAGCGCCACTTCTTTGATCCGCTGCCACAGACCCTTCCTCATGGCAAGCCTCGGCGCTGCCGCCATGCCCACTCACCCACGAACGCCACAATCACCAGCGCGAACGCCCACCACCGTTGCCGCAAATAGGCTTCCATGCGCGACGTCACTCCATCCGTCGGCCGCTCCGATCGCACCACGCGGTCGCGCGGGGGCCACTCGTCGGAGTACTCCTCGATCACGATCGATCCCCGCTCCCCGTCCCACTGCCACTGGTAGGTACCGGGATCGAGCGAGGCGCTGGCTCTGCCCTCGACATCGAAGCGGAGCACAACCACGGCGTCGGCCGTGGCGCTTCGCAGGGTCACGGCCACCGAGTCCGGCGGCGAATCCCCGCGCCACTGAAAGACGACCGGGACTCCGCGCTGCACCACGCGCAATACGTCGAGCCGACCACGTCGGGCAGGGCGATCAGACGCCAGCAACCAGTCGGTACCGGCCGCCACCAGCGTACGGAACGCCTCGAGCCCCGCACCGCCACGCAGCATCCAGCGGTAGAAGCCATCACCTCCCGTCACCAATTCGCGCCGGCCGCCACTCGTCGATCCGACCACGAGGGGGCGCGGCGGGCCACGCCGCCCCTCGCGTGCGGCGAGAACCGTCCAGCTGTCCGCCGCCCCGCGCCCCGCGGTGGCAGCGAGGAGCGGCGGCAGAGAATCCCACTCCACCCACGCCAGGTCGGCGAGGAGCGGCGAGGAGGGGACGGGACCGGACAGGTACCACTCCCCGACCTGCGGAGCCTCGCCCTCGACCGACCACCACCACACCGGGGTCGTGCCGGGGACCCCCCACGCGGTGAGATCGCCCCGCGCCACCACGAGCGACGCACCGGTGACCGCCCGACGGATGGTCGTCGCGGTCACGCCCGTTCCCTTCCGGGTCTCGATCCACGACTCCTCCGCCACGCGGGCGAATCCGCGGACCGGCACGCCGGACACGTCGGTCACGACGGCCGCAAGAAAGCGTCCGTCCCAGTCGGGCGGATCCAGTATGACCACAATGGGCGCCACGTCCGTCACCGTGATCGTGCGGAGCCGAACATTGTCACGCAATTCCACGTCGCCGTCCGCGGCGACCCGAAACGCCACCACGTGGGTCCCGGGAGCCAACGTCCGCGGAGGGAGCACGACCGTGCGACGCACCGTGGTCGGCGGGGGCGGCAGATCGAATTGCCCGCCGCGAAGGCGCCGACCGTCGAGGGTGACGTCCAGGCTCACCCTGCCACCGAACTGGCCCCAGGTGCCGATGACCATCGAGGCCACCACGGAGTCGTCACGGGCCACCATGGTCGGCAGGTCCACGTGCAACAGGGCCAGGCCAGGCAGGTCACGGCGCGGTAAGACCACCATCCCGACGCCGGTCAGGAGCTGCGGCGGAATCGTAGCGAGATCGGTGAGTTCCCCATCGGTCACCACCGTGACGGGGCCACCAAGGCCCCGTGCAACCGTGAGGGCCTCGCGGAGCCGCGAGTCGCCATCGAGCGGAACCGAGTCCTCGACGGGCCCGACCGTGGCGCCGAACCCCAAGATGCGGCCACGTGGGCCAGCGATCCGGCGGGCTGTGTCGCGAGCGGTCTCCCACTGCCCACCGGCCGCATGAAAACTCAGGGACCGGTCCAACAGGACGGTCGTCCGCCCGGGCGTGGCGTCGTCCAGCCAGCTGGGATTGAGCAGCAGGAGGGCCAGCAGCCCGAGACCCACGGCGCGAAGCGTCGCGAGCCCCACTCCCTCGGCGCCCAGATCTTCGCGTAGCACATAGATCCAGACACCGAGCGCGAACGCGGCGGCGACAATCGCGACGATCAGCAGCATGGGTCCGACCGTTCAGGGCATCGGATCACGGGGTACGTCACCATCGCCCCCGATCCGTCGGCCGTCAGTCGAGTCCGGCCGCGATGGTGGAAGCCGCTGGAGGGGCGAGCAGCCTGTCGTAGCGGAGTTTCAGTGAATCGAACTCGGCACGCCGCGCCTTCGGAACGGGGTCGCCTTCCCCGAAGCGCACGGCCGTTCGCGGGTCGACGTGCCGACCGTTCTTTAGGAACTCGTAGTGCAGGTGGGGCGCCGTGGCTAGCCCCGACATTCCCACATACCCGATCACCTGGCTCTGCCGCACCCGTGCTCCAGCGTGGATGCCCGAGGCCAGGCTGCGCATGTGCGCATAGCGCGTCTCGATACCCTTGGGATGGCGAATCACGACCACGATCCCGTAGCCACCCCAGCGGTTGGCGCGCACCACCGTTCCGTCGCCCGTGGCCATGATCGGTGTGCCACTTGCCGCCGAGTAGTCCACCCCAAGATGAGGCCGGCTCTGCTTGAGAATGGGATGGTAGCGGTTGCGCGAAAACCCCGACGAGATCCTCCGGAACTCGGCGGGGTAGAGCTTGAACGCACGCCGCAGTGAGTGCCCGTCGGCGGAATAGTAGGCGTTGAACCCCCGGTCATCGGTCATGACGTAGGCCGAGTTCTCCGCGCCGCGCGTCTCGACCTTGGCTGCGAGAATCCGGCCGAACCGCACGTCCCCGAGATCGGACGTGAGACGCTCGTAGGCGATCTCGAAGCCGTCGCCGGGGTAGTTGTCCCGCGTGAAGTCGACCACCCATCCGAACACGCCGTCGGCCAGATCCCAGGTGAGGCGCGCCCGTTCTGCCGGTGGCAGTACCTCGTCGGGTACCAACCCCTCCACGGTCTCGTACAACGAGGATCGAATCTGGCCCCGGGCGATCTCGGTATTGACGGTCCAGTAGATCGGCTGGGACTCGCCGAGCCATCCCACGTCCACGTCCCGCTTCAGCCGGAGGATCTGCTCGCTCCCGAGCCGTACCGTCACACGCTCCGGTGCCGGCTGGTTGAGCACGTACCGAAACGCGAACACCTGGCCCGCGCGGACCCGTCTGGGATCGATGGGCTCGGCTGCCTCGAGGAGTTGCAGGAGCTCGGGTCCGATGATGTTGTGGCGCGCGAATAGGTGGGAAAGCGTCTCGCTGGACTTGAGCGTATCGCTTCGCTCCTCATAGGCCGTCGAGACAACGAGCGGCGGTGCAACCGGCAGGTCATCACCGCCGAAGACGCTCGTCCCGATGCGAACGAGCGCGATGCCGGCGGCGAGCCCGCCGGCGACGCGAAGCGCGCGCTGGTGCATCAGTCCATCTGGCGCCGGATGAACGTCGGGATCTCCATCTCTCCCACCTCGGCGTCGGGAACGGGTGGCGTCGGGCTGGTTGGCTGCAACGGCGTGGAGACGCGCTGCGGTCGCTGCGGGAACGGGAGCACGCCGGGCAGCCCGGCTCGGCCGAAGGGTCCCTCCTGCTGGGTGACGACCTTGTCGAACCCCGTGGCGATCACGGTCACCCGCACCTCACCCGCCATTGCCGGATCGTGCACCGCCCCGAAGATGATCTCCGCCTGATCGCCCGCCGCATCGTGGATGATCTCGCTGATCTGATTCACCTCGCCCAACGTGAGGTCTTCGCCACCATTGATGTTCACCAGCACGCCGGTCGACCCGCCGATCGAGACGTTGTCCAGCAGCGGGCTCGTGATGGCCTGCTGCGCCGCCTCGATGGCCCGGTCCTCACCGCGCCCGACCCCCGTGCCCATGAGGGCGGAGCCGCCATTCTGCATCACCGTACGGACGTCGGCGAAATCCACGTTCACAAGGCCAGTGATGCTGATGAGGGTCGAGATCCCCTGGGTCGCATGCAACAAGACTTCATCGGCCTTCTTGAGGGCCTCCTGGAACGGGACGTTCTTGCCCACCACCGCGAGCAACCGCTCGTTGGGCACCACGATCATCGTGTCGACGTGTTTCCGCATTTCGGCAATGCCGATTTCGGCCTGCCGCATCCGCTTCCGGCCCTCGAACAGGAACGGCTTGGTCACGATCCCGACCGTCAGGGCCCCCACGTCGCGGGCCAGCTGTGCCACGATCGGCGCCGCTCCAGTGCCAGTTCCGCCACCCATACCGCAGGTGACGAACACGAGGTCGGCACCTTCCAGCACGTGCAGCACGTCGTCGCGATTCTCCTCGATCGCCTGTCGGCCGATCTCCGGACGGGCACCGGCGCCAAGACCCCGGGTCAGCTTCTTGCCGATCTGGGTCTTGATGTCCGCTCTGTTGTGGAGGAGTGCCTGCGCGTCCGTGTTGACGGAGATGAACTCCACCCCGGAAAGGCGCTCTTCGATCATCCGGTTCACGGCGTTGCCTCCACCCCCGCCGATCCCTGCCACCTTCATGCGGGCGTTCTTCGCGATCGATTCCTCGAGTTCGAAGACCATGCGTTCCTCGTTGTCGCCTGTGGCTAAAAGAACTCCTGCAGCCAACGCTTCACCGGACCCAAGACCTTGTCCACGGTGGTGTCTCCCGCGGTGTCCCCCAGGGAACGACGCATCCCGTAGAGGGCCAACCCTACCGGCACCGCGTACCGCGGAGCCTGCACGCTGTCGACCAATCCCTTGATGCCGCGCTCCGGCACGCCTTTGCGCACCGGCATCGCGAACACCTCTCGTCCGAGCTCCACGATCCCAGCCATGTGCGCGCCGCCACCTGTCAGCACCACTCCGGCAGCGAGCCGCCCGGCATACCCCGCCTGGCCAATCTGATCGAGCACCCGACCGAAGATCTCGTCCAGCCGCTGATGAACGATGTGCGCCACCAACTCCCGTTTGGCGTGCCGCGCCCCCTGCCCCGGCGTACCCGGCAACTCGATCATCTCGTCCGGGTCGACCAGGGGAGTGTACGCGACACCCCACCGTTCCTTCAAGCGTTCCGCGTCGGTCTGCGTGACGCTCAACCCGTGGACCAGGTCGCTCGTCACGTACGCGCCCGCGCACCGATCCGACGACAGGTGCCTCAGCTTGTGGTCATGGAAGATAGCAACGGTGGTCGAGCCACCGCCAAGCTCCACCAGGGCACAGCCGAGTTCCTTCTCTTCGTCGGTCAGCACCGCTTGCGCCGCCGCGAGCGGCTCGAGCACCAGCTCGTGCACCGGGTACCCGGCACGCTCGACCGCCTTGCGGAGGTTCTGTGCCGACTGCTTGTGCACAGCCATGATCCGCATCTCGACCTCGAGCCGCATGCCGGTCATCCCGACGGGATCGTTGATGCCCCCCTGCTTGTCGAGTGTATACTCCTGGGGGATCGGAAGCAGCAGCGCGTGCTCGTCGCCGAGGCTCACGCTCAGCGCGACTTCGTGCACCCGCTTCACGTCCGCCGCCTTGACCTCGCTCCCGGTCACGGCCACCAGGCCCTTGGTCACTTGGGTCCGCACGTTCTCGGCGGCGACGCCGCAGTAGACGCCGGTGACCTTGGCTCCCGCCATCCGTTCGGCGTCCCGCACCGCGCTCCCCACCGCTCGCGTGGTCTCGTCGATGTCGCGCACCACGCCGCGCCGAACGCCGGTCGTGCGCGCGAGACCCACGCCGAGGATCTTCGTCGACGCCGACCGCCCCTCGCCCGCGACCTCCGCGATCACGGCGCAGGTCTTCGTGCTGCCGATGTCCAGCCCGGCGACTACCGATTCACGCTTCACGCTCTCCCCCGACGTACGACGACCCATCCCTCGAACCGGGCATCGAGCTCCCGAAACGGGATCTCCTGCTGCGTGAGGTGCAGTCGGACGGCTCGCACGGCTCTAATATCGTCCTCGACCGCGCCCGAGCCCAACAGGACGCGCCGAGTGCCCACCTCCAGAATAACGGATTCGTCGCGACCGCGCCGGGCGGCATCTACCTGCTCGAACAGCGTCGCATCGGCCCGACGCACCAACGTGAGGATCCGCGTGAGCACCGAATCCGGTCGCTCGACGATCGGGAGATCGAACCCCGTCGCCGCGGCGTCGTAGGGAAGCGGATGCCCCGCGCCGTCGAGCGGAATGAGCCCACCGCCCCCGCGCGCAAACGCGACCGGCAGTTCCTCGACGACCGTGATGCGGAGCGTCGCCGGGAGGCGCCGCGCCGCGGTGGCCCGCACGATCCCAGGTACCGATTCGGCCCGCTGTTCCAGGTCACCGAGCGGATCGAACAAGTTGAGGTCGGACGGAAGCCCGAGGCCGGCAAGCACGCGCTCCGGGGCCAGATACCGCACGCCGACCAGCTCGACCTGGCGCACCCGGAAGAAGTCGATCTGCCGTAGCCCTAGCGGCAACAACACGTACGCCAGCACCACCGTCCCGAGGACGACCGCGAGCAGGGCGACACGCCGCTTCATGCTGCCGCGCCGCTGAGCTGCCGCATCAGCTCTCGACCCACGTCGGTGATGTCACCGGCCCCCAACGTCACCACAACATCCCCGTCGGCCACCAGTGCGGCCACGCGGTCGGTCACGTTTCCGCGGACGGGTACCCACTCCACCACCGCGCCGGCCATGCGGGCCGCCTCTGCCACCACTTCACCTGTCACCCCGGGAATCGGCTGCTCGCGGGCCGGATAGATCTCGGTCACGACCGCCCGGTCAGCCATCGCGAGCGCAATGCCCATGGCCTGCCCCAGGTCGCGGGTCCGCGAGAAGAGATGGGGCTGGAAGACGGCGACGAGCCGGGCGTCGGGATACCGCTGCCGCATCGCCCCCAGGGTTGCCGCCACCTCGGAGGGGTGATGCGCGTAGTCGTCCACGATGGTCACCCCTCGAACGGTACCCAGCAGCTCGAACCGCCGTCCCACCCCGGCGAATCCTGACAGCCCATCGACGGACGCGTCCACGTCGGCTCCGATGGCCAGGGCCGCCCCGACAGCCATCGCGGCGTTTCGGAGGTTGTGCAGACCAGGCACGCGAAGCTCGAGCCGCACGGTGTTTCCGTCGGGCAGCGTCAACACCGCAGCATTCCGTTTCGGCTCGCGCACCACATCGGTGAGCCGGAGATCCGCATGCTTGGCCAACCCCACAGTCCACACCGGGACCGCGATCGCATCGCCGACTCGCTTCGCCCCGCCGTCATCGGCCCCCACCAGCACTCGCTCCGCCCGTCCGGCGAACCGGATGAACGCCTCCTCCAAGGCCTCCAACGAGCCATAGCACTCCAGGTGATCGGCCTCGACGTTGTTCACCAGAGCGACGGTGGGCGTGAGCTCGAGGAAGGAGCGATCGTATTCGTCTGCCTCGACGACGAAGAGCGCGTCACCCCCGAACCGGACGTTCCCCTCCCACGCATTGACGCGCCCTCCCACGAGCGCTGTCGGGTTTCGCCCGGCCGCGGTGAGCGCCTCGGTGACCATCGCCGTGGTCGTCGTCTTACCGTGCGTGCCGGCCACCCCGATCACCTTCCCCCCCTCGACCACCGCCGAGAGCGCGTGCGCCCTGGTCATCACCGGCAGGCCGGCGGCCCGCGCAGCGGCGACCTCCGGATGACCGGCGGCAACCGCAGCGGTGTAAACCAATGCGCGAGAGTCGCTTACGTGGCTTGGATCGTGGCCCGACAGCACCTCGGCCCCCTGCCGCCGCAACTCGTCGGCGGCTTCGGGATGAACGTCACAGCCGGAGACGGCAACCCCGCGGCGCAGGGCGACGAGTGCCAGCGCACTCATCCCAGCGCCCGCTATCCCCATGAAATGGATGGGTCGGGGATCGTCAGGGGCAAAAAGGTGCATCGGTGGGCAGCTAATATAAGGCGATCGCGAAAGTTGCGAAAGGTACTGGACTTAGCTCACTAGGGACAGGATGTGGCGGGCGATGTTTTGGGCTGCTTTCGGGTACCCTCGGGCCCGTGCCGCGGCCTCCATCCGGGACCGGTCGGCGGGGGAATCGAGGAGCTGACGAACGGTGCGCGCGAGCGCTTTGGGACCAAGGTGGTCCTGGCCAAGGTGCACGGCCGCCCCCGCCTGAGCTAGCGCCTCGGCGTTTCTGGCCTGGTGGCTGCTGGCGGCGGTCGGCAGCGGAACTAGCACGGACGGCAGTCCCCAGGCACACAGCTCTGCGGTCGTCATCGCCCCCGCTCGGGCCACCACGAGATCCGCCGCCGCGTAAGCATCCGCCACGGGGTCCCAAAATGGCCGCACGATGCAATCGGGCTCCCGGTGATGGGCGCGAAACTCATCGTACATCGCTGGCCCGGTGCTCCATAGCACACCGCAGCCCCGGAACGCCCCGCTTCTCACGGCGCCCGCCACGGCCTCGTTGACGGCCCTGGCTCCCTGGCTCCCCCCCATGACGAACACCACCGGGGCATCGGCCGGCAGGCCGAGCCGCGTCTTGGCCTCGGCCCGGTCGGGCCGTGGGTCGAGCGGCGGTACGATGGGGTTGCCGTACTGGCACACCTCCGTGCGGCGGCCTGGGCGGAGATGGAGCCGGGCTTCCGGATACCCCAGGTGAACCTGCCGGGCTCGGCTGGCGAGCCACCGCGTCGTGAGGCCCGGAAAGGCGTTCTGCTCCTGAAGCACCAGCGGCACCCCACGCCGCATGGCCTGCCACAGGATGGGCCCGGACGCGTAGCCTCCGGTCCCCACCGCCACCGCCGGCTGCTCCGCCGCCAACAGCCGCGCGCCGGACCTGAGCAGTCGGGCGAGAATCAGTGGCCAGCGCAGATTCCGCCACCAGGCACGACGGTAGAGCGGCTCGGCCGGAAGGAGGTGGTAGCGGAAGGGGCGCGTCGGGAGAATGCGGGCTTCGACACCGCGCGCTGCCCCCACCAGCACCGGCTCGACGTCCTTGGCTTCGGCGCGCAGCGCGTCGGCGAGGGCAAGTGCGGGCATCAAATGGCCACCCGTTCCGCCCCCCGCGATCAGCACCCGGATCACGCTCTGGACTCCGCCCGTGAACGCTGGATCGCGATGTTCATGAGCACGCCGGTGGCGAGGAACGACACCAGCAGGGACGACCGGCCGAATGAGATAAACGGCAGCGAGATCCCGGTCGTTGGCACCACAGCCATCGTCACGCCGATGTGCAGCACGGCGGCCAGCCCGATCATTACGGTGAGCCCGGTAGCGAGGAGCATGCCGAAGGTGTCCGACGCGCGACGCGCGATCCGGAATCCTAGGATCAGGTAGAGCCCGAAGAGCCCAACCATCACACATACGCCGACGAAGCCCCATTCCTCGCCGATCGTGCTGAAGATGAAGTCCGAGTATGCGTACTGGAGGTGCCCGAGCTTCTGGAGCCCCTCGCCAAACCCGACCCCGACGGTCCGACCCGCTCCCATCCCGATGAGGGACTGATTGATCTGCCAGTTGGCCTCCGCGGCATCGCTGCCGGCGCTCAGGAAGCCGGTAAGCCGAGCCAGACGGTATTGCACCGAGACGATCTGGTGCCAGGCGATCGGTACCGCCACCAGGCCGAGCAGGAGGAAGTGCCCAATTCTGGCCCCGGCAGCGAACAGGACGGTCCCGGCGATCACCAGCAGGATGGCCCCGGTCGAGAGATCGGGTTCGATTACCACGAGGGCCGACAGCGGGACGAGGATGACGAGGAACGGCAGGATCCCTCCGCGGAACCCACGCAACTTGTTCCCCTTCCGGGCGGCAAGCATCGCGGTCCACAGCACGACGACGAACTTGGCAGCCTCCGAGGGCTGAATCCTCCACCCGAACACGCTGAACCAGCGGCGCGCGCCGTTTACCTCGGGCGCCACGGCATGAGTGAACGGCAGGATCAGCACCACGAGCAGGAGCGCTGTGACACCAAGGAACGGCCAGGCGAGCGGTCGCCACCGGTGATAGTCCACCCTGGCAACGATCACCAACACAATGACACCGACGATCACTCCGAGCAGCTGCTGGCGAGCGAAATGGCTCCCGGCGTACCCGTCCTGGACGGCCCAGATGCTCGATGCGCTATACACGACTGCCACCCCGAACACGCCGAGCGTGGCCGCGAGGATCCCCAGCAGACGGCTCTCCCAGAGATGAGTCTCGTCGCGCGTCACCATCAGAGTGCCGCCACGAGGGCGCGGAAGCGGTCGCCGCGCTCCTCGAAATTCCTGAACTGATCGAAGCTGGCGCACGCCGGAGAGAGCAGCACGGCCCCGCCCTGTGGCACGGCCAGCGCCGCCCGAGACACGGCGTCATCGAATCGCTCCACAGCCTCCACGAGGCCGGTCGAGCCGAGTTGGCTCGCCAGTTGCGGAGCGGCCTCGCCATACGCGATCACCCGCTGGCACCATGGGCTCAGCGGCGCGGCGAGTGGGGCAAAGGACTCGCCTTTGGGGTGACCGCCCGCGATGAGAACGTAGGGGCGATCCATGGCGCGCAGCGCGACCCCAGCCGCTGCCACGTTGGTGGCTTTGGAATCGTTGATCCAGGTGACCGATCCCACGGTCCGCACCGCCTCGAGCCGGTGGGCGGGTGGGCGGAAGCTCTCAATGCCCTTCGCGAGCGCAGCGGGATCGACGCCGGCGGCCCACACCGCCAAGGCGGCGGCAAGCACGTTCTCGACGTTGTGATCCCCAAGGAGCTGCAGGGACGTGCGGGGCACGAGCGCCGTGCCGTCGAGCATCAGATCGCCGCACGTCCGATCGAGCCAGGCGTCTGCACGCCCCCGCACACTGAAGTTGAGGTGCCGACCGCGGGCGCCGCGTGCAAGCTCGCACACCCCGGCATCGTCGCCATTCACGACCCACACCGACGCGTCGCTCGCGTTCCGAAACAGGAGTCGTTTGTCGGCGTAGTAGGCCTCCACCGACGAATACCGATCCAGATGGTCCGGCGCGAGGTTGGTGAGCACACCGATCGCGGGCACGAGATGGGGCGAGTCGTGCAGCTGGAAAGACGAGACCTCGACGGCGATCCACATCGGGCGCTGCGGATCATCGACGAGATCGGTGAGCGGGCGGCCGATGTTCCCTGCGGCGGTCGACGGAACCCCCGCCTCACTCAGGAGGTGCGCCACGCAGCGCGTGGTGGTCGTCTTGCCGTTGGTTCCCGTCACAACGATGAGACTCGCATCGGTCAGCGCCCGCGCCCCGAGGTCCAGCTCGGCCACAATCTCTACGCCCGCGGCGCGGGCGGCGGCGATCGGAGGCGCGTCGGGAGGAACGCCCGGCGACACAATCACCGCCCGTGCGCGCCCAATGCGGCCCAGGTCGTGGCGGCCGAGCTCCACCGTGACGGTGGGTGGGAGCCGATGCACGGCCTCCTCGAGCGCCGGCGTGCGGGTGGTGTCGGAGGCGTACACCGAGAGCCCCCGGCTCGCCAACCACGTGCTCGCGGCGATCCCGCTCCTTCCCAGCCCCACGACCGCCACCTCCCCATGACGCCAGGCCTCAGGAATCATCGGATCTTCAGGGTCGACAACGCCAGAAGGGCGCACAGAATGCCGACGATATAAAACCGCGCGACCACCTTCGATTCGGCCCACCCGAGCTTTTCGAAGTGGTGATGCAGCGGGGCCATCCGAAAGACGCGGTGTTGATCCGCGTACTCCCGGCCGCGAGTGCGCTTGCGCCAGCGGTAGGCGCCCGTTTGGACGATCACCGACACCGTTTCCGCCGCGAACACACCGCCCACGACAAGCAGCAGAAACTCCGACTTGAGCAGAATCGCCACGGTCCCGAACGCGCCGCCGATGGCGAGACTGCCCGTATCGCCCATGAACACATCGGCCGGATGCGCGTTGAACCACAGGAACCCGAGGGCCGCCCCCATGAGAGCCGCGCAGAACACGGCGAGCTCCCCCGCCCCCGGCAGGTAATAGACGAACAGGTACTGAGCGGTATCGGTCCGACCGAACACGTACGCAAACACCGCGAACGTCGGCGCGGCGATGGCGGTGAGCCCCGCCGCCAGCCCATCGAGTCCGTCGGTGAGGTTCACGGCGTTGCTCGTTCCGGTCTCGACGAACGCCACGAACGCCACGTACAGCACGACCGGCAGGGGGAGCAGCACGTACTTGAAGAACGGTACCGTGGTCGTCGCGGCCGGTACGTCGCCCCACGGCGGCCAGATGAGTAGGTAGGTGCCGAGCACCACGCCGAACGTCACCTGGCCGATCAGCTTGTACCGCGCGACCAGTCCCCGCGCCTTCCCCGAGATGAACTTGAGGTAATCGTCGACGAAGCCGATACACCCCATCCACAACGTCGCGACGATCGCCACGACGACGAACCGATTGTTCAGCGGCGCCCACAAGATGGCCGGCAGCAGCGTCGAGGTCAGAATGATGAGCCCGCCCATGGTGGGCGTGCCACGCTTCCCCTGGTGGGACGCCGGCCCGTCGGCTCTGATCACCTGGCCAATGTGCCTTCCCCTCAAAACCCGGATGATGGCCGGACCGACCACGAACGACAGCACGATGGCCGTCACCGCTGCCCCGGCGGCCCGGAACGAGATGTAGTTGAACAGGTTGAAGACAATGGACTTGGAGGAGAGCGGCGCCAGGAGATGGTAGAGCACGGAGCGTCTTCACCCAGGAATGATGAAAGGAATGGCCTGTTCCAACTGCACGCCGCGGGAGGCCTTGACGAGAACGACCTCGTCGCCCGAGAGTCGATCGGCCACCCGTCGCCCCAAAGTGGCAGGGTCTTCGGCCACGATCAACCGGTCGCCGAGCTCCGCAGCCCACCTATCGAAACCAGCAACGAACCCCCCGGTGACGCCGACCAGGGTCGGCCGGTGGCGCACCACCACCGCCGCCACCTGCTCGTGCAGTGCCGCGCTGTCGTTCCCCAGCTCCAGCATCGTGCCCAGCACCACTGCCAAGGACCGCGTGCCGCGGAGCGCCGCGGCGGTCTCGAGCGCCGCCCGCACGGAGTCCGGGTTCGCGTTGTACGCATCGTTGATCACGGTCAGCGCACCGCGGCGAATGATTTCACATCGGCCGGATGGCAGCGTTAGGGTTTCCAGGGCCCGAGCGGCCCGCCCCACGTCGATCCCCAGCTCGACGGCCACGGCAAGCGCCACCATCGCGTTGTCCACCTGGTGCCGGCCGATCAGCGGGAGCCGCACCTCGGCCTCCCGAAACCGGACTCGAGCGCGCCCTTCGGCATCCAGGTCCCAATTGGTGGGAACGATGTCGGCTTCTGCGGCGGTGCCAGCCACGACCACCCGAGGGGCTACCCGCCGCGCCTCGCGTGCCAGCTCCGGTGGCGTGGTCCCGACCACCGCCGTGGGCACGCCCTCGAGGAGACTCACCTTCTCCGCGAGCACCCCGGCAACCGACCCGAACCCCTCGAGATGTCCGGCTGCGACGTTCGTGACCACGCCGACCGACGGCTCGATGATGTCACGCAGGCGCGCAACCTCCCCCGGGATGCTCGCCCCGGCTTCGACCACCAGCGCCTGGACGGTGTCGGGCGCCGCCAAGATCGTGAGCGGCACTCCCACCAGGTTGTTGAGGTTGCCGCGAGTCGCGTGGACTGGCCACCGAACGCCCACCACGCGCGCCAGCATCTCCTTGGTGGCCGTCTTGCCATTCGTGCCGGTGACGGCCACGACCGGCCCCTGGACGCTGCGGCGTCGCTCCCGGGCAAGTGCCCCGAGAGCGGCCAGCGTGTCGTCGACGGCGAAACCCACGAGTCCATCGGGCACCGGCGTGCCCTTTCGTACCACCGCTCCCGTCGCCCCCGCGGCCAGCGCCGCGTCGAGAAACCGGTGCGCGTCGAATCGTTCACCAACCAGGGCCACGAAGAGCGCCCCGGCCGCGAGTGTTCGGGTGTCCGTGCCGATACCCGAGAAGTGGCACGGCGGAACCGGCGCGAGTCCCAGCACCCGTGCGACGCGCTCACCGGTCCACGGGTTCACCGTCCGCTCCCCACCAAAGCAGACCGTACGATCTCCCGCTCGTCGAAAGGGAGGTGCTCGGTGCCGATGACCTGGTAGGTCTCGTGCCCCTTCCCGGCCAACAAGAGGAGGTCGCCCGGCTCGAGCATGGCCACGGCACGGGCAATTGCGACTCGTCGGCTCACGATCCGGAGATGCGGGCGCGCCTCCATACCCGCCTCGATGTCGTCCAGGATGCGCTCGGGATCTTCGGTGCGCGGGTTGTCGGACGTCACAATGGCGAGATCGGCACCCCGCGAGGCCGCCCGACCCATGAGGGGACGCTTGGCCCGATCGCGATCGCCTCCCGCACCGAAGAGCACGATGAGGCGCCCACGGGTCAGCGGCCGTACCGCGTCGATGGCCCGTTCGAGCGCGTCAGGCGTGTGCGCGTAGTCGCGCAGGATCTGGTAGTCGGCAGCGACGAGCAATTCGAGGCGGCCTGGGACCTGAGGCACGGTGGCGAGTCGCGCGGCGATCTCGTTGGGCACCATCCCCAATCCCCATGCCGCAGCGGACGCCGCCAGCGCATTGGCGACGTTGAAGTCTCCCAACAGCGGGATGCGCACCCTCACCGGGTCGCCATCGAAGACGAAGGTCGCGCGGGACCCCTCAGGTTCCGGCTCCACCGCTGCCGCCCGAACCGTGGCCGACTCTGCACGGCCGTACGATACGCGGCGAAGCTGCTGCCTGGCTGGCAGGCCTAGCCAGGCAGCGTCGTCGGCGTTGACGACCTCCACGCCATTGTGGGCCACGTAGTCCGAGAGTCGCGCCTTGGCCTCGAGATACGCCTCTACAGTCGGGTGGTAGTCCAGGTGATCGTGGGACAGGTTCGTATACACGGCGCCGTGTAGCGTGAGCGTCTCGAGTCGCCGCTGATCGAGCGCGTGGGATGAAGCTTCCATGGCGACGGTGCTGACCCCCCGCGATCGGAGCGCGGCCAGGGCCGCCTGCAAGGCCACCGCACCGGGCGTCGTCAGGCTGGCGACGCCCTCGATCGGGACACCGTCTCCGTCGAAGGCGCCGAGGGTTCCGATCGACGCTGCCGTGCCGTCACCATTCAGGAGGTGATGCAACAAGGACACCGTGGTCGTCTTCCCATTGGTACCCGTCACCCCGATGATGCGCAGGCCGTCGCCGGGGCGGCCGTACCACTCCCACGCCAGCACCGCGGCTGCCGATCGGCCGTCGCGCACCAGTATCTGCGGCACGTCGAGGTCGAGTCGCCGCTCCACGACGATGGCCGCTGCGCCGCGCGCTACCGCATCGGGGGCGAACGCATGACCGTCGGCGGCCGTGCCGACCACGGCGCAAAACACCGCACCGGGTCGGACCTGCCGGGAATCGTCGGCGATCCCGGTGACGTCCATCTCGACGCGCGGCGGGTCGGTGAGCAGTGTGGCGCGCTCCAGAGCCGCGACCAGGGACGCGAGGGTGGTCACGGAGACGGCGCCTGGGAGCGGGCCGTGACCGTAACGACCGTGCCGGCATCCACCCGCCGCCCCGGTGCCGGATCACTGCCAACGACCGTGCCCCACCCCACCACTCGAACTCGCAGCCCCGCCTGGTGGAGTTGTTTCGCGGCGCCGCGAAGCGTCAGGCCGCGGACGTCCGGAACCGGACGGGACGGTGCCGAATCCGCCGCCGGGACCGGCGAGGGCCATGGCACGACCCAGCGCTGCAGCGTTTCGGCGACCGGAGCGGCCGGAACTTCCACGCTCGACACCGTGAGTCGCCCGCGATCGATGGCGCCCGTTCGAGCTGCGAGGAGCTCTTCGATCACTCGCCGCGTGAGCGGCGCGGCCGTCGCCCTGGCGTACGCCGCCCTGGGGGCGTCGAGGTTGACGACCATCACGAGCTGCGGATCGTCAGCCGGGAAGATCGAGGCGAAGCTCGCCCACACGCGGGGGATGTAGTACCCCTCGGGTCCAGCTTGACGCGACGTACCGGTTTTCCCTGCCAGATGGTAGCTCGTGAGCGCCGCCGTCTCGCCGGTGCCGCCCTCGTACACGACGCCTCGGAGCATGGCCTTGAGCTTGCTCGCCACCTCCGGGCTCACCACGCGACGGACCGGTCGGGGTTGGTGGCGGTGAACGACCTTGCCGTTGGGAGCACGGACCTCCTTGATCAAGCTCGGCTGCAACATGACCCCGTCGTTGGCAATCGTCGCATATGCCTGCGCCAACTGCAGAACCGTCACCGACACCTCGTAACCCATGGCGAGCGCCGCGGCCGTTGTCCCGCTCCACTGCGCAGGACGCGGGAGACGGCCGCGCGCTTCGGCGGGGTACTCGACACCGGTGGGGCTTCCGAATCCGAAGTCCCGCAGCATCTCGTACTGCACCTCGGGGGTGAGACGACCCACCAACTTGACCATGCCGATGTTGCTCGAGACCTGGATGACCTGCTTCAAGGTGAGCCAGCCGCTCGGGTGCTCGTCACGGATGGTGCGGTGCTCGAGGACGAGCGTCCCCTGCTCTGCATAGATGCGATCGTCGACATCAGCGAGCCCACCCCTGAGCAGGGCGCTGGCTGCGAACAGCTTCGCTGTGGATCCCGGCTCGAAGACGCTCGTCAGCGCTCCGGTGCTCGCACCGCCGCGGGAGGCCAACGCCAGGATCTCTCCCGTGCGCGGATCGAGCACGGTTACATCCCCACCCTGCGCGTCGTAGCGCTCGAGTGAACTCTCCAGTGCCTCTTCCACGATTTCCTGCAGATCGGCGTCCAGTGTGAGATAGACGTCGTGTCCCGGGACGGGGAATGCGCCGAGTCGGGACGGCGATTCGTACTCGTTCTGGAACCGATCCATGAGCACGACGGCCCGACCGGGCGTGCCGCGCAACAGAGAGTCCAGCTCGCGCTCTATCCCGCCGGCGGGCCGGCCCTCCTCTGCCGGAACACCGATCACGCTGCGTCCCAGGGTCGGATGCGGATACCGACGGGCCATCTCCGGCTCGAGGTGCACCCCTCGCACGTCGCGTAGCGGCCGAACTTGGCGCGCCGTGTACGGCCCGTGGAAATGGACCCAGCGCTCCCGGAGTCGGCGACGGACCCTCGAGACCGGCTCGGCGAGTTGGGACGCGATGAGCCGCGCGGCGTCCTCGCGATTCTGCAGCTCGTTCGGCGCTACGCCGACCCGGTACACCTGCTCCGTGTACGCGAGCACTTCGCCCTTCCGGTCGTAGATGGTGCCGCGCAGTGCCTCGAGCGTCTTTTCACGGGTCCGATTGGCCGCCGCGGTTGCGGCGTGGCGTTCCCCCTCCACGAGCTGCAGCTGAGCCGCGCGGGCCACCAGTCCGACGAGCCCCAGTGCGAACAGCAGCTGGATCAACTGGAGGCGGCGTATCGGTCTGATCATCAGGTCAGCGCTGTAGGGTATCGGGTGCGGCAAGAATCACGATCTCCGAGTCGACCGCCGATCGGAGTCCCATCTTCTCGACACGCTCGCCGAGCACGCTGCGGCTTTCGGCCCGCCGAACACGACGGATCAGTTCCGTCCGCAGTGCCTCGAGATCGGCGCGCTCGACTCGAAGGCTGTCGAGCTCGGCCGCGGCCATAACCGACGAGGTCTGTCGCGCCACGACCCAGAACAGGATGCCGAGGACGAAGACCAGCCACAGCACGACCCAGAGCCGGCCCCTAGGGCGTCGCATCGCGCACGAATCCCCGCAACTTGGCGCTCCGGGCCCGAGGGTTCACAGCGATCTCCTCCGATGTCGGAACGATCGGGCGGGACGGGTCCACGCGTCCCAGCGCACGGCCTCGACACGTGCAGATGGGTTGCCCTGCCGGACACACGCAGGACAACGCCCACTCCCGGAACTCGTGCTTCACCACGCGATCTTCCCCCGAATGATAGCTAATCACCGCAAGTCTGCCGTGCGGGGCGAGGGCCTCGCGCATCGACCGGAGCGCCGTTTGGAGTTGGCCCAGTTCGTCATTGACCGCCATCCGGACCGCCTGGAAGACGCGGGCGAAGTCGGACGGTCCCGAACGGGGCCCTCGTGCCTCCCGAATGGCATTCACCAGGTCATCGCTCACGGTGAACGGGTGGTGGCGCCGGCGGCGGGCGATGACCGCGGCCAGGCGGGAGGCCCGGCGCTCGTCGGCGTACTCTCGAAACAGCCGGGCCAACTCCCGTTGCGACCGCGACGCCAGCAGGTCGGCGGCGGTGGGACCGTGGCCGCCCATGCGCATGTCGAGCGGGACCCCGGGACGAAACGAGAACCCGCGATCCGCTTCGTCGAGCTGCCGGGAGGACACGCCGAGGTCGAGGAGAACGAAGTCCGGGCGGAACGCGGCGATCTGGTCGTGCACGTCCTCGTCCGCGAAGGCGCCCTCCACCCAGCGAATCTGGGTGTCACCCAGACGGTCCCGCGCCCGGCGGAGGGCGTCGGGATCGCGATCGATGGCCAGCACGTGGGCGCCCAGGGCACGCAGTCGTTGGGTGTGACCACCGTCGCCCGCGGTGGCGTCCACCGCACGTCGGTAGCCCGTCGCGAGCCGATCGACCGCATCCACCAGCACCGGGACGTGATAGGTCACCATCGGCCGGGAAAACGAGGACGACCCCGTGGGAGCATCCCACGGGGTCGTCGGCGTCTACCTCTGTTCTCCTTCGAGCGGGGCTGACGGGACTTGAACCCGCGGCCTCCGGTGTGACAGACCGGCACTCTAACCAGCTGAGCTACAGCCCCAGTCTACAGTAGCGTCGCAATGTAGACGGGGTCCCGCACGAATTCAAGCGCCTAACGGCACTCAAAGGCCCGCTTGAGCTGCGGAATTCGCTGCTCGAAGTTCTGGAACTGCTGCATGTACGGGGCGGTTCGCTCTTCACCCACCCCGGAGAGCTGCAGCGCCCGCTTCCCCTGGGCAATCATCTGGGCCTCGTCGTCTACGAGCTGGCAGGACTTCGTCTCGACCACCTGCGGATCGAACTCGAAGATCCGGAACATCAAACCAAGGCCGAGGAAGAAATTCGTCTGCTGCGTCAGCCGGCCCTGAAGATCGTTCGCGATGGCCTTCTGCAAGAGACTCACGGCGATTGGGATCGCCTTACGCACCTGCACCAAGGCTGAGCCCTGCTGATACAGTGTCGCGGCGACGTTCAGGAGCACCGCCGTGTCCCGCGTCGCCTGCGTGGCCCGATCCAAGAAACCAATCCCCTTGAGCAAGCGGGCGGTGTCGAGCGGAACGATCGTGTCGATCGGCAAGTCCTCCAAAAGGACTCGGGCACCCGCGAGCGCGCTCCGGTAATCCATGGGATCGAGTTGCAGCAGGTGATCGTAGACCCGGACGACCGAATCGGACATGCCGGCCGTCGCGAGCGCGCTCGCGTGGGCCCGTAGCAGGGACACCGAGCCAGGAACTTCCGTCATCGCGCGGGCCGACCACTCCAGCTGTGCCTCGACGTTGCCAAGCGCCTGAGCCGCGCCGACGATCTGCTGGTAGAACACCGTATCCTTGGCGAGCGACGAATCGACCTCGAATTGGGCGGCGAGCGCCTGGAGCGCGCAGTCCCATACGCCACCCTCGACGCACGCGCGCGCCTTGAGCTGCATCATCCCGAGATCGGTCGGGCTGCGTTCGAGCCAATCGTCGGCCAGTTGCTGCGCGACATCGAATCGCCGGAGCGTGATGGCGCCGGCAACGACGCCCATCCGGAGATCGCGATTGGCGCTGTCGAGCAGGCTCTGCCGTGCAAACGCGTCGAGGGCGGCGGTGGAATCCCCGGTCTGTTGATGGAGTCGTCCCAGCCGTTCCCACGCCTTCGGCAGCAGCGAGTCGCCTCGCACTGCCCGGCGGAGATAGGCGATCTGACTGTCGGGTGGCTGCCGGAGCGCCTCTGACACCACCTCGGCGCACAGCGCCGCTGCCGGGTGATTGGGATAGATCCGGAACGCGCGCTCGGCCCGCTCCCGCGCTTCGCGGAAGTCACCGCGTCCCATACGATCGGAGCACTCCCGCGCGTGTTCAGCGGCGCGCACCTGATTCTCAAACGTGTCGACCACGGCCTGGGCGAACGAGCGTGCCGGATCGCCCGGCGTGCCCCGCACGGTGGTCCACCCGGACAGACCGGAATTCCCGATGTCGACGAGCCGGAACAGCCCAACGGGAGTGGGCCCGTCGTGGCTCACGGTGCCCGTCACATACACGTCCGATTGCAGCGCTCGCGCGAGCCGGTCGGCATCGGCGGGGCTGAGGATCGTCGTGCAGTTGTAGGCCGACTGCTCGAGGACCTCGCAGACCTGGCGGCTCTCAATGACGATCAGCTTGTGCCGCATCTTGTTGCGGAGACGCGTCCGAACTTCGTCGGCCAGCGCAACCGCGAAGCTCGAGTCAGTACCGGGAGCGGGGCTCGGGATGAGAAAGAGGAACCGCTCGTCGGATCGTGGCAGGGCGAGCTGCGCCTCGACGCACGGCGCATGGCCGGCGAGGAGCACGATCGCCCCCAGCACGATCAGTCCTTGGCGCACTCTCGAAGGTATCAACTGCACGGTGACAACCCTCCCGCGTTCCAGCAATTCACGTTGAGCTCCACATGGGCGAAGAGGGATTCGAACCCCCGACTTCCTGCTTGTAAGGCAGGCGCTCTGCACCCCTGAGCTATTCGCCCCTCGGCGTGGGCCCTCACAGCGCCAGCCCCAATGGGAACAGAATACAATAGCCCAGAACCAGCAACATCGGGGCCAATCCAGTAGACCCCTGCGCGAGGAGATAGTACCCCACCGCCAGCGAAACGACCGCCGCGCTCAGTAGCACCCCGTTGCGTCGGCGAAACTGCAGCCGTGCCGGCGACCCCGCCCTATTGATCATAGACCCTCAGCCTAATGGCAGGTTCCATGAGCGTCAAGAATCCGAAGTCCAGCCATCACGCCTGGGGATTCCACTCGTCCACTGGCACGACCCAGCCCTCGTCCAAGGCCTCGCGGCGAAGCCGATCCCGGTGCCTGCGACGGGTCCACAGCGCCACGAGAATCAGGGCCACAAAGCCCCAGAATACGCTCAGCGACGTGACCAGCAACAGCCAACCATAGCGTTTGCGAAGGTCCTTCCGCCAGAGTGTCTCGAACTGTCCCAGCGTGAGCTGGTGGGTAGCCCGCAGAGCCAGGTCGAAATCCGCCGTGCTCGCGAGCGTGGTGAGGAGGGGTTCGAGCCCCCGGTCTCCGCCGAGCCGTTCCAGATAGAGAACCGCCGACGTCGCGAGTGCATAGGACGCCTCCGCCTCCGTCGGACGCCCTGTGGATCGGAGGTGCCGGTCCAACTCGTCCAAGGACGGCCCGACACCTCGCAACAGTGCCCAGTTCACCCGCAGGGCCTCGAGGCGGTCCCACTCGCCGGCCGCACGCGCCGCGTAGCCCTCGTCGAACCAGCGAGGGACGCGGCGTATCGCACTGTGCAGCGCGAGATGCGCGAGCTCGTGGCGGAGCACGCGCTGGAAGTCGGGCGTCGGCTTGAGCACGATGGTGCGCGTGGCCGGGAACGTGGCCGCGGCTCCCCACTCGGGGATCCGGCCCGCGGTCAGCGAGTCGAACTGCCGATCATTTGCGCTCAGAATGATGCGAATCCGCTGCGCGGGCGCGTTGGGCAGTCCCGGCCACCGATTCATGCGATCTGCAATCTCCGCCAACGTCGTGGCCGACCGTTCCGAGCCCGACCAATAGACGACGCTCACTCGGCCCACGTGTACGACGTTAGGCGTCGTGGTCTGGAGCGCGATCAACAGCAGGGGAACTAGCGTGGAGGCTCCTGTCCGGCCGCGGCCAACTCGAGCATTTCCTGGCAGCGTTTTCCCCACGGATTGAACTTGTTGGCCTGGAAGCCCTGCTCCCACGTCCGACGCGCTGTCTCGCGGTCACCCGCAAACCACTGCACCCGTCCCAGCTCGTAGTAGGCCTCGATGAGGTTGGGACCCAGTTTCAGCGTCTTCTCGAAGAAGGTCTGGGCATCGTCGAGCATGTCGCGGGCGAGATAGACGAGTCCCAGATAATAGTGCGCGTAGAGGGTCGCTTTCTTGTCGTTATCGAGTCGAATGGCCTTCGAGAGATGCTCGATCGCCTCGCCGAACATCTGCTTCTTGAGACAGATGTACCCGACGTTGATGCGCGCGAGCGAATTGCCCGGCTCGCGTGTGAGCACCTTCTGAAAGGTGCCAAGTGCCGCATCGTACTCCTCATGGAGCATCTGCGCCCACCCGAGAAGCGATTCCGCCTGGCTGTCGTTAGGTGACAGGGTGAGCGCCTTGGTGAGGGCCTGAATCGCCCCCGGGTAGTCACCGAGCGCGATCAGGCTCCACCCTTTTTCGATGAAGGTCGACGCGCCGATGTGGTCCGCATGGACCGCGGGCGCGGTCCCGGGAAACCCAGGTACTCTGTCGCCCTTCTCGCTCTGCGCGAGTCGCTTGTATTTGTCGACGAGGAGGCGGATGTCCTCCTTCAGCGCAGTCAGATCGACGATGGTCTGATCCACCATCTTGAACAGTTGGATGATCTCCCGCTTCACCCGTTCCCGGTCCTCACCCGTGCGTACCTGATCGAGACGACGAGCGATCGCGTCGAACGTCGCCCGCAGGGACGTGATCGATCCGTCGGTCATGGTGGCCTCCGGTGGCGGCCGCCCGTCTCCCCGCTCATGAGAGAGCGCTCACCGTCTCGAGATTCGTTCGCGCGAGTTCGTGCTTGGGGTTGAGCTCGAGCGCGCGGTTCCAGTACTCGGTCGCGAGCTGCCGGTCCTGTCGCTTGTACGCGATGTTCCCCAGGCGGAAGTACACGTCATCGCCCAACGTGGGTTGGAGGCGAACGGCCCGCTGATAGGCCTCCCACGCGTCGTCGTAGCGAGCCGCCCGGTACAGCAGGTCACCGAGGTTCTTGGACACCTGCGGGATCACGTGCTCGTCCGCCACGGTCGCCCGCAGCAATCCGGCCGCCTCCTCCACATCGCCCCGCGTCTCGAGCAGCACCGCTAGGTTGTTGGCGAGCACGATATGATCGGGGTGAATCGTGAGCCCTTCGCGCAACAGCGCTTCGGCCTCGTCGAGCCGATCCAACGCTGCGGCAGACAGGGAGCGTGCCCAGTACCACAGAGGACTGAGGCGCCGTTCGCCGACCGCGTCACGGGCCTGGTCCAGCCGTCCGATCGCGACCTCGAAGTCGCCCCGATGGAGCGCTCCGATGCCCCATCCCGTCAGGACCCGCGCATCGGCCGGCGCGAGCGCCGCCGCTTCCGAGTAGGCATTCTCCGCCTCATCGAACCGGCCAGCCTTCTCGTGGCTCAGGGCGAGGTTCGACAGCGCCGCGGCACGCGGACCTCCATGATCTAACGCCTGCGTGAAATAGGCCGCCGCTGCTTCCCAGTGACCCTGCTTGAGCGCGATCAGACCGAGATAGAAGAACGCCCCCCCATCATTGGGGAGCAGCTCAACCACCCGGCGAAACTCTCGCGTCGCCTCGTCGAGCATGGTCGTTCGGTAGAAAGCCACGCCCAAGTTGCGATGCTCGTCGGCCCGGGCCCCACCCGCCACGGGGGGTCGCGGCGCCTGGCTGCGGCCCGTGCGGTGCAGGAAGCCCGCGGTCACGAGCCCGTAGAGCGCCTTGCCCACTTCGAAGTCGATCAGACCGGAATCGGCGATGACGGCCGACACATCCCTGGAGCCGTCGAGGAGCGGCAAGAGCCGCTCCTGTTCGACGGTGAGCGTCACGTCGGAGCTCGCTACGCGTTCGCGGTCTACGGTGAAGATGATGTCGAACGAGGGAATCTTCTTCTCGATGAGGCTCCACTCGTCGATACGGCGTGCGCCCTCGAGCAGGAGCGACTCCGGATTGATGTTCACCTGGAAGTCCTGCTCGTCCGGTCGCACGTCGGTCTCAAACGTGAAGTTGCCGCGGGTCCAGGTGAAGAGGTGGTACACCGCCTCCTCGATCTGGACGCGCACCACCCTCTCGAGGTCCTGCTGCGAGATCGATCCCTGCAAGACGAGGATCCCTCCGAGCCGCTGATCGCGGTGCTTGGACTGCAGCTCGATAGCCTCGGCGAGTGCATCCCTGGTGACTCGGCCATTGCGCAGCAGCAGGTCGCCGATACGATCAAGCCGGTTCACGATCGACGCATATGCGATTCGACCCTTGTCGAAGTAGATGTAGCCCAGATTGGTCCGGTCGGTGACCGTGAGACACCCGCTCTTCTGTCCCAGCGACAGCAGCTGCAGCACGTCGGCCAACGACGCTTCTTTGAGACTCCCTTTGATGGCCACTAGGCGAATTCCTCGATCACACGTTCCTCAGGAGACGGCCACTCCCAGACGATCTTTTCCCGACTTCGCACGTTGCTGATCGGCGAGATGAGGACCCCGCTGGTGCGGACGCGCCGGGCCACCCGCGACGTGGCTGGCGTGGCGCCCTCCAGCAGGGCCTTGGCAAACGCGGCTGTCGGTGCCTCACCCTGCGCCTCGGCCGCGCGAATGACCCGCTGCACCGCATTGAGCACGGTGCGGATCGAGTCGGCCGGTCGATCGGCCACATACTCGGTCAATTGGGGTTCCACATCCGGATACTTCGCCTTGAGCTTGCGGCGTACGATCCCGTGCCGGAGGTCCCGGTCCGGCGCCGACAACTCGGCCACCAGACCGGCCTCCAGCCGCGAGACGAGCCGAGCCTCCAGTCCCTCCATCTCGTGCGGGGGACTGACGAGCGTGAGAATCAACTGGCGTTGATCTTCGAGCAGGGCGTTGTAGAGGTGGAAGAGCTCTTGCTGCGACCGCTCCTTGCCCGCCAGGAGGTGGACGTCGTCCAGCAGCAGGGCCGTGGCGCTGCGATAGCGCTTGCGCCACCCCTCGACCCGATCCCCGTCGATCGCGTCGAGCAACTCGTCGACGAACTGCTGCGCCGACAGGCAGGCCACGCGTGCGTCGCGCGTCCCGGCCAGTTGATTCCCGATGCCGTGCAGGAGATGGGTCTTGCCTACGCCAGGCGGGCCCACCATCACGAGCGGGTTGTACGCCGTGCCGGGACTCGCGATGACCGCGTTGGCGGCGCTCAGGGCCACCTTGTTCGCTTCGCCTGCCACGAGCGTGTCGAGCGTCCAGGCGCCCGACGGCCCGGGTGGTGGACGACCCTCCTTCAGGGCAGTCTGTACTACGCTGTCCGCCTCCTCGATACGATCAGGATCGAAGAAGATCGGATCACTGACGCGATTGGGATCCACCCGGGCCATGGCCCGCTGGAACCCACGCAGCCGGTCGATGTCCCGCTCGTACTCTCGCACGGTCCGCTCGACCCCCGTGGGGACCTCCTGCTGGAGCAGCGCCTCGAGCCGCGCTGTCCGGTACCCGTCACCAGCCCAGCGCTTGATCGCTTCGAGCACGCGCGCGCGCCACACCTCCACCTGCTCGTGCACGGTGTGGCTGATGCCCGACAGGAAATCCGCGAACTCGTCGCCCGTGGGCCGTCGAACCTCGGGGATCGACGCGTGGCGTCGGGGAGGCGGCGCCTCGCCCGAGAGGAGCTGACGGGTCACGTCTCCCGTGAGCGCCACGTCGCTCACCGCCTGATAGGCCACCAGTCGGTTCAGCAGCCCGAGGAGCTCGCGCACGTTCTGCACCTCGAACCCTGCCACCACCTCGAGCACCCCGGGGCCGATCGCCACACCCCGTTCCGAGGCCCGACGCCTGAGAATCGCGAGCCGTGTCTCGAAATCCGGGGAGTCGATGTCCACCACCAAGCCGCCGTCGAACCGCGTCAACAGTCGCTCGTCGAGCTCCTGGATCTCGGCGGGGGGGCGGTCGCTGGTGAGCACGATCTGTCGATTCCCCGCCTGCACCTGTTCTACGATGCGCAGGAGCTCGGCCTGCATCTCGCGCCGATGGGTGAGGAACTGTACGTCGTCGACGAGCAGGACGTCGACCCGCGCGAAGCGGTTCCGGAGGGCGTCGCTCTGCCCCGCCGCAACGGCGGCTTGATACCACTCGACAAACTCCTCGAGCGTGACGTATTCGACGTCCGCCCCGGGAGCGAGTCGCCGCGACAAATGCCCGATGGCCGTCAGCAGATGCGTCTTGCCAAGACCACTCTGAGCGTAGATGAACAGCGGGTTGTACGCCGTGCCGGGTGACTCCCCCACCGTGCGGGCGGCGGTGACGGCGAGCCGATTGGCCGCCCCAACGACAAAGGCATCAAACGTGAGCCGGGGATTGAGCTCCGCGCTCACTGTGACGCCTCCTCGCTGAGCTTGCGGAGCACCTGTTCCGAAATCGCCTTGAGGGTCTCGAACACGCCCACGCCGCGCAGCGCATCCGACGGGAACGACGGCAACCCCCAGAAGTTCAGCGCCTCGTCCAGTTCCGGCGGGCGGAGAATCAGCTGCGGCGGCAGATCCTGCTTGTTGTACTGCAGCACGAGAGGCATGGAACGCATGTCGTCATCCATCTCGATGAGATTCGACTGCAGGTTCTGCAGGCTCTCGATGTTCTCGTCCAATTGCCGAACCTGACTGTCGGCCACAAAGACCACTCCGTCCGCGCCCTGAAGCACCAACTTGCGCGTGGAATTGTAGTATACCTGGCCTGGAACCGTGTAGAGGTGAAACCGTGTGGTGAAGCCCGAGATGGTCCCGAGCTCGAGCGGTAGGAAGTCGAAGAACAGCGTCCGCTCGGTTTCGGTGGCGAGCGAGACCATGCGGCCCCGACGGTCATCGGGGACCCGCCCGTAGATGTATTGCAGATTCGTCGTCTTTCCGGACCGTCCCGGTCCGTAGTAGACGATCTTGCAGGTGATCTCGCGGGTCGTGAAGTTGACTAGCGACACGTCGTCACCGCCCGAAGAGGCTCGCGAGACTCTCGTCCAACTCGCGCTCAAAATCGGCCGCCAGGATGGGCCCGTGCCGCACCTCAGGCTCCGGGGCCGCCACCACGAGCTGCTCGGCCAAATCCTCGAAGAATAGCTGGACGAGCCCCAGAGACGAATCCGGCCCGTACACGACGAGCACCAGCAGCTTTCCCCGAGACGCATCGAGCGCGCCGAGGAACACGCCGTAATGGCGCCCCTGGTGGTTCAACGCCCGGAACTCCCGCTCGCCGAGCATCCGAGCGATCGCGCCGGTAGAGGAAAAAATCGCCGCACCCAGCGCCGCCGACGCCATCACGTCCACCGCCCGTGTGAAACCTTGCTGCGCGAGCACCTGTCCAGCCGGCGTCATGAGCAGCGTGAGCCGCGCCCCCGTCTCGCCCACGAACCGATCCAGCGGCTCGACCGTCCATGCCTCGACCGCACGCGTCCGTCTCACCGCGCGACCTCAGCAATCCGAAGCATCTCCAGGCGGGCAAGTCCGACATTCATGTCCGACCCGCCGACGGCAACCACCAACACCCCGGTTGGCGCAGGAACGATCGCCAACGTGCCGTCTTCACCCTGGAGGTGGAGGAAGCCGAGCTCCCCAACGGCGCTCGTCTTCGTAACCATGGCAAAGCGGCGGGTGAGGCTCGCAGCCAACGCCGCCACCGCCGCCCCGCGGATGCCCTCCATCAGCGACTCGGCCACCACCAGCCCATCGTCGGCCACGACCAGCATGGCGCCGCGGACCCCACCGACCCGGGTGATCTGTCCCAGGAGCCGAACGTACGGGTGCGTCACGGTCGGCTTGCCTCGAGCCAGGAGCGCGCTGCATGGCCTGCGCGCTCGGCCACGACCGCCAGTCGCCCCGCCGGTACACTTCGATCGCGCACCACGAGCAGCAGCGTTTCCGGGTCCGGGCTGCTGACGTGCACGTTTCCGTCCCCGGCCTCTGCCACCATCCAGCGCCACGCGCCCAGGCCGAGCATCCGGGAGGTGCGCTCCGCCTCCTGTGCCGCACCCGACAAGTAGGCCGCTGCTTCCTCCGACACATCCTCCGAATCGTGGCCGCGTAACCGACCGCCCAGCACTCGGCCGCGATCACTGACGAGCAGCATCCCCTCGTCGGCTCCCTCGAAACCGCCGAATACCGAATCGACCGACAGCTCCTCCGAGGCGGGCTCCGACGCTTCCACCGCCGCCCGGACCGTCATCAGGGCCTGGACGACCGTGTAGTCGGTCGGATCCACGCCCAGTGCCGATTCGAGCCGGTCCAGGGCAGTGTCGACGTCACCGTCCCAGAAGGAGAGGAACCCCAGGCCCTTGAGCGCCCCGACGTGCCGCGGATGCCGCTCGAGGACCCGCATCCACACCTCCCGGGCGCGATCGAGATCGCCAATGTCGACGAGGATGCGGGCGTAGAGGTCGTGGGCCTCCGCGAGGCTCGGATGCCACTCCAGACCCGTGAGCGCCACCCGCACCCCCGACTCGAGCCGGCCCATCCGCCGCAGCTCTTCACCCAGTTCCAGAAAGACGAGGCTCCCCGGGTCTCGCTCGAAGAGCGCAGCCATCGCCTGGAGTTCCCTAGCCACGCGCCACCTCGAGGAAGCGCGCGAGCGAGCCTGCGGCGCGCACCGCATTCTGCACGAGCCGAGCCTCCTCGGCGTGCTCCTCGGACTGTGAGGCCAAGGTCAGCCAGCGGTTCCACCAGTCCACGGCTTCGGCCAGCCGCCCCAGGCGCACCAGCGCGTCTCCGAGCAGTCGATGGGCGTCCATGATCAGCGGGTCCAGAGTCAGCGCCTTCCGAAACTCCTGTTCGGCTTCCGCCGGGCGCCCGGACAGCAGGTGCGCCCGCCCCGCAACCACCAGCGCCATCGGCTCATCGGGAAACCGCACGCGTGCCGCTTTCGCCCAATGCTCGGCTCCCTCGACGTCGCCGGCCTCCAGCGCGGCAACGGCACGCTCGAGCAGGGACTCGAAATCGGGTCCGGCGTCTCCGGTCCAGCCCGCAGCGTCCGACTCATCCACGAGTTGAATGAGTCCAGCACTCTCTAGACCGAACGCGGTGCGCGCGGTATCGAATTCCGACCGTCCCAACAGCTCACCGATGGCGCGAAGATCACGTTCGCCATTCACGACGGCAAGCAGCTCCCACTCCGCGGCGAGCAGCTCCAGTCGACTACCCTCCTCGTTGGCGGCGGCCAGGACCGGCACGATTCCAGTGTGCGGCACTCGCGCGGCGATCCGCGACCACTCATCGATCCGTCTGGTCGCTTCGAGCAACAACAAGCCGGTCGGGATCCGAACAGTGGCCTCCGCAGCGATGTCGGTGAGCGGTCCTTCGAGGAATGCAAAGTACCCCTCGCGCCAACTCATGATCTCGAAGACCACCTCCTCGATCTGCAAGCGGACCTGCCGATCCAGCTCGCGTCGACTCAGGCTCCCGATGGCCACGAGGATCTCGCCGAGCCGACGCTTGTCGCCGCGCTGCTGCATGCCCGCGGCGCGCTGGAGATCCGCCTCGGTGACCTTCCCGGCCCTGAGCAGGACGGCGCCCAACGGATGCGGGTTGCTGTCGATGCGCGCGTGAACGATCGCCCCCTGCTCGAAGTACACGGATCCCCGATTCTGTCGTACCCGGGACGAGACCGTGACCACGCCGGTCTCCCGGCTCAAGTCGAGGAGCTGGAAGACGTCGTGGATGCTGAGCTCGCGTAGCGGCCCCTCAATCGCCATCGGATGGGTCCTCCGCCGGGAAGATCTGCGTCAGGTCGAGTGCCGTGGCGGCGAAGGCCCGGGCGCGGGTTGCCGCCGGACCGTCCGGATCCAGCTCGATCACGCGCTCCCAACACCGGACCGCTTCGCGGAACCGGTGCAGCCGGGCCTCGGCTACTGCCGAGAGGAAGAAGGCACGCACGTTGGTGCGGTCGTAGGCCAAGAGACGCTCGAACGCATGCAGGGCCTGCTCTGGCCGACCGTCGTCCAGCAATGCCCGGCCGATCGCTGCCAACGCCTGGACGTTGGAGGGATGCCGGGACAGGAGGTCGGCCAAGAGATTCACCGCGCGCGCCGGGTCGCCGATCCGGCGATGGAGGTCGGCGAGGGCGAGTAGCGCCTCGGCCGACTGGCGGTCCGCCACGAGGCCCCGTCGGTACGCGGCCTCGGCGGTGGTGAGATCCTCGAGCCGCTCGCACGTGCGGCCGAGCCCGATCCACGCCAAGACGTCGGATGGCTCGAGCTGCAGCGCGCCGCGGTAAGCGGCACCGGCCTCCCGGAAGGCCCCGAGTGCGAACCGGATGTCTCCCTCGAGCTTCAGCAGATCCGCCCGCTGCGGGGCTCGGGCGCGCGCCTCTCGCAGGGCTTCGAGGGCCTTCGCCGGCTGGCCTATGGCGAGCCGGGCCTCTGCCAGCGTCCCGAGCGCCTCAATCTCCCCGGGGTGCTCGGCGGCGAGGGTCGCGGCCTCGCCCAACGCTGCGCCGGACTTGCCAAGCGCCAACAGCTGCCGGATCTCGCCCAGTCGGAGATCCGGGCGGTGCGGGGCCGCCTCCCTCGCGACTCGGTAACGCTCCAGCGACTCGCCATACAGGCCGCGGCGTGCGAACAACTCGCCGAGCAGGGCGTTGCCTTCGATCGGATCGTGGCCGCTCGCCAGCCCCTCGCGCGCCACGTCTGTTGCCCCCTCCAGATCACCCTCAGCGGCGAGCGCCCTGGCGCGCCGGTAGGGGGAATCGGGCAGGCCGGCTGGTCGTGTTCCTCGTCCGTCCAGATCCGAGAACAGGTCATCCAACAATCCGGCTTCGAACGCGAATCCTTCGCGGCCGAGTCCGGCCGACACGTCGGCCGCGATCTCGGGCAAGATGACCAGGCTGGGGTCCTCCCGCATGAGGTCGATGGCGAGCCGGAATCGGCCGGGCTGGTAATACGGATTCAGCGTCTGCGCCCTCGTCACCTCAAGCAACGCCTCCTCGTACTCACCGAGCCGCGAGAGGGCGAAGCTCAGGCCATAGTGGGCTTCCGCATCGTCGGGATCGGTGTCCAACGCGCGGGCAAACGCGTTGCGCGCGTCGTCATGCCGTCCCAGTTCCGTCAACACCAGACCCACGCCATTCCACGCCGCCGGGCTGCCGGGCTCGTGCTCGAGGGCGCCGCGGAACGCGTCCATGGCATACTCGAACTGGCGAAGTTTGAGCAGGAGCAGGCCAAGGTTCGCTCGAGGGAGGACGGCCGCGGGGTCGGCCTGCATGGCGCGGTGAAAGGCCTGGACGGCTTCGGCATTGCGGCCCAGATGGATGTAGGCCACGCCCGCGTTGTTATGAGCGAAGAGCTTCGCCTCTGCCCGGTCCGCCGCCCGGCGGTACGACGCCAGGGCCTCGTCGAACTTACCGAGCTGGTGCAAGACGACCCCGCGCTCGTTCCACAGCTTGGCCGGACCGGGCAGCTCCTCGACGAGCTGCTCGTAGAGCTCGAGTGCGGCGGCGTGGTCGCGCCGCAGGAGGTGCGCTGACGCTGCCGCGGGCAGGACCAGGTTGCGATCGTCACCCTCCTCCAGCGCCAATCGGAATTCGCGCAGCGCCTCGACGTAGAGCCCGCGGCGTCGGAACCCCAAACCCAGATTGTAGTGCGCCAGGGCGGCACTGGGACGCCGCTCGAACTCGCCCGTTCCGAACGTCGACCGCTTCGGGGCGGACTCGAGCGAGAGGTGGGCAGATGGTCGACCGATGAGTGGGCTCAGGTGAATGGCGCGCCGAGTGGCCTCGTTGGCCTCTTCATGGCGACCGAGGTCCCCGAGCGCGAAGGCGAGCTGGTAGTGGGCCTCAGGATCGTTTGGGTCGGAGTCGACAGCGCGCTGGAGCGAGGCCAGCGCAGCCTCGTAGCGGCCAAGCTCGTGGAGCACGGTGCCGAGATGTCGTTGCGCTGCCGCATGGTCGGGCTCGAGCGCGCAGGCGCGTTCGAGCCATTCGGCCGCGGCCCGTGCTCGGCCGAGCGCCCGTTCGGCGAGTCCCAGCTCGACGAGGACGTCGACCCTGGGCTCCGCCCGTGCAACCAATGCCTGCAACTCGTCGACGGCCGAATCGTACCGACGGAGAGCGGCGTACACCTTTGCGAGGTCCCGCCGGGCTTCATGATCGTCGGGGTCGCTCCGCAAGCGCTCCCGCAGGACCGCGATCTGGCGATCGTAGTGCCCTGACTCGGAGTACGCGATCTCCAGATTGCGCCGTGCCGTCCCGAGGCCCTGATCCACGTCGAGCGCCCGACGAAATTGCTCAATCGCCTCGGCCACCATCCCGTGACGGTACAGCACAACGCCCAGGTTGTTATGAGCACCCGCGTCTGTCGCGTCGATCCGGTCGATCAGCGACAGAAGAATGGTGCGATCGCGCTCGGAGGGGGCCGTGCGCGCCGACGAGTCAATGGGCAGGGCCATCACGGGCCGGGCATGGGCTGCGGGGCGATCGGTCGACTGTTGGTTAGCCGGTGGGATGCCTCGTCTCCCCGCGGATCCCGCGTGCGTGTCGTCCATGGACGGAGCGCCGCCCGGGTCCATGTCATGCCTCGAAGAAGCGAAGGTACGCGAGGGCATCCGTCCGATCAAGGAACTGCTCGTCATTCGACGCAGCGGCCAGGGCGCCTCGAAGGTCCTCCGGCCATTCGCTCCGGAACTGTACTGGCGATCCGGTCACGGGATGGATGAAGCGCAGCGATGCGGCGTGCAACGCCTGGCGTGGAGCGGCCCGTTCGATCGTTTCCGCCGCGGGCCGCTGCGATCCGGTGACACGCCGCGCTCCGCCGTGTCCATAGGTCGGATCGCCCACGATCGGGTGTCCGACGTGTGCCAAGTGTACGCGGATCTGGTGCGTACGGCCGGTGACGAGCGCCACATGCACCAGGTCGCACACCAGGAACCGGGCGACGTGCCGAACACGCGACACCGCCTGCCGGCCAGTCGCGAGCACGGCCATCCGCTTGCGGTCTTTCGGATGCCGGGCCACCGGCGCGTCGATGTCGAGTTGACCGCTCACGTGCCCCCAGATGAGCGCAGCGTAGTGTCGCTCGATCTGGCGCCGTCCGATGGCCCCGGCCAGCGTCCGGTGGGCCACCTCGGTCTTCGCGACGACCAGCAGTCCCGATGTGTCCTTGTCCAGCCGGTGTACGATCCCGGGACGCCCGCTCTGCCCGCCGGTGAGCGTCGTTCCCCGCGCGACCAGTGCATTGAGCAAGGTGTCGTCCCAGTGCCCCGGTGCGGGATGCACGACGAGGCCGGCCGGCTTGTCGAGGACCATCAGTGCGTCGTCTTCGTAGACCACGCTGAGTGCCCGAGCCCGAGGCACCAGATGTCGAGGCAGCGCCACGTCGGGGATCTCCACGACGACCTGATCGCCCCGCTGCAACGTGCGTGACGCGCGGGCAGATTCGCTGTTGACCCGAACCTGGCCATCGGCTATGAGGCGGGCGGCGTGCGTTCGGGAAAACGAGAGCTGATCGGCGAGAAAGCGGTCGAGCCGCTCCGTGGCGTCGGCGACGATGGAAAAGGCGTGCGCGATGGCCGAAATGCGCTCAGGCCTCCTGAGGGTCTGTTTGCTCCGCCGCCTCGTCGTGGTAGTGCCGACCCTCCTGCCACAGCACCGCGGCGAGCGCCAGTGCGCCGCAGCTCACTGCCATGTCGGCCACATTGAAAGTGGGCCAGTGGAACGACCCGATTTGGACATCGATGAAGTCGACCACACCGCGCACCGATCGAAGCCGGTCCACAAGGTTCCCGACCGCCCCCCCACACACCATCGCCAAGGCCGTGAGGCGAAACCACTGCGCGGGAGCCGTGTGGCGAACCATCGATCCCAGCACGATCAGCGCCACCACGGCCAGCACCATGAAGACCCAGCGCGAGTAGGAGCCGACGTGGATACCGAACGCGGCACCGGGATTGTAGACAAGCCGCAACGTCAGCCAGTCACCGAGCACCCGGGTCGGCATCAGCCCAAGCGTCGCCACGGCGATCTGCTTGGTCACGAAGTCGAGAAGGACAACCGAGCCGGCTACGCCCCAGAAGAGCGTTCGCCTAGTCCCGCTTGGCATCTTCTTCCTTAGCCTTGCACTTGATGCAGAGCCGTGCGTGCGGCAGGGCGTCGAGCCGCTCGAACCCGATGGGCTCCCCGCACTCGTGACACACGCCGAAGTCCTCAGGCTTGGCATAGAGCCGACGCAACGCCTCGTTCACATGCCACAAGTACCGCCCCTCCTTCGACGCGAACAGGAATTGTTTCTCCCGCTCCATCGCGTCGGTCCCTTGGTCCGCCATGTGAAACGAATAAGAGGAGAGATCGCCGTCGGACGCCTGCAACGTGCCACTGAATTGCTCGTCGTAGTGCCCAAGTTCCTTCATTACACGGGCTCGCTCCTCGAGAAGTCGCTGTTCGAGGTGGGCCAGCTGTTTCTTTCTCATAGCCGTTTCATCCCCTGCCTGCTCGACCGCTGTCTAGGTACCGTCTGGAGTGCTTCGCCGGACGGAGATGACTGCCTCGCGGCCGTCGATGTCCACCCGTTCGAGCCCGTCTGGATCCGGCAGCTCGATCCCGACCTCCAGTCTGCGGGCCAGCGTCTCCCCGCAGATCACGTCGCGATACGCGTCGGCCGCCGCCGCGACCTCCGTGGCCCCCGCAATGCCCAGCTCAATCCGGGTATTGTAATCGTATCCGGCCTCTTTTCGTAGCCTCTGCACCCGATTGATCATCTCGCGGGCGATGCCTTCTTGCCGCAACTCCTCAGTGAGATGGGGATCGAGCGCCGCCACATAGGGGCCGTCGCTCTGCACCAACCAATCGGTGGTCACGGCCCGCTCGACCACCACGTCGTCGGGATCGTAGTCGAAGGTCCGGCCGTCGAGGGTCACGCGCACGCCTCGGCCAGCTTCCAGCTCTCGCAGCTGATCCGGCGTAAGCCGCGCCGTGGTCTCCGCCGCCTGCGGCGTGTCTTTGCCATATCGCTTGCCCAGCGACCGGAAGTTGGGCTTCGGCTTCAGACGCACGAGCTCCTCGTCGGAGACCACGATTCCGACGGCGTGGACATTGATCTCGGCCGCCAAGACCTCTATGAACTCGTCGAACGCCGCCCCCCGAACCGCCGGGGGCACGGCCACGTGCATCCGAGCCAGCGGCTGCCGCACCCTGAGGGAAGCCTCTTCGCGCGCCGCCCGGGCCAGCGAGGCCAGCCGCCGGGTGGCATCCATCGCCGCTTCGATGGCGGCGTCGGTGCGGCCCTGCGACTCGGGAAACGCCGCGAGGTGCGCCGAAGTGCCCGTCAGGCGTCGATGGATGGCGTCGCTGATGAACGGGGCGGCCGGCGCCAACAGGCGTGCCACCGTCATGAGCGCCTCATACAGGGTGGCCAGCGCCGCCGGATCTGCGGTGGCGTCCGGCGCCCAGAAGCGGCGCCGATTGACTCGGACATACCAGTTCGAGAGGTCGTTGTCGCAAAAATCGACGATGGCCCGCACGCCGCTGGTGACGTCGTACCCCGACCAGGCAGCTCGGACGGTCTCCACGAGACCGTCCAGCCGACCGACGAGCCAGCGGTCCACCAGTGGCCGGTCGGCGACCGCCGGCCCTGCACCCGGTGTCCAGTCCTCCGCATAAAGCGCGAAGAACCCGTAGGTGTTCCGCAGGCGGTTCAAGAAACCCGACGCCACGTCGCGAATTGCGGTGGAGTCAAAACGCTTGGGAAGCCAGACCTGACTCGACGCCAGCAGGTACAGGCGGACCGCATCGGCGCCGAACTCGCCCACCGCCTGCCACGGATCGACCACGTTGCCGACGCGTTTCGACATCTTGCGGCCGTCGGCGTCGAGCACCAGCCCGTTCACTATGACATGCCGGTAGGCTGGGCTGTCCGACACCCCCGCGGCAATGGCGAGCAGCGAGTAGAACCAGCCGCGGGTTTGATCCAGTCCCTCGCAGATGAAATCCGCCGGGAAATGGTGCTCGAATTCGCGCTCGTGCTCGAAGGGATAATGCCACTGCGCGTACGGCATCGATCCGGAGTCGAACCAGGCGTCGATCACTTCGGGCACCCGGCGCATGATCCCGCCGCAGTCCGCATGGTCGCAGCGGAAAGTGAGCGCGTCGATGAACGGCTTGTGCGGGTCGAAGTCGTTGGGCAAAGGCGCGCCCGATCGCTCCTCGAGTTCGGCGTAGGATCCGATCACGACGCGGTGATCGCGTTCTCGATCGCACACCCAGATCGGGAGCGGCGTACCCCAATAACGGTCGCGCGACAGCGCCCAGTCGACGTTGTTCTCGAGCCATTCCCCGAACCGCCCTTCCCCGACCTCGGGTGGCGCCCACGCCACGTCGTGGTTGATGCGAAGCATGGCATCCTTGTACGCAGTCGTGCGCACGAACCACGACTCCCGCGCGTAGTAGATGAGCGGGGAGTCGCACCGCCAGCAGAACGGGTACGTGTGCTCGTAACCCTCGGGCTGGTAGCGACCGAATAGCTTCCCCTCCCGCTGGAGCCGGTCAGCGATCACGGGGTTGGCCTCGAACACGGTGCGCCCCTCGATCGCCCCCCACACCGCCCCCACGAACCGCCCGGAGGCATCGACGGGGTTCACGAACGCGAGCCCCTCCCGCTGGATCGCGGCGTAGTCATCGGCGCCGAACGCCGGGGCCAGATGCACCAGGCCGGTGCCCTCTTCGTTGGTCACGAACTCCCCGGCTACCACGCGGAACGCTTGGTCGGCGTCGACCGGGATGGCGTCCAGCAGCTGCTCGTAGCGCCAACCCACCAGGTCCCGCCCCTGGTATTCCCCGGTCTTGGGAAAACTCGCCAGCGGCTTGCCTCCGGTCGCCCCGGGAAAGGTGCGCTGCTCCGCAATCACCCGTTCGGCGATCACCCGCATCCCATCGACCTCGTGTTCCACATAGGTGAAATCCGGGTGCACCGCCACGGCCACGTTGGACGGCAGTGTCCACGGCGTCGTGGTCCACACCAGGAGGAACCGCTCAGGCTCACCCGGCACGCGGAACAGCACGTGGATCGAGGGCGACCGATGGGTGGCGTAGCCCTGCGCCAACTCGTGACTCGGCAGCACCTTGTACCCTTGATACAGGCGGTCCCGGTCGTAGAGTCGCCGCAGCAGCCACCACACGGTCTCGATGTATTCCTTGGTGTACGTGACATACGGACGGCTGTAGTCGAGCCAATACCCGATGCGCTCGGAGAGCGACTCCCATTCTGCCTTGTACTGAAACACGCTCTCGCGACACCGGCGGTTGAACTCCGTGACCCCGAACCGCTCGATGTCGGCTTTTCCGCTCAGTGCGAGGGCTTTCTCGACCTCGATCTCCACGGGGAGCCCGTGAGTGTCCCACCCCGCGATGCGGGTCACCGAGCGCCCCAGCATTGTGTGGTAGCGACACACGAGGTCCTTGATGGTCCGGGCGAAGACGTGGTGAATGCCCGGGCGGCCGTTGGCCGTCGGTGGCCCCTCGTAGAACACGAACGGCTCACCACCCTGGGTCGCGTCCAACGTACGCCGGAACAGGCGCTCCTCCTGCCACTGCTCCAGCACACGGCGCTCGAAGGCGTCGGGACCGGTGTAGTCGATCGGCTCGTATGTCATCGGGTCATCCTGTCGACCACGCCGGTCACCAACCGGGTGAGATCGGGCTCGGCCTTCCGGGCCGTCGCGATGATCGTCGACACGTCGGCCGGCTCCAGTGCATCAGGGAGACAGGCGTCGGTGATGATCGAGATCCCGAGCACCCGCATGCCGCCGTGCACAGCCACGATCACCTCCGGCACGGTGGACATACCGACCACGTCCGCACCGATGCTCCGCAGGAATCGATATTCAGCCGGGGTCTCCAGATTGGGACCGGTGACCGCCACATACACGCCCTCGCGCAGGGTGAGCTTGAGATCGCGGGCCACCTCACGGGCCAACCCGCGCAGCTCACCATCGTACGGCTCCGACATGTCGGGAAACCGCGGGCCGAGCGCGTCGTCGTTCGGTCCCACGAGGGGGTTGTCGCCCAGCAGGTTGATGTGGTCGGCGATCAAGACGAGATCGCCCGGTGCCCAGAGGGGATGCATGCCGCCGCAGGCGTTGGACACCACGAGGATCTCGGCGCCAAGCGCCCGCAGCACCCGGACGGGGAAACCGATCTCGGGAAGCGTGTAGCCCTCGTAGCGATGGAATCGCCCCTGCATGGCCACGACCGGCGCACCGGCAAGGCGCCCGGCCAGGAGCCGGCCGGCGTGAGTCTCGACCGTGGGGATCGGGAATCCCGGAATCCGCTCGTAGCGGAACTCGGCCTCGATCGCGATCTCTTCGGCGAGCCCGCCGAGGCCCGTGCCGAGGATCAGCCCGACGGATGGCTCGAGCGCCGTGTGTTCGCGGATCACCGCCACGGCGCGATCGATGGCCGTCCGCTGCGCGGCGGCGGCCACGGTCACACCGGCGGGCTCCCATCCCGCTCGTGTTCGGCCAGGGCGTCGATTTCGGCGAGCTGGCGCTCGAGCAGTCGCCGGAATGCCGCAATGTACGCCGCGAACTGCCGCTGGGCCTCCTCGATATCCCGTCGAATCGTGGTCTCGGCCGTGCGCGCCTCCACGAGCAGGTCGTCAGCGCGAGAGCGCGCTTCCTTGAGCTGCAGCTCCGACTCGCGCTTGGCAGTTTGATGGATGTCCTCCCGCACCTGATGCGCCATCACCACCGCTTCGTTGAGCGCTTTTTCCTGCTCGCGATAGGCCTTGAGTTGCTCTCGGGTGCTCTGCACCCGCTCTTCCAGCGCCGCGCGCTCGCGCATCAGTCGTTCGAACGCCTCGGCCACGCGGCTCCGGAAGTCTTCCACCGCGGCGACGTCGTATCCGAAGGCCGAACGCCGAAACTGCTGCGCACGGATGTCAGTCGGCGTGAGCCGGAATTCATTGTCGTTCATGCTGGCCGCTCTCCAAAGAGCACCGTTCCCAGTCGTAAGATCGTCGCGCCTTCCGCCACGGCCGCCTGGTAGTCCCCAGACATCCCCATGGACAGCTCAGGCAGGTCATGCCCCCGGGTCGCGAGCCCGTCGCGCAGCCGGCGCAATCCAGCAAACGCGCGCCGCTGATCGCTTTCGTCATCCGTGAAGGGGGCCATGGTCATCAATCCCCGAAGCGCTAGGTGTGGCATGCCTGCGATCCCCTCGAGCAGCTCCGTCGCCTCGTCGGGCGCACAGCCGCTCTTCTGCCGTTCACCGGCCACGTTCACCTGCAGCAGCACGGGCAGTGGGGTGTCCGGCGCCCGCCGTGCTATCGCCTGCTCGAGCGCCTCCGCCACCCGCAGCGAGTCGATCGAGTGCACCATGGCGAAGCGCCCGGGCACGTGCTTGGCCTTGTTCGTCTGGAGATGCCCGATCAAGTGCCAGCTCGCGTCGAGATCGGCCAGAGCGTCCAGCTTGCCGAGCGCCTCCTGCACCCGATTTTCTCCCAGGTCCCGAAGACCCGCTTCCACCGCCGCTCGCGCCACTGCGGGATCATGGCCTTTCGTGACGGCCACGACGCGCACAGGCCCGGTGAGACCGTGCGCTCGCTGCACCGCGGCGATCTCCTCCCGAACGCGGGCGAGGTTCGCGGGCAGGGCGGCGAAATGCATAACCAATTAAGGTAGCCGGCCCCCTGGTGGAAACAAAGCGTCCCGCTGCCGCTCGGATCACGCGCCTCCCGTGCTGCTACTGCGGGATCGGCGTGTCCGCCAGGGACGGTGGGAGGGAGAACACCGGGCCGCCGGAATCGACCGCCCTTGCGATGTCCGGGAGAAAGTGCAGCGCAAGGCCGCGCTCCAGATTCAAGGCCGAGCGCTCTCGGTCACCTAGCAGCTCGTACGCCCACGCGAGACCGTAGAACGGATAGCTCAAGTTGATCGCGATGTTGCGACTCGTGGGCTCCATCGCCAGCGAATCGACTCCGAGCAGGCCGCTGTACCGGTAGATGTTCCACGCGAGGGAATCGGTGCGCGGAACGTCGAGCGGCACGCCGAAGATCCCCGGTGCCAAGCGCGACGTATCGGGTGGCTCCGCGGCGTGCAGGCGGAACACCATCGCCTGCTGCGTCACGTAGTCGGCCAATCGCACCCAGTTCTGGGTTCCGGCCGTCATCGAGAAGTAAATCGGTCTTCGGTTCCAGTTCTCCTGAATGAGCCGGAGAATCAGCTGATCATAGACATAGAAGGCGCTGTTCTCCTCGAACGTGACCCGGAGTCGCCCGGCTGGGAACGTCATGGCCCGACCGAGCAGGAAGCTCCGGAACTCTCCCACTTCTCGGTCGGTGAGCGTGTGCAACGGCCCCGGAATCTCGGCCGGGGCGAGGTCCGCATACCAGGGCGCTTGCGTCGGATCGAACGATCGCACCGGATTGTCACGCAGCTGGCGGATGTACCAGTCTGTGTTGCCCAGCGACAGGTTCACGACCGACACGTCCTGCCGTACGCCCTCCACTTCCTGCAGATACCAGAGCGGAAAGGTGTCGTTGTCGCCGTTGGTGAAGACGATGCCGTAGGGCTCCACCGACTGGAGGAGGCTGTACGCGAAGTCGCGCGCGAGCGTGGTGTCGGGTCCGTGTCCTCGCGAGGCCGCCGTGAAATTGAAGGCGAATGGCACCAGGGCGATTCCCAGCACGCCCGCCGGCAGCATTCCCCAGCGGCGGCCCCTCCCCCTCTCGGCCAACCGTGCCCGCAAGCGGCGGTAGAGCGTCGCGAGCCCGATGCCAACGAACAGGCCCCACACCTGGAAGGAGACCGTGAAGAAGTAGTCCCGCTCCCGCACCTCGTGCATTTCGATGCTCGGGAACAGATCCCAGGCCAGTGAATAGCCCGGCTTGAAATTCATGTAGCCCACCAGCCCGGGGCCGGTGGTGAGAAACAGCAGGACCAACAGCCAGAAAACGGATCGGTCTTTCCAGCGGAGGGCCTGCGCGCCATACACGCCTATGCCGATGAACGCCAGCGTGAACGGCAGTCGGATGGGCGCGAACACCGGTGTGTGCTCCGCCAGGCCATTGGACCACTGCCAGTCGAAGTACTGGAGATAGTTCTGGATCTGCCGCGCGATCAACGGGATACTGCGGACCGTGTAGCAGCGCGGTACGCCGAAGACGGCGTCTTCCCCTGGTACTGGCCCGTCGACGAACTGGAAGAAACAACCCAGGAAGGCTCCCAGCCGATCCAGAAACCCACCCTCGCGGGTCGTGTAGATGGGATTGTCGATCGGCGAGCGGGGTGGATACTGCTCGCGGGAGATCACGTCCCACAGACTGGACCACGTCGATGGGTCGGCCTCGTTGATGATGGGCCCCACTTTGGCCCGCACGAGCAGGAACAGATAGGTGGTCGCTCCTGCCAGGGCGATGGCCAACACCGTGCCCGCGAAGGCGAAAGCCCCTACCGACATGGCGTAGGCGGCGGCGAGCACGAACGCGACCCCGCCAGCCGCGAGCAGCAGCGGGCTTCCAAGCCCAACCCCGATCAGCAGCGCCCACACTCCCACCATCACTGCCCATTGCGCCCACTCGGTGGCGCGGTCACGGTCGTCCCGAAGAGGGGTCGTGCGCAGCACGTGCCACATGAAGCCGAGAAGAGCCGGGCCGACGAGGAGGGTGAGCAGATGGTTCCCAAGCGATACGGCCTCGAGGTACACGATCAGGAGAAGCACATGCGGTGCCCGCTCCCCCCCACGGTGTTGTCGCCAGACCCACGCCAGCCACGAGACGGCCGCGATGCTGAAGGCCGCCACCATATAGACTTCGGTCTCGTTGGAGTTCTGCCAGACGGTGAACGTGAACGCCGAGACCAGCGCGGCTGCCACGCCACCGCCGAACGTGAACACGCGATCCTCCGCCGAGTCGGCGTGGGGCCATCCGCGGAGCGCCTGGCACACGAGCAGGAAGAAGAGCGCGGCGGCCGAGGCGCTGAACACCGCGGTCAGCAGGTTCGTGCGTAACGCGAACTCGCCAATCCGCACGATCTCGCCCCAGATATTCGCCATGAGTACGAAAAGCGGCGTGCCGGGCGGGTGCGGGATGCCGAGGATCTTAGCCGCCGCGATGAGCTCGCCAGCGTCCCAGAACGTGACGGTCGGCGCGAGGGTCACGAGATACCCCGCCAACACGGCCACGAAGACCGCCAGGGCGAGGCGATAGGGCGGCGCGGCGACTGCCGTCTGGTGCGGCTCCATCAGGTGCTCGACGTCGATGAGGGTCTTGGATCAGGCCGGTGAAGCGTCACCAGAGGCCGTCGACAGCGCAAGACCAGCTCCGCCCGACACTGCGAGGTGCTCCCGCAGTTGGTCGGGCGTCACGCCCCGCCGCAGGTTGCCGCGCACGGCCACGGAGATGTTGGAGGTCTCCTCCGACACGACGACGACGGCCGCGTCGGTCTCTTCCGACAGGCCGAGCGCCGCGCGGTGGCGGGTGCCGAGCGAGCGATCGCTCACTGGAAACTGGGTGAGCGGAAGCACGCACCCGGCCCCAATGATCTGATCGCCCCGGATCAACACTGCGCCATCGTGAAGCGGAGAGTAGGGCGTGAAGATCGTGGCCAGAAGATCTGCGGAGACTGTCGCCCGCATCGCGGTTCCGCTCTCGAGATAGCCGTCGAGCGACACCTCCCGCTCGACCGCCATGATCGCGCCGGTGCCGTTGCGCGCGAGTCGGCCCACGGCGTCCACGATCTCGTCGACTACCACGTTCTTGCTCGTCCCCGCGAAGAACCCGATCATGCGGGTCCGGCCAAGGCGCGCCAGCGCGTGCCGCAGCTCGGGCTGAAACACGACGATGGCCGCGAAGGCACCATAGGTGAACACCACGCCGAGCAGCGTACTGATCATATTGAGCTTGAGAACCAGCGCCGCGAAGTACACGAGCACCAACGCCGTGATGCCCAGCAGGATCTGGAGGGCCCGCGTGCCGGCGAGGAAGAGGAGCACGCGGTAGATGATGTACGCGACGATCAGGATCTGGAGGACGTCGTACCAGTCCGGGATCAAGAACCGGATTTGCTCGAACGACATCAGGCGCTCCGCACGGCGTGGGCGACGGCTAGCGACTCAAGGGTCGGCGCGACGGCGTGAACCCGGAACAGCCGGGCGCCTCCAAGATACGCGATAACGCAAGCGGCGGCAGTCGCGAGGTCGCGATCGAGTGTCTCCCGACCCGTGATCGCCCCCAGAAACCGCTTGCGGGACGGCCCCACCATGACCGGGTAGCCCAGACCGGCGACAGACGGCAGGTCGCGGAGCACTTCGAAGTTCTGCTCAGGGATCTTCGCGAACCCGAGACCCGGATCGAGCACGATTCGGCTTCGATCGAGTCCGGCGGCCTCCGCAACAGCAGCTCCACCTGTAAGCTCGCGCACGACCTCGGCCACCACGTGCCCGTAGCTGGCGTGTGCGTAGCTGGCCATCTCGTCGAACGCGCCCCTCGAGTGCATCAGGACCAGTCCCGCATCGTGGGCGGCGCAGACGTCAGCCACCGTGGGATCGATCCTGAGCCCCGACACATCGTTGATGGCCCAGGCACCGCTGTCGAGCGCGCGGCGTGCCGTTTCGGCCTTGACCGTATCGACGCTCAGCGGCACCTCCGGAAAGCGGGCCTCCAACGCACGGAGGACGGGCGCCAGCCGATGCCACTCCTCCTCCACCGGTACCGGTCCCGCGCTCCCCGGTCCGGTCGACTCGGCCCCCACGTCGAGGAGGTCGGCGCCCACCGCGATCAGTGACTCGGCGTGGCGCAAGGCGGCATCGGGATCGAGGAACCTCCCACCGTCGCTGAACGAATCGGGCGTGACGTTCAGAATGCCAGCGATGACCGGCCGATCGAGCGAGATGCGACCGCGACCCATGACCCAGGCTTCCGGCGGCTCGAACGTGGCGGCCACCAGGGCCGCAAGCCGTTCGGCCAGCGCCAGCGGCATCCTCGTGCGATCGGGATGTACCAGGCCCGCGAGCGCGGCCGCGCCGCCGGTCACCAGAGCCCACCGCTCGCCCGTGAGGCACTCCACGCCGTGCCGTCGAGCTTCGGCGAGCACGAGGTCACGCTGTTCGGTGGAGAGATCGTCGATCACGACCGTGACCGACCGCATCCCGCGGGCGGATGCAGCTGCATGCCCCTGGTCGACACCCCGACGGATCAGGGCGTCCTGGACGGCCGCCGGACTGAGAGATTGGAGTGGGAGTACCGTCACGCGCCGGCCGGCTCGGCCGGCGGGGTCCCGAGCACGGGACGAGTCCCGGCCGCAGGGGCCGGGGCTTTCACATCACGCTTGATCTCGGGCGTCACCGCGCCCTCGGACGGGACCCGCGGCGGCAGATCCTGGCCCTTCGCCAGAAGATCCACCTCCTCGCGATCGAGCGTCTCGCGCTCCAGCAGCGCGTCAGCCATCCGATGCAGCGTCTCCATGTCCGCCTGCAAAATCGCGCGCGCGCGCGCGAACGCGGCGTCTAAAATGCGCTTCACCTCGGCATCGACCGTATCCGCGGTCCGATCGGAGATCTCGCGATGCTGGGCAAACTCCCGCCCGAGAAAGATCTGCTGCTCCCGGTCACCCACGGCGACCGGGCCGATTGCCTCGCTCATGCCGAACTGCGTGACCATGCGGCGGGCCATCTCGGTGGCCTGCTGAATGTCCTGCGCGGCGCCGGTGGTGACCTTCTCCGGGCCGAAGATGAGCTCCTCGGCCACGCGGCCACCGTACGCCATGGCGAGCCGCCCCAGGATGTAAGCCTTGGTGTAGTTGTGGCGATCCTCTTCGGGGAGCGAGAACGTGATCCCGAGCGCGCGGCCTCGCGGTACGATCGTGACCTTGTGAACCGGGTCGAGGCCCGGCACACGGACGCTTACCAAGGCGTGACCCGCTTCGTGATACGCCGTGAGCTTCCGTTCCTCATCGGACAGCACCAGGCTCTTGCGCTCGACCCCGAGCATGACCTTGTCTTTGGCATCCTCGAAGTCGACCATCTCGACCTTGTTCTTGTTGCGCCGGGCCGCGAGAAGAGCTGCCTCGTTCACGATGTTGGCGAGATCGGCGCCCGCGAGACCAGGCGTCGCCCGCGCAATCACCACCAGCCCGACGTCGTCCCCCAGCGGGATCTTGCGCGCATGCACCTTGAGTATCATCTCGCGGCCCCGCACGTCGGGCATGTCGACCACGATCTGCCGGTCGAACCGGCCCGGCCGCAACAGCGCCGGATCGAGCACATCGGGCCGGTTGGTGGCCGCGATGAGGATCACGCCCTCATTCGACTCGAACCCGTCCATCTCGACCAGCAGCTGGTTGAGCGTTTGCTCACGCTCGTCGTGGCCGCCGCCGAGTCCGGCACCGCGGTGCCGTCCCACCGCATCGATCTCGTCGATGAAGATGAGGCACGGCGCATGGGACTTGCCCTGCTCGAACAGATCCCGAACCCGCGACGCACCGACGCCCACGAACATCTCCACGAAATCCGAACCGGACATCGAGAAGAACGGCCGCCCTGCCTCGCCGGCCACGGCCCGTGCAAGCAACGTCTTTCCGGTACCCGGCGGCCCGACGAGGAGAACCCCCTTCGGCAGTCGTCCGCCCAGTCGCTGGAACCGCTGCGGATCGCGCAGAAACTCGATGATCTCCTCCAGCTCGACTTTCGCCTCGTCGCACCCAGCCACGTCCTGAAACGTGGTCTTGGGCGTGTCGCCGGACAGGAGCTTCGCTTTCGACTTGCCGAACGCAAACGCGCGGTTTCCGCCCTGCTGAACCTGCCGGAAGAAGAAGATCCAGAGCGCGATGAGAATCACCCAGGGGAGGAACTGAAAGAGCAGCGTTCCGAACCCCGGCTTCGGCTCCTTGGCAGAGATCGGGACGTCGTGCTCTTCCAGTCGCTGGATGAACAGCTCCGAGTCCTGAATCGGCAGCACGAGGCGGAACTTCTCCACCTCCTGCCCGTCCTTGGTCACCGGACGCTTGAACTCGCCTTCCACGAACTTCCCGCTCGTGATTTCGGCGCGCGCAATGTTGTCGCGGTCCAGATAGCTCTGAAACTCGGTGTACGAGATCTCCCCAACCGCACTCCGATTGGCGTCCACCATCTGGTAGAACGCGATCGGAATGAGGATGATCAGCATCCAGAACACGAGGTTGCGGCTCAACCCGGCCCAACTGAATTTGGGGGTGGGTGTCTTCCGATCCGCCATGCCTCAGTCAGTCTCCCAACATCGTGGGTGAGTGTGCGACGCGCACTTCGCTGCGCGCCGCCCAGATCCTTCTAGTCACCATCCCCGCCCCGAGTTCCCACCGTCCGCTCGGCGACCGCATCACCGCTGGCCTCCATCGCGATCCCGGCGCTGCCGAGCCTCGATCAGCATCGCCTCCCGCCCCGCCTCCGGCACGGCCGCATCCGAGCGGCACACGCCTGGCACCCAGAGGATCGTCCCGTTCTGCTCCAGCACTGGCTGATCGGAGCGCTCGCGGAACGGGATCCGCGATTCCATCAGGATGCGCCGCACCTTGCGCGATCCGACGCCACCGAGCGGCACCAACCGGTCCCCCGCCCCCACAGCACGCACCGTGACCGTGCCGGGGCACACCCAGGTCGCGTATCCCGACCGCGCGACATGGCCCGCCGCCTGGGTACGCCACTGAAAATCCCAATCGCCCCACGCGAGCGTGCCCTGCCGCCCCTGAATGATACCACCGGAGCGTGGAGCCTCGGTCCGTGGGCGTCCCACTGCCAGTCGGTCGAACGCCAGCACGGCCTCGAAGCCTCTCCCGAGCTCCAGCGTCTTGCCACTGCGCCCGGTTCGGACAAAACGGGCGAGACGCCTCGCGCTGCGCGACCCGACCGTGCACCCCACCTCTCGACCCAGAGCCCGCAAGATGGCCTCAGATAACACGTTATCATACCGAGCCAGGGTTTGGCGAGCAACCTCCACCCCACTCATGGTCCGGCGGAACTCCAGCTCGGGAAGCGACCGCACCAGCGCGCTCCACGCCGCCCGATTTCGGCGCGCCCCGTGCGCTACTCGAGCGAGTCGCCGGTCAGCGTCCGCCCCGAAACGCGACCGGATCGGCGGCAACACCCGGTGCCGGAGCCAGGCCCGATCGTGGCGCTCGTCTCGGTTGGCGGGGTCGTCATGGATCGGCGCAACCCACCCCTGAGCGGTGGCCCGCTCGACGAGCCACTGATGCAGCTCCGCACGCGAGTACGGGAGGAGCGGACGTACAAGGCCCCTCGGGCCCCGCGCCGGGATGCCCGCGAGACCGGCCACCCCGCTTCCCCGCAGCACACGGTAGAGCACGGTCTCGATTTGGTCGTCCCGGTGGTGCGCCGTGACGAGGTAGGCGGCGCCGACCTCCTGTTGCATGCGGCGCAACTCCCCATAGCGAGCCACGCGGGCTTCGGTTTCCGAGGCGTCGCGGCCGAGATGAACGCGCGCAACGTGGAACGGTACCCCATACCGCACGCAGACGTCCTTCACGGAGCGGGCGACGACGTCGCTGTCGGAGGCAATGCCGTGATCGACGTGCGCCACCGCCAGGGTCAACTCCAACTCGGGTGCGAGAGCGGCCAAGAGATCGAGCAGGGCCAACGAGTCCGACCCGCCACTCACGGCGAGAAGGGCAACCCCCGGCTCTGGGAAAAGGGCGCTCCTCTCGAGGTGCGTACCAAGCTGGCGGACGAGCGCAGTCATGCCCGTCAATCCGGCCCGGCGTTGAGCGCGCGGCTGCGCGCCTCGGCGAGATAGCCCGGACGCAGCTCGAGCAGGTTGGAGAGCTTCCGCATCAGGTAGCTCTCGTGTCCGGTCAGCGAACCGTCCGCATACACCAGCCGCCACATGATCTCTGCCAAGAGCAGCCGCTGTCCCTCGTCGTAGTTGGCCGTAATGAGTCTCGTAAACTGATAGAGGTCGACCGCCCGCCGCCGCTCCTCGTCGGCCAGCCGGATGAGCTCGCTCACGGCCTCGGCAGACATGGCGAAATGATGGGTGAGCGTTTCCTCGATGTGGCTGCGCTCGTCCTCGGTGAACTCGTTGTCGGCGTGGGCGAGCTCGAGCAGCAGGGCGCACGCGGCCAGGGCAAGGCTGTCACCTGCGCTCGGTGTCTCGCCATTGCCGGTCGGGGACGCAGGTGGGGGGGGAGCGAGGTTCTGACCAAAGAACCTCTTGATGGCCTCCAGCAACGGTCCTCCTCTGTCTCGCCTCCCTGAACGCTACTCACAGCGGCCCCTCAGCGCACGGGTGCGCAGCACGCCGAGCCCCGGCATGAACCGTGGCACCAAGTCCGGGGCCAGCGAGAATCAGAATTGCGGGCGCAGGACGGTCAATCCGGTGTTCATATCAGAGACGAAAACGAGACCCGCCTCGAGCTGCGGCGCCCACGTGCATGTGAACGATCCGGTCGCGCTCGGACACGCACCGGACCCGCCGTACAGCGAGCTGGCAATGTCCCGGCCCTGAAGCTCGAGGCGCCCAAGCAGCTCGCCGGACACGTCAACGCCGCGCAGTCCCTGCCCGTACCACGCGGCGTAGAGCACTCCACCTGCTTCGTCCAGCCAGAAGTTGTGCGGTGGTCCGCCCGGCACGGCGTACGTCGCCACCTCCTGTGGCTGTCTCAGATCCCGTACATCCACCACGTGAAGGATACCTGGCGCGCCAAAATCCTCTTCGCCGACGAAGACGTACCCCGCGGCCGGCCAGTACCAAGCATTGTGTGTCTGCCCTCCGATGGTGGCAATGCGGCTCACCTCCGTGGGACTGGAGGGCGAGCCGCTGGCGATGCCGTTCCCGACGTCCACGATGACGAGCCCGTCATTCCAGTGGGACAGGAACGCCAGCCCGTCGCGCACGTACACGTCGTGCAGAAAGCTGGCTCCGCCCATGAACTGCGCCGCCTCGGTAGGGTTGTTCGGATCGCTGATGTCGACGATGCGCAGACCCACGTTCACCCCGTCGGGAGCCACGTACACGTAGTCCCCTTCGATCCACACGTTGTGGACGCCCGACTCCAGACCACTCGTGTACCGCGAGATCACTGCCGGGTGGAGCGGATCGGCGAGATCGAGCAGGGTGATGCCGTTGAGTCCGTCGCTCGATCCCTCGTGCGTGGCGACGCCCACGGTGCCGTCCGACCGCACCTTGACGTCGTTCACCGTGCTGGCATCGAGGCGCAGTGAATCGGTGAGGGTGGGCTGGGTCGGATCGTCGATCCGCCACACGTACACGGTGTTACCCGGCTCCGTCCGAGTGCTCCACGTCCCCGTGTAGGCCGCGGCGCCATGAACCCACAGGTCGGACGTGAACCGGTCGACGATCGTCCCCTGCCCCTCCACAGTAAACGACCCCCCGAGGCCGCGGGGTTGGATTACGACGGTGACGGAATCGGCTAGCGACCCGGCGCGTCCGATGACGCGGGCCGCCCCAGGCTGATAGGCGACGAACCGGCCGTCGGCCGCGACGAATCCTGCGCCCAACGGCGACACCGACCACACGATGGTGGAGTTCGTCACCACGGTTCCCGACGCGTCTCGCACCTCCGCGCCGTACGTCACGACGTCGCCTTGTCGGGCCGATGCCGGTCCGGAGACCGTCATCGTGCCCGACGGGGTCGCCATCACCTGGAACGATATCTTAGCGGTGGCGGCCGCGGTGCTTCCGAGATCCGCAACGAGGATGACCCTGTAGGTCCCCGCGGCCACCACAGCCGGAATACCCAGGTTGATTGTCACCGCCAGCGAGCCCCCACCGCCGAGCGTCGTCACCGAGGACGGCGATACGGCGAGGGTCGCGCCCATTCCCTGAAGCCCATCTACATCGTCCCACCGGAGGGTCACACCTTGGGCCGCTCCCGCACCGACGTTCTCGAGCGTGAGCGTGGTCTCGCGGGCCTGCGACAGCCCGACCACCGACGGCACGAACCTGAGGAGCGGTCGTTCGGCCGCGCCGTCCAGGGCGTCGCCGCACGCCCAGGCCGCAAGCAACAGGCCGACCGCTGCTTTCCCGTGTGCCGTACGCATACCGGTCATCGTGAACCCGCACCTCGTAATCGGGGAGAGAAACGCGCCACAATCCTAACACCACGGCTTCGACGTCGTTCCAGAGAGCGCTGAGGATTGCCGTGCAGGGTGCGACGAGACTCGCTCGTGGATCCAATGATCTGACGCTGGACCACATATAGAAAAAGCCCGGCCGAAACCGGGCGTGTAACGCTTGCGGGACCGCGGGCTTCTACACAGCGTCCGCCGTCCGCGGCGCCTCCCTTTCGTCAGAACATGGCCACTCGTACCCCTCCTCGGGGTCGAGATCTCGCAGCTCCGCCGCGATCGCCTTGACCCGTTCCCGCAACTCTCGGCCCTCGAGCCGTCGCGCTGGGACGGCGCACGATGTGTCCTGCATTCGCTCTCCTCACCCCACTCCTCAATGCAAGCTACGGACCAGCGAATGAAGAAACTGTGAAGCGGAGATTCGCCCCGAAGCTCGTTGCCGGCTGGCAGCACTGCGCAACGGCATGGACGGCGTCCCTCGGTGTGCTGCAGGTCAGCGACGGCGGACGTCCCGCGCGTCCGGCAGGGGTCCGGTGGCGCGCCGGCCCGCGGCGGCCGGCACACCGCGCGCTTTCAGGATAGGTCGGCGAAGAAGTCATTCCCTTTGTCGTCCACGAGAATGAACGCGGGAAAGTCTTCGACCTCGATGCGGTAGATCGCCTCCATCCCCAGCTCGGGGTATTCGATCAGCTCAACCTTCGTAATGTGTTCCTTGGCCAGCACCGCCGCGGGACCCCCAATCGACCCGAGGTAGAAGCCGCCGTGCTCACGGCAGGACTCGGTGACCTCCCGACTCCGATTGCCTTTGGCGATCATGACCATAGAGCCGCCGCGGGCCTGGAACTGCCGGACATAGGAGTCCATCCGGCCGGCGGTCGTCGGGCCGAACGAGCCCGATGGCAGCCCCTCGGGGGTCTTGGCCGGACCGGCGTAGTAGACCGGGTGATCCTTGACGTACTGGGGCAGGTCTTCACCCCGATCGAGCCGCTCCTTCAACTTGGCGTGGGCGATGTCGCGCGCCACGATCATCGGTCCGGTGAGAGCCAGTCGCGTCTTGACCGGGTGTTTCGTGAGCTCGGCCACGATGTCGTGCATGGGACGGTTCAGATCGATCGCCACGACGCCACGCTCCCGTGCCACCCGGTGCCGCTCGGGGATGAACCGCCCCGGATCTCGCTCCAGCTGCTCAAGCCAAATTCCGTCCCGATCGATTTTGGCTGTCACGTTGCGGTGGGCGGAACAGGACACGCCCATCCCAATCGGGCAGGAGGCACCGTGGCGGGGCAGCCGGACCACGCGAACGTCGAGCGCGAAGTACTTCCCACCGAACTGGGCACCGATGCCGGTGCCGTAGGCGGCTTCGAGCAGGGCCTGTTCCAGCGCGAGGTCGCGGAACGCGTGGCCCGACTGATCGCCGCCGGTGGGAAGACCATCGAGGTATCCCGTCGTAGCGAGCTTCACCGTCTTGAGGTTCGCCTCAGCCGACGTCCCGCCAATCACGAACGCGAGATGATACGGCGGACACGCCGCGGTGCCGAGCGTCTTCATCTTCTCGGTCAGATACGGGGTCAGGCGCTCGGGGGTGAGCAGAGCCTTGGTTTCCTGGAACAGGTAGGTCTTGTTGGCCGAGCCCCCACCCTTGGCGACGAACAGGAACCGGTATTCCATCCCGTCCGTCGCGAGAATGTCGATCTGTGCCGGGAGGTTGGTTCCCGAGTTCTCTTCGTCGTACACCGTGAGCGGGAGCGTCTGCGAATAGCGGAGGTTCTCCGTGGCGTACGTCTCGTAGATCCCCCGGCTCAAGGCTTCGGCGTCCCCGCCGCCCGTCCAGACACGCTGGCCCTTCTTGGCGAACACCGTTGCCGTCCCGGTGTCCTGGCAGAACGGGAGGACGAACCGCGCGGAGACCTCGGCATTGCGCAGCATGGCCAGCGCCACGCCGCGGTCATTGTCACTCGCGTCGGGGTCGTCGAGGATCGCCGCCACTTGTTCGAGGTGCGCGGTGCGCATCAGGAACGAGGCGTCACGGAGCGCCTCGCGAGCGAGCCGAGTCAGCGCCTGCGGGGCCACCTTCAGCACTTCGTGCCCGTCGAACATTGCCAACGACACGTCGTCCGACGAGAGTCGACGGTAGGTGGGGTCGTCTGAGGCGATCGGAAACGGGTCTACGTATGAGAACTCGGGCATCGGACTACTCCTCCTCCCAGCATCATCGTGCCCCCACTGGCTCGAGCGTGCGCGTCCGCGCCCACAACGCGGGTCGAGCACCTGAGCGAACGGCGCCCGAAATCTACCTACGCGAACTGGAGAAGGCCGATCGTCGGTCGGAAGGCTACTGCTCCGTCATCTCTGCGAACCCCACCACGGTACCGCAGGGGGCCCGGACATATCTCCCGTGCGCCGTAGAACGTCCGAGCGGCCGGCATCCGCTGGGGACACGCGGTCGCTCCGGTGAGAAGCGATCTTCCGCCTCAGGTCACGCGGTACCGCTCGTCCTGACGCGCCTTCACGATGAGCTGCGACAGGGCACTGGTGAGGTCCCGCTCCGCGCCCGAGTTGGCGCGCAGTTCAACGGCGATCTCGGTGGTGGCGGGGAGATTCCACTCGTGTTCGATACCGCCCGCCATCTTGCACTTGAGCTTCCCCGCCACGGGGCCCTTCGCACCCAGCGAGATCGACACGTACGCGTCTCGGCTTCTCGATTGAACGCGGAGGACATCGAGGTCCTCGAGCGCCACCTCGTACGCGTTGGTGAACAGATTGCCGGACTTGGTCTTGGTCGTCTCGACGATGAGCGTCCCACCCTTGGCCAACTTGACCCGCGAGACGGTCGGCTGTCCGTCGTGGTCGACGTAGGAGTTGTCCTTGAGCAGGCGGTTGACGTGCTCGAGCGTCTCGTCGAGGGATCGGTCCTGAGCGTGGGCGACGCCGGCAACGGCGCCCGCGAGACAGAGGCTCAACAGCGCGATTCGTCGCATGGTCCCGCTCCCTGGGGTGGAGCGTCCACCCCAGCCTATGATCGGCGGCAGCGGGTGAAACCAGTGTGAAAAGCGCGTGAATCTCGGCGGTCAGGAGCGCGGTCAGTCCTGCGGAGCACCCAGCCCGGGGGGCAAATCCCGGGCGGTGATCAAGTCGAGCAGCATCTGCGCCCCAAGCTCAGTCACCTGTCGCAGTCCCTCCACGTTGAGGAGGTGGACGTCGTCGGACGGCGTGTGGTATTCAGGGTGCAGCCCGGTGAACAGGTGAATGGCCGGCCGCCCAGCCCGGTAGAAGCAGTAGTGATCGCTCCTCCCCACGTATTTGTTCTCAAAGGCAAACGTGAGGCCATCGCGATTGGCGGCCGCCAGCATTGCCGGCCAAAAGCTCGCCGTGGTACTGAGCCCCACTGTGAGGAGGTCGTCGCGCAGGCGGCCCACCATGTCGAGGTTCACCATCGCCGCCACCGCCTCGAGGGGAACGATGGGGTTTGCGCAGTAGAACTCCGACCCCCGTAATCCAATTTCCTCCGCACCGTAGGCGTGAAACATGACCGAGCGGCGTTCCGCGCCACCGAGGCCGATGCGCGCCACGTACTCGGCCAAGTACCGGGCCATCTCGAGCATCGCCGCAGTGCCCGATGCGTTGTCGTCCGCTCCGTTGAAGACCCGAAGCACGCTGTCGGGTCCGACCGCCCACCCGACGTGATCGTAATGGGCACCCACGATCACCCACTCGTCGGCCAACGCGCCACGCCCGGGGATGGATCCGACCACGTTTTGTGACCACGGGCGGGCTGGCCGAATCGGGTCGCCCGCGACCGGCTGATCGCCGATCCAGAACGGCTGGAGAAACTCCGGGACGAGCGGCTCGAGTCCATAGCGCCGAAACTCGTTGGCGATGTACTCCGCCGCGGTGAGCTCGTCGAGCCATCCGGCTGGCCGGCCGTAGAGACTGTCGTCGGCAAGGTAGGTGGCGTGCGCAACCAGGGCGCCCCCAGTGATGGGCGTCACACCTTCGGGCCCAGATGGGCCGTCGCAGGCGATCAGCCCGGCGGCCAGGAATGCAAGCAGTCGCGACGTCTTCATCCCGGTGTCCCCATTTCGCAACATCCCTATGGGTGCGGGGCAGAAGAAGAAAGCCCGAGGTGGCGCCCCGGGCTTAACTTCTGGTGGTTGTCATGCTTTCTCGCGCTTCGCTTCGCTCGCCCCAACGATAAGGTGCTCGGCGCCACACGCAACCCCCATATCGTGGTCGCCCGGTGCCCATCCCGTAAGTCATTGCCGGCAAAATGGTTCGGCAAGCCGTCTTCGTCGCGACTTCCCGAACAGGCCCCAAACGGCCGTATGCGGCAAACTTCTTGCTGCCTCTCGCAGTCACAACCCCCTGGTGTAACTCACTTTTGGCGAACAGAATAGGCCGGTGAGATGATGTGCTGTGTGAAGCTCGGGCCGAAGGCTGCACGAAGACAACCCCGACAGCCGGGATGCGCACGCTGATGGACGACGAGCGCCGATCCACACGCACGAGCCAGCCCTTTTGGGGACGACACATGGGCGAACGGAAGCCGGTACAGTACGGCTCGGATTCGCGGAGCGGCTCCAATGGCCATCCGCGGCCGGTCATGCCGCCTGCGAGCGAGCAGGCGTCCGACCGGTCCTCTTCGCCTGCTGCCCCACCGCCGCTTGAATCCAAGTCCTCTGGGGCCGATCCCAGGGACCCCGTGTTCATTGTCCGGGATACCGGCGAGATCCTGTTTGCCAACTGCTCGTTGGGCGGCCGATCGGAGGAGGACGTCGTCGGCTCGTCCCTGTTCGACTGGATTCCGGGCGACCAGCAGGAGCTCGTGTCGGAGGCGCTCGCGAGGGCATTCGGAACAGCCACGGTGCAGCGGCACGAATTGGCGGGACTTCAGCAGCACGACCCCGACGCGTGGTACGACTGCCGCCTCACCCCCAATATCCGCGACGGGAACGTGGTATCGGTCACGCTCGTTGCGCACGACATCACGCAATACAAGCGCTCGGCGCTTCAACTCGAGGCCACGTGCCGCGACCTCCAGCGGCTCCTGGACGAGCGGTCCGCCGACCTGGCGCGTGCCAACTCGGCGCTTGCAGAGGAATCCAAGGCCCGGGACGCGCGGGAACACGAATGGCGGCGGTTCCGCACCCTCATGGATCAGGCGGGCGAGGCCGTCTTCGTCAGCGATCCGCGCACCGAGAAGATCATCGACCTGAACGAGACCGCCGCCCGCTGGATCGGCCGGACCCGCGACGAGGCGATCGGGCGACGGATCCACGAGTTGCAGCTCGAGTTCCCCGTACAGCCGCCAGTGGAAGCGGAGCTCGAATTCACCGAAACGCGCGACACGCGGCGTCCGCTCCTGCTCGACGGCGCACATCGACGGCGGGACGGCTCATCCTTCCCGGTGGAAGTGGCGGTGGCCAGGCACACGATTGGCGACCAGTCATACGTCCTCGCGGTGGTGCGGGACGTGAAAGACCGTTCGGCCCTCGACGAACAGCTCCGCCAGGCTGAGGAGCGATACCGCACGCTGTTCGAGCAGTGCTGGGATGCCATTTACCTGACGGCACGCGACGGGCGAATCGAAGAGGTGAACAGCTCGGCCGTGCAGTTGTTCGGATACCCGAAGTCCGAGTTCCTGGGTCTGGACGCCAGGCAGCTGTTCGCACGTGCAGTGGACATCCGACGGTTCCAGGTGCAGATGACCACGCTCGGGACGGTCGGTGACCTCGAAGTGGAGCTGCTCACGAACAGCGGCAAAGCGTTTCCGGCATTGCTGTCGGCAACCCTCAGGGCGGCACCCAACGGCGTGATTCGAGGCTACCAGTGCATCGTGCGGCCGGTATCACTCCCCGAGGCGGGTGAAAGCCCACCGACCGCGGAGGCGAATACCGGCGGAACCATAGTACTCGGCGGCGTGTCGGGCGACTTAGCCGATGCCAACACGGCGCTGGCGGCGGCCGGCCTCCGGGTCATGGCGTCGGACACCATCGAGGGGGCCCTGGAGTTGATCGATCAGGGCGGGTCGGCGATTCAGACCGCCGTGTTCGATGCGGAGACCGCTGGTGACGACCTGCGACGGTACCTCGAGGCCGTTCGTCGCTCGGCCCCAGACCTGCGCTTGCTTCTGCTCACCGGCGGGGAGCCGGTGGCGGTTGCCGAGTGCGTGGCGGATCTCGGTATCCGCTCTATCCTGCGCAAGCCGATCCACCCACTCGCACTGATTCAGAAGATCCGGGAAGCCTAACCCAGCCACCTCCGGCCGGTCACGCGTCGGACCATCCCGCTCAAGAGACGCACCACCACGTGGCCTGCTCCGACGCGTATCCAACGCGGGGGAGCACGATCTCTGCTGCGAGCGTGATGCCCCAAAACACCATGATCAGCGCGAAGGCATGGGCCCACGGGAGGCGCCGTTTCCACGACGCGATCGCGCACCAGCCACCCGCCACCTGCAGCACGAGCACCGCGGTGCCGTAGGCGAACAGCCCGAACCCGCAGGCCCGGGCATAGGGCCACTGCGTGAGCGCCACCGCGAACACAGCCGCGAGCCCAACGCGTGCCCAGACCCAGAGGTTGGCTTGGCGCTGCTCGGCGGGGCTCAGAAGCTGGGCCGCCCTGCGATTCCCGCTTGCGCTGAGTGGCACGGAGGCCGCACCACCCGGACCCGTCTGCATGCCCGAATCGGGCGCCGCGGGGTCGGCGTAGGGCAGCTTCTTGAGCAGCGCATCCACCTCGGCGGCGAGGTCTTTGGGGGACCGCGAGGGCTGCTTACCCTGGGCCATGCTGTCTCCGAGAGGGGAGGTGGACGCCAAAGGTAGGCACGGATCGATCCCCCGTCCATTACCCACATCACATTCCCGTCCGATACCATCTGGGGCGTCGCCGGCTATTTTGAGTCGACCGGTGGACGGTCCTCGCAGCCGGAGGTGGGGTGGCGCGTCGCGGCGGCCCGCCAAGGATGACACGCGTGAGCGCTGACCAGACGAACAAGGAGCACGGCGTCCGGCCTCCGGGGGATCTGAACCCCCGGCGCGATCCCGCACTCGATTTCCCGGACCGGCCGTTCGGCGCCCTGACGCGGCAGGACTACGACACCCTGGGCTTCATGTCGGGTCTCGAGGTGCACCAGCAGTTGCTCACGAACTCCAAGCTGTTCTGCCGCTGTCCCGCGGGCCGCCGCGTCACGAGCATCGATGCAGAAGTGCTTCGGCACATGCGACCGACACTGAGCGAGCTGGGGGAGTACGACGGCACCGCCCTGATGGAGTTCAAGACCCGGAAGGAGATCGTCTATCTCCTCGAGCGCAGGTCGGTCTGTACCTATGAGATAGACGACACGCCGCCGTTCGAGATCGACGAGGAGGCGGTGGCCACCGCCATCGAGCTTGCCCTCCTGTTCGATCTCAACCTCGTCTCCGAACTCCATGTGATGCGGAAGCAATACCTGGACGGCTCGATCCCTACCGGGTTCCAACGGACGGCCATGGTGGGACTTGCCGGCACGATTCCGTTCCGCGTGCCCGAGCTGGGCGTCGACCGGGTGCTCCGCATCCGGCAGCTTTCGCTGGAGGAGGATTCGTGTCGCGAGGTGTCGGACGTGGGACATCGGATCACGTTTCGGACCGACCGGTTGGGCATGCCGCTCACCGAGGCAGTGACCGAGCCCGACCTGGTGACGCCACTCGAGCTGCAGGCCGGTGCCCGTCTGATCGCCCGGGCGGCGCGAGCAACGGGCAAGGTGCGCCGGGGCGCCGGAGCCGCACGGCAGGACGTCAACGTGTCGGTGGCGGGCGGCAGGCGCGTGGAAATCAAAGGGGTCCATTACCATCGCCGACTCCCGCTCCTCGTTCACGTCGAAGCCTTCCGGCAACTCAACCTGCTCCGGATCAGGGCGGCGCTGGTCGACCGCACCCTCGACCCTTCGGTGCTCGCCAGCCCCGATCAGGGGCTTCCCTGGGAGACCTCGGATCTCGCGGCCGACATGGGTGGCGTGCTCCGCAACACCACGCATGCACCGCTGCGGGAGGCCATCACGCGGGGCGAGACCGCGGTGGCTATCAAGCTCCCGGGGTTTGCGGGTCTCCTGGCGCACCCGACCCAACCGGGGCGCGACTTCGCCCACGAGTTGGCGGAGCGGGTGCGCGTCATCGCGTGCCCGGTCGATCCCCACTTCTTTGCGGACTCCGACCATCGGGGGCCCGGTCCCTCAGAGCGGGAGTGGCGTGAGGTACGGCGGGAGTTGCGGGCCGCGGCGGAGGATGCCGTTGTGCTGGTGTGGGTACCGCGCGACGATGCAGATACGGCGGCCCGAGAGGTGGTGCTCCGGGCGCGCGAGGCGTTCGACGGCGTGCCGGCGGAGACTCGACAGGCCAACCGCGACGGGACGACGGGCTTCGAGCGCGTCCTACCCGGGCCCGATCGCATGTATCCGGACACCGATACCCCGCCATTGCCGATCGCCGACCGCGTGGTCGCGGAGATCCGCGACCACCTACCCGAGACCCCCTGGGCCCGGGCGGACCGCTACGTCGCGCTCGGCCTGAGCACGCGCACCGCGCAGCAGTTGGCGGGCGCCCCATGGGCTGACCTGTTCGACGCGGTCGCCCCATCAGGCACCGCGGTTGCCGAGCGGGTCGCCACCGCGATCGCGCAACGGCTGCCGAAGCACCGTCGGAGCGGGGTGCC
>JBDHEI010000013.1:0-61906 GCA_039591075.1 Gemmatimonadota bacterium
CCTGCCGGATGTTCTGACGACGGGAACGATGCCAGCCGCAACGGGCCAGTTTCGCGCCGCGACCGGCGAGTTCCGCGTTCCACAGGAGAAGTATCGCCAGGAAAGCGGGACTTACCGCGCGGTCGCCGAGCCTCCCGAGGAAGAGGCCGTAGACGAACCGCCGCAATCCACGGGCGGCGCCTTTCAGCTCGTGTTCCGCAGCCGCTACCTCCTGCTGATGGCGATGCTGGTGCTGCTATTGAACTGGGTCAACACCGGCGGGGAAAACATCCTCGCAGCTTTCGTGCGCGACACCGCCGACCGTGCGGTCGCGAGCGGTGAGGCCGCGGGTCGGACGGCCGAGGAGATCTACAACCGGTTCTACTCCGGCTACCAGGGTACCGTCAACGCGATCGGGATGCTGCTCCAGCTGTTCGTTGTTTCGCGCATCATCAAGTACCTGAACATGCCGAAAGCGATCCTCATTCTGCCACTGGTGGCATTCGTCGGTTACTCGGTCATTCTGTTCGTCCCGCTGCTGGGCGCCGTCCGATGGGCGAAGACGGCGGAAAACTCCACCGATTACTCCCTCAACAATACCGTCCGACAGGCCCTCTTCCTCCCCACGACCCGGGAGGAGAAGTACAAGGCCAAGCAGGTGGTCGACTCGTTTTCGCAGCGCGCGGGCGACGTGCTGGCCGCTGTGACCTGGTTCGGCGGCACGATGGCGTTGGGCCTCAGCTATACGGAACTCGCCGCTGTGAATCTCGTCCTGATCGCCGTGTGGCTCGCGATCGCGGTGCTGATCGGCCGGCGGTATCGCAGACTGGAAGCCGTGACGGGCTGACGGGACCGGGCGCGCCGTGCTCAGTCGGGCGCGCCCGATCCCCGCCTCTTTCTGAGTTCTTCCAGATTCACCGCGATCGACTGGTTCGACGCCAGGAGATCGGCCAGCACGTCGTTCGCCGAACGCCGCACGCGCCGCGGGCTGCCCGTGTCTTCGAGAAACGGCCACAGCGCGTCGCGGATCGCCTCGGGCAAGGCCGTCTCGAGGTACTCGAGCGCCGTTCCTCTGAGCAGCACATCATCGGTATGGAGCCCCCGGAACGCGACCTTGAGCGGCTGCCGGGCCATGACGAGCGAGAGGATGGTGAACACGTGCTCGAGTCCGCGATTGGCCCGCTCGCGCAGCAGCTCGTCCATGACGGGAGACCACTGATCGTCCTCTAGACGGTCTAGCAGGCGGTGGCTCTCCCATACCCCGCGATCCACGTCCACTTCACGCAAGACGATGTCGTAGACTCGCTCTTTGGGCACCGTGAGCTTTGGGTTCAGCTCGAGCAATCGACTCAAGACCCGCCCGCATCGATAGCGGACCTCGAAGCGGGAATCCTCCAAACCACGGAGCAGGCCCTCGACGGCCCGGCCGGTCGGACAGGTGACCAACACCAGCGGGATACGTCGTCGGATCGTGAACTCCTCACGCTGGTCGAGCAGGTGATCGATCAGTTGGCCGGTCACCCGGGGCGCAAGTCGCCGGAGCGCTCCAATTGCATCGTGCACCATCTCGTCCCAGGCGAGCAGCGGGATGATGTGAGACACCATGGACGGACTGAGCGTCTCACCTCCGAGCACGGCGCGAACCCGACCAGTCTCGCGGGAGCGGAGATCCACGATCTGCCTAGCCTCGGGATCAAGGGGCACCGCGGTCGGCGCCGGCTCAGGTGTCTGGACCTCGGCCGCCATCTCCGCCGTGCCGGTGACGCCCGGACGGACAGCCGTGATGCCCAGGCCCGCCGCGCTCTGGAGGACGGTGCTGCGGGTGATCGCGTCTTCCACCTCGTTCAGATCGAGCTGGACGGCGCGGGAGAGGAGGCTCCTCTCGAGCGTCCGCACATATCCCCTCCTGAGCCGCAGCGCCACGAAGATTGCCCCGACCGAGAGCACCACGGCGAACCCCAGCAGGGTCCGCGTAGCGGCGGCCACCGACAGCAGTAGGGCGGCCTGAACCAACCCGCTGCCCACGATGTCGCCGATGCGGACCACCCCCACGTCTACCAGAGTCTTGGCCGCCCGCTTCTGCGACGGGGTGATGGGCGTGAAGAGCAACTCGTAGCCTGCCCGGTACAGCCCGTTGCGGAGAATCGCCTCGATCCCTCGGGCGATGGTGACGCTCACGATGCCAGGGACGGCCAACGCGCCGATCCCACCCACCGCCGCCCCCACGGGCAGCAGGGCGACCGTCCGCGTCAACCCGAGCCGCTGGAGCGCCGGGCGGCTCGCGGCCGCCTGCACCACCACGGTCAGCAAGCCCACGGCCGTGTAGAACAGGGCGAACAGCCGCAGCAAATCGTCACCGCCGCCGAAGACCTCGGTCGCGCGGACCTTGAACACGTAGTCGATCACCACCTCGCTGATGGTGACGAGCAGCACCAAGGCCACGAGGCCACGCAAGTACGGCGTGCCGGCGATCGTGGTCAGCCCCGACCGGGTGGACCGGGCGTCCGCATCCGGCCAGGGCGCGGCCGCACCCGCACCCCTCACACGCATCGCCAGGACGAGGAGCGCGCACGCCATGTGGAAGCCCGCGAGAATCGGCAACATGGCGACCACGGAGGCCAGTAGCGCGCCGACGCGCTCGGCGAGCAACCCGCCGGCGAGACTGCCAATGGTCCCCGCCGCCACGATCCGCCCGACGTAGCGTTTGGCCGTCCTCGGATCCCATCGCTCGTTGACGACCGACCAGAAACCCGAGATCAACACGGCGCCGAGCGCGCCGAAGTGCAGGTACAGCACCACGGCAATCGGGCCCCGGAATGCATCGACGAGCGCGAACTCCACCAGCAGGAGGACCGCGCTCAGCCCAAAGGCCACCGGGATGAGCCGACCGGGTCCGTACCGCGTCATCCACCGCGACGCCGCGAGTGCGGCCACCATCGACACCAGGGCCGACAGCACCACCATGCGCGGCAGCAACGAGACATCGTAGCTCGAGAGGAACAGCGCATCGCGCGTCGCCTTCGCCGCCGTCTGGAAGGCAATCATCAGCCCCGCGCCGAACACGGCGGCGATGAAGGCGGTCCTGCTGGCGGACTGGTGGCTCGTCACAGGTCTCCGTTCGCTTCGACAGTCCGAGGCTCGCTGGACTCCGCGGGCCCCACAAAAGTAGTGCGTCCAGCCCGGAACGCGACCGCACCGACGGGCGACCGCTCATCGAGAGGAATGTCGGACTGGCACAGATCCGTTCCCCCTCCCAGTATTCGAGTTGCGGGAGATTGCGAATCATGGCGACCGAGTGGAGGCAGACGTGCGGCAGATCGTCCGGATACCCCTCGTGGTGGCCGTCGCGGCAGGCAGCCTCACGGCCTGCCGTCCGGAGGCGGGGGATCAGGCCTCAACCGCGGCGCCCGATCCGCGGCCGACGGTGGTCCTGGAAACCACCAAGGGGCGCCTCGTGCTCGAGCTCGACCGGGACAAGGCACCAGAGACCGTCCGCAACTTCCTCGCCCACGTGGGCATCGGCTTCTACGACGGCCTGATCTTCCACCGCGTCGAGCCGGGGTTTGTGATCCAGGCGGGGTACTACACCAGCGACGAGCGCCGTGCCAGCACGACGGCCGCACCGATCATGAACGAGTCGGAGAACGGGTTGAGCAACCTCCGCGGGACGGTGGCCATGGCGCGCACCGATTACCCCCACAGCGCCACCACGCAGTTCTTCGTGAACCTCGTCGACAACGGCAAGTTGGACCGCGACCAGTATCACGACGGTTGGGGTTACGCCGTGTTCGGTCGCGTGATCGAGGGGCTGGACGTGGTCGACGCCATTGCCAAAGGCCAGACCATGCGTCGCGGTCGGGAGCTCCACTGGCCGCGGGAACCCGTCACCATCACTCGCGCGTTCGTCCAAGAGAGCCCGACACCGTAGCCATACCCCGAAAGCACCTCTCACCTCCCGAAGGGGTCGCATGACCAAGCAGTCCGGCGCTGGTGGCTGGCAACAGGCGATTTGCGGGATCTGTCCCGCCGGTTGCTGGGTCGAGGTCCGGGTCACCGACGGCCAACTGGCCGACATCCGGCCCGACACGGGACATCCGCTCGGCATGATCTGCCGTCGCGGGCAACACGCGCCAGAGATCGTGCACTCCGAGCACCGCCTCCGCTATCCGATGAAACGCGCGGGACCCAAGGGGACACACGAGTTCGAGCGCATCTCGTGGGACGAGGCGTACGAGATCATCGTGGGCCGGCTCCAGCAGATCAAGCGGGAGTCGGGACCCGAAGCGGTCTCGATCTACACCGGGCGAGGGGCCTTCGAGCTGTCCCTGTGCGACATGTTCCAGCCGCAGGGCGTCGCCGTCTCCTCGGCGTCGAACGTGCTGTTCCCGTTCGGATCACCCAACACGATGGGCGTCGGCGCGCTGTGCTACGTCTCGTTCGCGATGATCGCTCCCCACGTCACCATGGGGCGCATGCTGGTCAACATGTTCATGGACATGGAATCGGCGGAGCTGCTCGTGGTGTGGGGCGCCAACCCTGCCACTGACTCACCGCCGCTCGACATGGCACGACTCGAGGCCGCAGCGAAGCGCGGCGCGCAGGTCGTCGTGATCGACCCTCGGCGGACCGAAACGGTCACGCGCACCAACGCTGAGTGGATTGCGGTCCGGCCGGGGACGGACGGGGCGCTCGCGCTCAGCATGCTGGCGGTCATGATCGACGAAGAGCTGTACGACGAGACGTTCGCGGACGAGTGGTGTCATGGATTCGACGAGTTGCGGGGGTACGTGCAGCACTTCAGCCCGGAGGTCGCTGCCTCGATCACCGGGGTGCCTGCCGACACGATCCGCAGCCTCGCCCGGCGCATCTGCAATGCCACGGGCGCCTGCCCGGTCATGTACACCGGTCTCGAGTACTCGAACAGTGGCATCCAAGCTATCCGGGCGGTCCTCACGCTCTTCGCGCTGGCCGGCCAGCTCGACGTCCCGGGCGGGATCGGTCTCGCGATGCGCGACACCCACTTCCCGATCAATCGCGCCTGCAACCAGGCAAACCCTGCGCTCGACCGGGCAGTCGCCCGCGATCGCTACCCCCTGTACAGCCACTATCGCGGCGAGTCGCACGCGAGTGGCTTGGTCACTTCCGTGCTCGAGGGTGCGCCGTACCGCATTCGGGCGCTCATCGTGCACGGGGCATCCTTGCTCACGTCCTGGCCGCAGACGCCGGTGTGGCGGGAGACCTTGTCCAAGCTCGATTTTCTGGTGTGCGTCGACCGGCAGCTCACTGCCGACGCGGCGTACGCCGATATTGTCTTGCCTGCAACCACGATGTTCGAGATCGACTCGTACATGGTGTACGGTCCCATCTTTCGGCTTCGCGACAAGGTCGTCGAGCCGGTTGGCGAGGCGCGTAACGACTACCTGATCATGGCGGAGCTTGCGGACCGGCTGGGGTACGGCCACCTGTACCCCCAGACCGAACAGGCGATGATCGGCTTCGCGCTCGAGGGGTCGGGACACACGCCGGAGGATATCCGGGCGGCCGGTGGGTGGGTCAAGCTCCCGACCCCACTTATGGAGTACAAGAAGTGGGAGAAGGGCGGACTCCGACCGGACGGCAAGCCGGGATTCGACACGCCAACCGGGAAGTTCGAGATCTGTTCGACCATACTCGAGGAGTTCGGCTACGAGCCGCTTCCCACATACACCGAGCCCATCGAAGGTCCGCTGGCTCGGCCCGACCTCGCCGACCGGTTTCCGCTCGTCTTCAACTCCGGCGCGCGACCCCACACCGATTTCCGGTCCCAGCACCACGGGATTGAAGGCCTCGTAAGGGACAACCCCGAACCCACCGTCACGCTCAACACACGGGATGCCGAGAAACGCGATATCCAGTACGGCGACCTGGTGGAGGTTCGCACGCCCCGCGGACGTGTTCCGTTTCGCGCCCAAGTGAGCGACGACATCCGGCCGGGCGCCATCGAGTGCAACATGGGCGGCGGCACACCGGTCGGGCCCACCGCCTGGCAGCAGTGGAACGTGAACGAGCTCACCGACCTCGAGAACGCCGACGAGATTTCGGGCTTCCCCGTCTACAAGGCGCTCCTCTGCGACGTGGTCAAGGTCCAGGCCGGCACGGGCAACGGCCCGCGACCCGCACAGCAGGCGGCAACGTGCGGCCCGGTTCTCCTCACTCCCCCGGCCGCGCCGTCGCGACCGCGACGACGGATCTATCTCGACAACAACGCCACCACCGGTGTGGCCGACGAGGTCAGGGAAGCGATGGCCCCCTATCTCGAGGCCGCGATGGGGAATCCATCGTCGATCCACGGAACCGGACGGGAAGCCCGCGAGGCGATCGAGAGCGCACGGCGGCGCGTCGCCAGCTTCATCAACGCTCGGCCCCGGCGGATCGTGTTCACCGGGGGCGGGTCGGAAGCCGACAACCTCGCGCTCAAGGGCGTGGCGTTCGCTGCCGGTGACCGCAGGCGCCACCTCATCACCAGTGCCATCGAGCACCCGGCCGTGCTCGAGTCCTGTCGATTCCTGGAAACCGTCGGCTTTCGGGTCACCTACCTCGGGGTGGACGGCGACGGGCTCGTCTCACCGGACGCGCTGCGACGTGCGCTCACGCCGGAGACGATTCTCGTGTCGGTGATGATGGCGAACAATGAGGTCGGCACGATTCAGCCGATACGCGACCTCTGTGCCATGGCGCACGAGCACGGGTCGCTGTTTCACACCGATGCCGTCCAGGCTGCCGGCAAGGTCCCGATCGACGTGGAGGAACTCGGCGTGGACCTCCTCACCCTCTCCGGCCACAAGTTCCACGGCCCGAAGGGGGTCGGTGTGCTCTACATGAAGCGCGGCGTGAAACTCTCACCGCTGGTGCACGGGGGGAAGCAAGAGCGAGGACTCCGGGCCGGCACCGAGAACGTTCCGGCGATCGTCGGGATGGGAAGCGCGGCCGACCTGGCGCTCCAGAGCCTCAGCGCGCAGGAGTCGGTACGGCGACTCCGGGACGAGCTCCAGCATCGTGTTCAGGAGCTGGTGCCCAACGCCAGGTTGAATGGCCACCCGGACCGACGACTCCCCAACACGCTCAACCTCACGCTTCCGGGCCTCCGCGGCGAGTCACTCGTCGTGGCACTCGATCAGCACGGCGTGTCACTCTCGTCGGGGTCGGCGTGCAAGTCAGGCTCGCCGGAGCCAACACACGTGCTCATTGCAATGGGAGTCCCTGCCGAGGACGTGCACTGCTCGGTGCGCTTCTCGCTCTCCGGCAGGACGACCGCGCAGGACATCGACGCAACGGCGACCGCGCTGGCGCAGGTCTTGGAGGAGATGGAGACGACGGTGCGGTTCCTGCCCTGCAAGTAGGACAGGAGCCGCCAAAGGGTCAGAAGATGCGCAGCAGGTAGCTCAGCGCCGTCGTTTCGCGCTCGAGTCGCCAGCCGGTCACCGTGGAGTACCGCATCCGGAAGTAGCGAATGGCACCCCCGACGGGAGGTGGACGTCCGTCCACGGCAATCTCCGCTCGCACCACCAGATCGTCTGGTTTTCCCCTGGCTCGGAGGTCCACAAACGAGATCCGATCGCGGGCGATGATCTCGGCCGCGCTCCTTTCCGCCGCGGCACGATCGCCAGCCGCGAGCGCACGCTCCAGCTCCGGGAGCCCGGCGGCCTGATACTCGGCGGCCAGCCACATGCGCAGTTCATCGGCCGCTTCGGTGGCGAGCGTGGCCCGCATCGCGTAGTACCGGTACCCGACGAACCCGGCCAGGACGACGAGGGCTGCCAGGGCCTTCCATCCCGTGAGTCGAATCGTCCGCTCCGTCATCACAGTTCCTCCGGTCTCACGTCTGACGGCACCGTCGCTCCATCTGGCTCCTCACCTTGCCTTCGTCGCCAATGATCTCGTAGAAGTCGTCGAAGTACTCGAGCGCTCGCTCCACCCGTTTTGAGTCCAGCCCTTGCTGCGAGCGATGCAAGTCGTAGATCGCCTCCCGCTTCTCGAGAAACAGCGGTAACACGGAGTCCAGCTCCGCACGCGGGCGGCAGATGCCCCAGAAACGACGTTCCCGCACGTTGCGGATACCGAGCTTGGGATCGGGCGTCGCATAGCGGGCCGAAATTACGCCAGACCAATCGAAATCGTAGGCAACCGGGATCGCTGAGTCGGCCATGGAGCCGATGATCACCACGTTGTGGCAGCAAGCGCCGCGACCCGGCTCGGTGAGAAACGGGTCCCAGTCGGAATTGCCCATCATGAACTGGAACACCTCGAAGAGCACGAGTTGATCCTGCTTCATCTGCGCCGGCGGTACCTGTGGGAGCTCCAACACCTCCCACCCGTTGCGCGTCGCCATCGCGTTCTCGTCCTCGATGAGAAAGCCGTACTTGACCAGCGGATCCCGGGACTGCTCCGTGTCGACGTAGGTGATCCGTGCCAATCGGACCCTGAAGCTCAGATCCGTGAAAAGGTTGTAGGCGCGATAAACGAGATACTCCTGTAGGACGTACTGCTCGTACTCGTCCCGTCGGTCCTGGCAATGCGTCACGAGTTTGAGTCTGTCCTGCCCCGCGAACACGGTTTCCGCCACCTGGGACTTCTTGAAGTTCAGGCGCAGAGGCGGGAAGTTGCACGTGCTGGGCTTCAGCCGGAACCGGCCCCGGGTACGGAGCGACACGTCGAGCGTGACCGGCGACCCATCGCTCGGGAAGTAGCGCAACGTGCCATCGTGGGATTCCTTGTCCTCGTCTCGGTCGCGGAGCAACGACTTGAGGGACGCCTCGATCGTGATCTCCAGCAGGTCGGGCGAAGCGAAGAGCGGCACAGTGTCAGGCGGCGTGCCATGTGGGGTTTCTTGGGCTCGCGTCGGCGCGACCAGCACAGACGCACTGCAGACAGCGGTGATCAATATGGAACGAAGCACGGGCGCTCCTCCACAGTCGAGAGGTTCTGCACCAGGTATAGTGGGCATACGGGCGCAACCCGCAAGCCTTGCCAATCGGAGTGTGGGTGCGTGACCAGGCGACGCTTCTTCCTGCTGGCCGCCGGCGCCGAAGGCGTGCTTTTCCTGGTGGCCGTGGGGCTCGGATGGGTCTGGCACATCCCCGTGCTGGCTGCGCTCGCACCGTCGGTCACGGGTCTCGTCGTAGGAGGGCTCGCGATCGTGCCACTGCTGGGGCTGCTGTGGTGGGTCACCCGTTCCAGTTGGGCGCCGTTTCGGCGACTCGTGTCCGAACTCGACGAGCATCTCTTGCCGCTGTTCCGCGCCTGCTCGCTGCCGGAGCTGGCACTCATCGCGACAGCCGCCGGCGTGGGCGAGGAGGCACTGTTCCGGGGCGTGATTCAGCCGGTAGTGGGAACCATGGCCGGGATCTGGATTGGCGTTGTCGTGGCCAGTGTCTTCTTCGGCCTTGCACACCTGATCACCCCGACGTACGCCGTACTCGCTGGACTGATCGGGATGTATCTCGGAGCGCTGGCGGTGTTCTCTGGCGGGATCTGGGCACCCGTCGTCACGCATGCTGGGTACGATTTCCTCGCGCTGGCCCTGTGGGTTCGATCGCCGGCCGCGGCTCACCCCGAGGCACCCCCGACGCCCCAGCCGGGCCTCGACGATCCGTCCTAGCCGCTCGATCGACAGGAAGGGAGTCACGCACCGTTGGTACGGTCGCGCGTTACACCAGTGCCTTCACCAGGACGACCACGGCCGAGACGGCGGAGACGAGGAGGATGGCCTTGCGCAGGTAGCCTACGTCCAACGCCGCGGCCGTCCGGCGCGACACCAGGAACCCGATCCCGATCCCGGGCAGCAATCCAAGTGCGAGTAGGAATTCCTCGAAGCCGAAACGGCCCACCAGATGGAGAGCGATGAGCGACAGCGTCACACCGACCACGAAGAACGCCGACAGCGTGCCGCGAATCTGGGGGCCTGACTGGCGCTGGTACAACAGCGCAATGGGCGGTCCGCCGATCGAGACGGTCGTGCCCATGAACCCCGATAAGATCCCGGCCCCGAACAGCGTTCCGGGCCGGACCGGTACGTGGAGTCCGGTCGCGCTCAAGCCGACCGCCATCAGCACGAGCATACCGAACAAGACGGCCAACCGTGAAGCTGGGATGGCGACCAGGGCCGCCGCCGCCACCGCAATGCCCAGCACCCGGCCCGACAGCGACCACTTGAGATCGGAAACCCGTACCCCTCGGCGCTCGCGATGCGTGAGCAGAATTGTCAGGCCAATCGAGGCGAACAGCAGTGGGCCGGGCACGAATCGTGGCTCGATGAGCAGCAGGATCGGTACCGAGAAGAGGCCCAAGCCGAAGCCTACGGAGCCTTGCAGCGTCGCACCGGTCGCTACGACCACAGAGGCGAGAAACAGGATGAACGGCGACACGGACTCTGCGGCGTCAGTCCGCGACGCGCCGGCGCTTCACATGCCAGACGATCCACCCGAGCATGGCAAAGATGGTGGCAAGCGCGAGCGCCTCCTGGCCGATGGTCGGGAGCGACAACGGGAAGCCTTCAATGGGCCGCCCGCCCCGAGCCCCGACCCACACGGCTAGGAGCACGCCTGTCAGACCACCGCCGCCTACGAGGCCCGATCCGAACAACACCCCTTCCTCGCGCCGACGTTCCGCCTCTTCGGGCGGTTGCCGCCGCGTGAGGATGAATCGGAGCAGCCCGCCCAGGAATACGGCCGCCATCGTGGAGAGGGGAAGGTAGACGCCCACGGCAAACGCCAGCACGGGAATACGGAACAGCGAGGCGACGAGACCGATGCCGACGCCGATGAAGATCATCGCCCATGGCAGGTTTTGATCGAGTACGCCGTCGATGACGAGCTTCATGAGCACGGCCTGCGGCGCCGGCAGCTCCGCACCACCGAGTCCGCCGGGAACGTTCTGATGGAGCATCATGACCACGAGGCAGACAGCCCCTGCGGAGGTGACCACGCCGATAAGTTCTCCGATCTGTTGGAGCCTCGGGGTCGCTCCGAGGACGAACCCGGTCTTCAAGTCCTGCGACGTGTCGCCGGCGATCGACGCGGCGATGCAGACCGACGTTCCCACCATCAGCGCCGTGGCCTTGCCGGCCATGTCGGTCCACCCGAACAGGAAGAACACGAAGCTCGTGCCCAGCAGGGTGGCAATCGTCATCCCAGAAGTGGGGTTCGAGGTCACGCCGACGAGGCCCACGATCCGGGAGCTGACGGTCACGAAGAAGAACGCGAACACGGCGATGAGGATTGATGCAATGCCTCGAACCGCTACCGAGTCGAGGTACCCCAATACCCCGGGGGTGAGGGTGAGGAGCAGTAGCACCGCCGCCAGCACGATGCCGACGGTGCGAAACGAGAGATCGAGATCGGTCCGGTCGCGCGCCGTCGCGAGCCGCGATGAGAGCTGCCCGACCCCGATGCGGAACGACTCGATCATCGTCGGGATCGACTTGATGAGCGTGATGATGCCACCCGTCGCGACCGCGCCTGCCCCGATGTAGCGGACGTAGCGATGCCAGATTTCGCCCGCCGACATCTCGCGAATGAGCTTTTCGGTTTCGGGGAACAGCGGTTCGGTGAGCCCCCCACCCCACAGGTTGATCAACGGAATGATCACGAACGCCGATAGCGCGCCGCCGGCCACCATCACCGTGGCAATCCGCATGCCCAGGATGTAGCCCACGCCGATGAGCGGCGGCGAGACGGAAATCGCGAGGTTCGCTTTGAACCCGAGCGCCACTTGGAACGTTCCCTGCACCAGCTTGAAGCCATCGGTGATGAGCTTGAACAGCATGCCCACGCCGAGCCCCCAGAATACGCCAGCCGCCTGTTTCCCGCCCCCTTCGGCCGCGACGAGGACTTCGGCGCACGCCATGCCTTCGGGATAGGGCAGTGTGCCATGCTCGCGCTTGATGAGAAACCGCCGCAGCGGGATCATGAAGAGCACGCCGATCAGCCCACCCGCCATGGTGAGCAGCGTGATCTGTCGCCAGGCTGGACTCATGCCCCAGATGAACAGAGCCGGAATCGTGAACAGCACACCCGAGGCAACCGACGAGCTCGCCGAGCCGATGGTCTGCGACATGTTGCTCTCGAGAATGCTGTGGCGCAGGCCGAATGCCTGAAGCAGCCGAAACGCCACGACGGTCAGCACCGCGACGGGGATCGACGTGCTGATCGTGAGCCCGGCCTTGAGCCCGAGGTAGGTGTTCGCCGCGCCGAACACGATGCCGAGCAGGATGCCGGCGATCGCGGCCTTGATCGTGAACTCCGGCAGGCTCAGTCCGTGGGTATACGGGACGTACTCCTGCCCGTCCTTCAGTTCGTAGGCGGTGGGCGGCAGCTTCTGACCACTCATGGGTCGGGCTCCGGAGAGGGCTCGGGGTGGTGCGCGACGTGACTCGGCGCCGCGCAATCTTCATCGGCGGACCCACTTCGGCAACCGCGCGGGCGCGGACGACCGGGTGGCAGGGGCGCCGCGTGTCACTATGTTCCGAGCCACAGAGTCTGCGTCGCTCGGCCCCCCGGTGCTGCCGGGCGGCGCGCGACGCAGACGAATCGGGTCACCGGAAGGTCATAGATGCCGGACATCTCCGTCTCGTTCTTCACCATGCTCGCCCAGTCAGGGCTCGCAGACTCGCTCGAGCACAACCCCGTCGTCGCCCTGGCCACGCTCTTCGGGGCTGGTGTACTCACCAGCCTCACGCCGTGCATCTACCCCATGATCCCGATCACGGCCGGGATCCTGGCTGCGAGCGGCGGGCCTCAGCCGTCACGCTGGCGCATCACCGGCCTCACGCTGACCTACGTGTCCGGGCTTGCCCTGCTCTACGCGCTGCTCGGGATGCTCGCCGGATTGAGCGGATCGCTGTTCGGTACGGTCGCCTCCAACCCGTGGGCCCGGTTTGCGATCGGGAACCTTCTGCTCGTTTTCGCGCTAGCAATGCTGGACGTGATCCCTGTAGCCGCCCCCAAGCGGCTTGTGGCGTGGGCGGGCGGGCTAGGCGGGGGCTCCTACCCAGCCGTCTTCCTGCTGGGCGCGACCTCGGGACTCGTGGCCGCCCCGTGCGGAGCCCCGGCCTTCGCTGTCGTCCTCACCTGGGTCGCGACGACGCGCAGTGCGGTGTACGGGTTCCTGTACCTGTTCGTGTTCTCGCTCGGGATGACGACACTGCTCGTCGCAGTAGGGCTGTCGTCGGGGCTGTTGGCGGGTCTTCCGAGATCCGGAACCTGGATGGTCTGGATCAAGAAGGCCGGGGGGATCGTGATGCTGGCAATGGCGGAATACTTCTTCATTCAGATGGGGATGGTGTGGTGATGCGTCGGCTTGGCAACGCAATCGTCGTGGCGGTCGGCTTGCTCGCGCTGTTAGTGCCGCACGGCGCACGCGCACAGGCGGAGAACGCGGTCGGCCTGCCGGTCGGCACCGTGGCACCGGCCGTCACGGTGGAGGACCTGGACGGCAACGCGGTCGACCTGGAAACCCTCGTCGGCAGCAGGCCGGTCCTGATCGAGTTCTGGGCCACGTGGTGCCCGGTATGCGAGGAGCTCGAGCCAGCGATGGAGGAGGCGCACCGCCTCTACGGCGACCGCGTGGTGTTCCTCGTGATCGGGGTCGCGGTCAACCAGAGCCAGCGGTCGATCCGCCGTCATCTCGAGCGGCATCCCTCGCCGTTCCAGTACCTCTGGGACACCAGGGGCCGGGCCACGCGGGCGTTCAAGGCGCCCACGACCTCATACGTCGTCATCCTCGACGGCGAGGGGACCGTGGCGTATACCGGCGTCGGTGCCGACCAAGACCTCGTCGGCGCGCTGAACCGCATCGTGGAACGCTGACTCAGGTCCCCTTGGACTCGGCACGGGGCGGTGCGACGCGATCGATGGCCGCACCCAATTCCTCGTAGGCCGTGGGATCGATCTCCCGGAACGGCGCGGCAACGTACGCGATTCGCCCGTCAGGATCGATGACAAACAGCGTACGGTTGTCGAGCGGTCCGTTCGGGCGCTCGATGAACGATCCGTACTGGCGCCCCACCCGGGCGCCCTCGTCGCTCCCGAAGAGGAACGGGAATTCGTCGTCCTGCGCCCAGGAAGCGAGCGCTTCCGGGCTGTCGGTGCTGACGGCGATCAACACCATGTCGCGGCCATTGCGGAACAGTTGCGCGTACTGATCACGGTACGCGTGCATTTGGACTGTTCAGCCGCGGGACCGCGCTCGGAAGAAGAACGCGAGCACGACCGTCTTGCCCTGGAAGTCGCTGAGGCGGATGGGGTCTCGCAGTACACCGTACCGCGTGGCGCCCGGAATGCTGAAATCCGGCGCCGTGGTGCCCACTGCGAGGGGGGCGGGGCTATCTTGGGCAGCCGCAGGGCTCGGGTGCGCCATGCCGGCCACTGCCAGCATGGCGATGGTTGCCCACGTGATGCGCGTCATCGTCAAGCTCCTTCTCTCGTGCAACGATCGAAACCACTTGCCTTCAGTATAGCCGGTGGTAGCGAGCTTGGTGAGTCCAATGTGCGGGCTGGCCCCGTGGGTAGCGCGCGTCTAGCTTGAGTCAGGTCAACCCAGTTACCAAGCGCCAGATGATCGAAGAGAAGGCGATACAGTGCGGGGCACGACGCTTCACGATTCGCCGCTACCCTGACGGCGTCGTGGGAGTGTTCGACGAGGGCGGGCGCATGATCGTCGGCTGGCCCGAGACCACGGCGTTTGGATCCACTCCCCTCGACCAACGAAACGATGCGGAATGGTGCACCAGCTTGGCGCGCATCCGCAAAATCAACTGACCGACCCGCCCAGCCTCACACTCAGCGTCTCAGCAGTTCCTTCACCTCACGACGCGCTTCGAGCTCCGCATCGATCCGATCGGCGATCTCGCGAGCCCGCTCCAAGTCCTCGGTGAGATCGTCCATCGTGGCACCGCCCGCCTGCATGCGTAGCATGCCGAGCCGCATGGATTCCAGGGCGGCAACAGCCGTCTGGAGCCGTTCTCCGGTGTCGCCACGGCGGCGCAGCGCTTCGGCGTCCCGCTCCAGCCGGTGGATCACGTCCGGCGCGGTGGCCAGTTGGTGACGGATGGGTGCGGGAAGCGCCTCGAACACGTCGACGGCCGCGCGACCGAGTACCAGCTCGGTGGCGTCCGCCGATGGTAAGGCGCGCCGCGCGGGCCGTTTGAGCCGCACGGCCGCTAGCCGAAAGAACTGGCGCCCCACCCACCCTGCCCAGAGCCGATTCCACAGGCCGTTCACGCGCCGCATGAACTTCCCCGAGCCCGCCGCTTCTGCCTCCTCCTCGAGCGCGTGCGCCTCGGCGAGCAGCGCAGCCCGGATGTCGTCGAACGTGTACCCGACCCGCAGGAGACGGCGTGCCACGGCCACCAGCTGCACGAACAGCGCGATCAGGATGAAATTGAGGAATCCCGAGACATTGGTTGCGCTCTGCGACACCAGGGCCGCGGTAAAGAAGACGGCGGTAGTGACCTCGGCGTTCCGCAGGAATCCGCGCACCAGCGGCGGGGCCCGGAGCTCCCGACCCCGAAGCTCACCAATCGCCTCGGCGAGCTTCTCGCCGCTGGGAAAGCGATCCGCCGGTGCCTTCTCGAGACAGCGCGAGACGACACCCGAGAGCTTGTCCGGCACCCCCGTTCTGAACTGGGTGACGGGGGGCGCGGGCTCGGTCACGTGCTTCGCCAGGAGTGCCGGCGCATTGCCGGCCTCGAACGGCGCCCGCCCGGTGAGCGCGAAGAACGCCGTCGCGCCGAGTGAGTAGAGGTCGCTACGCCCGTCCACCTGTTCGCCGGCGGCTTGCTCCGGACTCAGGTAGCGGGCGGTCCCGACCACGTGACCCGGTGCCTCCGCGGACCCCCCCACCTGGGCGATGCCGAAGTCGGTCACCAGCGTGCGTCCCGTGTCCTGCTCCAGCATGATGTTTTCCGGTTTCACGTCGCGGTGCACGACCCCGCGCTGATGCGCATAGGAGAGCGCCCAGGCCACCTCCTGCACCACGCGCATCACCTCACGCGGCGACAGCGGTCCCACGCGCTCGATGCGCTCCCGCAGGGTCTCGCCGTCCACGAACCCCATGACGAAGAACACCAGATCGCCATGTTCCTCGACAGCGTGAATCGGCACGATGTTCGGGTGGGACAGGCCGGCCGCCGTCCGGGCTTCCCGCAGGAAGCGATCGCGGCGCTCGCGTGATTCGGCGAGCATCGGGGGCAGGAGCTTGATCGCCACCAGACGGTCCAGGGCCACGTCGCGGGCGAGGAGCACGATCCCCATGCCCCCGCGCCCGAGCTCCCGCTCGATCGAGTAACGGCCGGCGACGACCTCCTGAAGCGCCAGGAACTCAGGGCTGACGGCGGACGTCATCGGCCTGAGGCCCCTGCGACGCACCTTCCAACACCGCGACCTGGCCGGTTGCTGGCACGCGTCCAACTATGCATACCGCAAAGGTATACAGGCGAAGGGCGGTGGGCTACCACCGGGCGCCGACTGGACAAATAGGCTGGAAAGCCGATAGTTTTCATCGAATTTACCCCTGGCGGTATCTGTTGTCGTCCAAGGCCTCCTCCTCCCGGGCCAGCTCCGACCTTCTGAAGCGCGCCATGCAGACGGCCAAGGCGAGCTACGATCGCTGCTGCGCCGCGCCCGATTTTTTTCTGTGCTTCTACCGGAACTTCTTCAAGAGTTGCCCGGACGTCGAGCCGATGTTCGCGGATACCGACTTCCGGCGCCAGCACGACCTCCTGCGCCACGCCATCGGGCTGCTGCTCATCTTTCCTGGTCACCCCGACGGCGAACCGACCGTCCTGAGCCGCGTTGCCGAACGCCATAGCCGGCGGGACCTGAACATCGATCCGAAACACTATCCCGGGTTCGTGGACAGTCTCATTGAGACAGTCCGCGAGCACGATCCCGAGTTCACCGCCGAAGTCGAGGAGGCGTGGCGGCACACCGTCGCGCCGGGGATCGCGTACATGAGGTCGCATCATTGATGGCCCGGCTGAATCCTCCCCTGGCGCGGGCCGACTCGTGAGTACGTGCAGCGCGTGCGGCACCGAGGTCACGGCGGGCTCACTGTTCTGCTCGCGGTGCGGTCGGCATGTAGGCAACGATCCGAGCAGCGAGCCCACCACGCAGTTGCGCCGGCCCAGTGCCGAAACGATCTCCACCAGTGAGCGGCGGCTCCTCGACGCCCTGCGGAGCGTCACACTCGGCGAGTACGAGATTCTGGGGGAGATCGGACGGGGCGGCATGTCGGTGGTCTTCCTGGCCCACGACATCGCGCTCGACCGCAAGGTGGCCATCAAGGTCATGGCGCCCGCGCTCACGTTGATGGATGCGGGCATTCAGGACCGGTTCAAGCGTGAGGCCCGCACCGCCGCGTCGCTGAGCCACCCGCACATCATTCCCGTCTACGCGGTCAAGGAGAGCGAGGACATCGTGTACTTCATCATGAAGTACGTGCCCGGCCGCTCCCTGGAATCCGTGATCCGGGAGGTGGGCGCGATGCCGCTCCCCGTGGTGCAGACCATCCTGAACCAGGTGGGGAGTGCCCTGGGACATGCCCATCGCAAGGGCGTGGTGCACCGCGACGTCAAACCGGGCAACATCATGCTGGACGACGACGGCTGGGTGGTGGTGACGGATTTCGGCATCGCCAAGGTGGCCGAACAGCGTGCGCTGACGATGACTGGCGGTGTGGTGGGCACGCCGGCCTATATGAGTCCGGAGCAATGCGCCGGCCGTCCCATCACCGGCGCGGCCGACCAGTATTCGCTGGGCATCGTGGCGTACGAGATGATCACCGGACGCCAGCCATTCGAGGGTGGCACGATGATCAACCTGATGTACGATCATTGCCACACCAACCCGCCTCCAATCCTCACCCGACGGCCCGAGTGTCCTCCCGAGCTCGGGACCGCCGTGATGCGTATGCTGGGCAAGGAACCCGAGCAGCGGTGGCCGAGCATCGAGGATGCCGTGGCCGCCATCGGGGTCATCTCCGACAGCCAGAGCGGGATCGTGCGCACGCACATGCTCACGCTCGCCCGGAACGGGTCGGCCAACGAGCTGCTCGAGAAGTTCCGCACGCCCGGGAGCCCGGTCCCGCTCAGCACGCCCATGAGCCCGGCACCGCCCGTGTCCGCCGCGCGGGCTGCGGCAACCCCATTCACCTCGGTGCCCAGACCCGCAACCCGGTCCCGGATGCGAACGCTCCTGTGGGCACTCCCTGTCGTACTCGTCGGCGTGGTCGGGGGGTGGCTCCTGTTGGGCCGGGGGCCGAGTGCATCCGGTCCCACGAGCCAAGCCAACGCCACACCACCGCCCGCCGCCCCAGCCCCGTTCTCGGTGTCTACGCTGGACGTGCGTCCCTTGTCGGCTTCCCTCGCCGTCGGCGAAACAAGGCCGCTATTGGCCACGCCGCGGGACAGTGGCGGTGTGGCGGTTCCGTCCGCCCGCCTCGAGTGGGTGAGTGCCAACGCCGGCGTGGCGTGGGTGGCGGGCGACGGAGTAGTGACGGCCACCGGCCCGGGGACGACCCAGGTCACCGTGCGCAGCGGCCGCGCGAGCGCCTCGGTTGTGGTGACGGTGACGGCGCCTCCTCCGCCCGCGGTGGCGGCCACCGCCACTCCGGCCCCTCCCCGCCTCACGACGATCCGCGTGGCGCCGGGCACCGTCTCCCTCAGCCCGGGCACCAGCGTGCAGCTCATGGCGAGCGCCATCGACCAGAACGGGCGGCTCATGCCGGGTGCACCGATGAGATGGTCGTCCGACGCGGACGCCGTGGCCACGGTGTCCTCCGCCGGCGTCGTGCGCGCCGTCACCGCCGGAACGGCGCGGATCACGGCCAGAGGCGGCTCGCGCTCAGGCACGGCAGAAGTCTCCGTGACGCCGGTAGCGGTGGCGACGGTCGAGATCGCCCCCACCCGGACGTCGATCGTCGTCGGTGGCAGCGCTCAGTTCACGGCAACAGCGCGAGACGGTGCCGGTTCGCCCCTCGCCAACCGCGCCATAGCCTGGCGCCCTGGCAACCCGAGCGTCGCTTCGGTCTCGCCTTCGGGACTCGTCACCGGCCTCGCCGCGGGCACCACCACCATTTCGGCCACGAGTGGTGAGGCCACCGCGAGCGCGACCGTGACGGTCGAGGCTCCGGCCGCACCTGCCCCGGTCGCCGATCCCCAAGTCGAGATCAGGGCGGTGCTCGAAGAGTACCGGACCGCGATCGAGTCGGTCGATATTGCACGACTCAAGCGCATGTACCCCGATATGTCGGCCGAGCAGGAACGCGGTTGGCGCATCCTGTTCAACGACGCGAGCGACCTCAGGGCGACGTTCCGGATTCTCGACCCCCAGGTGGATGGCGACGCGGCACGTGCCAGGGTCGAGGCCACCTACCACTACCGAACCGACCGCGCCCCGCTGACCGACATCTTCACGGCGCGGCTCGAGCGCGGCGCCCGCGGGTGGCGGTTGGTGGCGATCAACTGATCCCCAGGACCCGCGCGACTCGTGACCCCGACGCCGGTTCCCGTTGTCCTCCCGGAGGAAGCATGACACGTGTTCTGTATACGCTCCTCGCCCTCACGATCGTCGCCACCCCGGCGTCGAGCCAAGGGCTGCGAGACAAGATCGACGAGCTGTTCATCTTCGGGTCCGGCGGAGATCCGTTGTTCCTGGCCGGGACGGCCGACCCCAACAACCCGGCGTCCGTTCAGGTACACGGCACCCACTTCGTTCCCTCCGCGGTGGAGAGCAACGGAACCCTCATCTCCTTTCTGAGCACGGCGATCGGCTCGAACATCACCAACCTCCCGATCAGTGCCACCAGCAGCGGCCGGACGTACCGGTTCGAGGGCGGAGCACCGGTGGCGACCTCGACCTCACCGGGACCCGTCTTCGCCGAACGGGCGCAGACCCTGGGACGCGGCCGCGTGCTGGTCGGCGCCAGTATGAATGTGTTCAAGTTCAAGTCCGTCCGGGGCGTGCCGCTCGACAATATCCAGCTCAACTTCACGCACCAGAACGTCGACTTTGCCGGCTGCGATTCCGTGTCCGGCGGGGATTGCTCGCTCATGGGCATCCCCACCCTGGAGAACGACGTGATCGCCTTGACGCTCGACCTCAACGTCGACGTGACATCGACGATCTTCCTGCTGAGCTACGGGCTCCTCGACTGGGTCGACGTGAGCGTGGCGGTCCCCATCATCTCCACCTCGCTCCGCGGCACGAGCGCGGCCCAAGTCGTTCCGTTCGGCGGGCCCCAGGCAACCCACTTCTTCGCCGGCACCCCCACCAGCGCCGAGTTGGGCGCATCCCGCTTCGTGGAAGGATCGGCGACGGGACTCGGTGACGTCGCCGCCCGGCTCAAGATCCGGCTGGGACAGTCGCAGACGGCCGCGTTTGCCATCCTCGGCGACGCCCGGTTTGCCACGGGCAGCGAAGTTGACCTGCTGGGCTCGGGCCGGACCTCGGTGCGTGGGCTCGGAATCGTGTCGGCCCAGTTCGGCGCCTTCGCGCCGCACGCCAACGTGGGGTACGTGTATCGGGAGGGCGACCTCCAAAACGACGCGTTACTCGCAACGCTGGGATTCGATCACATGCTCTCCGACTGGGCAGCCCTGGCGGTGGAGGTGATCTCGGAGCTGCAGGTCGGGGAATCGCGACTCACCGTGCCGGATCCGGTCACGATCGACGTGCCGTTCCGGCGCACGGTCAACCTCACCAACATCCCCAACGGGCGGGACGACATCATCAACGGCTCGGTGGGAATGAAGTTCGTGACCAGTGGCGGCATTCGGCTCGTTGCCAACGCCCTGTTCCCGCTCAACACTGGCGGTCTCCGTGCGTCACTGGCTTGGACCGCGGGGCTGGAGTACAACTTCTAGGTCGGCCAGCCAGAGGACGCCTCTGCCACCCGATGCGCCGCTTCCCCACATCGGAGGCGGCGTCGGCACCTGCGCGCTTGACCCCCTCCAGAGCGGGCGGCATACTCCCCGGACCTCCAGACCACGGCTCCGTACCGATCGAGGTGGCATGGGTCAGACAAAGAACAGGCGCAAGAAGTCGTCGCGAGCAGACGCGCCCGCAGCGACGGTCGAGACGCCGGAGAGCCTCGACCGCGTCCGCGACATCCTGTTCGGCGGCCACATGCGGGCGGTCGAGTCGCGTATCGCACGGATCGAGGAGCGGCTCCACCGCGAACAGGCCTCGCTGCGAACCGATCTCGACAAGCAGATCCGGAGCCTCGAGACTTCCGTCCAGAAGGAGTTCCAGGCGCTCGCCGAAAACCTCAAGGCAGAGCGCGCCAAGCGGGCCGACGATCTCAAGTCGGTCACGCAGGATGTGACGCGGGGGCTCAAGAGCGTCGACAAGCGTGTCGGTAAGCTCGACGAGGCCACCGGCGCCGCCGACGCCGACCTCCGCGGCCAGCTCCTGGGGCACACGCAGTCGGTGGCGGCGGAGTTGGCCGCGCTGTCGGCGCGACTGGACCGCGTGGTCCAGGAGCTCCGTGCGGAAAAAGCGGATCTCGCGTCGTTGGTGGGACTGTTCTCGGACATGGCGGTGCGGCTGTCCGAAGACCTGCAGGCTCCGCCGGAAGGGTAGCACGGCCGTGAGCGATCATCTACCGCCGGGGACGACGGAGAACGTAAAATCCTCGCCGCGTGCGTTTGATACGCTGCGCGATCTCCTGGTGGGGCCGGAGCGCCGAGACCTGGAGGACCTGCGCCGTCGGCTCGAGGCAGCCGGGCTCACGACGGAGCAAATCGCGGAGCATCTACCCGAGGCCATCGCGCTGCGCGCGGCACGGGATGAGAAGCTCGCACGGTCGCTGTCGCCGACCATAGAAGGTGCGATCCAGGAATCGGTGCGGCGACGGCCCGAGAAGATTGCCAGCGCCATCTACCCGATCATCGGCCCGGCGATCCGCAAATCGATCGCCGACACGATGGCCGGGATCGTTACCGCGATCAACCAGGCCATCGAGCACAGTTTGTCACCGCAGGGCATCCGCTGGCGGATCGAGTCGTGGCGGACGGGTATGTCCTACGCGCAGATCGTGATCCGCCACGCGCTCGTCTACCGCGTGGAGCAGGTGCTGCTCGTCCACGCCGAGACCGGGATCCTCCTCGCGCACGCTGCGCCCCCCGATCTCGACACCACGGATGCCGACCTCGTTTCCAGCATGATGTCCGCGATTCGGGATTTCGTGCGCGACTCGTTCAAGGGTCGCGAACAGGGCGGCCTGCGAACCTTCCGTGTCGACGAATTCACGATACTCGTCGAGCAGGGACCGCGCGCGCTCCTCGCGGCCAAGGTCCGCGGTCAGCCGCCAGACGATCTCCTGGAGCGCATGCAGGTAACACTCGAGACCGTCCATTTCGAGTTCGGCGATCCTCTCAAACAGTTCGACGGCGACGCCGCGGCGTTCGCGGCGACCGTGCCGCTGCTCGAGGAGCGGCTGGAGACGGTCGTGGCCACCGATCGTCGGGAGGGGACCCCCCGGGGACCCCGCGTGGCGTGGGGGTTGGCCGGATTTGCGGTGCTGCTGCTCGCTGCATGGTTTGCATGGTCCACCTGGCGCTGGCGCACGGCCGTCAACGCGCTCGCGCAGGAGCCCGGCATAGTGGTTTTGGATACCGATCGCGGGCTGCGCCGCTCGCGTATCGCGGGGCTGCGCGATCCGGCCTCCGCAGACGTCCGCGAGGTGCTGGCTCAGGCCGGGATCGACCCGAGGCGCGTCGAGTTCGACTGGGAGCCCTTCGTCTCGCTCGACCCGCCAATGGTGGTGGCGCGGGCGACCGCGCGGCTCGCGGCACCGGCCGGCATCGCACTGGCGCTCGCAGGCGATACGCTCGTTGCGACCGGATCGGGCCCGGCCGCCTGGGTGACGCGGGCGATGGCCGCCGCGATCCCCGGGGTGACCGTCGTCGACGTGAGGGGGGTCACCCCGCTCTTTCCCGAGACGATCGTGCGGCTTCGACGGCAGATCGAAGACCGGCAGATCCAGTTTGCGATAGGAACACCCGCTTTGCCCCCCGAGGCCGACTCACCCGTCTCGGCGATCGCGACGGCATTCGCGCGGCTCGAGGCCGAGGCGGCCCGACTCGGGTACCGGGCCGCGCTCCGTATCGTGGGCCGTACCGACTCGAACGGCGCCACTGAGACAAACCAGCAGTTGAGCCGCGATCGTGCCGCAGCGGTGGGACGGGCTCTGGCCGCTCGAGGCGTCGCGACCGAGGCCATGGAAACCGTCGGTGTGGGATCCAGCAGACCAATCCTCGGTGACGATCCGGCTGACGCGGCCCGTTTGAACCGGAGTGTGTCGTTCGAGGTCGGGCTCGCGCTAGCCACCATGACACGAGGCGGGTTCGAATGATCCAGAAAAAGATCTGCATGGTGGGCGTGTTCGGCACCGGCAAGACGAGCCTCGTGCGCCAGTTCGTGCATTCCAAGTTCTCGGAGAAGTACCATTCGACCGTGGGGGTCAAGATCGACCGGAAACCGGTTCAGCTGAGCGGCACGACGGTGAACCTCCTGTTGTGGGACCTCGAGGGACGCGATGGCACCCAGGAGATTCAGACTAGCTACCTACGGGGGGCCTCCGGGATCATCTACGTCGCTGACGGCACGCGCATTCGGACATTCGATCAGGTCTTCGAGCTCCGGGCCATTGCCGACAAGGCGGTCGGCATCGTGCCGTCGGTGTGCGCGGTCAACAAGGTCGATCTCATCGATGCCTGGCAGGTCGGCGACGAACGGATGGCGGAACTGGACCCGACCGAGTGGCATGCCCTCAAGACCAGCGCCAAGGCGGGAACGGGTGTGGAAGAGGCGTTTCACTGGCTCGCGGGTGCAGTGATCGGAGAGCGACCCGAATGACGGCTCACGAGGATTCCCCCCAGCCTTTCAAAATGGTCGACGCGTTCGGCTTCTCGCACATCGGCAATGTGCGGCCGGCCAACGAAGACCATTTTCTGGTGGCCACGCTCAACCGGTCGCTGGAGTTGCGCCACACGAACCTGCAGGGCGTGCCGGCCCTCGAGGCATCGCATCGCGCCATGGCCCACCTCTTCGTCGTCGCCGACGGGGTTGGCGGGGTGGCGGGCGGCCACCTGGCCAGCGGTGAAGCCGTCAGGGCACTGACCGAATACATCGGGTTGGCCGCAAGCTGCTTCAGCACCGCAGTCGAGGCCGAACAGGAGTTCATCGAGCAGCTCGAGCGCGCGGTCGCTCGGGCGGACCAGCAGGTAAAAGAGTACGCTCCCAAGGGACGCGGACCCGCCACCACCCTGACGATGGCCATCCTCATCGGGGAACGCGCGTACATCGTGCACGTGGGTGACAGCCGAGGGTATCACTACCGCGCCAGTCGGCTGCGTCAGTTCACCCAGGACCAGACAATGAGCGAGCTGATGGTGGACGAGGGTGTGATGACCGAGGAGCAGGCACGGGAAGCCGGTCTCGATCATGTCCTGTCGGGCGCGATCGGCAGCGACTATACGCCGTCCATCGGCGTGCTCGATCTTCAGCTGGGCGACATCCTACTGCTCTGCACGGACGGTCTCACCAAGCACGTCGCTGACGAGAATATCGCCGCCATCCTGAAGCAATCGAAGAAGGCCGAGGCTGCCTGCAACCAGCTCGTCGACGAAGCGCTGGACCGCGGCGGCACCGATAATGTCACGGCGATCGTGGCTCGGATGATTCCGAGCTGAGGACCTGGAGCAGACCCACCTTCCGACACGGCGTTCACGGCGACAGGTTGTCTGTGCGGTTGGCGTCAGTCCGGTACCGCGCCGAACCCGCGGGGCCCCGAGGGGTATTGCAATGCCTGAACGGAGATGGAGGTAGTCATGTACACTAGCCATGTCGGAACGCGAGTGGCGTGGCTCGGCTTCGCCCTGGCCGCAGTCGCCTGCGGCCCATCCCAGGAGACGCAGACACGCCTCGCCGAGCTCGAGGGGGTAGCGGCTCAGCGCGACAGTCTGGTGCAGGAGGTGGCTGGCATTGCCAAGCTGATGAGCGACATCAATGCCGAGGTCGCCGACGTGCAGCTCGAAGGCGTGCAGCTCGCTCAGGCGGAGTCGCCGATCCAGGCGTCGCGCGATACCGTCCTGGCCAAGATCCGCGTGCTCAATACGCGGTTGGGCGAGACGCAGTCCAGGCTGGACGACTCGCGCCGTCGCATCCGCGGCCTCACCAGGATCACCGACAGCCTGCGCACGACGCTCGAGGAGACGGTCACCAACTACGACCAGATGCTCGAGGCCCAGCGCACGACGATTGCCATGCTGACCGAGCAAATGCAGACGCTCGAGACGGAGAATGTGAGGCTCGCGGCGAGCATCGACACGCTCTCGGCCGAGGTGGACACGCTGCGGACGGCCACCAGCACGGTGTACTATGTGGTTGGGACGAAGGACGAGCTCATCGAACGCGGTATCATCGAGAAGAAGGGCGGATCCAGAATCCTGTTCATCTTCGGTAAGGCGGGAGAGACACTCGTGCCAGCCCGGTCACTCAAGACGGAGGACTTCACGCCCATCGACAAGTGGGACGTGACCGAGATCCTCCTTCCCGATCCGCAGAAGAACTACACGATCACATCCCTGCAGGACGCCACGTACCTGCTCGAGCCTCCGGACGAGAAGGGCCGCGTGACGGGCAGCCTCAAGATCGGCGCGCCCGATGGGTTCTGGGCACCATCGAGATTCCTGATCGTGGTCGAAGGCTGACCACGGTCGCGACCAGACGCGGCGAGGGCCGCCCCGGTGGGGCGGCCCTCGTTGCATCCGACTGGATCGACAGCCCCGCCGTCAGTTTGGCGGGTGCACTCCCTGCCCGCCGTACGTTCGGTCTCGTCCGATGCTTGGACCCGAGGGCGTGAGGCCCTCGTTGTTGAGCTTGGCCACCACCTGCCGAATCGAGCCCGGGAACGGCTCCATCCGGCCGTTTTTGCCGTAGGCGTCGGTGTACCAGATCTGCGGACCCTCGGCATTGCTGAGTCGGATGGAGTTGATGTCCACGTCACGCCGCGCACCGTCGAAGGCCGATCGGGGATCGTCAAACGTGATCCCCGTGATCGTACCACTGGCCGTCGACTCGTCGCACAGCCCGCCCCGCGCCCGACGCCCGTCAGGCATCACTTCGTAACACAGATCGATGGGACGACCGATCAGATCGGGACTCGCCGCATCGTAGTAGCGGCTCGGGTTGAACACGTTGAAATACGGACCGATGCTGGCTAGTCTGTGCCCGTCGGCACTTCGGATGCTCTGGGAAAATTGCCAGCTCTCGCGTAAGCCGGCGCCGAAGTTCGAGTTCTCACCGTCAGGCACGAGGATGTGCCGCTCCACGCAGGTCCTATCGGGGATGAGCCGGCGGCCGCCGCCGTCCGGACCGTCGAGATCGCTCACCACGATGGCCACGTCGCTGGCGCAAGATCGCCGGAACTCTCCCGCGTTGCCGATCACAGTGATGATAGCGAGATGCAACTCGGTGCCGTCGGTACAGCGGGCGTGATACTGCATTTCGTGGTTCGGATTCACGAAGGCCCCGCTCCCCGCCGAGCCCTGGTGCAGCTCGACCAGCACGTCGCAGCTCACCTTGAAGAGCGCATTCCCGACGTCGCCGAAGCCCACGGACATCGGCACGTCGTTCTCCCATTCGACCTTGTAGCCGACGTGCGGCGCAAACAGGTCCCCGACCTCATTGGCGTATCCGAATGGGATGGGACCGACGCCCGAGTAGAGGTCGGACCCGCGGGGATCGCGGCCATGCTCGTGCCCGAACGTGCACCCCGTCTCGGGATCGACGGGTGGGTGCCACGTGGGGTAGAGCTTGCGATCGGGTCCGACGGCGGCATACCGATCGTGGATCTCCGGCGTGCAGGTGTCGTTGGCGCCGGGAGCCCAGATGCCGAACGCCCGACTCACGCCGTCCGGCGCATCGTCGGGGCCGACGAACGGTGAGTCGCCGCACGTGATCCCCACCAGCAGGATGCCTGCCAGCAGGGCGCCGTGGCGTGCATGGGTCAGTAACCTGTAAACCATAGATGGCCTCCTGAAAGACCTGGTCACGACGCGCGGCGGCTCGTGCGGCCGCGTCATCGGTAGGTCAAGCCCACGCCGAACTGGATCAGCGTGAGCCGAGCTCCGGTGAGGCTCTCCCCCGCCGCTTCGAGGTCTGCGGCAACAGAGGCGATGAAGTTGAAATACGGTGTAACAGCCAGGTTATCGGCGATCGAGACGTCGTAGCCCACGCCCGCCCTGATGCCAAGGCTCGTGGCGGTGATGGCGGGGACGTCTGGGTCGTCGTCATTGGCGCGGTACAGGAACACGCCGGAGCCGAAGCTGAAGTACCATGGCGTCCGGGCACTGGGATACCAGAGCATGAGTGCGTTCACCGTTCCGATGGACAGGCCGACCGAGCCTTCGTCGGAACTCCAGCCGTTGCCGTCAACGCCGATTGCGAATGCCTGGCCGAGGCTGGCGCCGGCCCCAAGCGAAGCCGCCAGGCCGGCGTCACGGCCACCGCGGCACACGGCACAGCGGGCGGCGCCAAACCCCATGCCGAGCCCTCCTGAGGCCCAGAAGCCCTGACGTGTCTGACCGTGCGCCTCGGCAGGCGTGGCCAGCATGAGCAGCAGGCTCGCACAGCCTACCATCCAGCCGGCGGCGCGGCGTCCCGCGCTCCAGTCTGTGCGTTTCGCGACGTCCATCGGCAACTCTCGACTTTCGCGTTCGAGACCCAAGTAGGCGTCAGTTGTTGGCCGCGCCCGCGCTCACCCACGCGCGGATCGTGGCGATCTCGGCGCTCGTCAGCTCTCCGCCCAGCGGCATCCGGGTTCCCACTCCACCAACCGTGCCTGCCGCGCCTTCGAGCTTGAGCACCACGTAGCTCGAGTCCGGATTCGCGGGCGCGATTCGGAGCAGCCGAGGCACTTGCCGCGACGTCACGCCGACGAGGTTCCCGTACGCCGTTCCGGCGCTAAGGTTCATCCCTTCCTGCGGCGTCGCACCCGCGTGGCAGCCCGAGAAAGCGCAATTGCGTGTGAGAATGGGCTGCACCCCGGTGGCGAACGTGGAGTCACCGCCCGGCGGCGCTATCGGTGGCGTGAGCGAACCGGCTGGATCGCCACCGCAGGCGAGCACCGAGAACGCGGCACCGACACCCAACACTTTGCACACGCTCCAGATCCGCAGGTTCCACCTCCGTTTAATAAGGCCACGGGCGCACGCCGGCACCCGCGGCCGGCCGGGCCAACCGAATTAGATACACAATAGTCGGAATTCGGCCCGTGACGGCGGTCACACGGCCTAGCCCCGCTTCGGGAGCGGCAACAGATCGGAGGCCAGTTTGCTGGCCGTGTGATGCGTTACGTCCTATTGTTTGCGCACAGCAGCCAGGGATGCGACGCTGCTGACCCGTTACTCTCGGCGGCACGAACGGGCCTTCATGGGAAGGGCGGTTGATGAGCGACATGATTGACCATCGCAAGACGCGCGATTTGACGATCCATCGTCCGGAATACGCCCGCGCCCGACGGGTCATCCTCGCCTTGTTCTTCATTTCGGGGGCGTGTAGCCTGGTCTACGAAGTCGTCTGGATGCGGATGCTCACCCTGGTCTTTGGCGTGACCGCCTTTGCAACGAGCACGATTCTGGCGTCGTTCTTTGCCGGGCTGGCTTTGGGTGGATTCTACTTTGGGAGAGTTGTAGACAAAGACAGGAATCCCCTTCTCGTCTATGCGAGCCTCGAAGCAGGTATCGGCATCTTCGCATTCCTGATGCCGCTGCTCTTCCTTGGGTTGAGTGGGCTCTACATCGCCATCGCTCAGCGGTTCGCGCTCGGCTTCTATCAGATCAGCTTTTTGCGATTCGTTCTCTGCTTCTCGGTTCTGGTCATCCCCGCGACGCTCATGGGCGGCACTCTCCCAGCCATGGTCAAGTTCTTCGCCGGGAGGCCAGAGAGACTCGGATGGAATGTTGGCCGCCTGTATTCCGTGAACACCTTCGGTGCCGTTCTGGGGGCGCTTGCGGCAGGCTTCTTTCTCATTTTGCTGTTGGGTGTCAGGGAATCTGCCTATGTCGCCGGAGTGGCGAACCTCCTCATCGCGGGCATCGTCTTCGCACTCGAGCGGCCCCTGCGAGCGTCCCGGGCGGCAACCAGCGCCCCCATGAGCGGCGCGAAGGCGCCAGGAGAAGGTGGCGCAGACGTGTTCTCCCCGAACATTGCTCGACTTGCCCTATGGGCCGTGGGCGTATCCGGCTTCTGTGCCTTGGCGCTCGAGGTGTTCTGGACACGAGCGCTCGTCTTCTTCTTGGACAACTCCACGCATGCCTTCGCCACGATCTTGACGGCATTCTTGCTGGGCATCGCCATCGGCAGCCTCCTGATAGCGAGGTTCGTCGATACCGGAAAGAAGCTGCTCACCTGGCTCGGGGTCATCCAACTGCTCATCGGGATATCTGCCGCCCTTGCCATTCCCATACTGAGCGGCTCGACCTCCGTCTTTCGAAGCATGGAGGGGGTATCGCTCGACGCAATGCTCCACTGGAAGTGGATCGGCATGCGGTTCGTGAAGTGCCTCTCAGTCATGCTCGTGCCCACTGTCCTCATGGGAATGACGTTCCCGCTCGTGGCCAAGATCTACACCAGAAACCTCGGCAAGGTCGGTACCGCGTTGGGAAACGTGTATTCGGTGAACACGATCGCCGGGGTGCTCGGTTCCGTCATGGCGGGCTTCGTGCTGATCCCTCTCATTGGCGTGCAGACCGGCATCATGGTCATTGCCACCATCAACATCGCGCTCGGCGGCGTCCTTCTCCTGTCGGAACCGTTGATCAGGGCTTCGACCACAAGGCGCGTGGCAGTCGGCCTGGGGCTGTCCCTTCCCGGCCTGGCGGTTCTCTACCTCATCACTTCTGGGCCGATGCGTCTCGCGTCGTACTACGAGGGAATCGACAGGCCCGAGGTCCTTTCCTACACGGAGGGGGCCGGTGCCACGGTCAAGGTCTACCGGGATCGGGTTGGCGACAGAACACTGAGCGTCAATGGCTTCCCGGTTGCCGGGACCGGACTGGCGGCGCACGACGCGCAGAAGCCGCTGGCGCATTTCCCGTTGCTTCTGACTACCGTGGCGTCGCCGCGAGTGAACATCATCGGCTTCGGAGCCGGCGGCACCTCTTGGGGGATCATGCAGTACGACGTCGCCGGGATAGACTGCGTCGAGCTGGTTCCCGGTGTGCTGGATGTTGCCGGGTGGTTCCCGGACATCAACCACGGTGTGCTCGATGACCCACTGTTCAACGTGATACTCGACGACGGGAGGAATCACGCTCTGGTGAGTAGCAGGGAGTACGACGTGGTTTCGGTCGACGCAACGACTCCGAAGATGGCAGGCAACGGCAGTCTCTACACGCGCGAGTTCTACGAATTGCTTGCAGCTAGGCTTTCTCCCAACGGATTGGTGGTCCAATGGCTACCGTTTCACCTCCTGTCCGACGAGGAGATGCGGATGATTGCGAAGACGTTCATGACAGCCTTTCCGCACACGACACTCTGGTTTTCACCTTTGAGGCACCACAGCATCCTCGTTGGGACACAGGCGAAGCTCCGGATCGATTTCCGGTCGCTGCGTCGCAAGCTCGAACGACAGACCATCCAGCAGGAGTTTGCGTATTTCGCTCCCGCAACCGACCCGATCGATTTCCTGAGCTGGTTCGTGATGGGGGAGGAGGCACTGGCCAAGTACGTCGCCGACGCCAGAGTGAATTCGGACAATCACCCGTACCTGGAGTTCACCCCGGCAATGGCGTACTTCGCATCGGACGTGTACCGAATCCGCAACTTGCTGACGCTGAGAACGTGGAGAGAGAGCCCATTCCCATTACTCACTAATGTGGGAGAAACCGATGAAGAAATCGATGCCGTGACAGAGAAGGTACGGCGGCGGTTCGAGGCAACGCATCATAGTATCGGCGGAGATATCTATGCGACCTTGAGGAGGCCGACGGAAGCAACGGCCGAATACAATAGGGCTCTGACGATCGACCCACAGGAAAAGATCGCCTTGAATCCAATGTGGCGTTCTGAGCGATCCCGACGATGAGATGGGAGTGGCAGGGGTACGCCCCGCCGCGCGGAGCTCCGCCGCTCACGATCGAGGCAGCCGCAAGGGCGGCGCCCTGTCCTGGCTCGGAATAACCGAGCTACTCGAGCGGCTTGAGCCTCAGTCCTTTGGGAACAATGATGCGATCGACGAGCTCGAACAGGCCCTGCACCAGCAGAGCCAGCACGGCCGCTGGAACCGCGCCCTGTAGAATCACGCCATAGTCGTTGAGCCGGATGCCGGTGAAGATCGGCTCACCGTAGCCGCCAGCGCCGATGAAACCCCCGAGCGTCGCGAAACCAACATTGATCACGGCAGCTGTCTTGACGCCCGCCAGGATCATCCGCGACGCGAGCGGCAGCTCGATGCGCCACAGGCGGACCCGCGGCGGAAGCCCGAGGGCAACGGCAGATTCATGCAACTGCGGTGAGATGCCTCGCAGACCTGTGTAGGTGTTTCGGACAATCGGCAACAGAGAGTAGAGGAAGAGCGCCACGACCGCCTGCGGATAGCCAAGCTCGTCAGAGAAGTAGCTCACCGGCCGGATCAGCAGTACAAGCAGTGCGATAGAGGGAATCGTCTGGATGAGACCCGCGATGCCGAGGATGGGCTGGGCGAGCCCCGTCTTTCGCGCCGCAACGATGCCGAGGGGAATCGCCACCAAGATGGCGGCCGCGAGCGACACGGCCACCATGTTGAGATGCTCCAGTGTATAGCGAGCAATGTCGCGGACGACGCTCTGATCTCGAACCTGTGACTGGATCCCGCGCACCGCCGCCAGGAAATCCGCGGCGACCCGGCTTTCGCTGAGGCCGTCGAGCTCAACCCACGCGTTCATGTTCGTCATCGCCGTCTCGTCGATAGCTGCCTCCAGTGAGTGGAGGGCGGCAACGAGTGCCGGCGCCCGCTGCTCCAGCTCCACGCGGTAGACAAAGACTGCGTGGTACTGCGGGAAATGAGCGAGGTCGTCTGTGAGTCGACGCAACTGAAGCTTGCGAATCTTCGCGTCGGTCGCGTAGAGATCGGTGACTTGAATCACGCCATTGTCGAGCGCCTCATAGGCCAGGGCGTGCTCCAACCCCCGCACGTCCTGATGCGGCAGTTGATACCGCTGCGCCAGTGCGCCCCAGCCATCCGCACGCTTCATGAACTCGTTGCTGAAGCGTAGCGTCAAGTCGGGATGATCACGCAGATCGCTGATGGTGCGGATGCCGAGCTCGGCCGCGAGGTCCTCTTTCATTCCGATGACGTAGGTGTTGTTGAAGCCGAGGGGATCGGTCATCTTGAGACGGGACTCGGCGAGTTTCGTGCGAAGCGCCGGCACGCCGCGAACACCCTCACCGGCGAAGATCTCCTCGCTCATTGTACCGGTGTACTCGGGGTAGATATCAATCTGACCCGCCAGCAGTGCTTCCCAAAGCAGCCGTGTACCACCCAGCCCCTCGATGTGCTCCGCTTCAAGCCCTTCGTTCTCCGCCAGGTGGGCGACAATCTCGGCGAGGATCACGGATTCTGTGAAGGCCTTCGACCCCATGCGCACCGTCGTTGACTCGTGGGCAAGGCCCGGCGGCACGAGTGCCAGCCCAACGAGCAGCGGTGCGTTTCGCCGCCAGTTCACTGCACCACCCCTTGGGATGCCCCTAGCGGGCTCCGCTGCGCATTGACGAACTCGGTGACAAAGGCGTCAGCTGGGGAATCGAGCAGGTCACGGAACGATCCGACTTGAACGATCCGTCCCTCGCGCATCAAGACGATCGTGTCGCCGAAGTAACCGGCCTCGCCCAGATCGTGCGTAACCATGACGACGGTCTTTCCGAGCGTCCGGTAGATCGTGCGAAGCTCTGCCTGAAGGTTGCTGCGGATCATGGGATCAAGAGCCCCCAGCGGCTCGTCCATCAGCAGCACGTCCGGATCAAGCATCAGGGCCCGAATGAGGCTGACGCGCTGGCGCTGGCCGCCGGAGAGTTGTGCTGGATAGCGATCGAGTCCGTCGGCCGGGAAATGGGTCAGCTCGACGAGTTCATTCAGGCGAGCGTCAATGCGCTCTCTATCCCATCCCAGATAGCGCGCAACCGGTGCGGCGTTGCCACGGGCCGTCAGATGCGGAAACAGCCCGCCGTCCTGGATAACGTAGCCCATCCTGCGGCGCAGCAGCATGGCGTTTTCAGGTGACACGGTCTCGCCTTCGAACTGAACGCGTCCGGCGTCGGGACGAATCAACCCAATCAACAAACGCAGTAGCGTGGACTTACCACAGCCGCTCGGGCCGATGAGCACAGTGGTCTTTCCTGGCTCGACCACCAGGTCGATTGCGCGCACGGCTTCGGTCGTGCCATAGCGCTTCGAGATGCTGCTCAGTTCGAACATGAGCCGTGAGTTCCCCGATAGCCCACTCGTGCAATTACTTGCACGGCAGGAATCGCACTGTCGTCTCCATCTCCGTTAAGACGTGGTTCAGCGCCGCGCCCGTGTCATCGAAGTCCGCCTCCGTAATACCGAGTGAGAGCGAGAACCGAATGGAGCAGCGCGCCTCCCCCGGGGACGTCTCCCGGGCGCGCAGCGCGAGTTCGGCGGTCCTTGCCAGAGACTCTCTGTCCCGCGGTTAGCGGAGCATGCACTCCGGAACGTCACGTCGCTTGATTCCGACCATCGCCACGTAGTGGAGCGGATGACCGTCCGTGGCGAGGCGGTGCCGGTACCGCTGACGCTGCCGCAGCTCCAACGTGCCGTCATCCAGCATGGCCCGAATGAGACCGGAGAAGCCCGAACGATCGCCGGTGCTCAGGAAATCCTCCTTGATGTTGAAGACAATCCATCCACCCGGACGAATCAGGTTGTACGCAGCAACGAAGGCCCGCGGGGGAATGTCGCCGAAGCCGAGCGCGGCAACGCACGTCAGCGTGTTGAAACGGTAGCCAGCCAGTTCTCGTCGCTGCCCTTCGTCCAGGGCTGTCATGTCGACCACATGGTACTTGTCATACAGCCCTGGCCGGTCGCGCTCCGCTGCCTCGGCGGCGGCTTCGATGATATCTACGCCCACGACGAATGTGGCGCCCAGATCGGCGAGTTCCTGGCCGACGATGCCGTTTCCGGCCCCGAGGTCGAGGACACGCAACTCGTCGGCCGGCACTGCCACGTCCGACAGCTCGGCTTGCAGCAGGCTGCGCACAACATGCGGTGAGTCGCAGCGCAGAATGTCGTAGATGACCTTCTCGTAGAGCCCCGGGACCGAGTAGAGCTCATCGTAGTCGTGAAAGCGAATCCGACGCCAGTTGTCGTCGACGCAGACGACGCACCATTCCCCGTCCTGCGTCATGGACAGACTCGGTCCGGGCAATGCCACCAGCAGCTCGCCGTTAGTACTTGTCGAAGATCCTCTCCCGGTTGCCCGGACTACTCCATTCGTCATGAATTCAGCGCTCCGCTCCTCCTTCTTGTCCTTCGTCAATGTCGCCTTCCTTCCGGGCTCTTGCTCCTTGCGCAGCGCCAGGGCCTCCGCCGCCACTTCAGTCAAGATTGTCTCCGCTTGCGTGCCAACTGTGCGCGGGTCCTTCAAATGTACCGGAATTGGATTGAGTTGGAGGCATTTCACCGACCGCTCATGCCGGCAAGCCCATGCGCGCGAGCGCCCGGTCAGAACTCCTCCTCGGAGGCAGATTCCTCACCTGCGAGTGGGCGCTCGATCTGGTAGTGGTCCGCGAGGGCGGTCGAGAGACGGGAGGTACTCTCGGTCATGGATCTAGAGGATGTGAGTTCACGGGAAGAAGCCCGAGGTGCACTGAGCTTGGGACCCCATTTGGGGCCCCAACGTGCGAACGGCCGCTCCGAGGAGCGACCGTCGAAGACGAGAGGTTGTCGGAGCACATCGACAATCGCTCGACCCACACCGCTGGCATCTCGACGGCCTGATCCCTACCTTTGACGCCTCCAACCGGAGGTCCGGTCACCTTGTCCAATCAGCTTGACCGCCTGTCAGCCTCATGACTTCGCTGGAACATCCGTTCGATCCGCAGTTCTTCGCGCTTCAGGAGGCGCTTGCCGGGAAGTATTCCTTGGAGGCCGAGCTTGGGCGGGGCGGCATGGGAATCGTTTACCTCGCCCAGGAGGTGCAGCTGGACCGGCCGGTGGCGCTGAAGGTTCTGCCGGAGGAATTCTCGAACAAACCCGAACTTCGGGAACGTTTCCTCCGCGAGGCGCGCACGGCGGCCAAGTTGTCACATCCGCACATCGTTCCCATCTTCGCCGTCGATGAAGTGGGCCAGTTCGTCTACTTCGTCATGGGGTACGTGGCTGGCGAGACGCTCGGAGATCGCGTTCGGAACCGGGGCCCCCTGCCACCGTCGGACGGAGCACGCCTCCTCAAGGAACTGGGCTGGGCGCTGGCCTACGCGCACTCGCAAGGCGTCATCCACCGCGATGTCAAACCCGACAATATCCTGTTGGAGGAGGACACCGGTCGCGCGCTGGTGGCGGATTTCGGCATTGCCGGCCTCCTCGCGGGGGCGGATGCCACCGGCGTCGGAGAGATCATCGGCACGGCCGAGTTCATGAGCCCGGAGCAAGCGCGGGGTCAGGGCGTGGATGCACGGAGTGATACGTACTCGATGGGGGTGGTGGGATTCTACGCGCTCTCCGGGACGCTGCCCTTCCACGACGAGCGTGTTGCCGAAGTGTTGCGGCAGCATCGGGAAGATCCGCCAGCGCCGTTGAAGACTGTCGCTCCGCACGTGCCCAGCCGCTTGGCGCGATGCGTCGACAGGTGTCTGGCGAAGGAGCCCGGCGCGCGTTTCGAGACGGCCGCGGCCTTTTCCGAAGCGGTGGACGCCGCCATGCGTGAGCGGCGCGACGTGCCTGCCCCGGTCCGCAATTTCATCAAGGACCCGATCGACTTGCCCGGCGACGGCGTTACCTACTTCGTGTTCTCGATCGCGATGGCGTCGCCGGCGGTGGGGATTTGGCTCTCGGAAGGAGGAAGCCTGAGCGTCCTTGCCGCCTTCGCAGCGATCTACGGCTCCCTGATCCTGGCACCACCGCTGGGGCTCGCAACGCAACGCATCCGGAGGTTACTGGCTTCCGGACACACGCAGACGGATCTCCTCGCCGCTCTGCGCACCGAAGTGGAGCGCCGGCGTGAGGAATTGGCCTACAGCCGCGGCGTCGAGCCATCCTCGGCGGAGAAGACGGCTTTCCGAGTGGCGATGGCAGCGGGAGGTGGCCTGTTGGCGAGTTTCGCGGGCCTGTTTGGATTGCTCCCCAATGTAGATGCGTGGATGTGGATTTCTGCAGGCTCCGTTGTGGCCGGGTCTATCTCACTGGCTGTTGGCACCCACCTTAGGGCGGGGCGCATCGACCAGAAGGCAGAGCGTCGCTTCAAGTTCTGGAAAGGCACACTGGCCAAGTGGCTCTTCAAGGTGGCCCGCATCGGGCTCAAGCAAAAAGCGCTGCCAATGCGGCCGACGCATCGCCCCACCGAACTGCAAATCGGTTTTGCCATCGACGCCTTGTACGAGCAACTCCCGAAGGAGATCCGCTCCGGGCTGGGTGACGTGTCATCGGTCGTGCGGCAACTGGAAGCCGACGCGCAAACTCTCCGACAGACACTCGAGATGTTGAACGACGCGCACGCGGCAGCACGAGCGACGGGGAGCGAGATTCCCACCGATTTGAGAGATGCACGGGAAGCCACGGAGAAACATTTGGCGGATGCGGTCGCCTCGTTGGAAACCGTTCGTCTCGGATTGTTGCGCTTGACGGCCGGTACAGGGACCGTGGAGGGTCTCACGACTGATCTGGCAGCGGCCGCTGACGTGGGGGATGACATTGACCGCCTCATGGCAGGTATGACGGATGTGGAGCTGCTACTGCGGCCGACGTGAGCGCACCATAGCCCCCGTGGCTCGGACATTGTCTAGGAAGACGTGAGTTCCTGCGAGGAAGGCCGAGGTTCGCGGAGTCTGGGGTCCCGTTTGGGACCCCAACGCAGTGACGGCCGCTCGGGAGAGCGGCCGTCAAAAGAGAGAAGTTGTTCGAGAGACAACGCTTACCGTCATGCGTACATCGAGCATGTTGACGACGCCTTCAGCTCGTGGAGGGAGATCAACAGGCTCGTCTCTATGAGGGACTCCAAGGATGTGGTTCCAGGAGGATCGTTCTCGAACCAGTTTGTCCTCCTTGTGGGCGGTATGTCGCCCATTGCGCTCCGCTCCTTGACGATAGACTCGAACAGCCTCCGGTGGACGGGCCGGGCAAACCCGTGTCGCGCAAGCCAGCGGAGGGCTGCAACCCGCTCGTTCTCCGGCAGTGTCAAATCCCACGCTCGGTCCAGGGAGTCCAGAAAGCTGCCGATGCCGTACTGTCTCGTGATGATCTCGGCCAGAGCTGCGAAGCAGACCTGTGAAGGCTCAGCAGTCGGGTCTTCCGTCAGTACGGAGTTCCCGGCCTTGGCAGCTGCCATGATGACCCCCCTCGGCCCGGGAGGCATATCGTCTGGAGCCAGCCAGCCATGGGGAACGTCGGGTTCACCGTCAACCCGTAACTTCCGCGTCTCGCAGTTGAAGTGAATGACGACGTCACCCGGTGGCGGTACGAAGTGCCTGTCCGTGAGGAAGGCCACCTCGATCTCTGCACGGTCGAGCAACACAGGCTGTACCTCCACTCTTTCGGTCCGAAACAGAAAGGGAGCCCCGGCCTGGTTAGGCCTAGCTCCCTTGGTCACATTGCTTGCATTGAAATATACCCGGGGGCTCAAAGGGGCCCTCACCAAGTCGGACTCAGCTAAACTGAGCACAACTCAGAGGAACGCAGCCAAAGAGCCCGACCGTGTAACCGCTTACGCAGCAACACGTGACCGCACTCAGGCGAACGCAGCCAAACTCAGCGAAAGTCGCCTAGACCAGATGGGGTTCATCTCCGCGCCGCTCTTTGGCCATGCTCGATGCGCTGCGCGACAGGGGATCTCGGGGAACCTGTGACACGTGGAGACTAAACGGGAATGTCTCCTCTTTCCTCAAGAGGGATCGTCTTGCCGATCAGTCTGTTGGTCGGTTCAAGGCCCAGGAGGTCGAGCGCCGTGGGGGCGAGGTCGAGGATGTCTGCTCCGTGCTCAAGCTTCGTGCCGGCGGGGACGCCGGGTCCCCGGGCGATGAGCAGGCCCTCCGAGCGGTGGTTTCCGCTTCTGCCGTTCGGGATGCGGCCCGGGGTCGCCCGTTCGATGCGGCCGAGCCGGTCCGAGACGAGTGCATGGTGCACGGCTGCCGGGGTTTCCTTCCAGCGGACGACGAGGTCGGGCAGTCGGTCGGACCGCGGGCCGTTCTTGAACAGGTCGCGGGTTCGCCGAACCTCCTCTACGATCGACTCACCGCTCGAGGCGTCGCGGAATGAGCAAAGGCCCTCGGTGATTCGATCGCACAACGCGTCGAAGTCGCCAGGCGGGACGGTGCCCCGGGGCTCGCGCCCCTGCAGATTGACCCGGACGTAACCCTGCAGGTCGGCGCGTAGCGTGAACGCCTCGGTAGCGTTCCACTTGGTGCCACCGGTGCTCCACAACGTCATCATCAGGTTGCGCAGACCATCAGGCACGCTGCGGGTCAGCAACCGGCGCAAACCCAGCGGCACCGCTTCGCCGAGCCGGCGAGTGAAACCGCGCTTCCCGACCCGTCCCTCGGGCCCATGGAGCGCCCGCGCCAGCATCTCGTCGAGCAGATCGACGCGGGTGGTGTTGACCATCATCCCGTGCAGGGAGAAGACGATCACCGTCGCTTCGCCCGCCAAAGACACCAGCTCACCGACGGCCCGATCGCAGGCGATGTAGAGTTCGCGCAGCGCGCGATCGAACGCTTGGCCCTCGTCGTTGCCGACGTTGCCCTCGATGCTTGAACGGTCCCACAACCGGTGTCCGCCACGGTGCAAGGCACTGAAGACCACGATGCCGAGATCCCACGGACGCTGCAGCAGCCACGTTGCCAGTTCCAACGAACGGCGGGTGTTTTCCTGAAGCTCGTCGCGCAGCGCTAGCAGTTCGCTCACCGACGAGCGCCCGAACGCCTCCGGCGTCACGAGCCACCCGCCGAACCGTTTTTTGATTTCGGTGATCAACTTTGGGGGATGCGTCGCCGGTGGACCCAGGCTGTCGTGGCTGGCCCACCCCGTGACCTCGATGCCCGTAGCGCCGGCGCAGTTCAGCGTCATCGGCACGTCGTACGCCACCACCTTCACGCCGCTGTCGAGCGAGCGCCAAAACGGGCTCGCCGGAAGCCAGTCGAAGTGCGGTCGCGCATACTTCATCTGTTCGTGCCGCCACTGGAAATCGTGATAGATTCCGTGATGGCACGGTGGTTGACCCGTGTAGAACGTCGGCCAGGGCGACCCGGCCAGGTGCGTCGCCGAAGTCTGCAGCCGCCCGTGAACGCCGCCCGTCTTTAGCGCGCCAAGGTGAGGCAAGCTGCCGTCGTCGATCCAGCGATCGACCAGGACCGGATCGGCGGCATCCAGGCCGATCATCAGCAACCGACGAGACGAGCTCACGAGCGAATCATAACGGCGGTTCCGTGGTGGATCAAAGCCCAACACGAGAGCCCGGCACGGCTCCCCGCGCGTCGGGCACGCGGCTGAAGGCCGGCATCCTCGGGTGCGGTCACGTCTCGCGGAAGCACGTCGCCACGCTGCGCAAGCTCCGAGGGGTCGAGCTCGCGGGCGTATGCGATCGGGATGCTGCGCTGGCGCGGCGCATGGCGCACGTTGCGGGTTGCTCGCGATCATACAGCGACCTCCCGCAGCTGCTCGCCGAGGCCAAGCCGGACGTCGTTCACATCCTGACCCCGCCCCAGAGCCACCGCGAGCTCGCGATCCAGGCGATGCGGGCGGGATGTCACGTGCTCGTGGAAAAACCGATGGCGCTGACCGTTCAGGACGCCGCGCAGATGACCGAGGTCTCCCACCGCGAGGGCGTGAGCCTGTGTGTTTGTCACAACTTCCTGTTCGAGCCGTGTGTGCTGCGGGCCCGGGATCTGGTGGCGTCCGGCGCCGTCGGCAAGGTCGTCTCCGTCGACGTGTTCTGGCGATTGCTGCGCGAGCGCCTTCGCAATAGCGGCTGGATCCACGACCTCCCCGGGGGCGTGTTTCACGAGGTGGCGCCGCACCCGTTCTATCTTCTACTGGAGTTCGTCGACGCGCCACGCGTTGCCTCGGTGTCGGCGGCGACGGTCGGCGGCGAGCTGGAGGTCAGCCCCGACGAACTGCGTCTCCAGTTCGAGGGGGCGACGGGTCTCGCCTCGGTCGCGATCTCGGTCCACTCCGAGCCACACCTGGCGTTCATGCGGATTCACGGAACCCGAATGACCCTGTGGCTCGACTTCACGACGAACACGTTGGTCAAGCTGAAGAAGGCGGGCGTGGGGCGGCAGTCGAAACTGCGCATGAACCTTGGCCACGGCGCTCAGCTGTGGATGCAGACCACCATGAACGCCGTGAAAGTTCTCACCGGCCGCATGGAGTTCGGCCACGCAGCCCTGATCCGCAGGTTCTACGACAGCCTGCGCACCGGCAGCGCCCCACCCGTCACCCCGGACCAGGGCCGAGCCGTCGTGGCAATGCTCGACGAAACCTGGCGCGCGCTGGGGAAGCGAATGAAGGAACGAGCACAGTGATTTCGCTTCGAGCGATGAGACGCCACCGCTCCAGTCGCACCTGAGGCGACCGAGCCGGTGCGTGAATGACGATGGACGAGCGAGACGAGACGATGGAAACGGCCGACGTCGTACGCTTCGGCATCATCGGCTGCGGCGGCATCGGCAAGTGGCACGCGAGGTGCCTGGTATCGATTCCCGGCGCGACGCTGTCCGGGGTGGCGGACACCGACCAGTCTGCGCGTGACAGGGCCGCGCGGACTTTCGGAGCCGAAGCGTCCGACTCCGTGGACGCGATGCTGGGGGCGGACGGCATCGACGTCGTCTCGATCTGCACGCCACCCGCGAGCCACGTCGCCCTGGTCACCGCCGCCGCCGCCGCTGGCAAGCACGTCCTGGTCGAGAAACCGCTGGCGCTGGACCTGTCCGAAGCCGACCGGGCCGTCGCGGCGTGTGCCTCGCGCAACGTCCACCTCGGCGTCGTGCACCAGCAGCGCGGCCGGTCGGCCACGCGCGCTCTGCACCGGCTGATCCTCGACGGCGAGCTGGGCAAGCCGCTGATGGCGGCGGCAATTCACACCTGGTTCCGCACCGACTCGCAGTTGGAAGCAGATCTGAGGCGCGGCGACGCCAAGACCGGTGGGGGCGTGTTGTTGGACCAGGCGGTTCACGCGATCGATCTGCTGGTCTGGTTTCTCGGTGCGCCCCGCTGGGTCAGTGGATCGACGGCAATGCTGGCCCGCCACACTTTGGCCGAAGACACCGCGGTGGCGACGATCGGATTCGACGGCGGTGCGGTTGCCACCCTGGCGGCCAGCACGTCGGTCAATGCCTGTCGCGACGACATCGCCGTCGAGGTCGCCGGCACTCGCGGCCTCTGCCGGCTCGAGGTTCGTGACTACGACCACGCCGAGATCGTGCGACTCGAGCTGGCCAACTCGGATGACCGGCGGGCACGGGCGCTGCCCGCCGGCGAGATCGAGTCGCTCGTGCAACGGTTCGGCGGTCAGTGGCGGCGGGGTCCCCGGGCGTGGCCGTGGCGCGGCTTGGCGCGCTTTGTGGGTCGCGAACGGGGGAGTCAGCCGTTCCGCGATCCCCGCGCCGTTCTTCGTCGAAAGATCGATCGGATCGCACAAAGCGAGACTCGGGAGTTGCAGGGGCACGCCGCCATCCTGCACAGCATGGCCGACGCGGTGCGCGGCAGAGGGCTACCCCTGGTTTCCGGCGCCGAGGCCCGTCACTCGATCGCGATCATCGATGCAATCCAGCGCTCGCATCGCGTGGGAGGGGAAAGAGTCGAACTGGTTTCCACGGGGACGCCGTGAGAGTTCTCCACCTGATCGATCATCTCGGTCTCGGCGGCGCCCAAGCCCAACTGCTGGACCTGCTCGAGGCACGCGGCCCGCAGATCGATGCGGTGGTCTGGACCCTGCGCGATGTCGCGCTGCCCTCGGCGGTGGAGCGGCTGCGCTCGACGAGCGTACTTCATCGAACATTCGCGCTGTCGAACCGCAACCCTCTGGGATGGTTCGAGCTGCGCCGTCGGATGGCGGCCGAGGCGGCGGATCTTGTGAGCACGCACTTGGACTACGGCAACGCGGCCGGGATCACGGCGACCGTCTCACTCGGCAGGTCGAGACCGGTCTTGGTGAGCCACATCGACAACGATCCCTCGGAGCACTACGACTCTCTGACCCGTTCACTGATCCGACCCTTCGCGTCCAAGGTGGACGCGTTCGTCGCGGTCTCCGAGAGCCTGCGGCGGGTCACGAGGACTACCTTCCCCAGAGCGTGCCGCATCGAGGTCATTCCCCCGGGAGTCGATCTTCGACGATTCGACCCTGCTGAAGTTGATCTTGCCGAGGTCGAGAGGCTCCGGTCGGGAGCGTCCCGTGTCATTGGCACCGTCGGACGTCTCGACGACCAGAAATCTCTCGATGTGTTGCTCGACGCGACGCCCGCGCTGCTCAAAGACGATCCCGAGACCCGGATCCTGATCGTCGGTGACGGCCCGCGTCGCGGGGACCTGCAGCGCCAGGCCGGTCGACTCCTCATCGATCACGCTGTGGAGTTCGCTGGCTACCGCAGCGACGTCACCACGGCGTACCGTGCCATGGACGTCTTCGTGCTGCCCTCGAGACACGAGGGATTCGGAGTCGTTTTCGCCGAGGCTATGGCCGTCGGCGTGCCGGTGGTGGGCACACGGGTCGTGGGCAGCGTCGACGCCGTGGAAGATGGAGTCACGGGACTACTGGTGGAACACGGTGACCCGGCGGCGCTGGCCGGCGCGATCCTGAGGATGTTCCGCGAGTCGGAGCTGAAGCACGCGCTGATCGCCAACGGACAGGAGTGCGTGCGGCGGGAGTGGTCGCGGGAGACGCTGGCGGCGCGAACCGAGGCCCTGTACGAAGAGCTATGCCGCCGGCGCCGAGCACGGTAGCCTGACCGCAGATCAAGGAGTGTCGATCGCATGTACGATCGCGTCTTCATCCTCGAAGTGAGTGGACCCACCCTCGCGTTCGTCGAGGAGCGACTGGATCACCTTCCGCACTTGCGGCGTTTCCGGGAGCACGGGGCATCGTCAGCGCTCGAGGGACCATTGCAGCCCATGGTGGCCCCGTCTTACGCCGTGTTCTACACGGGCAAGAACCCCGGCAAGACGGGTTTCTACGATTCCTTCCGCTTCCCCGCCGGCAGCTACGACCGCATTCCCTACAGCCTGGACGACCTCCAGGGAGAGACGTTCTTTCAACGACTGTCGAGTCATGGCAAGCGAGTCGGGCTGTTGAATGCGTGCTTCACTCACCCGCTGCCCGAGATCCACGGGTTCGTCGTCTCGGGCGACGAGGGAATCGGTGAGGACTATGCCCACCCACCGGAGACGCTCCGCGCGTTGCGGGACAGCGGGTACTCCGTTCCCTTCGGAGCGTCCTACTCGCCCGGGCGAGAGATGGCCTTTTTCGAGCACATCCTCGAGGTTCTCGAGATGCGCAGGCAGGCCGTGCGCACCCTGTTTGCCGACGGCGAGTGGAATCTCGGCCTGCTGACGGTGCACCTGTACGGCGAGTTGCTGCACGCGTTCTGGAAGTTTTATGACCGCCGCCACCCCGACTACCGGCCATTCGCCGAGGTGTTCAACGGCAAGGATCCGTTCATGGAGGTCCTCGTTCGCATGGACAGCTTGCTGGGTGAGATGGTGGAGATGGTCGGCCCCCGCGGCCTGGTCATCGCGATGGGTGCCTGGGGCCACCAGCTAGAGCACTCTACGGTCTACCTCAACGCCGTGCTCGAGCGCGAGGGGTACCTGAAATTCAAGCGCAGCCCGGCCACGCTGGCAAAGCAGTCGATGTTCCGACTCGGGATCTCCGCCAGCAGCGCCGAGCGCATCGCGCACCGGCTGAACCTGTGGAAACTGTTCCACTACAAGCTCGCCCGTGGCAAGCGTGCGGCGGTGACCGGCGCCACGTTCCTTTCATTCCAAGACGTGGACTGGTCTCGGACTCGCGCCGTGGCGATGGGCTACCTGGGCCAGGTGTTTCTCAACGTTCGTGGCCACCGTCCCAATGGTTTCGTGGCGCCCGCGGACTACGAGGCCGAACGTAGAGAGCTACGGCGTCTCTTGGAGGGGCTTGAAGATCCGCGGAACGACCAACCGATGGTCGATCGGGTGTGGACCCGTGAAGAGCTCTACTCCGGCGAACAACTCACCCACGCACCCGATCTGATCGTGCACCTAAAGGAAGGATATACCGCTCACCCCGGGATCGCGGGCGGGGGCAAGCTGGTCACGGCGAGCCCGGAGAATCATTCCAGCGATCACTGTAACGAGTCGATCTTCCTGGCCCTCGGCGACGGCGTGCGACCGGGAGAGATTCGGGCCCGCCTGGCGGACGTCGCGCCGACCGTGCTGAAGGCCCTCGGCGTCCCGGTACCGCCGGACTACGACGGCAAGGTCCTCCCAATCTTCGTTTGACGGTGAAGGGGACGGATTTACTCAACGCCACGGGAAGCGGCGTTAAATGATTCTGCGCTCTTTCCGTGTCAGCGTGCTCTGGATCTCGAGCGCGGCGCCGATGGTGCCGAGCAACAGGTTCCGCGCGAGCATCAGGAACGACAGCGCCACGGCGGCCGCACCGGCAACACCGAACGGCTCGAGCAGCACGATCAGACCACCTTCCCGCACTCCGAGACCCGATATCGAGATCGGCAGCGTCGTCACCGCCAGGACGACCGCGCGGATCCACCCTATCGTGGTGAACGGCACCTCGATCGAAACCGAGACAGCGAGCAAGTACACGGCGAGTGTGCCAGCGAGGTTCTCGACGGCAGTGAGAGTGACGATCCGCAGCCAGCCGCCGCGGGGGAGCCGGCGGTACTGGCCGGTGGCGGAGGCTAATCGGCCGACGAAGCCGGGCCCGTCCGTACCCAGGCGCCGCAGCAGCGGCGAGCGATCGGCGCGGGCCACGAGATACCCCGCGGCACTCAGGAAGGCGAACAGAATCACCAGGCTGATTACCCACAGCGGATGGATGCCTCGAGGCAGGTCGAGCACGAGGAACACCACACCGAGCAGCGTCAGCATTGCCAGGTAGTACAGCCGGCTGTACGCCACGGCGGCGAGGGCCTCGGTCCGCTGTCCCGCCAGACGCGACAGCTTGTGCCAGCGAATCACGCCGCCGGCGAGTTGTCCCGGTAGCGCAAGGATGTAAAAGCTGGTGATCAGGTTGATCCGGGTCAGCTGCCATACCGAAGCCGCAAAGCCCTGGGCGTCGGTAAGCACCTTCAACCGCCCGGCCGAGAGAAGGGGGCTCGCGAGCACGAGTGGAAAGACCAACAAGACGTACGGGATTCGGGCACCGCGCAACGCCTCGACGACGTTGCCGATCGGCACGAAAGTGAAGACATAGTAGAGGATCGAGCCGGTCACGGCCAACATGACCGCCGGCCACCAGCGGCGCAGGCGAGGAGAGATCATCGTGGCGCTTCGCGACCCGCACCGCGGCAGTGCGTGCGGTACAACTCCTCGTACCGCCGCGCGATGACCGGCCACGCGAACTCGGTCTCGAGGCGCCTGCGAGCCGCGCGCCCGAGCTCACGGCAGTGGCTGGGGTTCTGCGTCAGTGCCACCAGCGCCTCACGGAGTTGGGCAGCATCGCGGGGCTCGACGAGAACGCCGGTGTCCGCGACAACCTCGGCGCAGCCTGTGGCGCGCGTGGTGACGACGGCGAGCCCCGCGGCCATCGCCTCCATCAGGGAAACGGGAAAGTTCTCGGCCTCCGAGGTCAGCACGAAGATGTCGGACGACTCGTACAGCGCGTTCAACTCGTCCGACCGGTTGTCTAGCCATCCGTGGAAGACGACTTTGCTCGAGCAGCCGGCCGCCTGCTTCTTGAGTTCTGGAAGGTAGGGTCCGTCACCGACGATGTGCACCTCGTGGTCAAGCCGGATCCTGTCGATCGCGTGCAGCAGGTACTGCACGCCCTTGCGGCGGAGCATTCGAGTGACGACGAGGATTTGCCGCCGTCGCGGAGCCTCGGCATCATAGCGTCCGATCTCGAAGCCGTAAGGAATTTGGGTGGTCTCGAGATCCGGATCGCGGCGAGCCACGAGCTCTCCGATCGATCGACTGGGACAAACGATGCAGGAGGCGTCGCGGGTGACGCGGCGCCAGACCGGCGCCAGCAGCCGGTGGGTCAACCGCACGCGGTGCGGGTTGTAACCAGGGACGTCAGACCCGTGGGCGGTGATGATGTAAGGCAGGCCGGTCGCGCGTTTGACCCACGCCGCATTTAAGCCGTCGGGCAGGATGAAGTGCGTGTGGTTGATGCCGTAGTCGTGACCGGCGACGAGTCGTCTGATCCGGGGCAGCGCCGCCATGACGTAGGTCGCCGCTTCGGGAATCGTGCAATGGTGCTCTTTGAGTCGCACGCACGGGACGCGGTGAACGTTGACCCCGTGCACGACTTCGTGCCGCGGCAGGCCGCGAAAGCCCATCGTGACGATATCCACCCTGTGGCCATTGCGCACCAACTCGCGGGATAGCCCGTCGACGACCCGACTGCCTCCCCCGCCGAGCGGCGGAAACTCGTAGCAGAGCATCAGGATCTGCATCGCCCGGAAAGATACCTTTTCCGGGCCACACCCTCGGGTTGGACTCGAGCCAGGACGGTCGCTCGATTCGGTTGGATCCAGAATCTGGCTCAGAATGAATGGGGGGGCGTCAGTGACGGTGGTTGCGCTCACCTATGCGCAGCTCTCAACCCTGATCACCACATCGCAAATCTGTGGTGTGCGAATAGTGTGCGAACTCAGCCAAACGGAGCCAAACTCATCGAAACACAGCAAACGCCGATCAGTCATCGAGTAGTCCCGGATCGCGAGTGCAGACTAACGGTCAGCGCTTGAGCAGCGGGCGCACCGCCGAAGCGATCCTCGACGTCGTATCTGATGGCCGCTTTGTCGTCCCCCGACCCGTACGCCTCCAAAGCCATTCTTCAGCATTCTGGTAATAGATCCTTCTCAACACAGAGACAGGCAGTTTCAATCCCACGAACGTGCGTCGTACTTCGGGGGAAGTCAGAACGGCGTCCGTGGTGAAGTAGAGCCAATCACGGTTCCATGTCTCCGCGATCCACTCGAGAGCGTCCGTACTCTCGCTCACGCCGGCATCAGTCCCATAGAGCAGCCGGTCTTGATAGTTGATGATGAATTCCCGAACGATGTCGCGATCTTGGATCTGTAGATGAACAATGCGAGCGGCCATGTCTACCGCCATGTTCGGGAACCTGTCGAGCCGTTCGGCCAGTTCACTGACATTCCACTCCAGACTGCCGAGATGCGCTCCAACGAAGATCAGATCAGGGTGTTTGGCCAGCATGTTGTCGCGCGCGTTTATCTGATCGGCGTACGTGGGATGATCAGGATGCAGGTACATGTGGTATTGGGGGTTGTTTGTGAAATAGCTGCTGTCACCAGGGACCGTCATGGAATCGACCGGCAGCCAGCAATTGCGCGGTTCGCCGAAATGACCGATGACCGGCTTCTGTTGCGAGGCGATGTACTCGAGGATCGGGTCGAACCTCGGGCTGTCAATCATAATGAAGGCGCTATCGTTGTCGCGAAAGGTCATACCGATGTCCTTCCACAACTTGACCGCGATGGCACCATTTTCGAAATCCCGTCTCAGTCTGGAGATCGTGATCTGCTGCCAGTCCGGATCACTCCAGTCTTCCATGCTTATGGTTGTCGCAAAGGAGACGGTTTCCGGGAAGTCTTCGTATTGCGACCTCGCCCACGCGAACTCGCGATCGATGTGCTCCCGAGTGGCGGACCGCGTCACGAGCGTCATCAGACGAAAACCCTCATGTCTGGCCAACATGACGAAGTCAGATTCAAAAGTGTCTATATGAACGTGAGCATCGATCTTGGGAAGAGTGGCGTAGTCCGGAACGCCGGAGCAGCTCAGTACAGAGAGGGCACCGCACAACAAGGCAATTCGCTGGAGCATTGCAACATCCCGTGGGGTTCCCCGACAATATAGAATTGGGATCGAGATTCGCATCAATTCCCCCCGCGATACCTGATCCTCGATCAGCTTCCAGCCGCCGGCGCTTGCTTGAAGACAGCCTGCAGGTAGCCTATCGTTGGCCGGCAACACGTGACCGATTCTCACCGGCCGGTACCTGACTTCACCTGGGACGGAGTTATGCCAATGGGGACGTCTCAACCGGGCTCAATGGCAGTCGAAGGGCGACTCGCATCCCTCGATTTCTTTCGCGGTCTAACCATGTTCCTTCTCGTGGCAGAGGGTGCACTCCTTTACGAGTCACTGCTGGTGCCGGAGCTGGATGGAACCCGGATTCAGGCAGTCGCCACTCAATTCACGCACCACCCCTGGAATGGTCTGCGGTTTTGGGATCTCGTGCAGCCCTTCTTCATGTTCATCGTCGGTGTGGCGATGCCCTTCTCATTCGCACGGCGCTGGGAGAAAGGAGATAGCTATTCGGCGACGTTCCGCCACGCGGTGGTGAGATCGCTGGTTCTGCTGGGCCTTGGGATTGGACTTTACGTAGTCGCCGCGGGCCGACCGGTCTTCGAGCTGTGGAACGTCCTGGCTCAGCTGTCGTTCACCTATTTCCTCGCATTCCTCGTGATGCGAAAGAGCACCAGGACACAGCTGCTGTTCACCGTTGGACTGCTCCTGCTGACCGAGGGGCTCTACCGCTTTTGGCCGATCGCCGGCTTCAGCCAGCCGTTCACTCCGGACCAGAATTTCGGTTCCTGGATGGACATGCTGCTGATGGGCAAGCTGTCCGGTGGCCACTGGGTGGCGGTGAATGCGGTTCCCACGGCTGCACATACCATCTGGGGAGTACTGGCGGGTTATGTCCTGATGAGTGAGCGCACTTCTGCCCAGAAGATCAAGACCTTGTTGATAGCAGGGCTGATCGGACTAGTCATAGGCTACGGACTGGATCCCGTGACTCCCATTATCAAGCGGATCTGCACTACTTCGTTTGTGATAGTCAGTGGAGGTTGGTGCCTGATTGGCCTGGCGCTCTCATACTGGATCATCGACGTCAAGGGATGGAAACGTTGGGCCCAGTTCGCAATTGTGTTCGGCATGAATCCGCTCTTCATTTATCTCTTTTCGGAGCTGGCAGGGAACCGCTGGCTCACGCACATAGTCAGGCCGTTCACCGACGGGATCCTGGGTTGGAGAGGAGAGGTGCTCGTGGGCTTTGTAACTGCGTTGGTCGTCCTCTGGATGGATTGGTATATCGTAAACTGGCTTTTCAGACGACGGATCTTTATACGGATTTAAGAAGCGATTTCAGTCCTTGCGCGTTTTTTGCACCGCTGACAGCAAGGAATCAACCCATCTTGCACTGAAATCAACCGCGGGGGCAGTCACGGTAGCGCCTGACGGCACCATCCTCGAGGAGGCTGCACCTTAGCGATCATTCTCCTACCGCCTCCTATGGCATCAATGCCTCATGTAGTTCGTTCCACTGCCCGTTCGTGAAGGCTCCGAAGCCGGGCATCGAATTCCCAATAGGCCCAGGAGAAGCCGCGTCGCTCGGCCTCTCTCACTACGAAGCCTGTCCAGGCGACGCGGTCGTCCATAGCAGATCGGGAATAGACGCCGAATTCTCCCATGAAGACGGTGATGCCGCGCTGGTCGGCCCAATCGGCCACGGCGTCGAAATCATTCCGCACGGCTGCGCTATCCAGATCCGTGCCCGGGGAATGCCTAACGCGTTGGCCGATGGGGGAGTCGAGGAGGTATCGCTCTGGACAGATGTAGGGTTGCGCCCCGTAACAGATCGAAATAATCTGGCGATGCATGCAACAGCTCGGAGGCCTGACCATGAAGCAGCTTGCTCCGTCCACCCTTGTCGTTATTGCTCCTTATACTACGACCTGACCATGACGGCACAACACCGAGGTCCGGCGACGAAGGCGCCTCACATGAAGTTGTGATGGGCGGTGTCCACAGCGCACCGTTACGTTACCGGGCCGGTCGCATCCTAGCGTGCCAAATCGAGCAATATGTGGAGGGCACACTGATGAAACTGCCTGGGACCGCATCCGGGAAGCCACGATACCTGTCCACCAATAGCCGATACATGACCTTCGGACAAACGCGTGCTGGGGCGGCTATCCTGCTCTTGGGAGCTCTCTTCGCGTTTGCTGCGCCCGAAGCCGAGGCGCAGACCACCACGAGGGCCGAACGGGAGGAGATGGCGCGGCTTGTATACGAGCGAGCCAAGGCCGCAGTCGCGGAAGAAGAGGCGTTGTACGGCGGGTACGTCACCACCCCGAACGTGCGCATGCACTATCTCGATCGGGGACCCAAGGACGCCATGGCGCTGATCTGGGCACACGGTACGAAGACGTCAGCGCACGACATCGACGAGATCGTGGATGGGCTGTTCGCCGCGCCGCTAAGGGTAATCAGCATCGACTACTACGGGCACGGATTGACGCCGATTCCGGACCACCCGGTTTCAGTCTACCACGTGGCGGACGACATCGCATTGCTGATGGATCACCTCGGCATCGACTGCGCGATCATCGGTGGATGGTCGAGAGGGGCGACGATATCCTCGGCCTTCTATCAGACCTATCCCGAGCGGACGATCGCATTGATTCTGGAGGATGGGGGCGTTGTCTCGTGGGCAAAGGCATTCGAAGAAACCATCTGGGATGTGGTGTCCCGCACACCCGAGGTGTACGAGCCCGAAGGGTTCGCTTCGGAATTCGACCTCATCTTGTCCCTGGACGCCGACTCGCTACTGACCCTGGACCCCGTCAAGGTGCACCGGACCCTCGGCAAGGGTCTCGAACCGGGTCCTGACGGTCTCTGGTACGACCAACCTGAGCAGACCCGCTGGCTCTGGGAGGACACGCGTGAGCATCTGAGGCTCGGACTCCGGGAGCCCCAGCGAGCGCCGCTCTTTCAACGTAGTACCGTCTACTTCGAGCCTGAGATCGCCCTGCGCCACCTCAAGGTGCCCCTACTCACGTTCGACCCGGTCAGCCAGGATGACTTTCACCGTATGACGGAGGGTAACCGGGCACTCAGAGCGCGCTTTCCAGACCTCGTCACCCACCTAGTCTATGAAGACACGATGCACTGGGTGCGGTGGCAGCATCCGCAGCGGTTCCTTAAAGACGTCCTCGCGTTCGTTGAGACGGTTCGCTGAGTTGGCGCATGAGTATCGGCCCGGACGTCACGGCGACGCCTAACGCCCTGCGATACTAAGGCGTTTCATGATATCACAAATCTGTGGTGTGCGAAAAGTGTGCGAACTCAGCCGAACGGAGCGCAACTCGGCAAAACGCAGCCAAAGAACCCGCCATCGCTGCACCCAGTACGTCTGGCGGCTCCCCAGTTCACGATGTCAATTGAGAAGTGCAAGGGTACTCTCGCGCGACAGTACGGCCAGTGACAGCATGAGGCGAGGTGACGCCGACCTCAAAGCTCGTTATACCCGAACCCAGTCGACGAATCTTTACAGGAGCACTCAGATGCGTCATGGCTTTCGCATAGTCACTCATTCCTCGTTTCGCATCGCGACGCTCATCAGCTGTCTATCACTCAGTGTTTTCGCCTGTGGCGGCGGATCCGAGACACCGGCTGTGAACGCGGACACAGGAGAGGAGCCCGGGGAGAGTCCTGGGGCGCTCGTCCCGACACACTGGACGAACGAGAAGCCGATTGGACTTGGCCACGGGCCAGTCGATGTTGCCATGCTCAAGAACGCTCTGGACGATCCGACTCGATGGCTCCACTACGGTGGCAACTATGAGAACTATCGACACAGCCCCATTCGGGAACTGACGCCGACCTCTGTCCGTGGTCTGCGGGTAGCCTGGACCTTCCCGACGGGGACTGACGGGCAGTTCGAGGCTTCTCCGGTCGTTTACGATGGAATCATGTACGTCAGCGCCTCTCACAACCGTCTCTTCGCACTGGACGCGGCTACGGGCGAAGTCTATTGGCGATACGATCATCAACAGCCAGGTGACCTGCGAGTCTGCTGCGGGCCCGTGAATCGAGGCGTGGCCATTTCAGGCGATGCGGTGTTGATGGCGACCCTCGACGCTCGGATGATGGCTTTCCATCGACTCACGGGAGAGATCCTTTGGGACACGCAGATCATCGACTATCGCGACGGGTACGCCGCCACGTCCGCTCCACTCGTTGTCGGCGACCTCGCCGTGATCGGGATTGCGGGCGGCGAGTTCGGCATCCGAGGGTTCTTCGATGCGTATGACATCGGGACTGGAGAGCGTGTTTGGCGACACTACACGGTGCCAACGGTGGGCGAACCCGGCGTTGAAACCTGGGAGGGTACGTCCTACGAAACCGGGGGCGCGCCGACCTGGACGACCGGGGCGTGGGACGAAGAATCCAACACGTTGTTCTGGACCACCGGCAACCCGGCTCCGGATTGGAACGGAGACGAGCGCGAGGGCGACAACCTGTACTCGAACGCCGTGATTGCGGTCGACCCCGCCACCGGGGAACGGAAGTGGTACTTCCAGTTCACACCCCACGACGTGTGGGACTTCGACGGCAACACCCAAGTGTTCTTGGTCGACATCGAGCGGGGCGGTGTGCCTGTCAAAGCGCTCGTACAGGCCAACCGAAACGGCTTCTTCTACATCCTCGATCGCACCACTGGCGATTTCATCGCCGCATCTCCCTATGTGCAAGTCAACTGGGCAACGATCGACGGGGCGGGGAGGCCGGTCGTGCACCCAGAGGCGGGCGCCGCCGAGAATCCCACGTTCCGAGTGTGTCCCAATCACCTCGGAGGCATGAACGGGGCGTGGACGGGTGCATTCAACCCGAGACTCGGCTTGGCGTTCATACCGGCGGTCGAGAGCTGCGAGCTCTTCAAGAAGGGCATTTCCGTTTTCGCACGAGGACAGATGTTCCTCGGAGGATCTCCCGACAACATCGATGTGAAGGCCGGAAAAGCGTTCGGCCACCTGTCGGCCATCGACGTGGCGACAGGCGAGGTGCGGTGGCGGTATCAAGACTCTCTTCCGATGATGGGCGGGACGTTGAGCACCGAGGGGGGTGTCGTGTTTACTGGGAATCAATCCGGCTTTGCGCTTGCCATGAATGCCGAGACCGGCGAGGTCGTGTGGCGCTTTCGACTTGGCGCCGGCGTCCGGAGTCAACCGGTTGCCTATCGAGCCGACGGACGAGTCTTCGTCGCGATAGGGTCGGGCAACGGAACCTTCGTCGCCTCGACGGGTGCCCCGACGATTATCCCCGAGGGCGGGCACCTCCACGTGTTCACCCTGCCGTAGCCCAATGCGAACCCGAGCCGCGGCCCGCTCGAGGCTGGCGTTGGCGTCGGTTCTCGTTCTCGGGAGCTGCGGTGACGCTGACCCTGCAACACGCTACATGGAAGACGTGGAATCGCTGCGGCGAGGGGAGGCGGTATTCACGGGAACCTGTGGTGGCTATTGCCATCTCGAGGGCACGGAGAATGGAGATGTCCCGAATCTGTTCGACTGCCAATGGAGGCACGGTGGTTCGAATCGTGAGGTGTTCACGACTATCGCGAATGGACTGCCCGACACACCGATGGTGGGCTTCGGAGGCAAGCTACCAGAAGGGGACGACGATATCTGGAAGATCGTCGCGTTTCTGAAGAGTCGCGCACCCAACTGCTGATGTGACGGCGTGATCTACGGCCCTCTGGGGCAAAGACAGCGATGAGTACAAGTACTCGTGGAAGTACCGATTACTCTTTGAGCCTGAGCGAGGCGTCTTCAAGGTAGCGCACAGCGTGGACAACGTCGTGCAGATCAAGTAGCTGATTTGTAGCATTCCGCTCGCAACACCACCGCCCGGCCCCGCGCTGGGCGGTGTGTTTCCTGCCCCGAGCGTGACGCGGCGTTCGGGCCTTTCTTCTTGATATCACAAATCTGTGGTGTGCGAAAAGTGTGCGAACTCAGCCGAACTGAGCGAAACTCAGAGAAACTCAGTCAAAGAACGCGCGTCTGTAACTGCATACACAGCAATACGTAGCCGCACTCAAACAAACTCAGCCGAACTCAGCGAGTGTCGCTCAGAGCAAATGGGGTTCAGGGGGTCGTGGGTTCAAATCCCACCGTCCCGACTAGCGGAAGTAACAGAACTACATGTAGTTACGAAATGAGCGGTCCGTGAGTGGCCGCTCATTTTTTGTGCTTGTGTGCCAATAGTGTGCCAAATTCCGGTGGCGTTCTCGCCGTTTGGCAACGCGACGCCTATCTTTGCCGACAATGTCTGAGATTCCCTCCCGACTCACGACTGCCCTCGCCGACCGCTACACCATCGAGCGGGAAATCGGTGCCGGCGGCATGGCGACCGTCTATCTCGCGGAAGATCTCAAGCACAAGCGCAAGGTTGCTGTGAAGGTGTTGCGGCCGGAGCTCGCCGCAGTACTCGGTGCCGAACGCTTCGTGCAGGAGATCAGGACGACCGCCAACCTGCAGCACCCCAACATCCTCCCGCTCTTCGACTCGGGCGAGGCCGACGGTTTCCTCTACTATGTGATGCCCTACGTCGAAGGCGAGACGCTGCGCGACAACCTGAATCGGGAGACCCAACTCGGAATCGAGGAGGCCGTCCGGATCACGACGGAAGTGGCCGACGCCCTCGACTACGCGCACCGGCAGGGCGTCATCCACCGCGACATCAAGCCCGAGAACATTCTGCTGCACGACGGCCGGCCGATGGTGGCGGACTTCGGAATTGCGTTGGCGGTGAGTGCGGCGGCGGGTAGGCGCATGACGGAGACGGGGCTCTCACTCGGCACGCCGCACTACATGAGTCCGGAACAGGCGACCGCGGACAAGCATGTGACGCACCGATCGGACATCTACTCATTGGGCGCGGTGTTGTTCGAGATGTTGACGGGGGATCCGCCGCATACGGGTAGCTCAGCCCAGGCGATCATTTTGAAGATCGTCACGGACGAGGCGCGGTCACTCACCGAGTTGCGGAAGTCGGTACCGGCGCACGTGGCGGCGGCCGTGGCGAAGGCGCTGGAGAAGCTGCCGGCGGACCGATTTGAGAGCGGGGCGGAGTTCCGGGACGTGCTCACGGGTGACCGCTCACTCGCAGTTCCCGCGAGAGAGAGAGGGCGGGCAGCGCCACGCAGGCGATTGCGCACGGCCATCGGGTTCGTGCCGTGGGCGATAGCCGTTGCAGCCGGACTCGGCGCCCTACTGGTTGCACGGCCTGACGCACCGCCGCCGTCGCGCCGGTTCGAACTCTTGCTCCCTGACAGCGCCGCAATGGAGTTCATCGGCGAGGCAGCCATCGGTGCCGGTCAGACCGCCCTGGCGCTGTCCCGCGACGGGACGCTGCTTGCCTACGCAGGGACCGCAGGCGAAACGACGCAGCTCTACCTGCGAGATCTTCGGGACGGTGCCTTCCGTCGCCTGGCCGGGACGGAGGCAGCCTACAGCCCGTTCTTCTCAGTGGATGGGAGCTGGATAGGGTTCTTCGCCGGCGAAGAGCTCAAGAAGGTCTCGGTTGCCACGGGTCAAGTGATCACGCTTGCACCGGCGCCGAATCCCAGCGGGGCCGACTGGGGAGCCCAGCGACAGATCGTCGTCACGATCAAGGATGGCAGTGAGATGATCCTCGTCCCGGAAGCGGGTGGATCACCGCGACCCGTGCCAGCACCCGGGGGGGACACCCCCGGCGAGGCCCTCGCCCTCCCATACCCCCAGTTCCTGCCTGGCGATGAGTGGGTCCTGGGTCGTTGCAGTGGCTACTCGGTGTGTGTCCGCTCCGTGGAAACCGGCGAGGTGCTGTTCATCACGCGAGAGGGGGCGCGGGATCGAATCCCCGGCGTTGAGAACGCGGTGCGAGGAACCAATCCGCGATACGTGCGGTCTGGGCATCTCATCTATGGGCGCCCCGGCGATGGGGTGCTGGCGGCCGTGGCGTTCGATGCCCGCTCGTTTCGCGTGGAGAGTGACGAAGTCCAGCTGATGCCGGGCATCAGGCGCGAGAGCCCGTACAGCGGCGCCTTCCAACTGGCGGTTGCCGAGGACGGCACCGTGGTGTGGGCAGCGGGGGAAGACGCGCGCACGGGCATCTTTGTGTGGGCGGACGACGCGGGTCGACTGGACACGCTCGACTTACCACGTGCGCAGTACAACGAGTTCGACTTATCCGACGATCGCCGCTGGCTTGCCGTGGTGACTACCAGCGAGTCTGGGCAGAGTGAAATCCGGATCTTCGACCTGGTCCGTGGCGGCGTCTTCCCCTGGCGAGACCCCCGGCTAGAGCCGGCCTGGATCGCGTGGGGCCCGACATCGCAGTGGCTCCTCGCAGGGAGCCGTGACGGCTCGGTGCTCCGCGTCCAACGAGGTGCGCCTACCAGCGGCGATGCGGTACTCAACGAACCGGGGATCTACCTCAACGCCTTCTTGGACGATACGACGGTGCTGGGGCTGCGTGCCGGACCGCTCGGCCGCTGGAAGGCCAACACCTTCCGCATTCCACTTCCAGGAAGTCAGACCACCGCCAGTGACGTAGTCGCGACACCACTGGTTGAGGACGGGGGGTATCATATTTTCCCCGAGCCCTCACCCGACGGCAGCTGGATCTCCTATACCTCGAACGCGTCCGGTCCCTATGAGGTGTACGTCACGAGGAATCCCCCGCAAGGGCCACCGATCCGTGTCTCACGCGGCGGCGGGGAACTGGGCATGTGGTCTCCCGATGGCCAGCGACTGTACTACAGAAACGGACGGCGCTGGTATTTCGTTCAGCAGACCGGTACTGAAGAGCCCTTTTCGGCTCCCAGGCTGTTTGTTCGGGGAAGCTTTCACAACGTCTCTGGGAAGGACCACGCCGTTTCCCGTGACGGCCGGCACCTGTTGGTTCTCAAGGGACCTCCTGACGAGACCGCGACGGTGCTGCACGTGATCGCAAACTGGTTCGAAGAGCTGCGCCAGCAGGTGCCCGCACGGTGATCACAGAAGCGAGATCGCCACCGCGTAGCCATCGTCGACGCAAGCAGCATTGCCGTTGCCGTTTCTCAAGGCGAATTCTGGCATGGGACCCGGCAGAAGGTCGTACCTACGCTCGGAAGCCCGCGAAACTCCGACATTATGCCGTTCTTCGCATAGCTCCTGAGCCCAATGGGGTTCAGGGGGTCGCGGGTTCAAATCCCGCCGTCCCGACTACAGTAAGCTGAGTAATCAGAAGCAGTTACGAAATGAGCGGTCCGTGAGTGGCCGCTCATTTTTTGCGCTTGTGTGCCAATAGTGTGCCAAATCGCAGTTGAGCGTTGCCGCTGGTTGGCGCATCATGGTTGTGTATGTCCGAACAGAGTTCTGAAGTGGTCCGGACGCTGGTGGAGAACCACCGGCAGTTCCGCGCGTTCCTCGAACAGCGCGTGGAGGACGCCGCCGACGCTGAGGACATCCTTCAAGCGGCGTTCCTGAAGGGCGTCGAGAAGGGCGATACCGTCCGCGAGCACGAGAGTGTCGTGGCTTGGTTCTACCGCCTGCTCCGCAACGCGATCGTCGACTACTACCGCCACCGCGGGGCCGAGGACAGAGCGCTGACGCGCGCTGCGGGTTTCTCCCACGAGGCGGACGAGCTCGAGCCGGAGGTTGAACGCGCCATCTGCCAGTGCATGCACGGTCTCCTCCCCACCCTCCGGGAGGATTACGCCATGCTGCTGCGGCGCGTCGACCTGGAGGATGCGAGCATCGCGGAGGTCGCCGCCGAGACCGGCATGACGTCGAACAACGTGCGCGTCAAGCTCCACCGCGCACGTGCAGCCCTCCGCACTCAACTCGAGCTGTGCTGCGGCAGCTGTACGGAGCACGGCTGTCTCGACTGCACCTGTCGGCGTTCTTCCCACCACGCCGACTGATTCTCTGCTGCACCGATCGCGGGTGTAATGAAGGTGGCCGTCACCCGTCTGCTTAGGTGAGCCGGCCGAACGCGCTGGCGTGGCATTACGACATTCCTGCGAATCGTGGACGCAAGATGGCCAATCTCCTCAACTGCCTAAAGACAGCGCTCTCTGACGTGGCGATGGGATGGGGAGTGTCACCGGACTATCACGCGTTGGCAGGGATGCGGTCTGCTCTTGCTACAGACCTGGTCGCGGAGTTCAGACAAGAACTCACCGACCGCTATGTAGTCGAAGACGAGATCGGCAGGGGTGGAATGGCTCTGGTCTTCCTTGCGACCGACCGTAGGCATGATCGCAAGGTCGCGCTCAAAGTCTTGCGCCCCGAGCGGGCCTTCCAAGTGGGTCGGGAGCGATTCCTACGAGAAATCAGGCTAGCCGCTCAACTGGCTCATCCTCACATCCTGCCCGTCTATGACTCGGGCGAGGCCGCTGGGCTGCTGTACTTTGTCATGCCACACGTCGAAGGTGGGTCACTACGCGAGCGGCTCCAACGTGAGCACCGGTTGTCGCTCGAGGACGCCTCGCAGATCACGCACGATGTTGCCGGCGCGCTCGATTACGCCCACCGCCACCATGTGGTGCATCGAGACATCAAACCTGAGAACGTCATGCTCCAAGACGGGGTGGCGATGGTGGCTGACTTTGGCATCGGGAAGGCGTTCAGCGCTGCTGGCGCCCAGCACCTGACCGGGGTGGGGTCGGTGGTCGGAACTCCCGCGTACATGAGCCCCGAGCAGATGTTTGGAGAGGGTGACATCGACGGGCGGAGCGATATCTACAGTCTCGGGTGCGTGCTGTATGAGATGCTCACCGGCGAGCCACTGTTCACGGGTCCCACCCACCGGGCGGTTCTCGCCAGGAGAATAACCAACTCGCTTCCCGATCTTGCATTCCCCGATACGGTGCCTGACGAAGTCCGGGCCACGATTCGCGCCGCCTTGGCCGAAGCGCCCGAGGAGCGGCCCGTCACTGGTGCCCAGATCGTGTGCGCACTCGAGCATTCAATGGCGTGTCACTGTTTATAGTGCTCTGATCGGTAGAGGACCTGGGCGACGCGGACCAGGTCTATTTAGGTGAAAGCCAGCTTCCTAGTGTGATTTCCATAGGGGAGGACGCAAGACCATGCATGATACTGGACACACACATCACACCGATGGTACGCCCGGAGATGCACGCGAAGCGCAGCGTGACCCGGTGTGCGGCATGACCGTGCCTGCGGACGGCGCCCTTCGTGAGGTACACGAGGGAACCACGTACGTGTTCTGCAGCGAACACTGCCTGCGGAAGTTCCGTGACAATCCTGCCCAGTATCCCTCCGAATCGACACCCGATGCCGAGGTAGAGTCCGCGCCGCCGCCGTCGCCGGGAACCACCTACGTCTGCCCCATGGATCCCGAGGTCCGACAGAATACGCCGGGCACCTGTCCCAAGTGCGGAATGGCACTCGAGCCGGACGTCGTCGCCCCTCCCAACACACGCACCGAGTACGTCTGCCCCATGCACCCGGAGATTGTCCGGACAGAGCCGGGGTCGTGCCCCATCTGTGGGATGGCGCTCGAGCCGCGAACGGTGACACAGGGAGAGCAGGAGAACCCCGAGCTCGTGGATATGCGGCGGCGCTTCTGGGTCAGTGGGGCACTCACCCTTCCTGTCTTTGCCATCGCTATGTCCGAGATGCTGCCCGGTGGGGGCCCGTTCGCCCAGTGGCTGCCGCAGCGGGTGCTGAGCTGGATCCAGTTGGCCCTGGCCACCCCTGTGGTCCTCTGGGGTGGAGCACCTTTCTTCGTGCGCGGCTGGCAGTCGGTGGTCACGCGCCACCTGAACATGTTCACGCTGATCGGTCTCGGCGTTGCGGTTGCCTACGCATACAGCGTCGTGGCGGCCCTGATACCGAGCCTGTTCCCGGAGTCCTTTCGCATCCATGGCGGCGCCGTGGCCGTCTACTTCGAGGCAGCAGCCGTCATCGTGACACTGGTGCTGTTGGGTCAGGTGCTCGAGCTCAAGGCCCGCAGCCGGACGGGTGCGGCGATCAAGGCGCTGCTCGGCCTCGCGCCCAAGACGGCCCGGCGGATCGGGGACGATGGGACGGAAACCGACGTGTCCCTGGCGCAAGTCCGACCGGGTGACCGCCTGCGGATCCGTCCCGGCGAGAAGGTGCCGGTAGACGGCGTGGTGCTTGACGGCGCGAGTGCGGTGGACGAATCGATGATCTCGGGCGAGCCGATTCCCGTTGAAAAGGCCAAGGGAGACCCGCTGATCGGCGCGACCGTGAATGGCACCGGCTCGTTGGTGATGCAGGCCGAGCGCGTTGGGGCCGACACGTTGTTGGCCCAAATCGTTCGGATGGTGGGCGAAGCACAGCGCAGCCGCGCTCCCATTCAGAAGCTGGCCGACGTCGCCGCGTCGTACTTCGTGCCGGCTGTCGTGCTCATCGCCGTCGGCACGTTCGTGGTGTGGGCCTTGGTTGGACCCCAACCGCCGATGGCGTTCGCGCTGATCAATGCGGTTGCCGTGCTCATCGTCGCCTGCCCATGCGCGCTGGGCCTTGCGACGCCGATGTCGATCATGGTGGCGACGGGCAAGGGTGCCACCCTGGGCGTGTTGTTCAAGAACGCCGAGGCCATCGAAGTGCTCCGCAAGGTTGATACCCTGGTGGTCGACAAGACGGGTACGTTGACCGTCGGGAAACCGGCGCTGATCGGCCTCGTGCCGGCAGAGGACTGGAGCGAGGGGGAATTGCTCTCCTATGCGGCGAGTCTCGAACGCGCCAGCGAGCACCCCCTGGCCGACGCCATCGTCCGGGGAGCGTCTGAGCGGGGCGTACAACCGGTGGATGTCAGCGCCTTCGAGTCAGTGACGGGCCAGGGGGTCACCGGCACCGTCGGTGGTCGTCGTGTGGCACTGGGCAACATCACGTTGATGCGCGCGCTCGGCGTCGACGTCGCGCAGCTCGCGAACCAAGCCGAAGCGCTCCGTGCGGACGGACACACCGTGACGTTCGTGGCGGTCGACGGTCATCCGGCCGGTCTCCTGAGTGTTGCGGACCCGATAAAGGAGACAACGGCGGCGGCGATCGAGCAGCTGCATCGGGAGGGTGTGCGCATCACGATGCTCACCGGCGACAGTCGCACGACGGCTGAAGCGGTCGCTCGCAGCTTGGGTATCGACGACGTCGTGGCCGAGGTGCTTCCCGACCAGAAAGCAGAGGTCGTCAAGCGCCTACAGCGCGATGGGCATATCGTCGCCATGGCTGGCGATGGGATCAACGATGCGCCCGCACTGGCACAGGCGCACGTGGGGATCGCCATGGGCACCGGCACGGATGTCGCCATGGAAAGCGCCGGCGTCACGCTCGTTCGCGGTGATCTTCGCGGCATCGTCCGGGCGCGTCGCTTGAGCCGGGCCACGATGCGCAACATTCGGCAGAACCTGTTCTTCGCGTTTGTCTACAACAGCCTCGGCGTCCCGGTGGCGGCGGGCGTCCTCTATCCGTTCTTCGGCATTCTACTGAGCCCGATGATCGCGGCTGCGGCGATGAGCTTCAGTTCCGTGTCCGTCATCGGGAATGCGTTACGGCTGCGGGCTGCGCATGTGTGACGCAAGACGCGATGCCGATGGGGTTCAGGGGGTCGCGGGTTCAAATCCCGCCGTCCCGACTAAGGTAAGTCGAAGTAGGACAAACACTTGAATAACGAGGGCGTCCCTAGGGGTTCC
>JBDHEI010000014.1:0-52605 GCA_039591075.1 Gemmatimonadota bacterium
GGCCTCGTCCGGCCTCACCTCCCGCACGTACAGCCAGGCCACCCATGCCAGGGCCAGCCCCACCGCGAGATGCAGGAGCACGTTGGTCAGGTGGTAGCCCCACGGGTCCAACCCGCCCACCAGGTGATTCAACGCAAACGTGGTGTTCGCCACCACCCGGCGCGGAATCAACGTCGAGTCCCGCAGCCCCCTGAGTGCCTCCAGGGACACCGCCGTCCAACGCACACCGGACGCCTGCTCGATGTTCTGCCGGTCGTCGAAGAAGAACCCCGCCTCGAGCGCTGGGCGGTAGGCAAGCAGGGTTACCACCACGCCGAGCAGCAGCACGCCCATGCCGCTGATCCGCGGACCCCTCACTGCTCTACTCCTTGTCCACCCACGGCACGCTCGAGGCACGCCATGTAGTACCGGGCAACCGCCTGCCAGGAGTGTTCCCGCGCGGTCTTCAGCGCTTCACGCTCGACTGAAGAGTTGGCGGGACTGCGTATGGCCTCCACGATCTTGTCTGCGAGATCCTTCGGATCCCTCTGCCTGCAGAGCCAGCCATTCTCCTGGTGTCGGAGCACGTCGGGGATGCCGTCCACAGCACTCCCTACGACGCGCGCGCCTGACGCCATCGCCTCGAGGACGACGGTGGGCATGCCTTCGGTCTCACCGCGGCTGTCGACAATCGACGGCACGATGGCGACCCGGCAGCGATGCAGGTACCGGACGATATCGCCGTGCGGTCGGCGTCCAAGAAATCGCACGGACGCCGCAACGCCCAGATCACGGGCCTCGCGCTCGACTCGCGCTCGCTCCGGCCCATCCCCGATCATGACGAGCCCGAGCCGGGGGTACTGCTTCAAGACCATGGGCAGTGCCCGTACAAGGTAGCTCGCACCCTTCTTCTCCGAGAAGCGGCCAAAGAAGAGCAGGAACCCGTCCTCGAATTCGCCATGCTCCAACCCACTTGCTGTGTCGGCCGAATCGCGCCCGAACAGGCCGACGTCGACACCCATCGGCCGCAGCGTCGCATCGCTCGGCCGGCCGATCAGCGCGTCCAGCGAATCGCGCACGTGGCTGCCGTCGGCTAGGACTCCGGCGCAGCGACGCGCAACGTAGCGGGCGACCGCACTACCACCGGGCAGGCGGTTCAGCAAGTACACGTCGCCCGCGTGAACGTGCAGCACCAACCGCGTGCTCGGATGCCGCCCAACGGCACGGGCCGCGGTGAGTCCGGACGGCACGAGCCAATGGGCATTCACTACGTCGATCCGATTCTCGCGAATCAGTCGCTTCGTTGCCCGAAGCTGGGCCACCATGAATGAGGGAATCTGCATCTTGGCGCGCCAGGATTCCCGGAGATTGTCCCGCATACCTTGTCCGAGCGCCAAGCGCTGACTCGAGCGGGGAACAGCGTACGTGAAGCGGCGAACATCGACGCCTTCCATGACCTCCGATCGCTTCGCTCCCGGACCGTCCGGGGCCAACACCGTCACAGCAGCGTGAGCTTGGAGATGCCGGGCAAGATCGAAGATGAAACGCGGCACACCGTCGTCGGTATGGATCGGGAAGGTGCTCGTGGAGATCAGTACCCGAAGTCGGCGGCGCGAGGTCACGACGTCCCGTCGCCTCCCCCGTCATGATGGTGCTTGCCTTCGAACAGCATCCTCCGCTGTTGGTAGAGCACCCGCTCCTGATTCACGCGCAGCCGGTCCAGCATATCTGCCAGCAGAGCGAAGCCGAGAATCAACACGGCAACGACGATCAGCGCCGTGCCGGCGAATCCCACGAACTTGTAGGGAGAGAAACTGCCGGTCAGGAGGAAATGGACGAACAACCAGAGATCCATCCCCGTACCCACGGCGAACACGACCACCGCGAAGACGCCGAAGAACCGCAGCGGCTTGAAGTCTCGCGCCGTGCGTGCAAGGATCTTGAGCGCGTTGAAACCGTAGCTCACGAGGCTTCCCGCCACCCGCGACCGCCGCTTCTTGGTGTAGGTCACCCGGATCGGCACCTCCACCACGCGCAGACCCTTGTAGACGAGGTCGAACAGGGACTCCTGCGTGTACGTGTACTTGCCGAGGAGGTTCAAGTGGAACAGGGCCTCGCGCGAGTAGGCCCGGAAGCCGCACGACACGTCCCGGAGCTGTTCGCCGAGCAGGCGGTTGAGGAGGCCGGAGAAGAACAGGTTACCCCAGTAGCGCAGGCGGGGCATGGTCTGGGGACGGCCCCCGTTCAAGAAGCGGCTCCCGGTCACCACGTCTGCCCGGCCGCTCGCCAGCGGCTCGAGCAGGTCCGGGATCTGGGCGGGGTCGAACTGCCCGTCGGCGTCGACGGTAACCAGTGCATCAGCGCCTGTCCGCAGTGCCTCGGTCACCGCCGTGTTGAACGCCTCACCGAGTCCGAGGTTGCGGCGGTGACTCACCACGCGCGCCCCGCCGGCACGCGCGGCCTGCACGGTGCCGTCGGTGCTCCCGTCGTCCACCACGAGCACGTCCAGGGACTCGACACCGCCGAGCGAGGCCGGCAGTGCCGACAGCACGCTGCCGAGGGTGGCCTCCTCGTTCAGCGCGGGGATGGCGATGAGGACCTTCAACGCGGGGCTGCCTCTTTCCAATGAATCGACTTGCGTTTCTTAATAGTCGTCAGCACCGATGAAGATTGCATGAAGGTCTGCCGCGCCGTCCCTAGGCGATTGCCGCCCAACAGGTTACGCAATTGGCAGCCGCGGCCATCCGGTGTCAAGTACACCGTGCGTCCGCTCTCCCCCTCTCTCCCTCCTGCCTCCAAAAAACCACCACGGCCCGGCACGAAGCCGGGCCGTGGTACCCAACACGCCGCCACCGGATTTCACTAGGTGGCAATACTCAGAACCGCAACGGACTCTCCCACCGAGCCACTACCACCGTTGAGCCGAGTGGGCATGGTGATCCATACAGTTGGTGTTCCAGTTGGACATACTGGTTTCATGGCAGGTGTTGCACCAACTCCACCCGTTGACCGTTGCTCCGGCGGCCGAACCCGGTGGGGTCACGTCCGTAACACGGTAGTCATAGCTGCCGTTATCGGTCGGAACCGTGCTGCTCCCGTCCGCAGAGTAGACCGTGTCCTTGAGCTGGAACAGGTTGTTATTCGCCCAACGACCCCGCGTGTGCGTGGCGTGGCAGTCCGAGCAATCAAGGGTCTGCTTGGCAACGTACCCGTAGCCGCCGGTAGGTGGTTCCAGATCTTCGCCATTGGTGCTGCCACTGCCCATGGCCGACCCCTTACTGTCAATCCAGTCCGTCCGGATGTCCTCGATCGGCGTCGTACCGTTTGTACTGATCGTAGAACGGAAAGACCCATCGTGACAGTCGACGCAAAACTCACTGAGGATGCTCGACCCGGTCCAGGATCCGCCGGCAGTTGGCGTCCGCAAATCAGATGGATCCGGATCGGGCCGCCACGGCTGTGAGGCCGTCGCAGCGTGGGGATCGTGGCAATCCGTGCACTCGATCTTCCACCCGCTCCGCTGCTGGGCTTCATACTGGACGTCGTGACGGTCGTTGAGATTGAGCGTTGCGTTCACGCCGGTCTCTACCTGGGACCACCGAATTGGCGCCCGCGTGACGTCAAAGAAGTCCTCCACCGAGTCAGCCGGAGTGCCGGTGCCAAGGCTCAGATTGTGGCAGTTGAAGCAGAACCCTTCCTCCTGATAGTACAGCGGGTCCGAGCCACTTACCGGCAAGGTGCCGGGGTTCAGCCCCAGCATCGGCGTCCGCTCCGAGCCGTGCGCCGTGGCATGACAGCCGAACGCACCGTCTCCGAAGCAACTCTTGTTGGCGACCGTCAGGCTGCCGTGCGACGAGAGGTCCCAGGCCGTGGCGTCGATGACGGGCGGCGTGCCGCCGTCACTGAACGGGGTCGGATCCGAGCCCGCCTGTCCGTCGGCGTGGCAGGACAGGCAGAATGGAGTGAGCTTCACGGCCTCCGTCGAGCTACTCTGGGGATCGCCCGTCAGCGCGTAGGTCAGTAACGAATTGTCCGCGTCCTTGAGCACCACCGTCCCGTCTTGATGCGTGTGAGCCTGACTCTGGTCGTGGCACACCACGCAATCGGCTTCCCAACGCGTGGTGTCGGCTGTCGATCCGGACGCCGCAATATCTGTGTGGTGGCTCGCTCGGGAGAATTCGGGGATGATGGCTCGGCGACTGTTGGGTCCCTGGGTCCCGGCACCGCCGGCCGCGTGACACGTGAGACAGGAGCCTGAGCCCTGATGGCCCGTGTCATGCTTGTGGCAGGCCGTGCAGTCCGCCCGCGCATTGTGTCGGTTTCCCGCCCCGTTGTAGTTATGCTGTGCCGTCGACTGATGACATACCTGACAGACGCCGTCGAACGGCCCGGTACTGCCCACGCCATCGTCCGCGAACGAGTTGGTGCCCTGGTACGCGTTGAACAGCACCGGGAGGTCGGCGCCCGCCACAGCCTCGGGCATCTGTGCCTGGATCAACACCAGATTGCCGCCCGCCTCACCCTCATGGTTGTGACAATCCCAGCAACTGGGCTGGAAGCCGTCACCTGCTCTGACGCCGATGTGATCAGCAAATCCCGAATTGGCTGCGGCCCCTCGGCCCTGCTTCGGGATCGTCTTGCCGTCGATCTCCGTGGGTCCGCCTGAATCCGGGTCGTGGCACCATTGACAGAGGTCTACCTGCAAATCCCTGACGTTCAGCGCCTGAAAGCCACCGCCGTGCAGGTTGTGGCAGTAGTCGCAGCCATGCACCTGCGCCGCCGCGGGGGACGGCACCCCCACCAGACCCAGCAGCGCCATACCGAGGACTGCTGTGCGCGGTGTCATGGCAGCACCCCCCGGAACGCCTCGAGACTGTGCGTCCGCTTGCTCGTCACCACCACGTCCCCACCCACCACCACCACGTCGAGCGGAAACTGCAGCAGCGGGTTACCTGTTCCGTCCAAGGTTTGCACTGGCGTGTTCGGCGTGGCCCGGTCGTATACCAGGACGCTGCGCTGCAGCATATCGAGCAGATAGACACGACCCAGGTTGTCCATGGACACTGAGGCCGGCGTCGAGAACCCACCCGAGCACCCCAACATTCCACAGTCACCCGCGCCGGAGATCGACGTCACGAATGTGCCATCGTAACTGTAGATCACGACCGAGGCGTCCCCACCCTGCGGCCCGGCGTCGCTCACGACGACTTCGCCGGCTGACGGACGCACCGCGATGCCCGTCGGCGTCACGAAGCTGCCAATCGTCGAGAGCAGGATGCCATCGGCCGCCTGGAACACCTTGACGTTGCGGGCGTCCCCATCCAGCACGAACACCAGGCCCGCTGCCGAGTCCACCGCCAGGTCCATCGGACGCCCCACCGAGCCCGGGCTCCCCAGGAACCCCACCGCCCGACCCTGCGCATCGTAGACCTCGACCGTGTGGGTGCTGAGATTCCCGACGAAGACCCGATCCCCCAGCATGCCCACCGCGTGCGGTCGACCGTCGACCGTGAAGGACTGGTCCGCCAGCAGCGTCGTCGGGTCCACGCGCAGCACGGCCCGCTGGTGCGTCTCGGTCACCAGCAGCCAGCCGGTCGCCGTCGTCGCGACGCGCACGGGGGAGATGAGTTCCAACCCCGGCCCCGGAAAACTGGGCTCCACTACTGGGGGTGGCGGCGGAGTGCAATCCTCCTTATGCGGCTTGCACTTGTCCTTCTTGGCAAACAGGGGAGTGCCGGGACCCTCGGGCACGTCGGTACAGGCCACCAGCGGCAGCGCCGCCACGAGCACGGCCAACGCGAATCCCTGTAGTCTCATGTCTGTCTCACCCGGACGGTGTGATCGCCACCCGGAACCCCCTACAAATCCCGTGCTCGGATACGCACCACCTCACTGTAGCGTACCCCCCCGAGGATGAAGGAGGGGTGAATTGCTAGTGAAAAGAGCCCTTAAGTGACATAGGTCACAACAGAAGAACCACTTACAGCGAATGACCGATTGGCCCGATCGTTGTTGACTGGCCCACAGATTCGGCCGCCAGAATCTCCCCGCCGGGATCGCACAGTCGGCGCCCTGCAGCAGTCGTAGCAGCACACCACAATCTTGGGCTCGTGTAGGCACGGGCCTGCTCGCGCACCAGTCGCCCGAAGCGCAAGGGATACCTGCAGTTGTCGGCGAGCACGGCGACCGCATGCCCTCCGCCGCGGAGCCAGGTCGCCAGGTCCCAGACGTGGTGGGCGTGGCGTCAGGGGGCGCTCAGCCCACGGGCACGCCGCCCTCCACCCTGGCGCCGCACCCCTCACAGAACCTGGCGCTCGGCGAGAGCTTGCTGCCGCACGCCTCGCAGAACCGGCGGGCCAGCCTGGCTTCCGCTGCGGGCTCCGGACGGCTGAGTGGTTTGCCACAGTCGGAGCAGAACGCTGCCTGGGTCTCCGGCCGGGGGCCGCACCGCGGACAGACAGCGAGCGTTCCGCTCGCGGCCAGGCGCACCAACTCTTCGGCCGCGTCCCCTGCATCGGTGGTGACCGCCGACGTCGCCGCCTCATCGGCCCGGATCGCCACGAGCGCCGCCTTGGAGTACTTCGCCTTGAGCTCTGCGTAGTCCTCGTCCGACAGCTTCCCCGTGGCGCGGTCGAACTCGATTTCCTTCAGGGCGAGGAGTGCTTGGATCTTGGGCGAGGCCGATTCTTCCAGCTCCTCGAACTCGATCTCGGGCTTCGCCGTCTGCTTCCCCGCCCTGGCCGGGGTCAGGAGTGGCTGCACCACCGCCCCCACCGCCACGAACGCCACCAGCACTCCCGCGATCAACTCCAGCATGGCTACAGCTCCAGGTTGCTCAGCTCGGCCTCGAGCTTGTCACGCTCCTCGGGCGCCAGGCCCGGAAGGTCCGCACCGTGACCGGTCTCGAGGGCCACCACACGCGTGCGCCGCTTGCCCAACACCCAGACCAGCCAGGCACCCACCAGCGCGATGGCCGCACCGGGGAGGAAATAGCCCAGCAGGTTGAACCCCTCCTTCTTGGGCGCCATCAGCACCATCTCGCCATGCTGTGCCACGAATGCGTCGACCACCTCCTGCGCGGTCTTTCCCGACTCCACCATCTCCACCACCTGTCGGTGCATGGCGGGAGAGACGCCACAGGTGAAGTCCGTGGTCCGACAGGTGTACACGTCGAGGTTGCACCCGCACGTGCACCGGAGCCGGCTCTCGAGCCCCACGATGAACGGGTCGTTCTCGTAATCGGTGATGCGGTCGCGGGGCCGACCCACACGGAAAGGATCGTACAACTCCGGAGCCGCGACCCGACCGCCTGTCGCGCCTTCCTGCGCACCATCTGCCGGTGACTCTTGAGCGCGGACCAGCCCGGCAAGCGGGAGCGCTGCGGCGGCGGTGAGGTGGGCCAACAGGTTCCGCCTATGCACTCTTCGACTCCATGAGCTGCGCCGCGTACCCGCCCTGCGTGTCGCCCTCGCCAACCGTGCGGATCGTGGTGCCGGGCCACAAGGTCACGACGCCCCCCACCACGAGCACGAAGCCCCCGAACCACACCCACCAGACCATCGGGTTCAGAGTGAAGCGGTAGACGGCCTCTTCCGTCCCCTCCACCACACCGGCAAAGACGATGTAGATGTCTTCGCGCAGATCGCTCCGGATCCCCGCCTCCGTGGACGGCTCGAACGACGGCTTTCGCAGCTGCCGCGGACACGGCCGGATGGGTACGGAGCAGATGAAGTGCTGCCGCTTCTCGGACTTCATGATTCCCATGCGCTCGCCGTCCCGCGCAACCTCGACACTCGCCGCACTCACGAGTCGGTTGAGCTCGTCGTATTGCGATACGCCGATATGGGTGAACGCATAGGTGTGTCCCCAAGGGGACTGCATTTCGGCCGTCTCGCCCGGGTTAAGCGACGCCTCGAGGTCGACTTTGAACGCCTGGCCCGTGAACGCAAGGAAGTAGATGACGATGCCCAGATGCACCACGTACCCGCCGTAGCGCCGGCGGTTGCGACCCACGAGGCGCGCGAATGCTTGCAGGTAGCCCTCACCGTGCAGCCGATGGCGCGCGCCGACGCCGCGCACGAACTCCTGGAGAATCGTCCCCACAACGAAGACCGCCAGCGAGACCGTGGTGATGGCGTAGAAGTTCCCCATGCCCAGCGCCGTGAGTATCGCGGCGGCGATGCCGCCCGACACGACGGGCACCGCAAACTGGCGCCGCAGGTTCTTGACACTCGCCTTGCGCCACGCGATGAGCGGTCCAATGCCGGTCAGGGCCAACAGCAGGAGGCCGAGTGGGATGTTCACCTGATTGAAGAACGGCGGCCCGACCGTCACCTGCGTGCCACGGACGATCTCGGAGACGACCGGAAACATCGTGCCCCACAGTACCGAGAACGCGATCCCCACGAGAATCAAGTTGTTGAACAGGAAGCTCGCCTCGCGGGACACCATGCTCTCGAGGTGTGCGTCGGACTCGAGCATGGGGAGTCGGAGCCAGAGCAGCACGGCCATCGCGAGGATGATGAAGATCAGGAAGCCCAGGAAATAGTAGCCCACGGCCGACTGCGCGAACGAGTGGACGCTCGAGATGATCCCGCTCCGCGTGATGAAGGTGCCGAAGATCGAAAGCAGGAAACTCAGCGTGATGAGCACCATGTTCCACTTCTTCAGCATCCCGCGCTTTTCCTGGATCATGACCGAGTGCAGGAACGCGGTCATCGTGAGCCAGGGCAGGAAGCTCGCATTCTCTACCGGGTCCCAGGCCCAGTAGCCACCCCAGCCCAGCTCTACGTAGGCCCACCACATGCCGAGCGTGATCCCGATGGCCAGGAAGAGCCACGAGACGATGGTCCACTTCCGGATCGCGTGCAGCCATCCGGTGTCGAGCCGCCTGGACACGAGCGCCGCAACACCGAACGCGAACGGAATCGTGATGCTGATGTACCCGAGGTAGAGCATGGGCGGGTGGATCACCATGCCCGGATTCTGCAGCTGTGGGTTGAGACCGCTTCCGTCGGCCGGCGTGAACGGCAGCCGCTCGAACGGGTTGGCGGCAAAGAGTGTCACGATCACGAAGAACAGCGTGACCGCGCACGTCACTCCAGCCACATGCGGCAAGAGGTGATCGTACTTGCGCGACGTGAGCCACTGAGCGAGCGCGCCGAAGAGCGAAAGCACGACCGCCCAGAAGAGCAGGCTCCCCGACTGTCCGCCGTAAAACGCCGACAGGATGTACACCGTCGGCAGGTCGCGGCTCGTGTAGCTCGCCACGTAGGCAACGTTGAAGTCGTGCTTGAGGAGCGCGACGAGGAGCCCGATCGACGCGACGACGAGTACGCCGCACAAGGCGTACGCGGCACGCCGGGCGCTCGCGATGAGCTCGGGACGGCCCGTGTACCCCCCGTAGAAGCCGACGAACGTCCCCCACGCGCCAATCAGCAGTGCGAGCCACAGCCCAAGTTGTCCCAGCGTGGTCATGACACTAGGCCTGTGGCGTGGTTTCGTACCGTGAGCCGCACTTGGCGAGCAGGCTCGTGGCGCGGAACGTGCCGTCCGGCTCGAGCCGGCCCTCGACCACAACGTCGACGTCGTCGGTGAACGTGTCGGGCGCGAGTCCCCGGTAGACAACCGGATACGTCTGCGTCCCGTCGGTCACTTGGAACGTGATCGTCTGGGTACCCACGTTTCGCGTGATCGAGCCGTGAACGACCCGCGCGCCCATCTTGACGCCAACGTCGTGGAACGACGGATCGGCCGACACCTTGGCGGCGAGCTCGGACGGGGTGAGGAAGTAGACACCCGTCTCCTTGATCCCCGACGTCATGAGGAACCCAACGGTCCCCCCGACCAGCACGGCTCCGAAAAGGAACTTGTATTTGGCTTTCATGACGGAAATATACCCCCCATACGAATGGCGGGAAACTGCATCGGGATTCCCGCCCAGTATGATCTATGCTATCCCAGAGGCCCACAAAAGTTCGTGATCGGCCTGTAAAGGTTTCCTTAGGCGGATCCGGCCCTCAGGGTGCATCCGGCCGGGCTCGCGCCCACCACAGGGCGGTGTCCACCGCCCGCCGCCACTCCCGGTACTCGACGTCCCGGCGCGCCGCCGGCTCGAACCAGCGGTAGGACCGGTTCGCCAGGAACTCCTCGGCGTTTCGCCACACGCCCGTGGCGAGCCCCGCGAGCCCAGCTGCGCCCAAGGCGGTCGTTTCGACCACATCGGGCCGGGCAACCTGTACCCCCAGGGTGTCAGTTTGGAACTGCATGAGCCAGTCGTTGGCCGCCGCACCGCCGTCCACCTTGAGTTGGGTGAGCGGCACCCCCGACGCGGCGCTCATGGCCTCCAACACGTCTCGCGTGCCGAACGCCATCGCCTCGAGCGCCGCCCGAACCAACTGTGCCCGGCTGCTGCCGCGCGTCAGACCCACGATCGTCCCGCGGGCCTCAGGCTCCCAGTGCGGGGCGCCGAGCCCCACAAAGGCGGGAACGAAGTAGACGCCACCCGTATCCGTCACCGCCGCCGCCATCTCGTCGCTGTCGGAGGCCCGCTCGATGATGCCGAGCCCGTCACGCAGCCACTGCATGGCCGCACCGGCAATGAAGATCGACCCTTCCAGCGCGAAGATGGGCGCCCCAGCCGCATCACACGCCACGGTCGTCAGCACCCCGCGCTCTCCCGTCCCGTCACTTTCCCCTTCCCGCTTCCCGCTACCCGCTACCCTTTTCCCCTTTCCCCTCCCCCCTCCCACCACCATCAACAAGAACGCCCCCGTCCCGTACGTGTTTTTTGCCTGTCCCGGCTCCCAACACCCTTGGCCGAACAACGCGGCCTGCTGATCGCCCGCGATCCCGGCAATCGGCAGCTCGGCCCCCAGATGCGCCGGATCCGCCACACCCACCACTCCGCTGGAACGGCCGATGGCAGGAAGGCTCTCACGCGGCACACCGAACAGCGCGAGCAGCTCCGGGTCCCAGTCCTGCGCATCGATGTTGTACAGCAGCGTCCGCGAGGCGTTGGTGTGATCGGTGACGTGGGCCGCTCCCGAGGTGAGCCGGTAGATCAACCAGCTGTCGATCGTTCCGAATGCCGCTCGTCCTTCCACGACGGCCCTCCGGACCTCAGGAACTTCCCGGAGCAGCCACTCCATCTTGGTCCCCGAGAAATACGGGTCCCAGACCAGTCCTGTGCGTTGGGCGATCCACTCGTCGCCCCGCTCCGCTCGAAGCTCGCGGCACCGGCCGGCCGTGCGACGATCCTGCCAGACCAGCGCCCGCGCGAGCGGTTGGCCGCTCCTACGATCCCAGGCAACGACCGTCTCGCGCTGATTCGTGATGCCGATGGCGGCCGGCGTCTCCTCGAGCTGGGCCAGCGCCTCGCGCGCCACGTCCAGCGTCACTTGCCAGATCTCGCTGGCATCGTGCTCTACCCACCCGGGCTTCGGGAAGTGCTGAGTGAACTCGCGATAGGCCCGGGCCACCACATGGCCCTTGACCGAAATGACCAGTGCCGTGGACCCCGTGGTGCCCTGGTCAAGTGCGAGAACGGATGGCATCGTCCCTCCCTAGCTCACAGTCATCGCCGGGGCCGCAGTGGACAGCGACCAACGGCGCCCCTCGGACCGTCTCCGCCCCCCGCCTCTCAACCATCACCACCCCTTCACCGATTCTTCATCCTACCCGGTCTATCGTTCGTTACCGCACGCGCTCGGGAAGGTCGACCATGTCCATCCGCACCATCGATGTCCGCGAAAAGGTGATGGAGAAGAACGACGAGCTGGCGAGAGAGGTCCGTCGCCGCCTCGAGGCACACCGCGTCACGGCGTTCAACCTGGTCTCCTCACCAGGCGCCGGAAAGACCCTGTTGCTCGAGCGCACGCTGGCTTGTCTCGGCGAGCACCTCGAAATCGCGGTCATCACCGGAGACGTCCAGACCCAAAATGACGCCGAACGCCTGGCGGCACACACCAGCCGGCTCGTCCACGCTGTCGTGACCGGGGGTGCCTGTCACCTCGACGCCCGACAGATTCTGACCGCGCTCGACGACATCGACCTCAACCGTACCGATCTCATCTTCATTGAAAATGTTGGCAACCTCGTGTGCCCGGCGGCCTGGGATCTGGGCGAGGAGGCCAAGATCGTCGTCTTTTCGGTGACCGAAGGCGAGGACAAGCCGCTCAAATACCCCAAGGTGTTTCGCGAGGCCGACTACGCCATTCTCAATAAGATCGACCTGCTTCCACACGTCGACTTCGATGCCGATCGAGCCATCGCCAACGGAAAGCGGATCAACCCCGACCTCCGCTTCTTCCGCACGTCGGCGTTGACGGGCGACGGACTCGACACGTGGTGTACGTTCATCGAGGCCCACGTGCGCGACGCAATCGTCGCCTGATCGACCCCGCTCGTCCGTTCCCACCTAGGATGACAGTGCCGCGATCGCCGCGTCCAACGGCGGCCGCAGCACACCCCGGTCCGTCACGATCCCTGCGAGCAAGCCGGCCGGCGTGACGTCGAACGCGGGGTTGTACGCCTCCACTCCGGGCGCAGGATCGATCTCCTCCGGCCCGCGCTCCTCGATCGGGATCGCGTCACCTGTGCGAAGCGAGGCGTCGAAGGTGCTGAGCGGCGCTGCCACGTAGAACGGGATGCCGTGCGCGTCGGCCAAGACCGCGAGCGCGTAGGTGCCGATCTTGTTCGCGACGTCCCCGTTGGCCGCGATCCGGTCGGCGCCCGTGATCACGAGATCGATCTCCCCCTTGGCCATGAGCGAGGCCGCCGCGCCGTCGACGACGACGCGCGCCGGGATTCCGGCCCTGGCCAGCTCCCACGCCGTGAGCCGGGCGCCCTGCCGCAGCGGCCGGGTCTCGGTCACCACGACGTCGATCTCCATGCCGCGCGCGTGAGCCTCGGATATCACGGCGAGAGCGGTGCCGAGCGCGCCGGTGGCGAGTCGACCCGTGTTGCAGTGTGTCAGCACCGTGGACCCCGGTGTGATCAGCTCAGCGCCGGCTTCACCGATCGCCACGCACATTCCCGCCTCGATATCCCAGATGCGCTGCGCTTCGTCTCGCAGTGCCTGCGACACTTCCCGGCCCCACTTGCGATCCGCAAAGGCGGCGGTGGCCCGCTGCCGCATCCGGTCGAGCGCCCACGGCAGGTTCACGGCCGTGGGGCGGGTGGCCTGCAAGAGATCTGCTGCCGAGCGGAACCACTCCGGCGTGAGCATGCCCGCCTCTGCGGCGTCCTCGGCAGCAACCGCGAGCCCCATCGCTGCCGCGATCCCAATGAGAGGCGCCCCGCGCACCCGCAGCGACCGGATTGCCTCCGCCATGGCATCCGCAGTGCGGATATCGAGGTAGACCTCCCGCTCCGGCAGGTGCGACTGATCGAGGATCCTCACGCCGCGGGTGGTCCACTCGATCGGTGCGAAGCTCGCGGGAACGGTCACGTGAGCCGCCTCGGCTCCCGGCGCTCGAGCAGCAACACGATGGCCGTGATCGCCAGCGGGGTGAGGAGGCCGGATACGGCCACAACCGTGACACTCGGAGGGGGCGGTCCCACGACGGCCACCACCTGGACCATCGCGAGGATCGAGATCAGCACCAGGAGTCCCCTCCGGAGCAGCGTCGACTGAGGTCGCGCCGTTCGGAGGTAGAAGGCCACGGCCCCCGCGAGCAATCCCACTTCGAGCACCGTGGATGCTACAGGATATCGCCACATGCCGAGCCCCACCGGAAAGCGGTTCCCCCAGAGGGGCAGCTGTGCCGGGTGCACCACGGCGTCGAACAACCAATGCACCATGACCACGGCACCAACCAGTGCGGCCGTCCCGCGCACCCGGCCGTACTGCACAAAGGTGTTGTACGCCATGACGGCCACGAGTGCCCAGATGGCAGCAGCGGACAGGCTGTGCGAGAACGGCACCGACACCAGCACCAGTGCATTGGCGGCCGTGTAGCCTGGAACGATGCGGATCTCCTCCACCCCAAGTAGCAGGAAGCCCGCCCAGATCACGTCGAGGAGCTGTGCGGCCAAGATCAACACCCAGAGTGGCAGGGCACGATCCGCACCCTTCACGACGAAGCTGGCGGCGTAGTGACCGACGAACATCGGTTCGCGGCTAGCCTTGCCCGGTGGTGGGGCTGTCGTGCTCGCGGCGCTTGCGGCGTTCGCGTACCCAATACCCGATCAGTCCCCCAAAGACGAGCCCGCTCATCACCACGGTCAGGAACTCGTTCTGCAGGTTAGACTCCCCCCGCAGAATGTCGTGGACCGCCGCCCAGTCGAGGGCGATCAGGACGACGACGACCAGTGCGAGGAGCAGCCTCTTCATCGCTCGCCCTGTGCGGTGAGTTGCGTCCGTACCACAACGCCATCGCGCCGCGGATCGGCGGCCCCGGTCCAGGTGCCACCCTCCAGCGCGACGGCGTGCACGCCGCCGAAGTACGGGTCCAGGCGTCCCGCCGGACCGTCACGCGGGACCAGCACGAACCCGTCGGACGCCAGCATCCCGCGCCATCGGTCTCCGTCCGATGGCTCCTCGACATAGAGCGCGCTGTCCGGCACGACGTGCAGCCGGGGCATGGCCACCGCGCGCTCGACGTCGGCGTACCCGTCCATCCATAATTCCGCCACCTGCACCACTGCCGAGATGATGCGGGCGCTGCCCGGACTCCCGAGCGCCAGCACCGGCTTCCCGTCCCGGACCACAATCGTGGGGCTCATCGAGGAGTACGGCATCGCCCCGGCGCGCAGCGCGAAGGGATGGTCGGGCCGCCCGAGCTCGTACTCGCGCATGTAGTCGTTGTAGAGAAACCCGAGCCTCCCGCTGGCCACCTTGGCTCCGAAGGCGTAGTTGATGCTCTGCGTGACGCTCACGACCAGCCCGTCGCCGTCGACCACCGAGAAGTGCGTGGTTTGCCCGTCGCCTTCGCCGAGCAGGGTGCGGGCCGTTGCCTTGTCGAGCTTGCGACCCACATCGTTTTCGTAGTCGACCAGATTCCGCACCGGATGATCCCGGCGTTCCCGGTGGCCGATGCGCAGTGCCCGAGCGACGGCGGCCGCGCGCTCCGGGGTTCCCGGTCGAAGCGCGCTCGACGGCGATCGCTCTAGGAGATTCAGCATGGTGAGGACGACCCACCCGCCGCCGGGCGGCGGCAGAGAGTAGACGTCGAAGCGCCGGTAGGTCCCGTGCAGCGGCTCGATCTCGACCGGCACCGGGAGTCCTGCGAGGTCGTCGAACGTCAACCAGCCACGGTGTTCGGCCATATCCCGCGCGATCTCGCGGGCCAGGGCCCCGCGATAGAACTCGTCGGCGCCGTCCGACGCCAGGCGGCGCAGCGTGCGGGCGAGGACCGGTTGCCGCCAAACGGCTCCGGCCACCGGTGCACTGCCGTCGCCGTCGAGAAACAGGCGTCGCGTGGCCGCATGCGCACCGAGTTGATCCACATAGCGCTCCCACACGCTGGCTCGGAACGATCCGACGACGAACCCGTCCTCTGCGTAGCGCACGGCCGGCTCGAGTAAATCGCTCCACGCCACCCGACCGCTCCCATACGCCCGCCACGCGTGGTCGAGCACGCGCACCGTCGTGGGGACCGTTGTGGCACGGTGGCCCACGATGTCGGCAGCCGTGGCGCGGCGCGGCGTCGCCCGGGGGGCATACGACGTGCCGTTGATCACCACCGGTGGGCCGTCCGGCGGGTGCAGCAGCATCTGGGTTTGCCCGCCGAGTCCGGACATGGCCGGTTCCGTCACTCCTAGCGCGAACGACACCGCTACGGCGGCATCCACCGCGTTGCCCCCCGCCAGCATCACGGCGATCCCGGCTTCAGCGGCCTGGGGCGTGGGGGCCGCCACCACCGCGACCCTATCCGTGGTGCGGTCCTGGCCGGGAGCACACGACGCGAGAATGAGGACCGCGAGGCCTGCCACAGGCCGACGTACCCCTACCATCCGTCCCCCCGCTCCAGCGGTTCGTCCGCTGGGAGGTAACGGTCCCGGATGATGTGGAGGTGGTGACGCTCGTGGCCGAGGATGATCCACGGTACCGCGCGCACGCTCATTCTCGCCTCGTTGGCCGTCCCCCGCCGCGCGAGCATCTCCGGGCTCATGCCGCGAACCAGTGCCAGCGTACCGGCCCGCACGACGGCGAGCTCCTCGAGGAGATCGGCGAGGGCTCGGCTGTCGTAGTTGCCGCCGGCCACGTAGTCGTCTTGCTCGAATCCCGGGAGCGGCGTGGCGTCGGCGCGGCTGAAGCGAAGCGCTCGATAGGTGAGGACCCGCTCCACGTCGATCACGTGTCCCACGACTTCCTTGATACTCCACTTTCCGGCTCCGTACCGGAAACCGCTCTGGCGCGCGGTGAGCCCACCCAGTGTCGCCCGCGTTTCCTCCCGTTGCGCATCGAGCAAAGCGAGGATGTCACCGGCGGGAAGTCCATCGAGGTAGGACTGATAGTAGGGACTGTATTCGCCCGGCACGGGTCGCTGGATGGGTGGTGCCGACATGATCACGGTGCTCCGCAGCGCGGGAAGAGGGGAACTTACCGCCCGGATCGGCAGGTCACCATGGCAGCGCAATCGGTCGCCGCGCCGTCAGGCCCGGACGCGAACGGCCCGGCGGACACTCCTTCAAGCCGACCAGGGGGGCTGTCAATGAGTCGGTCGAGAAGGAGGCCGCCGGGCCGTGGGTCCCAGCGCCAGCGGACGGGACTAGGTGAATACGATCTCGCCCCCCGCGGCCATCTCGTAGAACTCACCTACCGTGATCACGTCCGTGATGTAATCGACAAAGTCCTCGCGCTCGAGCTTGAACATGTCGACCGACGCCTTGCAGGCGTAGATACCCGCGCCCGTGTCGGCGATCATCTGAACGAACTCGCCGATGGGCGGAATATCGAGCCTGTCCATCTCCCGCTTCATCATGTGGGTGGCGAAGGCGGACACACCGGGAATGGCCCCGAGAATGGTGGGCATGTGCAGCCCCGGATTCCCGACGGTGGCCACCTTGATCTTGTCTTGCCGCTTCTTCACGATCGCGTCCATACCGAAGAACGTGAAGAAGACATTGGCCTCGATGCCCTCCATTCTGGCGCCGTTGGCCATGATCAGCCCGGGGTAGACCCCCTCGAGCGATCCCTTCGAAATGATGATCGAAACCTTCTCGATTGCCTTCGGCTGCGACGCGGTCGTGGCAGCCGGCTCTGGCAGTGTCGTCGTCAACATGGTGTCGGTTCCTTCCTGTATGCGCGAGCAGCGCGAATCAGACACACCCGCGTGGCTTGGGAATCCCGGCCACGCGCGCCGCCAGCTTGGCCGGCCCTTTGGGGAACAGCTGGTACAGCTCCTTCACCGGCACATCGGATTCCTTGCCGAGCGCCCGAATAGACGGTGCTGTGCCGTGCTCCATGAACTTTGCACGCATGAACTCGATTACCCTCCAATGGCGGTCGGTGAGTGTGCCGATCCCCACCTCATCCGCCAGTTCCTGCGCGATCTCCTTGTTCCACTGCTCGGGCTTCTGCATGTAGCCTTCGTGGTCTACCTCGACCTGATGTCCTGCAAGCGTTGCCGTCATGATTCCCCCCTGTTGGATCACGCAACGTGTGTTCCTTCATTCTCGGTCTTGTCGGATTCGGGTGCCCCACCTTGCACGTACTGCCGTTCCAGCTTGGGCAGGTCACCGCGCCGCTTGCCCCGCATCCGCATCTGCGGCGGCACCCCCGGGATGTCTCGCCCGGGTAGCAGCATGTGCCAGTACATCCATTTGAACGCCAGCTTCCCCCAGTGGTTGATGCGCGACTCCTTGAGCAGCGGCAGCGGCCCGACCGCGAACGGGAACCGCCCGGGCAGCGGCTCGACGTCGTAGTTGAAGTCGATCAGCACGGCCTTGCCGTCACCCGTCTCGATGAAACAGTTGGCGTGTCCGTCGAACGCCGCCTCGAGTGGCTCGCCCGCCAAGTAGCGCTCGACATTCTCCGCCAGCACCTCCGCTTCGAAGTGCGCAACCGATCCCGCCTTCGACGTTGGGACGTTCGTCGCATCGCCGAGGGCGAAAATGTTCGGCTTGCGCTGTGCCTGAAGTGTCTGCGGATCGGTCAGGACGAAGTTCATCTCGTCGCCGAGACCGAGTGAGCGACCGACGTAGTCTTGGCCCACGTGCACTGGGATGCTCACCAGCAGATCGAACTCCACCACTCGTTCGTCCCACGAGATGAGCTTCCCGCTCGGGCCGTCCACTTCGCCGGCGTTGAACTCCGGCTCGAGGAGGATGTTCTTCTCCGCGAGCAGGTCACCCAGCGCCTTCGCCGCGACCGGCCGCGTGAACGCACCGTCCAGCGGCGTGGCGAGCACGATCTCGACCCGATCGCGAATACCGCGGCTCGTGAAGTAATCGTCGGCCAGGAACACGAACTCGAGCGGTGCGATCGGGCATTTGATCGGCATATCGACGATGTTGACCACGAGCCGCCCGCCGTCGAACTGCTCGAGCGCCCGGCCCAATGCCGTCGCTCCCTCGAGGGTGTAGAACTCGAACATCTTCTCCTGCCACCCCTCGCCCGTGAGCCCGTCGGTCTCCTCCGGCGCAATTCGCGTCCCCGTGGCGACGATGAGGAGGTCGTAGTCGAGCACCTGTCCATCGGCGAGATGAACGCGATCCTCGTCGGCCTCGACCCGATCGATCGCGGCTTCGACATATCGAACGCGCCGATCCAGCTGGCGGCGGCGCGGCTTGATGGTATCGCTCGGCTGATAGGTCCCGAAGGGGATGAACAAGAGCCCTGGCTGGTACACGTGCCGGTTGTCCTGATCCACGACCGTGACGGCCATGTCGCCGGCGCCGAGCTCGGATTTGTAGCGCTTCGCGATGCGATTGGCCATGATCGTGCCGGCCGTTCCCGCACCGAGTACGATGATGCGTCTCAAAGGTGCCCCCCTGCAGTGGTTCTCAATCCTGGCCCCAACCTGACCTCGGGCCGATCGGACAATGACGAATGTAGCATATTCCTATAGCGATATACTAATTATTGTATTAAGAGTTCTTCAGGGAAGATAAGCTATTGCCCTACAGCAACTTAGCAGGCGAAACTGGCGATGGTCTCGAGTGGCTTGCGGGCGATGTCCGGCACAACCGCTTCGGCGGACGGATAGCCGACCACCAGGAGCACGAACGGTCGCTCGTTCTCCGGTCGGTGTAAGATGTCGTTGAGGAACCCCATGGGGCTCGGCGTGTGCGTGAGGGTCGCGAGACCGGCGTGGTGCAGCGCCGCCACGAGCAGCCCCGTCGCCAGCCCCACCGATTCACTCACGTAGTAGTTCGCGCGGCGTGATCCGTCGGCGGCCACGAGGTATCGCTCGGCGAAGACGGCGATGAGGTAGGGTGCCGTCTCGAGAAAGGGCTTGTGCTCGTCAGTCCCCAGGGGGGCGAGTGCTTCGAGCCACTCGTCGGTGGCGCGCCCGGCATAGAACTCCTGCTCTTCCCGCTCCGCCGCTGCCCGGATCTCCCGCTTGAGCGCCGGGTCGCCGACCACCACGAAGTGCCACGGTTGCCGGTTGGCTCCGCTGGGCGCGGTCCCCGCCGTGCGGAGACACTGCTCGATGAGGTCGCGGGGCACGGGTCGGGCCGAGAAGTGGCGCACGGTGCGACGACGCCGCATCTCGTCGTAGAACGCCGCCGCCCGGCGCCGCATCTCCTCGACGGGGTATTCCCGGTACCCAATCAGCGGCACCAGCCGCGTGGTGCTCATTGGCGCCGCGCCGATCGCACCACGACCGGGTCGAGCGGGACATCTCCGTGCCCCTTCTTGGTCCCGGTCTTCACCGCGGCGATGGCGTCCACCACGTCCATGCCATCGACTACCTTCCCGAACACCGCATAGCCGAAATCGCGCCCACCGTGATCGAGAAAGGCGTTATCCGCCACATTGATGAAGAACTGAGAGCTGGCGCTGTTCACGTCTTGGGTGCGCGCCATCGCCAGGGTTCCGCGGCGGTTCTTGTGGCCGTTGTCGGCCTCGTTCTTGATGGTGGCGCGGGTCTTCTTCTGCACCATATCGGCAGTGAAGCCACCCCCCTGGACCATGAATCCGGGGATCACGCGATGGAAGATCGTCCCGTCGAAGAACCCGGCATCGACGTACTGTCGGAAGTTCTCGGCCGTGATCGGCGCATCGTCGGCATGGAGTTCGACGGTGAAGCTGCCTAGTGTGGTATCAAACACGATCATTGCAGGTCTCCGGAATCGGTGGGGTCTGTCATCAGGGAGTTGGCAGCCCGCCCGTCACGCCGAGCAGCCATTTCATGCACCGGTGGGGGAGATCGACGGGCTTGCAGAACATCATGGGGCACCCGCCGGCGATGACGTGGATGTGGTGGGCCCGGCACCAGTCCACCGCAGTCTGCGAGACGCTCCCCTGCCCGAATGACCGGTGCATCCACACCCAGCGAATCCCGAGGTCGGAGCACTGCGCGACAAGCGTCTCCGCCGCCGACGGGGGGGTCGCAATCACGACCGCGTCCACCCTGTCGGGAACGGCCGCCAGATCCGGGTAGCAGGGCCGCCCCTCCGCCTGGTCGGTCCGCGGATTCACGGGAACGGCATCGTACCCTGCCCCTTCGAGTTTCCGGAAAATGATGTTGGCGGCCTCGCGCGGATTCCGTGATACGCCGGCCACCGCAATGCGCTTCTGGCTCAGAAAGCCACGCACCAACTCGTCACGCCCCGTCACCGCACCCTCCCCGGATACGTTCGATCCTTCCAATTCCACCACTTCAGCAGTTCCGGCCGGTGCCGGCGGCGGTCGGCGTAGTACACTGCGCACCGAAACACGTACAGCACACATCGATCGACCGGGCCTCCACGTAGTACGATGAGATCGGCGAAGAGCCGTTCCGGGTCCCGCCCGCGGAGGTCCGCCACCCGCTGAAATCCAAGATCACCGAGATCGCGGGCAATGCTCGGGCCCACACCGGGGATCGTCTGGAGGTCGCTTCGGTCCGTCCCAGTCATATGTCAGAAGGTCTCGCCCCGGATTGGCCGCGTCCAGACCCGGAAATGAAACGGCCCCCGGAGTCGAGCCCGACTCCGGGGACCGCCCATCGCGCCAGCTACCGTCTTACGACTTCACCGTGTGACAGTAACCGCAAAACTTGCTGTCGTTGATGCCCTTGTCCAAGTGGCTCTCCGCCGCCGGTGCCGGGATGTTTGCCATCTTGCCACTGTGGCACATGAGGCAGTTAGCCTTGCCCTCGAGCGAATGCGGAACCGCCTTCGGCTCTTTCGTCTGAATCGCCGCATCCTTCGCGTGGCAGAACGCACAGCTCTCATTGGGGCGCTCGGCATGATCTGCCGGCGCAGCCATCATGCCCTGCATCTTCCCACTGTGGCACATCATGCAGTTGGCCCGACCCTCTGCGGTATGGCTCATGACAGGCGGTTTCTTGGCCGCCGTTGTCGCCTGCGCCACAGCCTGTGCCGGCAATACGACTCCAACCACCGTGAGCGCCGCTGCAGCTGTAATGAATCTCACGAAATGCATCCGGTTTCACCTCCCCTTGCTGGTCAGCACGCCGACACACGTCGGCCCCCGGCATCATGCGATGCCTGATTTCTCTACCCGCAAATGTGCCGAACGGTCCCGCGGGACGCCACCCACGGGGATCTCAGTCCGGGTTCGGCACCGCCGTGTGGCATACCGTGCACACCTGCTGGTTCTTTCCCGCGTAGGCCCCAGGGTCGAACCCCGGGCCATGGGGGTTGAACGAGACATGACAGCGCAGGCAGTCCCGCTCGGTATGACACGCCACGCAGCTCTCCAGGTTCTGTCGCGCCGCCTGCGCGTGGCCGGCGATGAACGACGCGTTTCCGTCGTGGTACCCGGCGCCAATGGCTCCCGCCGACACGAGCCCGGCCTGCCGATGACAGCTCTGACAGAACTGGCTCACGTTGTGGCAGGACGAGCATTCCGTTTCGCGGTTGTACGACGCGGCCGGATGGCGCTGCAGGTAGTCAACGCCGTGATACCCACCGGCGGGCGACGCCGCATCCTGGCGGTGGCAATCCAAGCAGTCGGCCCGCACGTGGCACGTCGCGCACTGCTCCGGCGCGGCGGCGGCATTCACCGCATGGCGGCCGCGCCAATCGAACGCGTGCGACGGCGGGGCCGGTGGCTGCACGTGGCACACGGAGCAGTCCGACACCGCCGCGTCCATGTGCTCGCCCTCGATGCCGTGGCAGGCCTGGCACTGGCTGATCACGGCGCGCTGCACCGTGCCGCCGCTGACGTGACACATGTCGCAGGAAGACACGCCCGGGTGGACACTGTGCCGGAACTTGAGGTTGGCCCTCGACGGCCCAGTGGGCGGCCGCCAGTCGACCCTCGGCTGCATCTGCCCATCATGGCAGGCGGCGCAGAACGATGGCTCGGGATAGACCTGTCCCTGGGCCACGTTGGCGTGGCAGGTGGTGCAGCCGACCCCTTCGTGCTTGGCGTGCTCGAACTGTTGGATCGGGACGAGGCCCACCCCGGGGACAGGAGACGTTCCCACGACAGCCGCGATGACCGCCGCAGCGGCGACCCCAACGAGCGCTTTCATCGCGACCTCCGGGTCTCGGGCAAACGAAGGATGGCCGGGTGCAATCCGCGCCAGCGCGACCCGGACGAGCCGAACACGAGCGTCGCACCGACGCTGAACCGGGTCTGATCCCAGTCCAGTTGCGCCGCGTCGGGACGCTCACGCGTCTCGTCATACCGTATAGCCTCGGCATTCAGGTAAATACCGGGCATCGGCTCGACGTCGACGCGCAGCCCATACGACCAGACCTCGGCATCGCTGAAACGATATTCGAGGGGCCGTTCGAGCCGGCCGCCCCTCGCCGTCACGGCAAAGAGATCCCGACGATAGGTGACCCGACCGTCGAACCCCTGTGACGAGGCGCCCGGGCCGAACTGCGCGCGGTAGTTGGCATCGAACACGAAATTCTGCACCCCGGAATACGTGCCACCCGCCGACCAGTTCCACCCTCCGTCTTCGAACACCCCGAGCGGGGTCTGGGCCTCGGTGTCCTCATAGTTGAAGAGGTACCCCTCGGTCCGGAGCACGAGGCCAGCCATCGGATACACCGCCGCCGCCGCGTACTCCCGGTTGTACCCGACCGGACTGAACACGCCCCAGATGGACCAGACGGGGAAATAGGGCCGATACCGTCGCTCACCGACGGTCACGTCGGCCAAGCCACCGGGATGCCGGTAGCGCACCATGACATCGTGGGTTCCCCAGTTCCCGGTGAGGAAATCGTATTCCACGCCGCCCGCAACGGTGAACCCCGCGCCGGGACGGATCGCCGCCTCCGCCGCCCCGCGCTCGCCCGACACCAGGTCGGCACCCGGATCGAAATCGCGCCGATACAGCACGCGTCCCTCGAACGCAGCCAGGTTCCAGCCCACGCTCCCACCGAACGCCAGTTCCCGTTGGGTGGGCCGAAACTCACCGAGGGGGTTCAACTCCGGGCTGGTGATCGGCAGCACCGCACCTTCGGCCAGCGCCCATCCACCGTAGGCACGAAGTCGCAGCTTTCCGCGCAACGGACGAACCGACACCTGCCCGCCATCGAGTCCGAGATACCCGAGCCGCGAAAACACGGTCGTCCGACCCGCCTGGACTGTCACGTCGCGCTTCACGTACTCGGCATACCCCTCGATCAGCTGAACCTCGGGCTCCACGCCAGGCCAGAACCCACCGTCTTCCAGGTCCCCGCCGACACGACCCTTGACGTGAAACTTGAGGCCCTCGATACCCAACCCCCACACGCTCGCGTCGATCGTGCTCACGACGGGCATGCCGCGCTGTTCGGCCCCTGGCCTGAAGAACCCGCAGTACGTAGCCCCCGCGGGGCAGCTGACCGCGAAGCCATCGGGAGTTTCGAAGCCTCCTCCGGGAACCGCCACCGCGCTCGCGGCGAGGATGCTGTCTTGCTGAACGCCGCGGTAGGCCACCGACTGGAACCAGGTGTTCCAACGCACGTGATAGCCCTGTGCGTGGAGCGGCGCCGCCAGTACTAGCAGTCCCCCAACGGCGGCCGCCGCGCGAACGACGGACCTTCTCATATCCCCTCCCCCACAAGGACTGGTACGACCGTAAAGTAGGATCTCAAACCCGACCCGTCCAGAGCGGTTTGGCCGCTTCGGCACCTGCGGTTTCGGCGCGAATGCTAGGGCCGGCCGCCTCCACTCATTGATAACCGAACAACATCGAGTAGATGATCAGCCCGATGAGTGTTAGACCGATGCCGAGGGCGGTGAACCCGAATATGCGGAAGGCCCGCTCGACCTTCCACGGGTACGGATCGACGAGGTGGCGCTCCAACTCCCCACTTGCGACGAGAGCCTCGTACTCCCGCGGCTTGTCCCGCTTCAACTCCTCGAGCGGCACCCGGCCCGTGAAAATCACCGGGTCCATGGGAAACTTGTCAGGCCGGAAGTGCGTGTTGAAAAAGTGTACGGTGAAGATGAAGGCCACTGCCAGCAAGGCCTCGTCGCTGTGCAAGATGGTCGCCACGTTCACCGACCAGCCCGGAATGACGTTCGTGAAGAACTCCGGGAACCATAGCAGGATGCCGGTCGAGCCGATCACGAACATCCCCCAGAACACGGCGAAGTAGTCGAACCTCTCCCAGTAGGTGTACCGGCCGTACTCGGGCCGCGGGCCGCGGCCGAGGAACCACTTGATCGACTGCACGAACTCCCGGAAGTCGCGCTTGGTGAAGATCAACGACCGCTCGGTCTGAATGAACTTGAGCCACGTGAGGCCCGAGCCCCGTTTCCGCTTCCGGACATCCCACAGGTGGGCGCCGAAGATCCCGATCAGCGCGACGGCCCCGAGCCGGTGGAGCGCGCCCGTCGTGGCGAACCCGCCCACCAGCCCGGCGAACGTCTGCGCCCAGGCCATATAGGAAAACTTCAACACCATGCCGGTCAGCGCCAGAATGAAGAAGCTGATCAGCATCACACCGTGCATCGACCGCTCCCACACCGTGAAGCGCCGCACCTCTTTCTCGCCGGCCTTCGGCTTGGAGAGCGGGGCGAGCCCAGGGGTCCACAGCAAGCGCCACAGCCAGGCCAGGGTGTGCAGTGTCGCGAGCCCGAGCGTGCCGATGAGGAGCGCCGTCATGCCCCAGAAGGTCCAGAACAGCCACGGGTAGCGCTCGGCATCGTGGTGGGTGGCGTGCGTCAGGTAGCCGGTGAAGCGGGTGCTCACGCCCGAGTGACATTTCGAGCAGGTCGCCACCACGTTCCGGCGGCTCAGCGTCGACGCGGGCTCCGTGGTCGGCAGGATGTTGTGCGTGCCATGGCAATCGTAGCACTTCGCCGCCGCCGCGTCGCCGAGCCGCGAGACCTTGCCGTGGAAGGTGTCGAAAAAGGTCGTGGCCTCGGTCTCGTGACAGCGCCCGCACTGCGCCATCATCATGAGCCGGAAGTCGCCCCGATCCGTGCGGCTGATCGTGTGCGATGTGTGGCAGTCCTCGCAGTTCGGCAGGCTGTCCGGACGAACCCGGCTCCGCTCGGGCGCGTGGACGCTCATCGCGAACTCTTCGGCGATCCCGTGGTGACAGCTTCCGCACGTCCTCGAAAGGTTCGCGTGGTTCACCGTCGAATTGGGGTCGGACGCGGGCAGTTCGCCGTGCGCGGTATGGCAGCTGCCGCACGTGGCAGTCACGAGCAGCCCACTCTGGAACAGGCCCTTCCCGTGAATGCTCAGCTCGTAGCTCTCCACGGGAGCCGGCACGTCGGAGACGATCCGGACGGCCGCCTTCTCGCCCTTCCGGTGGCATTGCGCGCAGAGCTGCGGGACATTTCGCGGGAAGGTGGGCGACCGGGGATTGAGTCTGTCCTGGGTCGCATGCCGGTCATGGCAATCGAGACAGCGCGGCGCATCCTCGTCACCCTGGGCGGCCAGCTTCCCGTGAATGCCACCGTTGTATTCAGCGACTCGGTCGGCATGACAGATCCCGCAATCCACCGGATTCTGGATGGTGGCACACGGCCGGGCGATGGCCGGGTTCACCTCGACGTGGCACTGGGCGCAGGCGGTGCCGCCGTGCTCATTGGCGTTATACGCGTCCGCATCGACGTACAGTGACACCGTGTCACCGCGCGCCACCCCTCGGAGATCGCGATCCCCATGGCACCTGAGGCAGTCCCGGTTGGCAACACCGGCATCGTAGAACACTCGGCGAATCCGATGGGGTGAGTGGCAGTCCACGCACGCCGGGATCTTGTGCGGCTCGTCCTCCCACAGGCGTCCCTCGATCACCTGCCGGTGGACCTGCTCGATCTGCGCGTGGCACTGCATGCAGGTCGCCGCGACGTTCCGTATGTGGATGCTCGACCGCGGATCGGTGTGGGGCAGGATCTGATGCGAGGTGTGACACGAGGTGCACACGGCGGTCACGGTGAGTCCCCGTCGGAGGAGGCCGGCGCCGTGGATGGACTCGGAGTAGTTCTCGAGAATGCTGTCCTGCGGGATCGTCCGCCGGCCCGAGACGGGTGTGCCCTCCTGGTGGCATTCGCCGCACAGGAACGGGATGTTCATCACCCGCGTCGGCGATGTCGGGTCCCGATGGGATCTGATATTGTGCCGGCCGTGGCAGTCCGTGCAGCTGGGTGCCAGACGGTCGCCGCGCGCCGCCGCCTGTCCGTGCAGCGATTCGCGATGCTGCTGACTCTGGACGGCATGACACAGGCCACAATCGACCCTCGGGCGCGGATCGGGGTGCGGGAAGTCCATTCCCAAGTGGCACATCGCGCACTGCACTCCAGCGGACCCGTGGGCGGAGCGCTGCAGCGTCCGCACGGAAACATGGAGCCTGGCACTGTCCCTGGATCCGGCGAACATCTGTCCGTTCCCGTGACACATCAGGCACGCGTCGTCACCCTGCGCTTCCGCCGGTGACGCGGGAACGGCGAGCGCCAACAGGACGGCGAGAAAGCCGAATCCTACCGCCGGATATCCCCTTCGAGAACGCCCCCCCGTCATGAATCCGACCTCTCGCAAGATGGTGTCGCTCGGCGAGTTTGGGAGACCCGCACCGGCAATGTAGCGACCGCCGAGAACGCCTATTGCTCTCTAAAGGAACTCTCATGGAGTTTTCGAAATGGGGGTTTTCGAGTACGGTATCTTCCGGGTGCCCGTTCGGAACGGGCTGGAGGGGATATGTCTGAGTTCCCGCGGGAGGGGTTCCTTGGATTCGGCGGACGGGGCAGCGGGACCGGTGCGAACAACGCATCCACTGGCCGCGCCACGGCGCGCGTGGCTGGACAGAGCGACGCATCCGCCCCCAGCCCCGTGGCGTTGGCGTTTCGCTTGTCGGCCCGCTTCCTCACGTTGGCGGGCCTCTTCGTTGCCCTCTTCCTTCCCTCTTCGGCGTTCGCACAGACGTGTCTGGCATGTCACGGCAGCCACGAGTTCATGGCTGGCGTCACCGGCGACTCGACCCGCGCCGCACGGCTATCCGTGGACCCAGCCGAGTTTGCCTCCACGGTGCATGGGGCCCTCGGGTTCTCGTGTGACGCGTGTCACGTGGGCGTGGGCGACTTCCCCCACGGGGCGGCGGGTCGCGTCGAGTGCGGCGGCTGCCACCATCGGGAGAAGGAGCAGCTCGGACACAGCGTGCACGGGCGGCCTCATGCCCTCACCGGCGAGGAGCCGGCTGCGTGCGTCGATTGCCACAGCGACCATCACATCCGGCGTCCGAGCGATCCGCAGTCGACGGTCTACCGCCTCACCGTGTTTGAGACGTGCGCCGTGTGCCATGAAGACGCGGAGAAGATGCGCCGGTTCGGGCAGGAAAACGCGCAGACCGTTGCGAGCTACCTCAACAGCGTCCACGGACGCGGCCTGATCGCCAAGGGACTCACCGTCGCTCCAATCTGCACGGATTGCCACGGGAAACGCGGAACCGGCGCTCACGAGATTCAGATGGTCGCCGACTCGGGCTCACCCATGCACTGGGAGCACGTCGTCGAAACCTGCGGCCGCTGCCACGCCGGCATGATGGCGCAGTACGACCGGGGGATTCACGGTGAGCAATTCCGGGCCGGCAACCTCGACGCCCCCACCTGCATCTCCTGCCATGCGGAGCACGGGATCCAGGCGGTGGCCAACCGGGCATCGGGGGTCAACCCGATCCACATCTCCCGGACGTGCACGGCCTGCCACGACCGGGAGGGCTTCAACACCAAGTACGGGATCCGTGCCGCCCGAGGCAACACGTTCGCGCGCTCGTTCCACGGCATCGCGCTCCGCAGCGGCCAGCTCACCGTCGCGAACTGCGAGAGCTGCCACGGGGCCCACGAGATCCTCCCCTCGAGCAACCCAAACTCCTCCATTCATGCGAGCAACCTGATGGCGACGTGCGGGAGCTGTCATCCCGGCATCGGCAAGGGGGTGGCCCAGGGGCGCATCCACGTCGCCTCGTTCGAAGAAGAGCAGTCGCTGGTGGGCGCGGCCGTGCGGTGGTTCTACATCATCGTGATTGGAGTGACGGTGGTCTATGCCTTCGGCCTCATCGCCCTCGACCAGTATCGGTACCGTGTCGTCGACCCGCGACGTGGCAGAGGCAGCCATGCCTGAGTGGGAACCCTACGAACACGACCTCGACCACATCACGGTCACTCGGTTCACCCGTCACGAGCAGATCCAGCACGTGATCCTGATCGTGAGCTTCACGCTCCTCATCGTGACTGGCCTACCAGTGTTGCTTCAGACCGGCGTCAGCGGCGCGTTCTCCCTTCGCACCTGGACACATCACCTCGCCGGTGCAGCCCTGATCGTGCTCGCGGTGTACCACACCTTTTGGATCCTTCTCACCGAGGAGGGCCGCCGCGATTTCGGCAGCGTCCTGCCGCGAGTGCAGGACCTCAAGGATCTCGTCCATTTCGTCAGATACCACGTTGGCACGACCGACGAGCCACCGCAGTTCGACAAGTTCGATCCGTTCGAGAAATTCGAGTACTTCGCCGTAGTCTGGGGCTCGATCGTCATGATCGTGACCGGACTCATGATGTGGTTCTTCGAGATCACCCTGCGAGTCTTTCCGAAGTGGGCCTACGATCTCGTGCTGCTCGTCCACGGATACGAAGCCGTGCTGGCCTTCTTGGCCGTCATCCTCGGCCACCTGTACAACGTGCACCTCAAGCCCGGCGTCTTCCCCATGAGTCGCATCTGGCTGGACGGGAAGATGACACTGCGGAAGCTGAAGGAGCACCACCCCCGCGAGTACGAGCGCTGGCTCAAGGCGCAACGTATCCAGCGCGCGGAGGGGGCGGAACGCACCTCCTGACTCCCGCGCCCGGCAGCACCAGCCTTATCGGTGGCCGGCCTCCTCCAGCGACCGTGTGCAGCGCGAGCAGAATTCGGAAGCCTTGAGATCTACCTCCTCGACATACGTGGATGCGCGCATCACGCAGTCGGCCTCCGGGCAATGCACGAGCCCGAAGGCGTGGCCCAACTCGTGGACCGCCTCCTTGATCGCTCGGTCCACCAATCGGCCCTCGTCGGGCGGGAGACCGTAATACTCCGAGCGTAGCCGGTAAGTGGACACGATGGCACCCGGGCCGTCGAGCTGGGACTGGCCGAACACAAACGTCAGCACCGGGATGAACAAGTCCATCGATGTGAGCCCGAGGATCTTGGCTGCCGGGTCCCGACGATGGCGGAGCAAGGCGGCCAGCAGGAGGGTCGCGTGATACTGCCGACGCCCTGGCGCAAACGCCACGAAAGTATCGAGCTCGACGGAAAACGCCTCGACGGGAACCGAAACGGCATCGGCAATGCCGCTCACCAACGCATCGGTCCACCGCGGCGCGTAGCCGTTGAGCAGGGCGACGTGCACGGGGGCCGGCACGGCTACCGCCTGATTCCGTACCTCTTGAGCTTGTTGTAGAGTGTCGCCCGATCGATGCCGAGGGTCTTGGCAGCACGCGTGACGTTGCCGTCGAGCTCCTGGAGGACCCGCTCGATGTGCTCCTTCTCCACGGCGGCCAGCGACCGGGCAGCGGGTTCCGTCCCCCCGCCCGACTCGACGTGCAGCGGGAGATCCCCGGGCTCGATTGCCGGCTCCTGCCCGATCACCATGGCCCGTTCGATCGCGTTCTCGAGCTCGCGAACGTTCCCGGGCCACCGGTACCGCACCAGCACCTCCTCGGCCTCGGGGGCGACGCTCCGGAGTGGCTTTCCCATGGCCCGTGCATACTTCTCCACGAAGAACCGCGCCAACTCGAGGATGTCCTCCGGCCGCTCACGGAGCGGTGGCACATCGATCACAAAGACGTTGATGCGATAGTACAGATCTTCGCGAAAAACGCCCTCGCTCACCATCTGCTCCAGGTTTTGGTTCGTGGCACAGACGAGCCGAAAGTCGGACGAGACTTCCTGGTTCCCGCCAAGGCGGCTGAACCGTTTGGTCTCCAGCACCCGGAGGAGGTCGATCTGCATCTTGGGTGTGACATCCCCGATCTCATCCAGGAAGAGCGTGCCACCGTGCGCCAGCTCGATCTTCCCCTTTCGGCGATACTGGGCACCCGTGAACGCCCCCTTTTCGTGACCGAACAACTCGCTCTCGAGCAGCGTCTCCGGGATGGAGCCCGCGTTCACCGCCACGATCGGGAAGAAGCGGCGCTTGCTCTGCGCATGGATCGAGCGGGCGATCAGTTCCTTCCCGGTACCGCTCTCGCCGCGAATCACCACCGTCGAATCGGTTTCCGCCACCGTGCGGATGGTGTCGAGCACTCGCCGCATCTTGGGGCTTTCCCCGATGATCGGCGCGCTCTGGCTGAGCTCGGAGACCTTCTCCTTGAGGCGGAGATTCTCTTCGGCCAGCTCTTTCTGACGAAGCGCATTCCGTACGAGATTTGAGAGGTCGTCCGGGTCGACCGGCTTGGTGATGTAGTCGAAGGCCCCGAGCTTGAGGGCCTCCACAGCGGTCTCGACCGACGCGTACGCGGTCAGGATGATGATCGTGGCTCTCGGGTCGATCTCACGAATGCGCCGCTGCACCGTGATGCCGTCCATGCCGGGCATCTTGAGATCGAGCAGCACGATGTCGTAGGGCCCGGCCTCCATCTTGGCGATCGCCCTGTTCCCGTCCTCAGCCGTCTCCACGTGAAAGCCGTCTTCCCGGAACCACTCCTCCAGCGACCCCCGTACCGACAGCTCGTCGTCGACGATCAGGATCTTCCGCGTGGTCATTCCGCCACCCCCTCCCCGACACCAACCATCGCTCGGTCTCGCGCCACCTGTTCCGGATCCCGCGGGAGCGTGAGGGTGAACGTCGTTCCCCGTCCCCGGCCCGACTCCACCACGATCGTACCCTCGTGCCGCTGCACGATGCCGTACACCACTGCCAGGCCGAGTCCCACGCCCTTCGCTTCGTTCTTCATGCTGAAGAACGGGTCGAAGATGTGGGGCTTGACATCGTCCGGAATTCCGATCCCGCCGTCCGTGACGGAGAGCCTCACCGATCCTCCACTCGGCTCGTCGACGGTCCGCACGATGAGCGGTCCACCGTCGGGCATGGCTTCAACCGCGTTGATCAGCAGGGCGATGAGGGCTTGTACGACCTGCTCCCCGTCGGCGATGAGCCGATCGTCCTCCAATGTCAGCTCCGGGGTCATCGTGACGCCACCGAGCGCGACGTGATGCGCCACCAGCTTGAGCGCCCGATCGACGAGGGCGTGAAGATGCACGGATTCGAGCTCGGCGCTCCGGCCGCGTGCATATGTCAGCAGGTCCCGTACGATGTTCCCGCACCGCAGGGACTCCGACCGGATCAGCTCGAGCTGCTCGAGCATCCGTCCCCGCTGCGGCGAGTCGGGCACGGAGACGGCGATCCGCTTCGTGATGAGCTTGGCGTACGTCAGGATGCCCGACAGCGGATTGTTCAGCTCGTGCGCCACCGTCGCCGCCATGCGTCCGAGCGATGCCGACCGCTCGACCTGAATGATCTGACGGTTCATCTGATCGAGTTCAGCCGTCTTCTCTTGCACGCGATCCTCGAGGGTCTGCGACCACGCGCGCAACTCGGCATCCGCTGCCTTGAGGCTCCTGGCCATGTGGTTGAACGACGTGGCTAAGGCCCCCAATTCATCCGACCGCCGCAGCGCGATCTCGACGTCGAGATTGCCTCGCGCCAGCTCCTCGGTGCCCTGTCGCAGCCTCTGGGTCGGCCGGTGGACTGCCCGATACACGATCGCCGCCACCAGAACCATGGCGAGGAGAATGATCCCGATCGCCCAGGCGAGGACCTGACGGCGTGAGCGCGTGACGGCCGCATCGAGCGCTTCCATCGACATCTGCACGTCGAGCACGCCGAGTATAGACTGATCGGCCTCGTGGGCGTGGCACTGGGCGTTCCAGCATCCGTCCGCGTTCCGGATCGGATTGATCATGCCGAGCACGCGGTGTCCTTCTTCCTTCCGGTAGATCCGGGCCCGCTCCTCGGTGGGGACGGCCTCGAGTGGGTCGGCGGTCGCGTGGCAGACGTAGCAGGCCTCCGCCTGGAGGTCGACCGACTGGCCAATCTCACCCTCGTCGCTGGAGAACTTGATCTCTCCCTGTTTGTTGTAGATCCGGATGGCCCCAACGCCAGGCTCCGCCGCGAGGAGCCGGATCATCGCGTACGTCCGCTCCCGCTCGTTTCGGAGCATGCTGGTGAAGAGGCTCTGCTTGATGAGATCGCTGGAGCGGTAGGCTTCGCCCTTGACTTCGTTCTCCAGCGTGACCGACTGAAAATGTCGGCTCAATCCCACGTAGACGCCGAAGAGCACGAGAATGGAGAGCGAGAGGACGAGGAAGAGCTTGAAGCTCAACGTCGACCCCATGGACCGGAGCATGTCCGGAATCGTCGTCGCCGGATCCCTGTTCACCCCAACACCCACACCGCCTTCCGCCGAGACCGCGAGCGCGTAGCACGCCGCGATATTAAATGTGCGTCCGAAACATCTCCGAGACCAGTCCTCGGTACCGTTCCCGGCCGAGGACCTGCTCCAGATCGGGCGTTGGCGACCCGCCGTCCTGCATGGTTGGGCCGAGCGACGCGGCCTGCGGAACGGAGACCGCGGCTTCGAGGTAGCGCTTGAGGAGCTGGATTTGCCCGAGGTACCAGCGCAATGCATGCTCCCCGCGGTACAGGTCACCCACTTGGTCGGGGTGCTCGTGCGGTCGCAGGGTGAACAGCCAGTCGGTGTTCGGCGAGGACCCGGACCGCCAAGCCTCCACCTGTGGGTTCACGTCCAAGACCTCGCCCGCGATGGGATCGGTGAGCGGGATGCTCAAGCGGCGGCGCACGATCCAGCCGCACGGCTCGCCCCGCGTGAGCCAAACGCCGGTTCGCGGCAGGACGACTTCGTCGATGGGCTGCAGGACGCGCCGAGCATGGTCGTCCAGGCCGACCCGAATCGTGTCGTCTTCACCGCACTGGAGCCACAGGTGGCCCGGGCTGTGGGGGCGATCGAGGTGGAGGGTGCACCCGGTGGCCAGTCGCGAGAGGAACGCATTGACGGTGTCACCGGGAGGGGGATCGCCCGGCGCGCCGTCTGCCCGTGCCCGCACCGTGTGGCGATCGATGCCGGCCTCCCCCCCGTGGCTGCCCTGGAGCGCGTGATACAACTCGCAGTCCTCGCACTCGTAGTTGCGATCACACGGTCGGTAGCTGAGCACACCGGCCAGCACCCAAATGCAGGGGAGTTCCTCGCTCACTCGATCGGAGGTCGTCATCGCACCCCCAGCGTCCGCTCGGTTCACTTCAGTCAATCAACAGAAACTCGCGCGCCACCTGGTCCCAGTGCTCGGGGTCCAGCAAGCGAACGAATCCTGCCACGGGCTCACCGCCATCGGGCATCACGATACCGAGCTCGCCGGCCGGCATCCTGCGGAGTCGCTCCACCGTCTGCGCCATCCAGGCGCGGGCCAGATCGCCGCTCAGCAGGTTCCGCCACGTCGCCCCCGAGCGCGGGACCCGCACCTTGAGCAGCCACCCGTCGTCGTAGGGGCTTCGGGCCAGCACCTCCGGCGAGTCGACCACGGCTCGGTTCACCGCCACGACCTTGCCCTCGACCGGAGCCACCATGCTGATCGGTTTGTCGTCCACCACGAGCGTCCACCCGCGCTCACCGAGCCGCAGGCGCGTCCCGACCTGCGGGAGGTGGATGGCGTCCACGGGCCCGAGGAGGCGCTGAGCGAAGTCGTCGACGCCCACGGTCACGATCTCTCCGTCGTCCCGGGCCGCCCAGGCGTGGCCCTGGTGAAAGTGAAGGCCTTCCGGCATCGCGAACCACGACCGTGGCGGTCTGGGCCGAACGGGGCCGCGAGACCGCATCCCGAACATGCGGGCCACTCGGGGAGGACTCAGAAGTCGCAGAATGCCAACCAACACGAGCAAGTAGGCAATGACGATGATGTACTCGATGCCCTTGGTCGCGTAGATGTCGCCTTGCATCACTCACACTCCTCTCACGCCGCCGAACGAACCGGTTCCAACGACCCATCTGCGCGATCCGAAAGGCCCGGTCTGACGTCCAGCACGGGCATCCGGTTCACGACCCATCGGAACACCCACAGCTCCGCGCTGATGACACCGAGCGTCACCACCACTTCCATCCAGGTGGGCACGTAGCGCACCGCGGCGTACCACTTGAACGCGATCACGGAAACGTTGAGCCGGTTGAGGACGATCCCCACCAACGCGAGGACCGCAGCTACCTTGATCGCGGTCACGTGGCGTACCTGGCAGGCATACGCATACAACACGGCCGGCACCGCCACGAAGCCCACGATCTCAAGCAGATACCATGCCCCCCACCCCGTGGACAGATACTCGCCTCGCTGGCCATGCACGAACACGAGGAGCTGGAGCACGAGGTACACGAACATCACGCCGGTGCAGATCTTGGCGAGTCCCACCACGATGTCGTCGTGGGTGGCGTGCAACCGTCTACTCGCCCGGTGGGCGAACACCTTGTGAGTAATGCTGCCCTCGAAGATCACCATGGACAGACCGGCGAAGATGCTCGAGACCACGAAGAGGATCGGGATGAACTCCGAATACCACAGGGGGTGGATCTTGGCCTTGGCCATGAGGTACAGCGCGCCCAGCCCTGACTGGTGGAGCAGCGACAGCGTAATCCCGAAGATCACCGCTCCCAACGTCATGGCGCCGAGGTATCGACGGATCCGGCGCCAGCCGAGCCATTCGGCCACGGCCGGCGAGAACTCGACGAACTCCGCCAGCATGTAGAGCAGGAAGTGCCAGGCGACCAGGAACAGCACCGAACTCACCCCGAACGAATTGCCGATGACGGGGTTGATCACGTTCCACGGACGGCCAAGGTCGAGCAACAACGCGCCGGCGTAGAACACATAAGCTAGAAATCCGTTCAGGACGGTTACCCGCACGATTGGGTGGTACTTCTCCATCCGGAGGATGTAGACCATAAACGTGAGCACGTAGGCGCCGCCGGCGAATGCCACACCCGTCACCACATCGAACCCGATCCAGAGGCCCCACGGGTAGTCTTGGGACAGATTGGTGATCGCCCCCAGGCCCTTCGTGAAGCGGATCGTGAGCACCACGGCGCTCACCAGCATGATGGCGCCGGTGATCAGGTTGAACGGCGTGAGGATCTTGCCCTTCGGCTTCAGCTCCGCCAGCATGAACCGCACGAACCGCCGAAGCTCGGCGCCCACCGCCGGACGTCCCGTCGTCGCAACTCCCTCCGTCATGCCCCACCTCCGTCGTCATACTCCTCTTCACCCTCGTCGCGTGCCCGCGTCGCCCGGCTCAATGCCAGCAGGAACGGCGGCACGAGAGTCAGCACGAGCGGCACCGCGTACAGGAACTCCTTGGTGAGCACCGGATACCCGGTGGTTCCGAGATCGGTGCGGAAGCCGAGCTGCTCGAACGGCACGGCACTCAGATAGAGCCAGCTCGTGCCACCCACCTCATGCTCCCCATACACGTGCCGCACATAGCGACCGGGCTCGCCGTAGATGCGACTCCACGCGAGATCGATCAGCTCCAACCGGCGACCGAAGGTGAGGCATCGCGCCGGGCAATTGGCTACACATGCCGGCTCCTTCCCTTCCTGCACGCGGTCGAAGCACAGCTGACACTTCTGGATCTTCGGGACCGCGCTGTGGTACTCGAACTTCGGCACGTCGAACGGGCAGGAAACCATGCAGTAGCGACAGCCCATGCACTTGGACTCCCGCCAGATAACGGGGCCCTCCAGAGTCTTGACCATCGCTTTGGTGAGACAGGCCGAAGCGCACGCCGGTTGGAGGCAGTGCAGACACTGGCACTTCACGGTAACGGGTCCCTTCTCGGTCTCGAATCGGCGCACGACCGACCACTGATCCGGTGACGTCTGCCTGGTCGCCGTCAGCTCTACGCCCGCTTCGGGCGTCGGGAGCCCGTTGGCGTCCGCACACGCGTATTCGCACATCCGGCACCCGAGACACGACGTGGTGTCGACGAGCACGCCCACGGGATCCCGTTCCCCAACCACGGCGCCGGGTTCCTCGGCCCGCAGCGCGGTCGCCGCAACGCTCGCCCCTCCCGCGGCGCAGAGTGTCTTGAGCAGATCTCTCCGCTTCATCTTGGCAGCTCCCTTCCCTCTCGCACCCTCGATCCCCGCTGCGTGGCTACGAACCCAGGAACTCGCGTTGTACCGCCTGCCACACGTCGTCGTCCATGCCGCTCAGGATCCCGACAGGGATTTCGCCGCCATCCGGCAACGCCATCCCGATCTCCCGCGTCGGCGCCGTCGCAAGCAGGAACGCGCGAAGCTTGTCGTACTGCTCCCGCGTCCACGCCATCGCGCGTTCGCCGATCATCGACCCGTCGACCAGATCGGTCACCTGCCCCGGGCGGATCCGATAGAGCCAGGACCCGTTCTCCGCTGCGGGACTTTCCCACCCGGCGTCGCCGACAATCAGGTGATTGACCTCGGTGATCTCGCCCGCCACCGGCGAACGGATGGTGAGGCGGTGACCAGCGCGACCCACTCGCGTGAGCGGCTCGCCAGCGGCGATGCGCTCCCCACTCGGCAGCAGGTCGAGCTCGAACGGTACCCCCACCAGACCGAGCAGCATGGGATGCACACCCACCAGCACGTCGCCGTCCTCCCGAATTCGCGCCCAGGTGTACGTGGGCTGAACAAAGACGCCGGCCGGCGGCCGGCGCATGACCTCTGACATCGGTCCGAGACCCGGCACCGGAACGTCCTCGGCTCCCTCCGCTTCGCGCCACTTCCGAAGCACGAAGTAGTCGAGGGCGATCAGCGCCAGCATCGTGACGACCACCAGGACCGCAACCATGATCAGCTCCTCGCCTTGAAATCCCCTAGCCTGGCCATCGGAAGTCGGTGGCGCCCGAGCCCGGCCCGAGCCGTCATCCGTCTTCGTGGCACTTCCTCTATTGGCAAGGCAAGGGCCAAGTGCGCGACTGCACGTTTCGCGTCGCCAATGCCATTGAGGCCAACGAGTTAGTCGGCCGAGTCGGAGCGAATGACCTCACGCGCGCGCGTCGTCTTTTTCAACAGCGCGGCCGACAGCGAGGTGGCGTGTGGGCTCAAACGGGGCGCATAGACTGGGATCCTGAACGGTGGGGTCTTTTTCAACGGCACGTGTCGCGGGATTCAACGGTCGCGCCCCAGCCGACCGCATCGGAACACAACATGAGCCCCGGACGCCTGTCGCAATCGACGACGTCCGGGGCTCGGGGGCGGCGAGACGCCCGACGGGAGCGGCGCGGCTTACGTCTCGCCGCTCAAGGGCGCCACCTCATGGCACAACTCGCACGCGACCGGGGCATTGTGGTCCACCCGATCCGTGTGACAGGTCGTGCACACCTGGCGGGTCCACTTGGTCACCCCGGCGACTTTGTCCCCATGGCACTGGCTGCACTGTAGGTGCGCGAAGGAACGGTCGTGCTTGGCCTTCACGCCCTCGCGATGGCAGGATACACAGGTCGCCTCAGGCTGATGGTGGGCGTCGTGACACTGCACGCAGTCGACGCTCGAAGCATCCATGGCCGGCGGCTGGTGGCAGGCCCCGCACGGGAGACCCGCCGTGACGTGCGGCGCGTGTGGGAACGCTCCCACGGCGTGTTCGACCGGGGCAACCGGAGCGCCCTGCGGTCCCTCATGGCAGGTCGAACACTCCTTGGGTCGGGCAGCACTGTGGTGACAGCTGGAACACGCCGCACCCGACCCCACGACCGTCTTGCCGTGGTCCTCCATTGGTGTGTGGCAGCTCGTGCAGGCAAGCTCGGCCCCGACTACATGCCGCTCGTGATTGAATGTCCGGCCAGCGAAGGGCACCGTGCGGCGCTCGACGCCAAGATGACACTGGAGACAGACGTTTTCACCCACGTTGGGTCCGAGGTCGACGGTCGGCACCGCATACGGCAGCTTCCCGATCCGCACGGCCGCGCGCACGAGATCGAGGGTGGCGCGGAGCAGATTGTCCGCGTAGCCGATGTTGTGCGCACCCTTCCCCCGTTCGAGGAACCCGACGTTCTCCCGCGCGAGGCCGAGCAAGCTGTCGACTCGTCCTCGCGTCCCCTGCGCCGCCGACGCGGCGCTGCGCTCGGCCGTGCGCACGATTGGCTCGACGACGCGCAGCTTCCGTTGCATCTCGCGCTGCCACGCCGGCAGGATGTTGACGTACTGGATACCGTGGCACGAGAGGCACGAGGCCTCGCCGGCAAAGCGAACCTGCTCGTGTCCGCGGACCTGCTCGGTGAGCTCATGGCAACCGGTGCAGGACACCCGAGCCTGGAACATCGCGCTAGGCTGGTTTGGGGTGCCGTGCCCGCCTAGGCCGGCGTAGAGCCGCTGCTGGGCCTCATGCACGCGGCGGTGACACGAGGCGCAGTCCAGATCAGCGGTCTGACTCAGCGCCACCGAGCGATGCTCGATGGGTGTGTGGCACTGGGCGCATTCGACATTGTGCTCGGCGATATGGGTCTCGTGCACGAGCGTCGTATTCCCGAACTCCTCGATCCGCTCCGGCTCGTTGTGACAGGCATAGCAGCGGGATTCTTCCGCGGCGCCCGATCCGCTGACCACTTGCTCATGGCACGACGTGCACGACACGAGATCACGCACGTATTGCGGGTGATCCACCACGAACCCCGCGGGTGACACGATGCGTGGGGGCGCCCGATGGCAACTGACGCAACCGGTGACCGGCTCGGTGCCCCGGGTGTCCTTGAAATGGCAGAGATTGCACGTTTGCGGCGTGACGGCCAGGTGGTTCCCCTGCACGATCTGCGAGTGACAGCTGGTGCAGCGAAGTTGCTTGCCGCGACGGAGCTCCCCCAGGTGCTGTGTGTGGTCGAACCGCACCACGATGTTGCTGTGGTCCGGATTGGGGCTGTAGCTCACAACTCCTTCGACCTTCCGCAGCGAGTGGCAGCCCGACCGCAGACATGCCGCGTCCTCGATTTCTGCCCACGGCTTGGTGCCGTACGCGCCCGTCACGTACTTCACAACCTGGTTGGCGGCCTGGAGCTTCCCCATCGCCTCGGCCCGGATCCCTGGCGCGTAGTGGCATTTGATACACGCGACATCGTTGTGGGACGAGGTGGCCCAGGAGTCATAGTATGGCTGCATGTTGTGGCACTTCTTGCAGAAGCTCGGCTGGGCACTGTACTCGATGAACCCCACGGCCCCCACGGTCGACAGAATGACCGCCAACACGCCGAGCTGGACCACCAGCTTCAGCGGACGCGACAGCTTCCGAAATCGTCTGACGGTGCGTTCACCCATGGCTCGCCCTTCCGAGTTCTCGCAGCTTGAACGCCGCAAACGCGAGGCCCGAGAGCGTCAAGAACCACACGGGAAGCAGTAGCAGATTGTGCTCCCAGCGCTCTTCGGCGTACGCCTCGGCCGTCGAGCGGACCACGGCGGCATTCGACCGCACCTCGCGCCCGAGATCTTCGAGCTGCTGGAGGTCGAGCGAATGCTGCACCTTGGCCAGTTGCTGGTACGCGGTGAAGGCGGCCCGATACCGGAAGCGCTCATCCGACACGTCGCGGCCCGTGTTCACCATGCGCGTAATGGCCTCGGCGGCAAGCTCCAACTCCCCACGAGCGTGCAGCACCTGCTCTTCGATCTCCTGGCCGAGCGTGGCCACGCTACTCTCGGCCGCATGACACGTGACGCACAGTTCGCTGATCTGCTCCGGTGGAAGCCGCTCGGTGCCATGATTGGTGTGACACCCCAAACACCCGGGGATACTCCCCGAGAGCGACGGGGTGCCGTGGGGTCCCGCGTACAGTGCATCAGCCAGCAACACGTGGCACTTGCCGCACACGTGCGCAGTTTCCGTCACATTGGGTGGTAGCGCCGCATGTGAGCCGTGGCACCCGATGCACGTCGGGGCGGCGAAGTTCCGGTCCTCGAAGACCGCCTTGCCGTGGGCGCCGGCCATGAATCGGGACAATTGATCCACCGACAGCCCGTACTTCCGCATGAGCGCTGCGTCGTCGTGGCACCGCCCGCAGGTCCGGGGAATGTTGGTCGGGTACACCATGCTGCGCGCATCGTTTGCGGGACGGATCGTGTGCGCTTCGTGGCAGTCGGTGCAGGTTGGGGCATCGTCGTTCCCACGATCGAGGAGCAGCTCGCCGTGGCGACTGGCCCGGAACTCCGCCAGCTGATCGGCGGACAATCCGTACTGCCGCATCTGGTTCGGGTCCGCGTGGCAGGAGGCGCACAGCTCGGCCGTAGCCCGCTTCGACGGCACACCGAGGAATCGGCCGCGGTGGGCGGCCGCGACCTCGACCTGTGACGGGTCGCCTCCGTGACACGTGTGGCAGCGTATACCGCGTTCCGCATGTGCTCCCTGTGCAAAGGCCCGGCGCATGTCGGCATGGCACACGATGCACCCGTAGGTGGGAGCGTCCTGAGTGACCTGACCTCCCTGCTGGCCAGCGAGCCGACCGGCCGGGGCGAGCGGCGAGAGAAGCACCAGCCCGCTGATCGCCGCGACCAGTCGAAGTCGAGTCATCGGACGTCCCCTTCCGGCTGGGCCTCGGGCACCCGAACCGGCGCGGCGCGATTGCCGTCCGGCAGTGAGACCGACGGCTGCCTCGGCACGGCCTGCTCGACGACCACACCCGTCCCCAGGGACTCCGACGGCGTCACCGACCCAATCGTTCGCCCTGCGATCCACAGGACGACGTACCCGACGAAGAACGTGAGACCCAGCACCGCCACCACCGGGCGATCGCGCAGCCGTCGAGCGGGTCCACGGTCGAGGAGCGGGACCAGGATGAGGCTCACACCCAACAGCGTGAACAGGACGAATCCCCACGTACCGGCCAGGCGAATCAGTGCCAACGAGACGTCGACCGGCACCCACGTGGAGACCAGCACATCGGGTACGGCGTACGGATCGGCCGGATCGGCAAGCACGCGAGGAAACAGAATCGCGAGCGTGAGGGCGATCGCGATGGTCGCCAGCGCGACCACGAACGACCGAAGCAGGTGATTGGGATAGAACGGAATCCCTTCCTTTGGCTGCCCATCTGACGAGAACCGGCCGCTGCGCTTCCGCCGCCGCCGCTCGCCCTCGACATTCATGGGCGGCGCGATCCCACGCCGCCGTACCAGCGTGAAGTGATACCCGAGAAGCGCAAACGCGATCCACGGCAGCACGATGACGTGGAGGGCAAAAAACCGGCTCAACGTGGCGCCCGACGGGATGACGTCACCCATGATGGCCTCGGCCATCCGCCGCCCGACCATCGGAACCCGGGAGACGGCCGTCATGACTTCGGTGAGCGTCCAGTAGGACCACTGGTCCCACGGGAGGAGGTAGCCCGTTCCCCCAAAGAGGAGCACGATGAACAGGAGCAGGATGCCGATGAGCCAGTTGGTCTCCCGCGGCGGCTTGTAGGCGGCCTCGAAGAACACCCGAGCCATATGCATGAGCAGCACGATCACGATGAGATTGGCCGACCAGTGGTGGAGATCGCGCACCAGCCAGCCGAACGGGGTCTCGGACACGATGTGCTGAATGCTCGGATAGGCCTCCTGTACCGACGGGCGATAGAAGATCGCCAGGAGAACACCGGTGACGACGAGGACGACGAAGAGCAGGTAAGTGATGCTGCCGAGCGCGTGTCGCCACCCGACGTGAGGTGCCAAGCGGTAGCGGAGCGACTTCCGGAATGCCTGGTCGATGCTGAGGCTGCGATCGATCGGTCCGTACAGCACGCCGATGAACCGCGCCATGCCCAGAAGACTCGCGTCGGTGCTGGCCTTGATATCGTCCCACACGCCGACGATGCTACGCCGGAGGGCAGCAAGCGTTTGGCGAATCACGGTCACGACCTCCCCACGTACACGATGCCGTCCCGGAGAAACACGGGATACCGCTGCAGGGCTCTCGTCGAGAGCCCGTCCACCACGCTCCCGTCGACATCATACACGACGTAACTGCACGGCGACATGATACGCGAGGCGTCTTCCTCCCAGCGCAAGAGGCAGCCGTCGTTCGGCGACGTGCCATCGACGGCGGCGAACCGATCCTGCCCGAGGCGGACGACCAGGACGGCGCGATCGCCCCAGCGGATGAGGCGGCTCGCCCCGACGGGAACGTCGCGTTCCTGCGCGACACGGATCACCGGCTGGAGCTCGGGGATTTCCAGATGGTCACCGGGCGAGATGTACAGTGCCGTGCCCAGCCCGACACCCGCGATGATCAGCGCAATCACCGCGCCGAGCAACAACTCATTGAATCCGAGCCCGGCCTGCTCCTCCTCCCGCACTTCCTCGTTCAGGGGACCCTCCTTGCAAGTGCGTCAGTCAGCTGGTCCAGGTCCGGTTCTGGACCGCATGGACCGCCATCGTGCGACCGGCCCCGCCCTCATTCGAGGACGGAGCCGGTCCGAATCCCACTTCCCTCCCCCGCGGGACGGGCCCCGACCTCTTCAGTTCGGCGGTCCCGGCAAGCTCAAATCGACCGAGGCTGGGGGCGCCGGCAGTCCATAGTAATCGATCGCGTGCTGAATCGAGGCTCGGAGCAGATTGCGCAGGAACGGTGGGTTGTGCACCCCATTGCCACTCGTGTGGTGGCCGCTGAAGCCCACCGTGTCCGGCCCCACGATCGTATTGCCGTCGAGGAAATGCTCCCGGTCGTGCGTCGCCGCGATTTGCGCGTTGTAGAGAGTTCCCTCCGCTGCCGTGAACAGCGTGTCTGACATGTCGATCTGCTTCTGGTCACCGGTCACCTGGAGGATCCGCGGAAGCACCCCCGCATCGGTCGGCGACGGATCAATGATGGTGTTGGCGTTGGCGTCCACCCAGATCAGATCGAGGAGCGTGTTCAGCTCGCTCTTGAAGCCCTCGAAGATCGCCTGCGAGTTCGCGGCGGTGCCGTGACAGCCCATGCAGGCACCCCATGACCGCTCGTTGTTGGCACAGCTCGCCGTGGTGGGAATCCCCTGTGCGTCGAGGCACGGAATGGCCTCGAACAAGTGCCCGACACTTTGGAACACGAAGCCTCCCTGCGCATCGGTCACCTCGAACATCTCCACGTGACACGTCGCACAGAGGCGTGGATTCGCGGTCGGATTGCCGTGCGTCCCGGTCAATCCGTCGAGCCACTCAAACCCGGGGGGCCACCACCCCACCTGTTGCCCCAAGACCAACGGTCCCTGGGCCGCATGCGGGCCCCGGAACCCCTCGCCTGGGACCGTGCGCCGGTTGTGACACTTGATGCAGAGGTTGCGCGGGGTCGCGTCACTGAGGGGCGCCCGAAGCTGCGCCGGATTGGTGGCGTCGTGCGGGTCGTGGCACACGACGCAGACGATCGGCAGCGGCGTATCGCCCTTCTCGACGTACTTGGCGTTGACCCCGAACTGTTCCACCAGCGCGCCCTGGGCGCTGTGGCACTCACTGCACGACGGAATCGAACCCCGCGAAAAGCTCGTGCCCGACCCGTGCTTCGACAGCTCCCACTGCTCGACGAACGGGTGGTGGGTGCCGGAATGACACTCGCCACATCCGTTGGTTGCGGTGCTGGCAGCCAGAATCGAGGCGAGTGGCTTCACGGCCTGCGGGTTGGCCACGTGGTCGACCCCCGGCCCGTGACAGCTTTCGCACTGGACGTCGTGGTACACGGCCGCCAGGGCCTCGTCGTCACGCACCGCCGGATACCCCGCTGCAGCGGTCAGGGCGTTGCCGTTCTGGCTCACCGTGTGGCACGGTTCACAAAAGTCTTGCGCTGCCCCCGACGCCTGCAGGGTCGCCCACGCGTCGGCATGGTGGGTCTGCGACCAGGCCGCCTGTTCGTCTGCGTGGCAATTCCCGCACATGGTCTGCTTGTCGGCGACAGAGAAGTAGCCCAGGAGCCCGGCCACAGCATCGGCCGGCGCGTTGAAGGGTGCCCGATCCTTGAAGGCGATGTCATCCCCGCAGGCACTGGTGAGCACGAGCCCCGCCACGGCCGCCACAGGAAGCATCTTCCGAGACCCTGCCATGAACCAGCGCACACCCCCCCCCTTTTCTTGAGTCTCCGTACCGTTCTGCTTTAGGACAATATGTATAGAAGATTTCGGGGCTGGGCAATACCTCGGAGAGGTATGAAGCGGGCTTCACGGTACTCTCACGGACCACTGCGCACTGCGCGACCGCCGCGGCGCAGACGCCGAGCGCGTCTCTGCCGCGCGCACGTCAGGTCGTCGGGCTCGCGGTGTACCCTAGGTAGGTCAGGATGATGATGTAGATGATCGCCGCGATCACGAGCCACGTGATGAGCGGAGTCCGTTCGCCTCGGTCGCTCCTCTTGTCCAAGACCGGAACGATCACGAGCAGCAGCCCCGCCACCGCAAAGGCGAAAATGCCCACCAGCTCTCCTTCGAGCACCAGGATGTGGGCCGGAAGGTATTTCAGGGTCTGGAACATGAACATGAAATACCATTCGGGCTTGATGCCCACCGGAGCCGGGGCGAACGGGTCGGCTTTCACGCCGAGCTCGGCCGGGAAGAAGGCGGCGAGCGCGGCGAGCACGGCGAGTGCCGTGAGCCAGCCCACGAGGTCGCGGAGCAAGAAATTCGGAAAGAACGGCATCGTCCCCCCCGCACCCCCCTGCCGCTCAACGTCGAGCGGCACGCTCATGCCGTGTTTCTGCACCATGAAGAGGTGCAATCCGAGCAGGGCGATGCATGTGGCCGGAAGCACCGCGATGTGGAAAGCGTAGAACCGCGTGAGCGTGGCGCCGGTGACGTCCTCCCCACCCCGCGCAACCCGCAGCAGGAACTCCCCGGCGAGTGGCACGACACCCACGATCTCGGTCCCGACGCGCGTCGCGAAATACGACAGCTCGTTCCATGGCAAGAGGTAGCCGGTGAACCCGAAGGCCAGCGCCAGACCCAAGAGCCCCGCTCCGCTGAACCACGTGATCTCCCTCGGCGCGCGATAGGCTCGCAGCCACAGCACGCTGAACATGTGGATGAACAGCGTGAAGATCATGAGGTTGGCAGCCCAATGGTGGATGGAGCGAACGAGCCAGCCGAATTCCACTTCGGCCATCAAGAACTGCACCGATTCGTAGGCCTCGTCGGCGCTGGGACGATAGTAGAAGAGAAGGAGGACGCCCGTCGCGATCTGCACGACGAAGAGAAACAGCGTCATGCCCCCGAGGTAGTACCAGATGGTGTGCCGATGGACGGGGACGTCCTTCTTCTTCGCCAGCCCACCCATCGCCGCCAGCCCGAGTCGGTCGTCGAGCCACCCGTACAGGTTCTTGAGCCACCCCTGCTCAGCGACCATCTCAGCTCCCTTTGCTGACGACGATCTGGTCGTCCCGCACGTTGACCGTGTACACCTCGAGCGGCTCCGGCGGCGGTCCCTGCAGCACGTGGCCGTTGAGATCGAAGTGCCCATTGTGACAGGCACACCAGACGTGCTGGATGTCCGGACGGTACTGGACGATGCATCCGAGATGGGTGCACGCGGCCGACATGGCGCGGAGCTCGCCGGTGGCCGTCCGCACGAGAATGCCCGGACGGCTGCCGAACTTGAAGATCTTCCCCTCGTTGGGGGCCACCTCGTCCGGGGTGAACGGGAGCGTAACCGAGGTCGCCGCCGATTCGCCGGCCGGTGGCGGCACGAGATAGCGGCCGGCCGGATACAAAACGGCGATCACGAGACCGCCAACGCTGGTGCTCAAGAGCCACGTCGTCAACGTCCGGCTCATCAGCCAGTCGATAAACCTCCGGCGGGATTGGCCAGGAGCCGATCCGGACTGCTCCATTCCATTCACCTCATGCAGTGGGTCAAGGGTGGCTAGCGCTCGGCTTGTCGGATCTTGATGAGGAGACCAACGATCAGCGCGACGATGATTGTCACCGAGACACCCAACCCCGTTCGGCGGAACCGCAGACCGTCGAGCGCGTCAAGGCCACGCTCGTGGGCGGCCGCGGTTACGGTCAATCCCTCGTCGACGTGCGCCGCGACGCGAGCGGGGTTGAATGTGTGCACGGCAGCCCGGGCCTGAACCAGGGCGTTCAGCGCGCCCTGAAGCTCGAACCGTGCCTGGCTGACCTCCATGCCGGCGTGCTCCGCTCGCAGGAGCAGGGAATCCGCGCCGCCATAGGCGGCCCGCAGGGAGTCGAGCCGTCCCCGCATGCTCGTCGCCGTGGTGCCCCCCGCGTCCTGGGCGACGTGACACTGACCACACACAGCACCCTCGCCGAGACCCAACAGCTCCGCATCGGCCCGCAGGATCTCGTGATTGCCGTGGCACGTCGCGCATCCGGGATTGCCGAGCAGCGCAAACGTCTGTGCGTGGCGGCTCTGGGCAAAGTAGTCCGCAATCACCGAGTGGCATTGACCGCACACGTTGCCGACCCACGAGTAGCCCGGAGGTGCCGCCCCGTGATTGCCATGGCAGTCGTTGCAGGTTGGGGCCGACAGATCTCCCGCTTCGGTCATCATGGCCCAGTGCACACTGCGTTGATACCTCTCGAGCTGGTTGGTGGGGATCTGGTAACCCGCCATGTGCTGCGGGTCGGCGTGACACGCGCCGCAGGTCGCACCGACGTTGAGCGGATGCACGCTCGAGGCCGCGTCGGCCGGAGGCTTGATGGCATGCGCCGGATGACAGCTCGTGCAGACGGCAACCGCGGTATCCCCGAGTTCCGTGAGGCGTCGCCCGTGAACCGACGTGGCATATTCGGCCACCTGGTCCACCCGGAGCGACGGATTGAACTGCCGCATGAACGCGGCGTCCGAGTGGCAGCGCCCGCAGAAGCTGGCTAGCCGCTGCTTTCCGGGGCGGCCCACAAAGCCCTTGGCGGGGTCCATGCCCTCGAATCCGGCCAGCGTCCGGTCACCACCGTGGCAGTCGGCACAGCCGAGGCCGCGCGCCGCGTGGATGTCGCCAGCGAACGCTCGGGCCGGCGCCCCGAGACGCTCGTCATCGAGGACAGCGTGGCAGACCTTGCAGTTGTCGACGTCCGCCTCCTGCTCCTGCGCACGAACGGCCCCGGTCCACGTGACCGCCGCCGCCGACATTGCCAGCAGGATGAGGCATCGGTTCCACATCCACTGCATCTAAGCAGCCCTCCCCAACCGTCTCAGGTACCCATCGAAACCACGAGCCAACACGAGCGCTCAGAGGGTGTGCCAGCCAACCGGTGAAAATGCATGGCTCGGTCCCGCAGGACAACCGGGCGCCTGTGCCGGGCAAAGAGACTCCACCCTCGAGGAAACCACCACGAGTATCGGAACGGCCTATCTAGGATCCGGTTTGGGGCCCGCCGCCCCGACCACCCACCACGAGGCCCACCAAGCTGAAGGCAAAAGCGACCACGCCGACTGTTGCCGTCCCCCGCTGCAGTACCGAGAACCAGGCGGGCACGTCCACGACCCGCCTCAACACGTAGAGCACGAGGGCAATGGTCACCAGCGCGACTCCAAAGTAGAAGAGCCGCATCCATTTCACTCGTCGCGCGTACCGACCCAACGGGAAGCGGCATTCGGGGCACACTTCACCGCTCGGCGGTCGCCAGACGAAGGACCACCGTTTCCCCTCTCCCGGCGGAGGGGCCTGGGTGGCCGGCTGCACCGGCTGCACGACTTTCCCGCACCCGGGACATCTGAGCGACGTCATCACCGCACTAATTCGCGCACTTATCGCATTCATCTCGCGTCCTCACGCGGCAGCCGCGCCATCACCACTACCAGGCCACCCGCCAACGTTGCCGGAACTGACGGAGGCCCCGCCGGATCATCCCTGGTTCGGCAGCCCTGCGGCTGGCCCCTCGGCTGTTAGTGCCGCCGCCCCTGGTGCCTCATCCATCCACGGCGGCAGGACCTTGACCAGAGCCCACAGGATCACGAAGGGAAGTAACAGCAGCGCGACCGACATGGCGAGCCCCTCGATCCCGAACAGCTGGACCTTGTAGACCGTCAGGCCGCGCAGGCTCTTCGAGAACAGCTGACCGCCGATCACCACGTTCCATCGGATGCTGAAGATGCCGATCTGGATCAAAACGGCGGCGACCAGGTACGTCAGGTGCTTCAGCTCGGGCGGCAGGCGCAGGAACCCTCCCTTCCGGAGTCCCGGCGAGACGAGCGCGAGCATGATGAGGGGGATGACCGTCCCCATCACCACCTGCAGCACGATCAGACTGAGGAACAAGCGGCTCTCAACCATCTGCGACAGGATCTGTATCGACTCCTCGGCCTCGTACAATCGGTGGATGAAGTCCAGTGACTCGAGCGAGAAGTCCACCACGACGGCGTAGAAGAGAAACTGCGCCAGTTTGTCCATGCACGCCACATCCACTTTCCGCCAGCGGAACATGGTCGTCAGCATGTAGATGACCAGCACGAGCGCAATGCCCGACACAATCGCCGAAAACAGGAACACCACCGGCATCAGCACGCTACTCCACCACGGATTGGCCTTGACCGATCCGAAGATGAAGCCGACGTACCCATGCAGGAGAAACGCCGAGGGAATACCCACGATCGTGATGAACCGACCCGCTCGGTCGTCGAACCGGAGGGACCGTTCGGAGAGGTCGGTGGCGCCAAGGGTGAGCGCATAGCGAATCCACCGCATCACGCCGCGATCGTTGCGGGCCCACAGGACCAGGTCCTTCCGATAGTCGAACCAGACCTCCAGCAACAGTACGACCGCCAGGTACCATGCGTAGACGAAGCCGAACATGGCCATTGCCGACTTGCGGTTGGGCGTGAGGAAGATCTCGTACGACCGCAAGGGATGCCCAAGATGTGCGAGCAGTGGCAGTGGGGCCACCAGGAGAAACGCCAAGGCCGTGAGCAACGCGAGCCGATAGGTGGGCTGCACTTCTTTCACGTTGAAGACCCGCTCGAGCGACGCGAGGATGAAAGCGCCGGCAACCAGCCCGGTGAGGTACGGGTACAGAACGATCAGGAGGCCCCATTGGAGCTCGAACTCGTTGGGATAGATGTACCCCTGCACGCTAGCTCACTTCCCCATCTAGGTTCGCGTACAGCACCTTGGGCGCCGTGTTGAGGTGCGGCTTCAGCACCTGGATCTGATTGAAGCGCATGAACCGCGCGAGGGGTGTGGCTCGTCCCCGCACCTCGCCGAAGATGCGGGCGCCCGTGGGGCACACCTCGACGCAGGCAGGTACCTGCCCACGCACCAGGCGATGGTAGCAGAAGGTGCATTTCGCGGCGACGTGGGTCTCGGGATGGAGGTACCGCGCCCCGTACGGGCAGGCCTGAATGCAGTATCGACATCCAATGCAGTACCCATCGTCGACCAGGACGACGCCGTCTTCAGTCATGAACGTGGCCCCGACCGGACAGACTTGGACACACGGCGGGTTGTCGCACTGATTGCACAGCTTCGGCACGAAAAAGGTCCGCTCGACGTTCGCCTGTGTGAGCGGTGGGAAACCATCCAGTCCGCCGTTGGGGCTGTCGACCTGAACCTCGTCGTCTTCGGTGAGGACGTAGCGCTCGATCCACGTGTTGAAGAAGTGCGGGTCGGCGGGCACGTCATTCTCGGTCTTGCATGCCGCCGTACACCGCGCGCACCCGATGCACTTTGAGGGATCGACTCCCATTCCGTAGTAATGCTCGCTCGCGTCATGGGCACCGTCAGGCTGCTGGCCGAACGCCGTGGGCAGCCGCACGACACCGAGAAGGAACGGGGCGGCGGCGCACGCGCCGGCTGCGGCCTCGCCCAAAAACCGTCTTCGATCAAGTACCGGACTCGCGGGCGGTTCACTCCCGGGGCGCGTGGGATCCAAGCGGGCGGTACTCACGGCGCCTCCGGGTGGTGAGGGTAGTGACACTGCCAGCACGTGTACGGCTGGCCGTGCGTCCGCAGGTCGATCTGGGGAATGGCCGCACGCGGATCACCGATCGCGTGACACCCCCCGCAGAAGCTCCGATCCGTCGGCTTCGAGGGCCGTACCGACCGCGGATTCGTCTTGTGCGTCACCGGCGCCGCATGGCAGACTTCACATTCCAGGCTGGCATGGTGTGACACCAACTTCTGCCGAGCAATCTCCCCATGGCACGCCGCACACGACTCGGGCACCACCGGGGGCTCCGGGGCGTGTGGATCGTGGCATTCCTTGCACGGCGTGAGAGGATTGTGCGTCACCGGATCGATCTGCGGGAATCCCGTGGGGCGCGACGGATTGAAGGCGTGACACAGGATGCACTGGTCCCGACCACGTGGAATGGACGGCTTGACCTCCATCGGGGCGGCAATGTGGGCGGCGGCCGGTCCATGGCACACCTCGCAGCGCACGCCCTTGTGGTTGGACGCCAGCCTCGCCTCTTGGATCGGACTGTGGCAGAGGGTGCACTGCTGATGCCCTGCGTACTGCATGGGGCGGGCGGCAATCGAGTCGATGGCCGCGGCCCTGTAGTGTCCGATGTCGCCGAACGTGTCGGGCACGAGGTACCAACGGGAAACCACCAAGGCGAGCACCGCCACGGCAAAGACAAAGACCAAGCGAGGAACTTGGTGGGGCATCCGAGGGCCGTCCCCTCCGCGGAACCACGATCCCGAGTACGTTGGCACTAGTGCGCGAATGTGCACGGAGGTCGATCCCCGGCATTGTGAAGCGATCGTGAAGGAGGGTTCATACTTCTCGCAATCCGTCCCTCCGGCCCCCGCCGCTCTACCTCGGTATGTTTCCTAGCACCGCCTTCCCAGCCGCTCGGGAGGAATCGTCCGGATGTCGACCGCTGAAGCGTTCACCGTGAGCACACCTCTCATGACCGTTGCCGTCGAGACGCGGGGCACGTCGGTCACGCAGATTCGGCTCAACCAGGCCGGCCTCCGTCCGCCGACCACGCCCTTCGAGCAGCGCGTCGCGGGCGAGTTGGACGAGTACGCCCAAGGTGGGCGCATGGAGTTCACGTTCGCCACCGCGCCTCAAGGCACCCAATTCGACCACCGCGTGTGGCGTGAGGTGGCGCGGATTCCCTATGGTTCGACCGCGACGTACGGCGAGATCGCGCGGCGGATCGGCAGCCCGGGGGCTGCACGGGCGGTGGGTCATGCAAACGGTCGCAACCCCATCCCGCTTGTCATCCCGTGTCACCGGGTAGTGGCGGCTGGCGGCAAACTCGGCGGTTACGGCGGGGGACTCCCGTTGAAACGGCGACTACTGGCGCTGGAGCAGCGCGGCTCAGTGCAGTCGTCATGAGCATCGGCGCACCCCGACCACGATACGCAGGCACCGCGGTGGCCGCGACGCTGACGCTGCTGGGTGCAGCCGCCTGCGCGGATCCTGTCCGACCCGATTTCGGACCGGGCCGGTTCGGTCCCGACACCTTTCCGCCGCGCATCGAGTTCCTCGCACCGGCGGACAGCGTGTACGCAGCCGGTCAGGAGATCCGCGTGCGGGTGCGCATCACCGATCGAACGCCCCTCGCATCGGTGGCCGCAGGCGTGCTGGGTGAGGTGACCTTTGGCTTCCCCACGCTGTTTCCGGCCGACACGCTCTTCGTCGCAGACTATCCCATCACGACTGATCCGGGGACGAACGGAACCATCGTCTTCCGGGTGGTGGCGACCGACACGCTGAGCAATCGCGCCGCGGCCGACCGCTCGTTCGTGATTCAATAAACCGAGGCTCTGGCGCTTCGTGCGGCTCACCCAACTCACGATCAGGACCTTCCGCAACATCACGGCGCTGGACGTCGAGCTGCCGGCGGAAGGTGTCGTGGTGACCGGAGAGAACGGTCAGGGGAAGACCAACTTCCTCGAGGCCATCTACTACTTGGTGTTGTTCCGATCCCTGCGGGGCGCCAAGGATCGGGAGTTGGTGCGGTTCGGCGACGCCGGCTTCTTCATGGCTGGAGAGGGGCCGCGGCGGGTGGCGGTGGGATACGAGATCGCCGGACGCCGCAAGAAGGTGACGGTCGATCGCGTCGAGATGAAGAAGCTGGCCGATGGGGTCGGTCGGCTCACGGCGGTGGCGTTCGCGCCGAGCGACCGCACGATCGTGGCAGGAGGGCCCGCCGGACGGCGGCGCTACCTGGATATCGTGCTCGCATTGAGTGAGCCCGGGTATCTGGCGGCGCTC
>JBDHEI010000015.1:0-57318 GCA_039591075.1 Gemmatimonadota bacterium
ACGGCACACCGGCAACATCAATTTCGGCGCCTCGGTGGGGCAGGGCACCGGCTTGGGCGGATTCATCGGCCTCGACGAGCCCAATCTGTTCGGTCAGGCCAAACGGGTCGCGCTCCAGTGGCAGTTCGGCCGGAACATCAACAACATCAACCTCAGCTATACTGACCCGGCCCTTCGCGGCTCCTGGGTCTCGGGCACGGTGTCGCTGCACAGCTCGCGCCTCCGGTACACCGTGGCGGACCTCGGCCGGATCAACTCCCGGGGCGGCAGCCTCCAGTTGGGATTTCCGGTCCGCGGGTCGCGCTATACGCGGCTGTTCGCCTCCTATACGTTCGAACAGAGCGACTACGACTCACCGACGCTGACATCGCGGTTTTTCTGCGACAACTGCATTCTGTCGAGCCTTGGGCTCACGCTCGTGCACGACAACCGGATCGACCTGCCGTTCCCCACCGCGGGGGTGCTCCATCGCTTTGCATTCTCGCAGGGAGGGGGGCCGCTCGGGGGAAGCGGAAACTTCCGCCGGGCCACGTTCGAGGGTCGCTGGTATGCCCCGCTGGCCGCGCTGGGAGCCGACGACCCACTGGCGAGTCCCCTCAAGCTGGTCCTCGGCTTCGGAGCCCAGGCCGGCTTCCTGTGGGGGAATCCCGGACCGCATTTCCGTCAGCTCTTCTCCATGGGCGGCGTGCAGTTCGGCATTCCGCTACGTGGCTACGAGGAGTTCTCCATCACCCCACAGGGATTCGATCCGTTTGCGAGCGGACAGCAGGCGAGTACGGTCAATGCGTTTGGTGGATCGTACATGGCGCTGACGGGTGAGGTGGGCCTCAGGGTGAGTCAAGCGATCTACTTCTCCACGTTCATCGATGCCGGTAACGTCTGGGAATCCCCGGCGAAATTCAACCCATCGCGGCTGTTCAGGGGTGCCGGTGTCGGTATCAGCCTCGTGACACCGCTCGGGCCGATCGGCATCGACTACGCCTACGGGTTCGACCGGGTCGACTTCGTGGGCAATCCGGACCCCGGCTGGAAGTTCCACTTCCGGCTCGGGAATTTCTTCTGATTTCTACAGGCAGGTCCTCACCATGCACATGACTCGTACGACCGCTACTCGTCTCTCGCTGCTGGCCGTCGGCACGCTCGCCGTGGTCGGCGTGGCAGCACTTCCCGCGCGAGCACCAGACCAGGCACAGCAGCAGACCACCACCCGCATGGGGTTCGTCGCGTCGGAGCTGATCCTCAGGCAGACGCCCGGGTACGCACAGGCGGAATCGACCTTCAACGCGGAGTTTGCCAGCTGGCGGCAGGAAGTCCAGGTGTTGCAGACCCAGCTGGATTCAGCCATCAACGCGTTCAACCAGCAGGCCATCGTGCTGTCGCCGAGCGCGCGGCAGGAGCGGCAGGAGGAGCTGCGCCGCCTCCAGGAAACGCTTGGCCAGCGCACCAGCGAGCTCCAGAGTCGCGCACAAACCAGACAGGGCGAGCTGGTCGGGCCGATCGAGGAGCGAATCCAGCGCGTGATCGACGGCCTGCGCGCCGAACGGAATTTGGGCGTCATCTTCGACGTATCGGCACCCGGCAACAACATCGTGTCCGCCGATCCCGTGCTCGATCTCACGACCACGGTCGTGCGTCGGCTGCAGGGCGGCGGTCAGTAACATCCGGTGCGCTTCCGCACGGAGACAACCGCCGGCCAGATCAGCGATCTGGTCGGCGGTCGGCTTTTCGGTGACCGCGACCGTGTCCTCGCCGGGATGGCTCCGCTCGAGCGGGCTGGCCCCAGCCATGTGTCCTTTGCCGCGAGCCGCGGTTACGACGCGAAGCTGGGCCGTACCGGCGCCGGCGCCGTTCTGATCCTCGCGGACGCCGAACCCACTGCGCCACGGACGACCACCCGCATCGTGGTGGCCGACCCGGTCGCGGCGCTCGCTCTCCTCGTCAGGGCTCAGCACACCGGTCCCGCCGACCCTTGGGGCGTTCATCCGACTGCGTCCGTCGGCCGGGGATCGCGATGGAGTGGCCGGATCCGCCTCGGGCCACACGTGCGGATCGGGCGCAACGTCACGTTCGGCAACGAGTGCGTGGTTGGTGAGCACACGACCATCGAAGACGAAGTGGAGATGGGGTCAGCATGCCGTATCGGGGCACACTGTACCATTCACCGGGGCGTGCGGCTCGGAAGCCGCGTTGTGGTGCGCACCGGCGCACGAGTGGGCGGCGACGGCTTCGGATTCGTGACCGACGGCCGGAGGTACACGCGCATCCCACAGCTCGGCAACTGTCTCATTGGGGATGATGTGGAGATCGGGGCGAACACCACCGTAGACCGGGGGAGCCTCGACGATACGGTGGTCGGCTCGGGCACGAAGATCGACAACCTCGTGCAAATCGGACATAACGTCCGGATCGGCGCTCACTGCATGATCATGGCACAGGTCGGCATCGCGGGAAGCACGACTGTCGACGATGCCGTCACGCTTGCGGGGCAGGCGGGCTTGGCCGATCATCTGACGGTTGGTCGAGGCGCCGTCGTCGGGGCCCAGGGCGGGGTCATCGGCGATATCGCTCCAGGATCGACCGTGTCGGGCTACCCGGCCCGCGATCATCGAACGGTGCTGCGCCAGACCGCAGCGCTCACGCGCCTGACGCCGCTCGTGGCGGCGTTGGAAAGGATCCTCGAACGCGATGAGTGACGCCAGACGATCCATTGCCAAGCCAGCCACGGTGCAGGGCACCGGACTGCACACCGGCATATCCGCAACCGTGACCTTCAACCCGAGCGACTCGGGATCGGGTGTCCGGTTTCGGCGCAGCGACCTGGAAGGGCACCCGGAGATTTCCGCCGGGCTCGACGCGGTCCACGGGACGGACCGTCGACTCACGCTCGGGGATGGTGACGCCTCCGTGTCGACCGTCGAGCACCTGTTGGCGGCGGTGACGGCGCTCGGGATCGACGACCTGCTGGTCGAACTGGACGGACCAGAAGTTCCTGCCGCCGACGGCAGCGCCGCTCCATATTTCGCCGCACTACGATCGGCCGGCGTGCGGAACCAGGAGGGCACACCCACCACGCGAGCCGTGCGCGCCCCGTTCGTGGTCAAAGAAGGCGACGCGCAGTACGTCGTCGCTCCGGCTGACGGCCTCCGACTCACGGTGAACATCGAGTGGGACCATCCGCTCATCGGGGCGCAAAGCGGCTCGTATCGGATCACGCCGGAGGTTTTCGAGGCCGAGCTCGCCAAGGCCCGGACCTTCGGGTTCGAGAGCGAGGCCAAGGATCTCCAACAACGGGGCCTGGCCAAAGGCGCGTCCAAACACAACACGATCGTGCTTTCGAAGGACGGCATCGTGGGCACCACGCTGCGCTGGCCAGATGAGTTCGTTCGGCACAAGGCCGTCGACCTCCTAGGCGACCTGGGACTCCTCGGAGGCCGTCCGGCTGCTGATATCGTGGCGTTTCGACCCAGCCACCGCGGCAACGTGGCGCTGGCGCGAGCCATTGCACGCACCGCTTCGCTCGATGGACCACCCGTCATGGGGATCCAGGACATTCTCGGCGTGTTGCCCCACCGCTACCCGTTCTTGCTGGTCGACAGGATCATCGAACTCGTACGAGGGAAGCGCATCGTCGGCCTCAAGAACGTGACGATGAACGAGCCCTTCTTCCCAGGCCATTTCCCGGGCCATCCCGTCATGCCGGGTGTGCTTATCGTGGAGGCGATGGCGCAAACTGGAGGCATGCTGCTCTTGGACAAGGTGGACGATTCGGGCAGCAAAGTAGTGTACTTCATGTCCATCGACGGAGTGAAGTTCCGCAAGCCCGTCATCCCTGGCGATCAACTCCGTCTCGAGCTCGAAATGGTCAAGTTCCGGGGCCGGACGTGCGCGATGAAGGGAATCGCCTACGTTGACGGCCAGCCGGTGGCGGAAGCGCAGATGATGGCGGCCATCGTGGACCGATGAGTCACGACGTCCATCCAACGGCGCTGGTCGATCCCGGGGCGCACATAGGCGACGACGTGTCGATCGGGCCGTTTGCCGTCATCGGTCCCGACGTGTGGATCGGTATGGGCACGCGCGTCGGACCGCACGCGGTGATTGAGCGCAACACCCGGCTCGGGGTGCGCTGCTCCGTCGGGGCCGGAAGCATCCTCGGTGCCGACCCCCAGGATCGCAAGTTCAAAGGGACCGATACGTGGCTCGAAGTCGGTGACGACACCGTCATCCGCGAATACGCCACCCTGCATCGTGGTACCGAGGCCACCGGGGTGACCCGGATCGGTACAGGATGCTTTCTCATGACGTACGTGCATGTCGCGCATGACTGCACCATCGAGGATAGGGTCACGATCGCCAACATGGTTCAGCTCGCCGGCCATGTCCACATCGAGTCGCACGCCTTCGTGAGCGGTCTCTGCCCCGTCCACCAGTTCGTCCGCATCGGGACCTACGCGTTCGTCGGGGGAGGCTCGCGCGTGCCGCAAGACGTGCCGCCGTATACCCGGGCGGTTGGCAATCCACTGAAGCTCTTCGGGATCAATACCATCGCCCTCACGCGCGCCGGATTCTCGCAAGAGGTCCGGCTTGCGCTGAAGCACGCGTATCGCCTCCTGTTCAACTCCGACCTGACGCCTTCCGAAGCGGCCAGCATGCTCCGCGCCGATCCGAACCAGAGCCCCGAAGTGCTGCGGCTGGCGGATTTCGTTGCGCGGTCGGAGCGCGGAGTCCTGGTGTGAACCGACTCTTCGTCTCGGCGGGCGAGCCGTCCGGAGATCGGCACGCAGCGTCGGTGGTCACGGCGCTCCGAAAGGTCGTTCCCAAACTCACCGTCGACGGCATCGGCGGCCCGCGGTTGGCGGAGAGCGGAGTCGAACTGCTGGAGCGGAGCGAACGCCTCTCGGCGATGGGGCTGGCCGAGGCGGCGGGCACGATTCCCGCACATTGGAGGCTGCTACGCGCGGTGGAGCGGCGCGTCGCATCACACCGATACGACGCCGCGATCCTCGTCGACTACCCCGGGTTCCATCTCAGGCTGGCGGGGGCACTCACCGCCCGGGGTGTGCCCGTCATCTACTACATCGCGCCGCAGCTCTGGGCGTGGGGCCGCTGGCGGTTCGCGACCCTCCGGCGCTGCGTGCGACACCTCGCCGTCATCCTGCCGTTCGAGGAGCCGCTGTTCCGCGAGCACGGTATCCCCACCACCTTCGTGAGTCATCCGCTCCTCGACGATCCCCACCCAATTCCTCGGGTCGACGCGCGCCGCCTGCTCGGCATCACTGCCTCCGAGCGGGTGTTGGCATTGTTCCCGGGTAACAGGCCGGTGGAGCAGCGACGGCACTGGGCGCCGTTCCGCGACACGGCGCGGCGTCTGAGCAGCGACCTCCGGGATTTGAGGGTCGTCGTGGCGGGTCGGCCATCGGAGCTCTCACCCGCAGACTCCCGCTTCACGTTCCACGATGATGCACAGACGGTGCTGGCGGCCGCCGACGTGGCGCTCTGCAAGTCGGGAACGAGCACGCTCCAGGCGGCGCTCGCCGACGTCCCGATGGTGATTGCCTACCGCATGCATCCGCTGACCTTTGCCGTGGCACGCCGAGTGGTGCAGGTGCCCCGCGTCGGGTTGGTGAATGTGCTCGCCCAACGCGACGTGGCTCCGGAGTGCCTCCAGGGGCACGTCCGCCCGGCCGTCCTCGGCCGTCGCCTCGCCGACCTGCTCGAGGATGGAGCCGCTGCGGCTCGTCAGCGAGACGAATTCGGCGGCATCCGGCGCGCGCTCGGGACGCCGGGGGCCGCACGGCGGGTTGCCGAACTGACCGTGCAGTACGCCGCATGAACGGCGCATTGGGGTGGATCGGTCAGGGCATGGTCCGGGCACTCGCCCGAACGTGGCGCATCGAAGCAGTTGGAGAGGAACACATTCTTGCCGCTCGAGCATCGGGATCACCGGTGCTGTTCGCCGTGTGGCACGGGCAACTGCTCGTACCCCTCTGGCACCGTCGACGGCAACCCATCACGCTGCTCGTAAGCGCCCATGGGGACGGGAGACTACTGGCTCGAGCCGCCGAGCGCTGGGGCTACGGGATCGCGTACGGCTCCAGTACCCGCGGTGGGAGCTCCGGCCTGCGGCGGCTGGTCCGCGTGCTCCGAGCGGGTGGCGACGGAGCCGTGACGCCCGATGGTCCTCGGGGACCTGCGCGGGTGGCGAAAGCGGGCGTGGTCGCGGCGGCGCGCGGTACGGGGGCGAGCATCATTCCCGTTGCGGCCGCCGCGACGTCCGCATGGAGGGCACGCTCCTGGGACGGATTCATGGTTCCGCGACCGTTCGCGCGGGTCCGGGTGGTGTACGGCGCTCCGCTCGCGGTTCAGCGAACGGGCGATCCGGGAGGGGCGCGCGATGGCCTGGAGCGCGCGATCGCCGACGCCGAGATCGAGGCCAGATGCATCGCGTGACGCGGTGGTTGTGGGCCTCGCGGGCGCCGAGCGCGCGGGTGACCCGGCTGGCGCTACTCCCACCGTCGATCTTCTATCGATTTGTCGCGTCGCTGCGTGCACGGGTGTACGGCTCGCGATTCCTCCCGGTCGGCATACCGGCGGTACCCACGATCGCCGTTGGCAACCTGACGGTTGGCGGGTCCGGCAAGACACCCTTGTCGAGCTGGATTGCCCGCTACTACGCCGAGCGGGGCATGCGCTCTGCCATCGTGCTGCGCGGATACGGCGGTGACGAAGGCGATGTCCATCGACGGCATCTTCCGCAGGTGATCGTCGTCGAGGATCCCGATCGGCTGGCGGCGGCCCGCACGGCGGTTGCTCGCGGGGCGCAGGTGATCGTCATGGACGATGCCTACCAGCGACTGGACGTAGGCCGCGACCTCAACATCGCGGTCGTGAGTGCGGAATCGAGCCGTGCGGTCCGGTGGACCTTGCCGGCCGGTCCGTGGCGGGAGGGTTGGTCCGCGCTTCGGCGCGCGGACCTCGTGGTGGTGACGCGCAAGTGGGCATCGCTCGACGCGGCTCTCGGCACCGCGCAGCGCGCGCACCAAGTTGCACCGCACGCCAGGTTCGCCGTGGCCCATCTCCGCCTCAGCGGCTTTCGTCACCTCCTCAGTGACACGCCAGTCACGCTCGGAGCCTTGAATGGTGCCCGTGTCGTGGCCGGTGCGGGGATCGCCGATCCCGATGCCTTCGCACGCCAGTGTCGCGCGATCGGCGCACATGTGCACCTGGTGCCGTTCTCCGACCATCATCGCTATGGCGAACGCGACATCCGCCGCCTCCTGCACGGGAGGCAGGCGGTTGATTACGTTGTAGTCACTGAAAAAGACGCAGTGAAGCTCCGACACCTGTGGCCGGCGGGTGCACCTGAACCGCTGGTTGCCCAGCTCGGACTCGAGTGGGATCGCGGCAAGTCCACGGTCGAAACCGCTTTGGATGCCGCGGTCGGGGAGCTCACTGGCCTGTGGAACCCCGACCCGAACCCCGGGGGCGGCACTACCGCCGACCTGCGATGAGTGGACCAACAGAGGTGAAGCGCAAACCGCGTACGGCCCAAGACATCATCGGTCCGGACAAGGACCCCCATCTCGACGAGGACAATCCGTTCGAGGCGATGATGGCACGATTCGATCACGCGGCGGAGCTGCTCGACCTCGATCCCGGTATCTATCGCGTCCTGCGGATGCCCGAGAAGCAGATGATTGTCGCGGTACCAATCCAACTCGACAATGCCGAAGTCGAGGTCTTCACGGGGTACCGGGTGGTGCACAACACGGCTCGTGGCCCGGGGAAGGGTGGCATCCGGTTCGACATGCGGGTCACCCTCGACGAGGTGAAGGCCCTCGCCGCGTGGATGACGTGGAAGTGCGCCGTTGTCAACATCCCCTTCGGTGGTGCGAAGGGTGGCGTCATTTGCGACCCAGCCAACCTCTCGATCAGCGAGCTGGAGCGCATCACCAGGCGGTACACGGCCGAGCTGCTGGACGTGCTCGGAGCGCGTGATGGCCTGGATCATGGACACGTACTCCATGCACCAGGGGCATCCCGTGACGGCCGTGGTGACCGGCAAACCGATTGAGATGGGCGGGTCGTTGGGGCGGCGCGAAGCCACGGGTCGCGGGTGCATGATCGCGACGAGAGAGGCACTCAAGTATCTCGATCTTCCATTGCGCGGGACCAAGGCGGCAGTGCAGGGATTCGGGAATGTCGGCTCGATCGCCGCAGCGCTTCTCGAACGTGAAGGCCTCACGGTGGTGGCGGCCAGCGACATTTCTGGGGCGATCTACAATCCGAACGGGATCTACGTGGAAGATGCGATCGCCTGGGTGCGTGAGCATCGGTACCTCGCCGGGTATCCGGGAGCGGAGGAGGTCCCCGCCGAACAGGTCATCACAATGGACGTCGACGTTCTGCTCCCAGCGGCGGTCGAGAACGCCATCACGCGCAAGAACGCCAAGGACGTGCGCGCAAAGGTGATCTGCGAGGGCGCCAACGGTCCGACGACACCTGGAGCAGACCGCGTGTTGGAGGAGAAGGGCGTTTTCGTGATTCCCGACATTCTCGCGAATGCGGGTGGCGTGACGGTCAGCTACTTCGAGTGGGTACAGGACCGGATGGGGTACTTCTGGGACGAGACGATGATCAACGAGCGGCTCGAAGGCGTCATCACGAGATCGTTCCTCGACGTGATCTCCGTGGCCGAGCGCCATTCGGTCAACATGCGGATTGGGGCGTACATGCTGGCCATCGAACGGGTAGCGGCCGTCCATCGGCTGCGCGGGCTCTATGCCTGATGCGCTTGCGCCTCGTGGCGGTGGGACGGATCAAGGATCCTGTTTTGCGTCAGGCCTGCCAGGAGTACGGCGACCGGATTCGACGATACCTCCGGCTGGACATCGCCGAAGTCCGCGACGCCAAACGGCCGGATGCCGAGGCGGCCGAGGCGCGGCGCGTCGAGGGTGACGCCATTCGCAAGGCCGTACCCGGGACCGCCCGACTGATCGCTCTCACCCGCGGTGGGACTGTCCTCACCTCGGAGCAATTCGCGGAGCGGGTGCACCAATGGCAGGCCGATGCCCGCGAGACGATCCTGGCCATCGGAGGTGCCCACGGTCTCGACGAAGCGATCCTTCGGGATGCCGACGAGTCGTTGAGTCTTTCGTCGTTTACGTTGCCACACGAGCTTGCCCGCCTGGTGCTCCTCGAGCAGCTCTATCGCGCCTGCACGATTCTCCGTAACGAACCCTACCACAAGGGACGAGCTCGATGACGATGCCGGTGGAGCAGGGAAGACCTGTGGCGGAGCCGCTGTGACCCTGGCGTTCCACTCGGTCCCACTCAGCCCGTTTCCCACTCTCGACGCCAGTGGGCTCGCTGGTGAGCGGACTGTTCAACTCGATCCGGCCCTTCGCTCGGCGTTCGTAGCCGACGGCCCAGCTCGGGATCGCCTCGACCTCCTCATGAGCGGGCAGGCGTTCTGCGTCACCACGGGGCAGCAGCCGGGGCTGCTCACCGGCCCGCTGTTCACCATCTACAAGGCCCTCACCGCGATCGCCCTCGCCGAGTCCCTCGAGGCGCTGGTGAAGCGACCGGTCGTGCCGGTGTTCTGGGTCGCCGGCGACGACCACGACTTCGCCGAGGCGAACCACGTCTACCTCCTCGGACTCGACAACGAGATCGATCGCGTGGAGCTACGGGCGCGGGATGCGAATGATCCGCTCCGGCCTCTCTATCAGGAGCCTCTGGGTCACGACCTGAGCACGGTCATGGACTCGCTCATGACCCACACGCCGGACACGGAGTTTCGAGCCGACGTGCTGGGGTGGCTCGAGCGGCACTATCGGCCCGACAATGATCTTGCCACAGCCTTTGCCGGCGCCGTGGCCGAACTACTGGGACCGCTTGGGCTCGTGGTGCTTCGGCCGACGCATGCTGAGACCAAGCGGGTAATGGTGCCCCACCTGTTGACGGCGCTCGAGCACGCGTCGGCCCTGGACGCGGCGCTCGCCGAGACGGCGCAGGACATCGAGCGTGCAGGACAGCGTGCGCCCGTGCACGTGGGTGACGGTGCCTCCCTGGTGATGATCGAGGGGCGGCTCGGGCGGGACCGTCTGGTCATCGACGGCTCGGGGTTCACAGCCCGGCGCTCGGGTGAATCGTGGGACGTGGACCAACTCCGACGTATCGCCGAGACGGAGCCGATGAGGCTCTCCCCCAACGTGCTGCTCCGTCCGGTGGTCGAGGCCGCGATCCTGCCCACGCTCGCGTACGTCGCGGGTCCGGGTGAGGCCGCCTACCTGCCACAGTGCCGACCGGTGTACGATCGGCTGGGGGTCGTTCCGCAGATGCCGGTGCCGCGATGGTCGGGTACGATTGTGGAACAGCGCGTGCAAAAAGTGCTGGACAAGTACGGCATCACGGTCGAAGCGTTTGGGCGGGGCGATATCGAGGCGCGGGTGGCGCGGGAGGACATGCCGTCCGAGGCGACCGCCGCGCTGTCCGCCATCACCGAGTCGCTGCAGGCCGAGTATGGTCGACTGGAGAATGCGGCGATCGAAATCGATCCCACGATGAAGAAACCGGTTCAGCATGCGCGAAACAGCGCTCTCTCGGGTGTTCGGAGCATCGAGAAGCGTCTCGTAGCCCATCTGAAGAAACACAACGAGATCGTCGCGCAGCAGCTTGCCAAGGCCCGACACAATCTCCTACCAAACGGTCAGCCACAGGAGCGGATCTTCACGGTTGCACCGTATCTCATCCGGTACGGCCCCGCGTTCCTCGACGAAGTGCTCAACCGATCCCGCCGCTTCGTCGGTCGCGCGGAGGCCGCGGACCTCGGTCCGTAGGGGCGCCATGGTCTGGGTGCTCGGCCTGGTCCTGCTACTCGCGCTGCTCATTCCGCTCGCGGCAGTGCTCCTGGACGCACCTCGTCGGCATGGCCGACTCCCCGAGCGCACCCCAGCACTCCCGCCCCAGGACGATCGCGTGGACGTCCTCGCACGCCGCCTCCTCTCCCTCGAGGATGACGTCGAGACGGTGGCCCGCGGACTGCAGGATCTCCGCGACGAGATCGACGTGGTGCGGCACCTGCTGGAGAGCGGACGCCCTCCGGACTCGACCGAACGGCGCGGCGGCCCGAACCGGTGACCACGACCCCGGGCTCCGGACGTTTGGCGGCCCGCGTGGGCGCCGGCATCTTGGTGACGCGGATCTTGGGCTTCGTCCGAGAACGCGTCTTCGCACACTACTTCGGCGACGGGGCCGCCGCCGACGCGTTCCGCGCGGCCCTGCGCATTCCGAACATCATTCGGAACCTGCTTGGGGAGGGAACCCTTTCTGCCTCGTTCATACCTGTGTACGCGGGGATGATCGAGCGGGGAGAGATCGACGACGCCCGCCGCCTGTCGGGAGTGATCGCGTCGTTGTTGGTGCTGCTCACTGCCGCCGCTGCGCTGCTGGGGATCGTGTTCGCGCCGATCATCACGGACTTTGCAGCTCCGGGGTTCACCGGGCCCAAGCGGGATCTCACCGTGACTCTGGTCGAGATCATGTTCCCGATGTCCGGGGTGATGATCCTGTCGGCATGGTGCCTCGGCGTGCTCAACACCTACCGTCGGTTCTTCCTCTCCTACGCCGCACCTGCCGTCTGGAACATCGCGCAGATCGCCACGCTCCTCGCGCTGGGCGGGGTACTGCTCGAGATCCGGCTCGTCGTGGCGCTCGCCTGGGGCGCGCTCGTGGGGAGCATCCTCCAGGTGGCAATCCAGCTCCCAGCGACGCTGGGACATACGGGCAGGCTCAGGTGGAGCGTGCGTCTCAGCACGCCCGGGGTGCGGCGCGTGATCCGGGCGTGGCTTCCGGTCGTGTTTGGGGCAGGGGTGTACCAGATCTCCAGCCTGATCGATCAGCAGCTGGCCTCGCTGCTCCCGACCGGGGCCGTGGCGATCCTCGGTTACGCCCAGCTGGTCGCGCTCCTCCCCGTCTCTCTCTTCGGCGTGAGCGTGGCTGCCGTGGCCCTCCCCGAGCTCAGCCGGAATGTGGCCGGGAATGACGTGGAGGAGTTGCGGTCGCGGCTCGCGCTCGGACTCAGGCGCGTCGCGTTTTTCGTGTTGCCGTCGGCAGCGGCGTTGGCCGCGCTCCCGTCGGAGATCTTGGGTGCCCTGTTTCAGACCGGGGCGTTCGGGGCAACGCAAACGGCCATCGCAGCGGGCGTGCTAGCGGCCTATGCCATTGGCATCCCTGCCCAGGCCACGGTGAAGCTCTTTGCGTCGGGACATTACGCGTTTGGCGACACGCGCACGCCGGTCCGTATCGCCGTCGTGTCGGTGGTGGTGTCGGCTGGGTCCGCCTATCTCCTGATGCAGCGCTTCGGTCCTGCCGGGATCGCGCTCGGAGCGGCGATAGCCGCCTATCTCAATGCCAGCCTCAATCTGGCAACCCTGGTGCGTCGGGTCGGCTCCATCACCGGAGGGGTCATGCAGCGGTGGCTCGCCGTCGCGGCGGGGTCGGTGGTGCCGGCGACCATTGCTGGCGTCGCGGCCTCGCGCGCGGTGGACGGACGAGTGGGGCTCGCCGCCGTGCTCTCCCTGTCCGCATTCGGGTTAGTTTACGGTGGGTGCACCGTGCTCCTCGGCCATCCCGATGCCAAAGGACTGCTTGCCAGAGTGCTCAGGCCACGGTCTTCCTGATGAGCGAGTGGCCCGGACCGAATCTCCGCGTGTGACCAGCGACCCGACCCGATCTCGTACGCTTCATGACCACCGCGCCAACACTCGTTGAACCGAAGCTGAGCTCGCTTCCCGACGAGCCGGGCGTGTACCTGTGGAAGGATGCCGACGGGCGCGTACTGTACGTCGGGAAGGCCAAGCGACTCAGGACGCGGGTCCGCAATTACTTCTCGGGAGAGCCGCCTACCGGACCGATGCAGCGCATGCTGCTACGACTGGTGCACGACCTCGAAACGATCGTCGTCCCGTCAGAGAGTCAGGCGCTTCTCCTCGAGAACAACCTCATCAAGGAGTACCGGCCCCGGTTCAACGTTCAGCTCCGGGACGACAAGAGTTACCCGCGGATCGCCGTGACGCTGTCCGAGCCCTTCCCGCGGGTGCTGGTGGTGCGCCAGCTCGACATGGAGGGTGCACGGTTCTTCGGACCGTATACCGACGTTGGCGTGCTCCGTCGCACCCTGAGGATCATCCGCCGTATCTTCACCGTTCGCTCGTGCCACTACGACCTCCCGGACGACGCTCCAGACCGGGCCTGCCTCGATTACCACATTCATCGGTGCCTCGCCCCGTGTGTCGGCCTCCAGAGTCAGGCCGAGTACCGGGAGATGATCGATGACGTGGTGGCGTTCCTCGAAGGGAAGACCGTGGCCGTGCGCCAGCGGCTCAGGGAACGCATGGACGGGGCGTCTCGGCAACTGGACTTCGAGCGAGCCGCCGAGATTCGGGACGGGCTGGCCTGGCTCGAACAGGTGGAAAAGCCGCAGACCGTCGAGATCGTCGGCGGGCGCGATGCGGACGCGATCGGGTACGCCAGGGATGGTGACGACGCCGTGGGCGTGCTCCTGCGCGTCCGTGGGGGCAAGGTCGTGGCACTGGAGCAGCGGTTCTTCCAGAACCTCTCCGACGCGCCCGACGAGGAGATCCTGAGCAGGTTCTTGGTGCAGTACTATCTCAAAGCCGACGCGAGGGCGCGGCGGGTGGTATTGCCCTTCCTGCCGATGGACTTCGAGGCCCTGACGGAGCTGGGGTCGGAGGCCGACTGGTTGGTGCCCAAACGGGGTGTCAATCAGCGCCTCGTGGCGCTCGCCGATCAGAACGCCCGCCACCTCATGGAGAGCTTCAAGATCGAATCGTTCGAAACCGAGGAGCGCGTCGAGGACCCGGTGTACGCCCTGGGACGTGACCTCGGCCTCACGGTGGTTCCTCGGAGCTTGGTGTGCATCGATATCTCGACCAATCAGGGGCGCGACACGGTGGGATCTCTTGTATGGTTCGAGGCCGGGCGGCCCAAGAAGAGCGAGTATCGCCGGTTTCGCATCCGAGGCGCCCAGGACGACGGGCAGGACTCCGCCGACAGCCAAGAGCGCCGGCAGCAGGACGACTACGCCGCGATCCACGAAGTGGTGAGCCGATTCGTGCGGAGGAGGATCGATGAGAAGAAGCCGCTGCCCGATCTGATCGTGATCGATGGGGGGAAGGGGCAGCTGAGCGCGGCTGCAAGCGCGCTCGCTGAGGCGGGACTCACCGAGCTACCGCTGGTGAGCCTCGCCAAGCGGGAGGAAGAGATCTTCCTGCCGGGCAGGCGGGAGAGTCTCCGACTTCCCCCCCGGTCCCCATCATTGCGGCTGCTCCAGCGTGTCCGCGACGAAGCTCACCGTGTGGCCGTCACCTACAGCCGTGCGCGCCGAGGTGCCCGCACCCTGACCTCGGAGCTGCTCGACATCCCAGGCGTTGGGGAAAAGCGGCGGCGGCTGTTGCTCCAACGCTTTGGCAGCCTGGCCGGCGTACGCTTGGCAACACCGGAGGAGATCGCGGCGTTGCCGGGATTCTCTCTCAAACTGGCAGACCGTATTCTCGAGAGTGTAAAGGAATGACGAGACCGTGGAGCCTCACCTGCTCGGCGTGTTCCGCCACGCGCCACGCCGACGGCCTGCCGGACGTCTGCCCTGACTGCGGGGCCCCCTGGCTCGTGCGCTACGACGCAGCACCGGCTCCCGCACTCAAGGACGAGATTGCGCGGCGTCCGTGGACCATGTGGCGCTACCGGGAATGGATGCCGCTCGAAGACGGTGAGGACCCCGTGACCCTGGGAGAGGGTGGCACGCCGTTGTTGCCGGCCCCCGTGCTCGGTCGCCAGCTCGGGATGCGCGATCTCTGGATCAAGGACGAATCGGTCAATCCCACAGGGTCGTTCAAGGCCAGGGGCCTCTCAGCCGCGGTCACGCGTGCAAAGCTCGCGGGTGTGAAGGCCTTCACGGTGCCGACCGCGGGCAATGCGGGCGTCGCACTCAGCGCGTATGGCCGCCGGGCTGGCATCCCGGTCCACGTGTTCGCACCGGCAAGCACTCCCGCAACCATCCTGGCGCAGATCCGGGTATTTGGCGCGCAGCTCGAGCTCCTGGACGGCCATATCGGCGACTGCGGCAAGGCTGCCCGCGCCTACGCCGCCGAGCACGGGGCGTTCGATGTGTCCACGCTCAGGGAACCGTACCGCATCGAGGGCAAGAAGACTCTCGGGTTGGAGATCGCGGAGCAGCTGGGCTGGACGCTTCCCGACGCCGCGATCTATCCGACGGGCGGAGGGACCGGGCTCATTGGCATGTGGATCGCGTTCCGCGGGCTGCTCGAGTCCGGCTGGGTCGACGGCACCATGCCCAAGCTCTTCAGCGTCCAGTCGACGGGATGCGCGCCCGTGGTCGAGGCGTTCGAGCGGGGAGCGAACCGCACCGAGCCGTGGCCGGATCCATGGACGGTGGCCTCGGGATTGCGCGTGCCTTCCCCACTCGGCGGCGCGATCATCCTCAAGGCGCTCAACGAGACGGGCGCTCGCGCGGTGGCCGTGAGCGACGAGGCCTTGAAGGGCGCCGAACGGCGCATGGCCGAGAGCGAGGCGATCGATGCCAGCCCCGAGGGCGGTGCCACCTTGGCGGCCCTTGAGATCCTCCTCGAACATGGCGACATCGGGCGGGGCGATCGGGTGGTCTTGTTCAACACCGGGGCGGGGTGGCTATACCGGCCGTAACGATCGATATTTTTAGGTCTAAGGCATTTTCGAGACCGATGCGAATCGCAATACTCGATCCCGTGGCCGGGATCAGCGGGGATATGATGCTGGGCGCGCTGATCGGGGCGGGACTCGACTCGGCCTGGCTGGAAGGGCTTCCGGCGCGGGTCGGGTTCCCGGACGTCCGGGTCACTGTCCAGTCCGTGGACCGGGCAGCGCTGAAGGCCGTCAAGGTGGACTTCGCCATCCCGGCCCGGCCGGGCCACAGCGGCCACGGGCGCACGGTTGGCGATCTGCTCGAGGTCGTCCGTCGGGCCGATGTGAGCGAGACGGTGCGGGGCCAGGCCGTGAGGGCCTTCGAGTTGCTGGGCGAGGCAGAGGGCCGAGTGCACGGAGTGGCGCCAAGCGCCGTCCATCTCCACGAGGTCGGCGCGATCGACGCCGTGCTCGACATTGTCGGTGCGGTGGAGGGTATCCAGCGGCTGGGTGTCGACGCCGTCTACAACCGGCCCGTTGCCGTCGGGCGCGGCTGGGTCGAGGCCGCGCATGGGAAGTTGCCGGTGCCGGCGCCGGCCACCCTGGAGCTGCTGCGGGGCATCGAGGTCTCGAGCGGCGGACCGATCGAGGGAGAAGCGACGACCCCAACCGGGGCGGTGCTGCTCCGGGTGCTCTCGTCCGGGCCCCCGCCGGAGCGCTGGCGGGTCATCGGCAGTGGCTGGGGCGCCGGAACGAGGAACGACGGGCAGTGGCCCAACGCGCTCCGGCTGATCGTTGCCGAGACCGCCCCGGAGGCGGGGGCGGTCGAGGTGATCGTCACCGACGTCGACGACATGACGCCGGAGTATCTCGAGCCCTTGCGTCAGGCGGTGTTCGACGCCGGCGCGGTCGACTGCCAGACCTGGTCGAGCCAGGGCAAGAAGGGGCGGAGCAGCGTTCGGATCGAGGTATTGGCTCCGGTGTCAGCAGCGGATCAGGTGGTCGCGGCCCTGTTCGCACACGGGACCACAGCGGGGGTCCGGCGCTGGCCGGCGTGGCGATGGACGCTGGCGCGCCGCGAGATTGCCGTGGAGCTTGAAGGCGCTACAAGGGTAAGAGTGAAGGTGCGGGACGGGCCACAGGGCCAGCGCGTCAAAGCGGAATATGACGACGTCGTGCTGGCGGCGAAGGCCCTCAATCGCTCGGCGCTGGACGTCGCGCGTGAGGCGGAGCGGCGAGCGGAACACATGCTGTCGAAAGACATGAATGAGTCAGCGAGCAAGGAGTGGTAAGCATGCGAAGATCGGTGGTCGGGATCGCGGCGGTGGTTGGTATTGGCCTCGGGGCACCGCAGGCAGTGGCACAGGGCGCATATCAACCCCCGGAGTGTGAGCTCTCGGCGGGGCACTTCCTCGTCAACAGCGGGGTGGTGTACATCAAGAGCGCGAGCGAGGAATCCGACAAGGTGAAGCGCGAGCGTCTGTTGAAGGACGCACACCGCAACCTGTTGGACGCTATGGACCGGGGACAGCAGGACAACCCCGCCGCCTGGTATTACCTGGGTCGCTACTACGTGATGACCAACGATGCCGTCGGCGCCGATTCGGCGTTCGACAAGGTTGAACGAATGGTGCCCGACTGCCACGACGACATCGTGAGCTACCGTCAGCGGATCTGGGTCCCGACGATCAACCGGGCCATCGAGGCGATGCGCAACGGGGCCTTCGACGAGGCGAAGAACACGCTGCTGCAGGCGTGGGCCATCTATCAGGAAGACAACATCACGCCCTACTACTTGGGTCGCATTTACGGCAACGAAGGGGTGCTGGATAGCGCAATCCACTTCTTCAAATCCACAGTCGCGATCGGTGATGCCGACTCATCCCGCCTGGAGAACTACCAGACGGCGATGTTCAATGTTGGCCTCATCTACGGCATGCAGGAGCAGTGGGACTCTGCCGCCGTGTGGTACCGGCGATACCGCACGGAGGTGAACCCGGACGATTCTCAGGCCCTTACCGGCCTGGCCCGGGCGCTCGAGAAATCCGGGCAGCGTGAGCGGGCACTGCAGCTGTACGACAGCGTGCTGGCGCGTGCCCCGACGATGGACGCGATGGATCTCTTCCGCACCGGCGAGGCCCTGTTTGTCGCCGAGCAGTACCACAAGGCGGCGAGGGCATTCAGCCTGGGACTCGAGAAGACCCCGCAGTTCCGACCCGGCCTCTACAACCTCGCCAACACCTATCTCGCCATCTGCAACGACGACAACGAGTCGGAGGAAGCGCAGGACAAAGCGGCTCAAGCAATGGAAGTCGCCGGTAAGAAGCTCGTCGGGGTCGATCCGCACAGCAGCGAGTCGCTCCGATTGCTCGCCGCGGCCTATCAGCTCCAGCGGAAGGATGACTCCACGCTCGCAGTCCTCGAGCGGATCGAGGCGCTTTCGTTCGACGTGTACCTCGATCAGCTACAGTCCGACGAGGGTGGCTACACAGTCCAGGGGCGGATCGCCAACACAGGGGACGCCGATGTCGTCATGCCGCCGCTCAACTTCGAGTTCATCGACGCTCAGGGCAACGTCGTGACGACTGGGTCGGTGGAGAGCATGACCCTGCCGGCCGGGATCTCAGAGCCGTTCACGGTACAGGCGACCGGTGACGGCATCGTGGCCGCTCGGTACTCTGTTGGCGGCTAGCTGACCGCCCTCCCCGGACTGACGAGGGTGAGGTGAGGGGCGTCCCCGTGGCGCCCCTCGTCGCGTCCGCCAACCGCATCGCGACGGAAGCCGTTGTCGCCAGTTCCGGCGTAGCTAGTTTCTTTGGCGACCAAAGAGGACGTGCATGCTGAGAGTCGTGTTGTACCTCGCTACCAACGTGGCTGTCCTGATGATGGCAGCCGTTGCGATGGCGGTGTTGACCGCCCTGGGCGTCATCCCCCCGGACGCGCCCTACGTGCAGCTTCTGATCTGGTGCGCGCTGTTCGGTTTCGGCGGCTCGTTCTTCTCGCTGGCCATTTCCAAGTGGGTGGCGAAGCGGGCCACGGGCGCGCAGGTGATCGATAAGCCCACCAACGACATCGAGCGTTGGCTCGTCGACACTGTGCAGCGGCAGGCGCGGCAGGCAGGAATCGGGATGCCCGAGGTGGCAGTCTTCAACTCGCCCGACCCGAACGCGTTCGCGACGGGCATGTTCCGTAACAAGGCCCTCGTCGCGGTGAGCACTGGGCTGCTCCAGCTCATGAAGAAGGAAGAGGTCGAGGCGGTACTGGGACACGAGGTCGCCCACATCGTCAACGGCGACATGGTGACCCTCACCCTCATCCAGGGTGTGCTCAACACGTTCGTGATCTTCATTGCGCGGATTATTGCGAGCCAGTTCGGCCGCGGGCGTCTGCTGGTCTACATCGCTCTGCAAATGGCGTTCGGCGTGCTGGCGAGCATCGTTGTGGCGTGGTTTTCACGCCGCCGGGAGTTCCGTGCTGACGCGGGTGGTGCCGAGTTCGAGAGCGCGGCTGCCATGGCGGCAGCGCTGGATCGGCTCCGCGCCGTCAAAGAGGCACCCTCACAGTTGCCCGACAACTTGGCCGCTTTCGGAATTCGCGGCAAAGGAATGCTCAAGCTCTTGAGCACCCACCCGCCGTTGGAGGCGCGCATCGCGCGGCTCAGGGCTCGCTAGCGCACTCCGCCCGACCAGTAGATAACCCGAGCGGTCGGGCCCTAGTCGATTGCGCCATGAGGTTGTTGCAGCATTGGGGGGCGCTATGTTGCGCCCCCTTGTTCCGTCCTGCTCCGACTCCCCAGCTCCGTGTATCGCGCACCGTCACCAGACCCATTGCAGGACCGAGGGCTCGTTGCTGCTAAGGGCGAAGTACGACCAGATGAGGACGCCAGTGATTGCCACCACGGTGATGACCTTGATGCCAACTAGTCTGAGTCTGCATGAGCGGCAGTGCTTCGATCCAGACCCCAGCGACTTGAGGCAGCGAGCACAACGTGGCACGAAGAGCGCATAAGAGTGGTTGGATCGGTGCATATGCAGACCCCGCATAGGGCCAAACGTGCACCCGCAGCACGCCGGGCGCAAGATCACGTGTCCCACGTGCAGGGCCGCGCAATCGACTTGACGGTATCACCTTACCCGGCGACATTGCACTACAATTCGCGGGCGTAATTCAGGGGTAGAATGTCAGCTTCCCAAGCTGGACGTCGCCGGTTCGAATCCGGTCGCCCGCTCTCGTCGATACCACGCGCCCGGCCGCACGCTGGGCGATTGTCGTTTTTGGGAACGGCTCCCGAGATCCAAGGCTCGGCAAGCTGGAAGTGCGGATTTGCCGCGTGTGGAGCGGCACGATATTGTCCACTACAGCCGGCTCGCATGCCCTCAACCAGTAGCGAGGAGGCCCCCATGCGCCCGCTCTGCCGTTCGCTCTTCGTTGTCGCCTTCGTTCTGTTCCTGCTCCCGCCCGCACTCTTCGCCCAAGGCGTGTGGGAAGGACCGGAGGATCCCTGCAAGCTGAAGGCGGGGCACCACCTCGTGAACGGCGGGATGATGCACCTCAAGATCGCCGTGGAATCCGACGACGAGAACCGAACGGAAGACCGGCTCAGGCGTGCGCAGGAAGTTCTGGTCCGGGCGATTGAGCAAAACAACCAAGCCGACAACCCTGCTGCTTGGTATTGGCTGGGCCGCTACTACGTCTACCGCAACGATCCCTTCGGGGCCGACTCGGCCTTTCGCAGGGCCGTTCAACTGGCGCCCGAGTGCGAGGCCGAAGCCAGGCGCTACGTGGAGCAGCTGCAACCCGTGGTCCGGCGAGAGGCGTTGCTTGCTTGGCAGGAGGGCGCCATCGATTCGGCCGTCGGACTGTTTCAACTGGCTGCCTCCCTCATGCCGGACGACGCCGAGATCCCATTCTTCCTGACTCGGATGTACGCCGAAAGGCAGCAGTTCGATTCCGCAGCCAAATACGTGGAGATCGGCATCGAGCGGGCAGGGGGTGACGAGGCGCACGCCGACCGGCAGCGGCAGGCCATGCTCTCCATTCTACGGGGTAGGGAAGCCGTGGCGTTCGAGGATCCGGCAACGACTAACATCGTCGAGAGCCGCATGCGGCGGGACACGCTCGTCCTTGCCGTCGAGCGGGATTCCACGCAGCTCGCCAAGCTCATTGGCGAATGGGCCGGTCAGCGGCTCCGCCCCGACGTACAGCAAGCCGTCTCCCGCGACTCGGCCATCCTGGCCGGCCGGATCGCCGCGGCACGGGGGGCGCTTCCCGACGCCAAGGCAAAACTGCAGCAGGACAGCACCGCCGCCGGCGCAGCCTTCGCGCCCGCCTTTGCCACGTACGAACGCTACCTCGAGATGTATCCTGACGATGCGGACATGACGCTACGCCTACTCCGGCGTTACTCGCTCCTCGGCGACACGCGGGGCATCGAGTCGACCACCGCGCGCATCGCGCGGCTCCCCGAGGTCGATCCCAACGAGCTGGCTCAGGTCGGCACGGCAGTCCACAACGACGGGTACCCTGCGTATGCCGTTGAGCTGCTCGAGATCGCAGTGAGCAAGAACCCCTACATCCAGGCAGCGCAGTACGTACTTGCCCGGGCTTCCTACACACTGAGGGATGGGCCGAGACTCGCCCGGGCGGCGAAGCAATTGCTCGCGATCGATCCCCTCAACCCCCAGAGCGTGCGCATGATGGCGGCATCTTGGGATCTCGCCGGGAACCAGGACTCCGTGCAAACGTACATCGCGCTCGCAAACGAAGGATTGCGGTGGGGGGTGACGGTGACACAGTTCCTCCCCACCGGCTCGGTGGCCGTGGTGGGTGGCTCGGTGGCCAACATCACCTCCCAACCACTGACCCCTACTACGCTCCTGTTCGAGTTCCTGGACGCGTCGGGCAGTGTCCTCGCGTCGGGCTCGGCGGAGATCCCGGCCCTCGAACCACGCCGCCGTCACGCTTTCTCGGTCCGGGCGGAGGTGTCGGGCGCCGCGGCCTGGCGCTACCGCCGGCAGTAGCCGACACGCCGAACCCGAGTCAGGCCACCCCGACCTGACCTCACACCGCCACCGACCGCGCTGCCCGACGGCAGCGCGGCCTTGGCGCGTTATCTTGAGTGGTTCGCACCAGCACTCCCTCGGACGGATCGCCCGGATGGTTCGCGTTCAATCGGTCGCACCCGGCAGCCTCGGGGCTGAGCTCGGTCTCACACCTGGAACCGTGCTCCTGTCGATCGGCGGCCACGACCTCGAGGACTTTCTCGATTGGGAGTTCCACGCGGCCGACGAGCGCTTCCTGCTGACGGCGCGCACGCCCGACGGCGAGTTGATCGAGTACGACATCGAGCGCCCCGAGGACCTCCCGTTCGGCGTGGAGCTAGAACCGCCGCACATCCGTCGCTGCGCCAACCGCTGCGACTTCTGTTTCGTCGACGGACTCCCCGAGGGGCTCCGGTCCAACCTCTACATCCGCGACGACGACTATCGGCTCTCGTTTCGGTACGGCAACTTCGCCACGCTCACGAACCTGAAGCCGAAGGACGAAGCACGCATCTTCGCGTACCGCCTTTCGCCCCTGTACGTCTCCGTGCATGCGACCGACCCCGTGCTGCGGCGCCGGATCCTGCGGCACCCCCGGGCACCTGCCATCATCCCGCAACTCGCGCAGTTCGCCGAGCACGGCATCAGCGTTCATACCCAGATCGTGCTGCAGCCTGGCGTCAACGACGGATCGGTGCTGGTCCAGAGTCTCGAGGATCTCTACGGACTCGGCAGTTCGGTGCTGTCAGTGTCTGTCGTGCCAGTCGGCCTCACCGAGTTCTCCAAGCACCATCTGGTGCGCGAGCCGACCGCCGCGGAGTGCCGCCACGCGATCGTCGCGGTGCGGGACGTCTCGCGGCGGGCCCTTCGCGAACGGGGGGTTCACTGGGCGTACGGATCGGACGATCTGTACCTCGTGGCCGGTGAGGACCTGCCGCCGGCCGAGACGTACGACGGGTTCGAGCAAGTGGAGAACGGGGTCGGGGCCGTGCGGTTCCTGCAGCAACGCCTGCGGCAGCACCAGGGGGCGCTGGGCTCCTTGGCTGGGATGCGCGTGGGCTTGATCACGGGCACGGCGATGGGACGACTCATGCCGCTCGTGCTCCCGGTGGTCCAGGAAACGAGCGGCGCGGACCTCGAGTTGCTCGTCGTCGAAAACGCTCTGTTCGGATCAACCGTCACGTCGGCCGGCCTGCTACCCGGAGCGGCGTTTTTGGACTGCATCACCAACCGCACGGACCTCGACCTGGTCCTACTGCCGGCGGAGGCCGTCAACGATCACGGCACGTTTCTCGACGACCTCACGGTCAAGGATCTTCGCCGTCAGGCACGAGTACCGTTTCACTTCTCCTACGATTTCGTGGACGCGATCGGCGAGATCACAGCGACATGAGGCGTGCGACGATTGTCATCGTGGGTCGACCGAACGTGGGCAAGTCGACTCTGTTCAACCGTATCGTAGGCGGCCGGCGGGCAATCGTCGACGATCGACCGGGCGTGACGCGCGACCGCAACTTTGCGCTCACGGAGTGGAACGGGCGTCGGTTCTGGCTCGTCGACACCGGCGGCTGGAGCTCGACCGAGGACGACGGACTGCAGTCCGAGATACGCCAGCAGATTCGGATCGCGATCGCCGAAGCTGAGGTCATCGTCCTCATGGTCGACACGCAGGCCGGCGTACACCCCAGCGATCTCGAGGTCGCTGGTTTGATACGCGACCGTCGTGGCCAGGTCGTGGTCGCCGCGAACAAGGCGGACGACCTGGCCACGGAGGTCTCCCACTACGCCTTCCACGAGTTGGGCCTGGGCGATCCGCAGCCGGTCTCGGCGTCGACGGGGAAGGGAACCGGCGATCTGTTGGACCGGATGGTGGAGCTTTTGCCTGGCGAAGAGGGCGACACCCGCGAGGACGAGATCCAGGTGGCGGTCGTCGGCAGACCCAATGTGGGGAAGTCGAGCCTGGTCAATCGGCTCCTGGGCCAGGAGCGGTTCGTCGTGTCCGCAGAGGCCGGGACCACCCGCGACGCGGTGGACTCCCCCTTGCGGTACCACGATCAAGCGCTCAACTTCATTGATACCGCGGGGTTACGGAAGCGATCGAAAGTAGAAGATGAGATCGAGTTCTACTCGACCCTGCGGACCGAGCGGGCCATTGAGCGCGCCGATGTCTGCGTGTTGGTGGTCGACGCCTCGGTGGGAATGCGGGGCCAGGATCTCCGGATTGCGCAGTCGGCGTGGGAGCGGGGATCCGGTCTCATCATCGGCGTGACCAAGTGGGATCTGGTCGAGGACAAGGACGCGACCACGGCGGTGCGGGGCGAGCGACAATTGGTTGAAAGAGCGCGGTTTCTCGAGGCCGTCCCGTTCCTCTACGTCTCATCCAAGACGGGGCAGCGCGTGCGGAAGGTGCTCGACACCATCCTCGAGGTAGACCGGTGGCGGTCCCACCGCGTGGGGACCGCGGAGGTGAACAAGGTGCTCGAGGCACTCGAGGCCCGGAACCAGCCGCCGCAGCAGAGCGGCCAGGAGGTCAGGCTGTACTACGGCTCCCAGATCGGGGTGCGGCCACCGACGTTCGCGATCGTGGCGAACCAGCCGGAGGCCATTGCGGAGTCGTACCGCCGGTACTTGGAGCACGGATTTCGCGAAGCCTGGGGCTTCACGGGGGTGCAGTTGCGGATCAAGATGCGCCGGAAGAAGAGCAAGCGGTGAACATCCCCTTGTGGCTGGTCGCCGCGTATTTCGCGGGGTCGTTCCCAACGAGCTATTTCGCCGGCCGTATTGCAGGTGTCGACCTGCGCCAGCACGGGAGCAGGAACCTCGGTGCGACGAACGTATACCGGGTGCTCGGATGGAAGTATGCCGTCCCCGTCGGGCTGGTGGACGTGGCCAAAGGCGCGGTGCCGGTCCTGCTCGCGTCGGCCCGGGCGGGACAGGGATCGTGGATTCCCGTGATCGTGGGGTGCGCGGCGGTTGCCGGCCACGTGTTTTCCGTCTTTCTCAAGTTTCGGGGCGGAAAAGGGGTAGCCACAGCAGCGGGGGCCGTGCTTGGCCTCGCGCCGACGTCGCTCGCAGCCGCGGCCGTCATTTGGATCGCAGTGTTGGCCGGTACCGGATTCGTGTCGCTCGCATCGATCATGGGGGCGCTGACGTTTCCGGTCGCCGCCCGGTTCCTGGCGCCCGACGCCACCAACGTCTTCTGGATCGGCGTGGCCCTCGCCGCCTTCATCGTCTTCACACATCGCGCCAATATCGCGCGGCTCCTGTCCGGCACCGAGAACCGGTTCGGGGGTCGGGCCAAAGCCGGGCCGAAGGAACCGTGATGCGCATCGCGGTGATCGGTGCCGGGAGCTGGGGAACGACCCTGGCAAACCTGCTCGCCGCCGACGGCAACGAGGTCCACATGTGGGCCTACGAGCCCGAGGTGGTCGAGTCGATCAACCGCGACCACGTCAACCAGGCCTTTCTCGCCGACGCACGGCTGGCGGAGACGCTCGTTGCCCATACGGAGCTGGGTGAGGCGGTCCACCGAGCGGAGTTGCTCGTGAGCGCGACGCCGTCGCACGTCGTGCGTGACGTGATGGTACGCCTCACGGCCGACATGGCCGGCCCACCGCCCCAGGCGGTCGTGAGCGTCTCCAAGGGACTGGAGGTCGACAGTCTCAAGACCATGACGGGCGTGTTGGAGGAGACACTTCCCGGGACGCCCGTCGTGGCGCTCTCCGGGCCCAGCTTTGCCCAGGAGGTCTACGCGCACCATCCAACGGCGGTCGTCGCAGCCTCGAAAAACGTCGATGCGGCGCACTTGGTCCAACGGGTGTTTTCGACCGGATATTTCCGGGTCTACTCGAGCCGCGACACGCTGGGCGTGCAGCTTGGCGGGGCACTGAAAAACGTGATCGCCATCGCGGCCGGGTTGTTGCACGGTCTGCACCTTGGGCACAACACTCTGGCCGCGCTCGTCACGAGGGGTCTCGCCGAGCTCACGCGGCTGGGCCAGACCATGGGGGCGGATCCCATGACGTTCGCTGGGCTTGCCGGCATGGGCGACCTCGTGCTCACGGCCACGGGCGCGCTCAGCCGCAATCGGGCTCTGGGGATCGAGCTCGCTGAGGGGCGGCGCCTGGACGAGATCCTCGCCGGACGCCGGACCGTCGCCGAGGGCGTGCGCACGGCCAGGGTGGCGGTGCAGCTCAGCGAGCACTCTGGCGTCGAGCTGCCTATTGCCACCGAAGTGGCCAACATCCTATTCGAGGGCAAGCACCCGGACCGCGCCATCCGGGATCTCATGGAGCGGGAACTGAAACCGGAGCACTGGCGATGACAGCCTCTCAGCCCGTGCAAGAGTTCTTCTCGATTGGGGACGTGTGTCAGCTGACGGACCTCAAGCCACACGTCCTGCGCTACTGGGAGAGCCAGTTTCGCTTCCTCAATCCTGCTAAGAACCGATCGGGAAACCGGGTCTATCAGCGGCGAGAGATCGAGCTGATCATGCTCGTCAAGCACCTGCTGTACACGGAGAAGTACACGATCGAGGGTGCCCGCCGGTGCATCGAGCACTACCGCCGAACCGGCTCGCTCAAGACCGAAGCCCGGTTCGCGCTCCAGCTCGAGACCATCGAGAGCCTGCGGAGCGAGCTTCGAGCCATCCTCGACATCCTCGAGGGCAAGAGCCTGCTTGAAGATCCTTCTGAGTAACGACGACGGCATTCTCGCTCGGGGGTTAGAGGTTCTCGCCGACGTCTGCCGGACCGTGGCAGGCGTCACGGTCGTGGCGCCCGACCGGGAACAGAGCGGATCCAGTCACTCGCTCACGCTCGGGCGGCCGCTGCGCGTCACTCGGCGGCCCGACGGTTCGATTCAGATAGATGGCACGCCGACCGACTGCGTCCTGCTGGCGCTGGGCGAGCTGCTCGACCACAAACCAGACTTCGTGTTTTCCGGCATCAACCACGGACCCAACATGGGTGAGGACGTGCTGTACTCGGGCACGGTGGCGGCAGCCATGGAAGGCATGCCTTTCGGCGTGCCGGGAATCGCGTTCTCGTTGGCCGGAGATCGCCTGGACATGCTCGACAGCCACCGCCCCTGGCTCGAGCGGCTGGTGCAAAGCATCGCGGCGGTGGAGAGGTTCCCCCCCGACACGCTTCTCAACATCAACCTCCCCCCAATCCCTGGCGAGCACATCAACGGCATCCGGGTCACGACCCTCGGGAACCGGGTCTACTCCGATTCGCTGCTCCGGACGGCCGACCCGTGGGGCAGGCCGGGGTACTGGATCGGGGGTGGACAACTCTCGTGGTCGGGACGCGAGGACTCCGACTTCCGCGCCATCCAAGACGGCTACATCTCCGTGACCCCGCTGCACCTCGATCTCACCAACTACGCACTGCTCGAAGATGTGCGTTCCTGGAAGCTCGGCGAGTGACGGACACGTGGGGGGGATATCGGAGCCGTCTGGTCGAAACCCTCCGTCAGCAGGGCATCCGTGACTTGGCCGTGCTGCGTGCCGTTGGGGAAACCCCACGGCATCTCTTCGTCCCAGACGCGTTCCGGAACCGTGCCTACGACGATTCGGCACTCCCCATCGGGTACGGACAGACGATCTCGCAACCGAGCACGCAGGCTGCCTACCTCGAGGCCCTCCAGCTCCAGGGGCCCGAGCGGGTCTTGGAGATCGGTACGGGGTCGGGCTACCAGGCAGCGCTCCTTTCGTCTCTTGTCGACACCGTCATCTCGATCGAGCGAATCGGCGTACTGGCCGACCAAGCCCGCGAGGCGCTGAGCAGTGCAGGGGTGAAGAACGTCTCCGTCGTCGTGGCCGACGGGACCCTAGGCTGGCGACCACAGGCGCCCTACGACGCCATCCTCGTGGCAGCCGCGAGCCCCGATATCCCGGAGCCGCTCGTCGAGCAGCTGGCCGAGGGCGGTCGGCTCGTGCTTCCGCTCGACACGGGTGAGGGCCAGCAATTGGTCCGCGTTCGGAAAGATCCTGGCGGGCCCACGACGGACGTGATCGGCCCAGCCAACTTCGTGCCGCTCCTGGGCCGTCACGGCTTCAGCGAGGACGAATAGTGCTCGAAGCGATCGTCCACTGGCTAACCGACACCATCTTCCGGCTGGGCTACCCTGGCATCACCGTCCTCATGGCGCTGGAATCGTCCTTCTTCCCATTCCCGAGCGAAGTCGTCATGCCGCCGGCAGGATATCTCGCGGCCCAGGGACGGATGCACCCGCTCCTGGCTCTCGGGTCAGGATTGCTCGGAAGTGTCGTGGGTGCCGCCTTCAACTACTATGTGGCAGTCTGGATGGGGCGGCCGCTCCTCCACAAGTACCACCGATTTCTGCTCATGCGCGAGTCGTCGCTCGATCGCGCCGAGGCGTTCTTTCGGCGGCACGGCGAGATCAGCACGTTCGTCGGCAGACTCATCCCAGTGATCCGACAGTTGATCTCTTTGCCAGCGGGCCTCTCGCGAATGCGACTCGACCGGTTCCTCTTCTATACGGGGCTTGGTGCCGGGATCTGGTGCGCGGTGCTGACGTACATAGGCTGGTACGTGGGTCGGAACAGTCAAGTGGTTGCAGGCCTCGACTCGCTCCTGGAGAACCCGGAGATGCAGGCGCGGGCCGGGCAGGCGGCTCTCATCATCGTGCCGTTTCTCCTGGTCATCGTCACCGGGTACATCATGTGGCAGCGGCGGCGGCGGCCGGCCCGGCCCGGAGGGGCCGGCCCCCAGTGAGCCAGCCACCCATCGCGGTTCGGCTGCTCCTGTCGGGGCGGGTGCAGGGTGTCGGGTTTCGCTGGTTCGTGATGAAGCGGGCCCGGGTCCTTCCGGTGACGGGCTGGGTTCGCAATCTCGCCGACGGGCGGGTAGAGATTGCGGTCAAGGGGAGCCGTTCCGATGTCGAGACCCTGACGGCGACTGTAACGGCCGGCCCCACGCTCGCACGTGTGGACAATGTGGAGAAGTCGGATATACCGGTTGATGTGGTAGCCGATAACTCCTTTGAAGTTAGGTAATTAGCGGATTGAGGCTGCCTCAGGTCCGGGCCTCAGACCCCGCTTGAGCAGCCTGTCTCGCGTGGGACACCGGTGGTGGGTGGACGACAGCGCTGGAGCAGTGCTCGCTGGGTATTGGACCACCCTCTGGGAGTTGCGAGCGGGTCGGAAACGCCGCGACCGCTCCGCGAATCGGGAGTTGGTCGCACGACCCCGGGCCGTTACTTTACTCTGCTTGGCGCCCCTGTAGCTCAGCGGATAGAGCAGCGGTTTCCTAAACCGTTGGCCGGGTGTTCGAGTCACCCCAGGGGCATCCCCGGGGACTGTGGTCGGGCAGCCCGCACGGACGGCCCAGGCGGTGGTGGGTGGCCCGGGCGCGGCGCACCCCGCGCGACAAACGACGAAAAGCGATTGAGCCTCCAGTGAACGACAAGCGGTCAGAAGTCTCAAAAGATCCTGCCGAGAAGGCCCTTGAGTGGCTGACGCGAAATCGGAGAAGCCTGATCGGCATTGCCGCAGGACTGGTCATCGTGGCGTCGGGCGTCTGGTTCGTGCTCGAATACCGGGACCGAAAAGAGGCGGCTGCCGGACAGTCACTGGAGCAGGCCCGCTTCGCGACGCAGACCGGGAATTTCGCTCTGGCGGCAAGCGATCTCTCGCGCTTGATAGGGAGTTATGGCGGCACCCGCGCCGGCGATGAAGCAGTCATCCTGCTGGCTCAGGTGCGGCTGATCCAGGATCAAGCCAGCCTCGCCGCGGACGAGCTTCGGACGGCCCTCCAGAAGGGGCTGGACCCTCAGTTTCGGTCTGGTGCCCACAGCTTGCTGGGTGTGGCACTCGAAAACCTCGGCAACCTCTCCGACGCAGGGAAGGCTTACGAGGATGCGGCCGCAGCTGCGTGGTACGACGACATGGCGGCGCAACACCTGAACGATGCCGGCCGTGCCTATGCCTTGGCCGGCGACACTGCACGTGCCATTTCGACCTACGAGCGAGTCCTCAGGGACTACCCGGATGTTCAGGGGGTCACCGAGGCCAGGGTCAGGCTCGCCGAGCTGCGTGCGGCTACCGGAGCAGCCGGCTAGTCGGGTCGCACCAAAAGCCAAATGTCTACGCTCGACAACTGACCGGAACTCCGGTAGGCAAGCCCATTTCCAGCCCTGAGGGGATTTCTCATGCGTTCGCATCTATGTCGTATAAGATATGTTATGTTAAGCATTCACACACACCGGTGTGGAAAACAGAAGAGACGGTTCCCCCCCCGCGATCGGTAAGCCATTCTGATCGTGGTTCTTAGGCTCGCCACCCGGAACGACTCCCCACGGAGGGTCGCCAGGAAGCTTAGGAGGCCCTGAGGCACGCTCTTGTCCCTCATGGGGTGGTTGGGGTGGCTGGCGGGACACCGCCAGGCGGCAGGAGCGTGGGGCTTGCGTGTGGCGGGCAACGAGACGGGAAGGTGTCTGCCTTTGAGCAGCCTGGGAGCAGCGATCGACCTCAAGTAGTTTGTGAGGTGTTAGGGCCCCCGAGCTTGCAGATCTCATTGGCGCCCAGGATGGCCCGGAACACCAACCGCCCCTCGCCAGCCAGCCGCGGCCGCCGCAGGATCCCCTCACTGGTAACCTGGGCGGACACGGTGAGGGTCCTTTCAGAGGCCGTCCGGATGTCCAACGGAAGATCCACCTTGGACGTCAGTGTGAGGACGGCGGCGGCTGCGACCGCCCCGGTCCCGCAGGCCAGTGTTTCCCCTTCCACCCCGCGCTCGAAGGTCCGCATACCCCAGCCACCAGATGCCCCGGGGCCGACGAAGTTCACGTTGGCGCCACCAGCGCCGCATTCGGGGTGGGACCGCAATGCCCTGCCCCGATCCATGAGGTGAGCGACTCGAAGCGCATCCACTTGAACCACCAGGTGCGGGACCCCAACAGTCAGCAACCGGATGGACCGCTCCCCGGTCTCCAGGGCGATCTTCGGACTCACGATCGCTGATGGCGGAGGCAGTTCCAGCTCCGCCCGCTGCTCCTCCCCACGGAGGCACCTGGAGCGCACCGGCCCTGCGTCGGTTTCGAGGACCATTCCGGTAGGAGGTGCCAACTCGAGCCATGTCGAGAGACGTGTCGCGCAGAGCGCCGCGTTGCCGCACATCGCTCCCCGGCTACCATCTTGGTTGAAGAAGTGGAAACCGACCTTCCCCCAGCCGGTGCCAGGCTCCAGGATCACCAACCCGTCTGCTCCCACGCCGAGGTGACGGTCGCAGACTGCCTCGATGGCAGCGGTGTCCCACAGATCCGGGGGTGCGATCCGACCGTCCACCAGCACGAAATCGTTGCCCGACCCCGTCATCTTGTAGGCCACTAGACCGTCAATCCAAGCAGGTAGCGACTTCATTCCCACGATACCCCCCGATTTCCCGGTGACTCAGAGCCGCCGGAAGAGCACCTGGAGGCGAAGGCGCCAGACCATCCATACCGCCTCCCGGATGATGGCCCTGGACATCTTGCTGCGTCCCTCGGTCCGGTCGACGAAGACGATTGGAATTTCCTTGATCCGAAAGCCACTCCGGGCGGCCCGAAGGCTCATCTCGATTTGGAACGAGTAGCCGTTCGACCTCACGGCGTTTAGATCGATGGCCGCCAAGACGCGCCGCCGAAAGCATTTGAAGCCGCCCGTGGCGTCGGCCACTTTGAGGCCAGTGATGAGCCGGGCGTACACGTTGGCCGCGTAGCTGAGCATGAGCCGCGTGATCGGCCAGTTGACCACGGTCACACGACCATTGAGGTAGCGCGACCCGAGCACCAGGTCTGCCTCTTCCGCGGCGTGCAGAAATTCGGGGAGATGCTTGGGATCGTGCGAGAAGTCCGCATCCATCTCGAAGACGTACTCGTAGTCCCGCTCGAGTGCCCAGCGGAAGCCGGCTCGGTACGCCGTCCCCAGTCCTTTCTTGCCCTCACGATGCATCACGTGCACGCGCGGCTCTCGCTCCGCCAGCTCGTCCGCCAACCGGCCGGTGCCGTCGGGTGAGTTGTCGTCGACCACCAGCACCTCGATCCGCGGATCCTGTTTCAGGATAAGTGGCACGATCTGAGGCAGATTCTTCGCCTCGTTGTAGGTCGGGATGATCACGAGTGCGCGGTCAGACATGGCTGCGCCTCCGCCGAACGACCGTCGGCGCTACCAACCCCACGGCCACCAGCACGAGACTGATGAACGTGATCGAGCGTCCCAGCCGATACCTGCCGCTCTCGATGACCAGATCGATGCGGCTCGCCCCGCCGGAAACGGGGATCGTGAGCAGCGAGGCATTCCCTCGCCACACATCCGCTGCGGCTCCATCGACGGTCGCCTTCCAATCCGGATACCAATTCTCGCTCACCACGAGGTAGCCTTCGCGAGGCATGGCTGGCTCGAGCTCTATGGTCATGCGACCCGGCTGCCACGCTGTGACGCTTGCGCTGACTGGCACGGAGTCGGGCACCGCGCCGAGGGGTGGTGGGAGCGGAGCATCCTCCTCTAGGAACACAATGCGCCCAAGCGGCACCGACCGGTTCAGGATCGCCCCGATTGCCTGGTCGTCCGCCACTCGCACCGCTCCACCCACGACCCAGGCATACGGAGGAGGCTGCTCGGCACGATAGACGTAGGCGATACGCCCCTCCCCGGTTGTGACCGGCCCCATCTCCATCACGTATCCCGGCAAGGAGGTGGAATCCGGGAGGATCATGTAGCGAACGGCCAGGAGTCCCCAGAGGCGGTCGCTGCTCAGCAGGTTACGCCACACGTTCTTCCCGCCAAGCAGCGCGTCGTAGAACCGGATCTCGTTCCCGTGGTACCCCAGCACCTGGGAGACGTTGTGCGCCATGAGGGCCGTTCCCGAGTACACCCCCAGGTCCAGCACACGGTAGGGCCGGGTCTCCTCGCGCAGCCGGTCCACGATGGCATCATCGACGTAGACCTCGGTCGGCTCACTCCACTCCCAGAAGTGGCGCGCGTCGAGGGTCAAGTCGGCTCCCAGGACCAGCGGGAGCGCGACGGCAAACACCGCCGGCTTGAGGCGACTCCGAAGGCGTGCCAGGATCAGTGCGGCTCCCAGTCCCAGCATCGCGGCGCTGCCGAACGCGCCGATCGCGATGGCATCGCGAGACCCCGCCGGCAGCGCGCCCATCCGATCCGGAGACGCCGCCCGAGCGATCCCACCCGCCACATCGCCGATCACTCCGGCCGCTGCCAGCAGGGCCACAACGGCTGCAACTGCGAGGGCGACGAGGGCGCTCACCTTCCCTACCCCTCCCTCGACCCGCTCGGCGCCGAGACCGGCCATGACGGCCACAACGAATGCGACCACAAAGAACGCCATTCCGGGCGCGCGCGTCTGCTTCACGTAGGGCATGACCGCCCACCACAGACGATAGAATGGCGTTCCGTCACCCAGACTCACGAGGAGGAACAGCACACCGATGCCACCGATCCAATACAGGAGCCGGCGACGCTCGGTTGTCATGCCAAGCGCGGCAAGGCCCACCACCGAGAGACCGAGGTATTCACTGTGCAGCTTGAGGGGGTTGGGTCCCCAGTAGGTGTCCTTCGCCCCAGTGAACCCCGCCATCACGAACTCCGGCACGTGCGCCCACGGCAGATCGTACGAGACGCTCCAGGCGAACCCACCTGCCTCGGCGCGCGGCGAAAACGGGATGTATTGCAAAAACGGCAGGACCTGGATCATGGAGATCCCAAACCCAACCATGACGGCGGCAAACGCCAGGGCGAGCGTGCCCGCTCGGTCGACGAGAGGCCGATCCGACGATTCGCCGAATGCGAGGTACAGTGCAAACAGCCCCATCGCGATGAGCGCGTAGTATGCCATCTGGTATTGGGGGGACAGCACGGCCAGGCCCACCGCGAGCGCCAGCAGGGCGTGGCCCTCCAGTCGTTTCCGCCGGAACGCGAGCACCAAGCCGATCATCATGAGCGGTAGCAGCGCGCTCACGAACAGCTTTCCGTCGTGTCCCGGGGAGACGAGGGACGACACGACGCCGCTCATCTCGTACGCCATCCCACCGACCACTCCGCCGAGCCAGGAGAAGCCCAGCATACGGAGCAGCAGGTAGGTGAAGAAACCCGCCAGGATGTAATGCGCGACGAAGCCCACGTTCATCGCGGTGATGGTGGGCAAGACGAGGCGAAGCAGCGATGTCGGATAGAAAAGGTCGCCGAATCCCGCGAACACCGGCACCCCGCCCATCATCTCTGGATTCCACAGGGGAATCGATCCCGTAGCGCGCCACTGCAGCGCCCCCCAAAACCGGATGGCGAATCCAGCCACGAACTGATCACTGTGCGGACCGGCCAAGAACCGACCCATCCACATGGGGAGAGACAGCAGGACCACCCACACCGACAGCAGGCCCAGTGCCACGAGGTGCGGACGGGGCGGCGTGAAGGTGTCTTCGGACGTGCTCGGCAGTCTCGTCATTGCTTTCTCATGCCAGCTGACCGCGCGAGGAACGGCAATGCCGCGCCAAGCTCGGTGATGGTCAGCAGGACTCTGGCTGCCACAGCGAGCGCGAGAGCGAGCTTGAGCCCCACGATGCCCTGCAGGAGCAACACGAACATGGACTCGCGCGGTCCGATGCCAGCCGGCGCGAATACGGCCACCAGACCAACGACGTACGACGATGCAAAGACAGCGGTGGCCTGAAACCACGACAGCTCGGCATTTGGCGCGAGTCCCTTCACCAGCAGGAGAAACGCGAACCCATATGCCCCCCAGGCCACGACGTTGGCCGCAAACCCGGTGAGCATCGTGCCGAACGGCACTGGCGCGATCCCCGCCGGTATGACCGGCAGCAGCCGACGAACGGTGGCAAGGCACCGCTCGGAGGTCAACAGAAGGACTCCCGCGGCGGACACGATCCCGGTGGCGACCGTGATGATCACGAATGCGCCACTTACCTCCGAGAGGGTGGTGGGGGCGAGGGCTGCGACCACCAGCACACCGCTGGCGAGAGATAGGGCCTGGAGCACGAACGCAGCCGCCACCGCCGCCGACGCATCCACACCGACCTGTCGGGACAGCAGCGCCGCGCCCGCGATCGACCAGACCTTGCCGGGAACGTACCGACCGAGGTTCGCCAGCATGCAGATCCGCGCTGCATCCAGGTATGCGAGCCGCTGCCGCATCCCCACCACGACACGGCGCCACGCCTCCACGAGGACCGCGTACGCGGCCCACACGGTCAAGGCACTCGCGACCAGCAGCCGGAGATCGACCTCCCACCGCAGGGGCTGGGCCGTGAGCAGATCCCAGTTCCGCGAGAGCGACCGGACAGCCAACCCGATGACGAGAACACCGAGCAGGACCTGTAGCAGCCTCCACCACCGACGACGGCCCGTCACACGGCTCTCCCGGTCTCATCACGGAGCACGAACCGGTGACCACCCAGTCCGGTTTGATCGAGCTCGACCTGACCGTCGGGGCTGACGCGTCGGGCACGGAGCGCCCGGCGCGCTCGGCACCATTCGACGATCTCGGCGAGCGTCGCGACGTACGGTTCCGTGTGGCAGAGGCGCTCCACGATCTCCCGATATGCGTCCGCCGCCCCGGGGAACCCGAGCGGAGCCGTCATGTTGGGATGCCAGAGACCGACCCACAGACCTTCGACGGCCCGACACGCTTCGGCCGACTCCACCGCGCTCGCGGCAAGTGCCGCGGGAGACTCCACGCGTTGGTGCTTGCTCAGCACGCGATCCATCCACGCGAGCGGAACCAGTTCGATATGATCCTCCCGCCCCTCGTGGTCGTTCCAAGCGGGCACCACGTCGGCAACGCCTAGGCGGAATCCATTCCGATCCGAGAACCCGTAGCTCGCATCGTACAGCAGACCCGCCGTCGCCATGGCGGCCTGCGTGCGGCCGGGTCGCATCCGCAGGAAATGCTGCCGGGCGCCCTCGACGCGGCCCCCGACCGCCGCCAGGCGACGCCGTTCTCGCTCAAAGGATTCCGGCTCGGTGAGCGTGTTGAAGGAGCCATGAAGCGCCACTTCACCGTCGGCCTCGCGGACCGCATCCACTATGCCGCGAGCCGCTTTCGACTCGATGGCGTACGTGATGTCCCCGCGACGCCAGGTCGCGAAGGACGGCGTGCCCGTGAGGAAGAACCACGTGGATCGGACGCTCTCCTCCCGTTCCACGGTCAGCACCTCGTCGACGGCAAGCCGCACGGGGTTCCGACCGACGTGCATGGTGGCCGCGGCGACCACCGCAGCCGCCCGACTCAGCTCTCCCCGTCGAACGAGTTCGCCTACCCGCATGGCCGCAAAGGCTGGCCATCCGGTCACCACGTCGACATCGTGCGTGAAGGCTGCCGCCCACGCCCGACCCTCCGGCCACGGGGACACCATCCGGAAAGGCCGCCGGCCGGCAACTTCTCGTACCGCGGTCCGAACCTCGGCGGCGATGGCGTTGACGAGGGGCCGCTCCCAACGCCCGGCCGCCACGAGCGGATTCTCTCCAGGCGGAACCCGATCGAACCGGTCGCGTGCCTCGGAGCGCTGCTCTGCGGCCGCCCCAACGATATCCCTCGTGAGCTCTAGGAGTCCGCGGGGGAGATCGATTCCACCCTGCCGGATCCGAATGCCCCAACGCTCAGCCTCGAGGGATAACAGGTCTCGTCCTCCGGCAGCCGCGTCGTCCACCACCGACACGGTGACGACGTCGGCGTATTCGTCGGCCACGACGAGGAGGCGAGAAAGATCGAGCAGCACGGCAACCCCGTACTGCTCGAGTGGAGAGAGACGCTCCGGATGGTTCAGCCGAATCACGTCCAACCCGGCGGCGTGGGCAACACGCGCACAGTGCGCGCGGGTTGTCCCGCGACGACGTGCAGCGGCGCGACGTCCTTCGTGACCACCGCGTTGGCACCGACGATGGCACCGCGCCCAATCCGCACGCCCGGTAAGACCGTCACGCTCGCGCCAATCCACGCGTCTGCCTCGATCACGATGGGCTTGCGCACCACCGGAGCGACGGGCCGAATGCGGGAGTTATTGGGATGAGAGGAAAGCACGAGCGTCACGCGCGGGGCGAAGCTCGCGCGGTCGCCGATGATCAGGTTGCCTCGATCCTCCAGCTCCTCGGCAATGATGATGTCGTCCGCGATGTAGACATCCTCACCGATCTGGTAGCCGCACCAACGAAGCAGCTGAACGCGCCACCCCGGGAAGAACGCATTGCGCGCCCACCGTTTCAACACCTTTTTGCGCAACCGCCAAAGAAATCGCACGCGCCTCACCCCAGGTAGCGATATAGACCCGACCCAAGTCGGGCCACGGGTGCCGGCAGGCGGCGCCACATCCACGCACCGAGCGCGGCGACACCCTTGTCCCGTCGGGCCTCGCCGAGCCCCCCCGCGTCCGGCCAGTAATCATACGCGAGCGGCACTGCCTCGGCACCCCACCGCTGTTTGAAATCGGCCAGCGAGGCTTGCTCAGGCGCCGAGCGCCCGAGATCGATGCTCACCCCGGCAGCGATTGCCCGGTTGATCCCGTCCCACAGCAGCACGTGTGGCGGTCGGAACTCCCGCACCAGCGAGGGGTCGGCCGCGCTCAGGGCGTAAATCCATTCCCGTGGTCCCTTGTACATTACGAAGCCGCCCGCCACCCGACCATCCGGGGCGCGAGCGAGATACAGATCGACGAGTCCCGCGTCCTGCAGACCGACACACAGCTCGAGGAAGAAGCGACGCGGCGGAGCGGGAACGCCATGTCCTTGCTGGACGCGCTCGACCAGCCGGGCCAGCGCGAGCCACTCCTCAGGACCGCCGCCGACTTCGACGACGGTGCCGGCACGTTCGCCCTTGCGAATGCGCTGTCTGACGCTGGTCTGATGAAACCGCGACCAGACCGCCTCTTTCCCGCTGCTCGTGTCGATGCGATAGGTCGTGTAGCGTTGCGATCGCTGGAATCCAGGTACGGATGGCGGCGCTCGATACTGCTTGATCTCGAGGCGCCGCACGCGCGCCTGCTCCGCCATTTCCCGCGCTCGCTCGCACAGCGCGCTCGCCACGCTCGGATCGTCAGTCATCGGCCCGGCGATGAAGCTGAACGGGAAGCTCACCAGGCGTCGGCCACCCCGAAGCGTGGGCACCTCGGCCAGCGCGAGCGCTCCCACCGCTGTCTCGTTTCGTCGCGCAAGGAGACAGTGCAGTCGATAGCCGAATGTCTCGGCAATGCCCGCGATCCATCTCGCGTCATGGTAGAACGTGCCGCACTCCCGTGCGAGCACGTTCCAGTCCTCCGGCGGCTCAGCGTGCGTCGTGATTGCGAGCGGCATCGTCGTACAGCGCGAGAAAGTGGTCGGCGACCGCATCGGCGGCGTGCTTTTCCCCGGCCCGTGCCGCACCTGCGTCGGTCAGCGATCGGCGCAGCTCGGGATCGCCGAGCAGGCGCTCGAGCTTGATTGCCATGTCGGCAGCGTCGCCGTCCCGGGCAAGGAGTCCGGTCACGCCGTCCTCGATAACCTCGGGGATCCCGCCCGCCGGCGTGCCCAGTACCGCCGATCCCGCCAGCACTGCCTCGACGAGCGACAACCCCAACCCCTCCGCCTTGCCCCGGCTCGGGAGCGCTGTGATTGTGGCCCGTCCGTATTCCTCGGGCATCGACGTCTGCGGGACGAACGGCGACCACTCGATTGCACGTTCGACACCGGCCGCGAGGGCCACGGCGTTGAGTCTCTGCGCATCGGGGCCTTCGCCCAGGATGCGAAGGCGACACGAGATCCCCGCCCGCCGTACCCTCGCATAGGCGTCGATCAGCACGTCCACACCCTTCGCTGCCACGAGGTTGCCCGCGTAGAGAATCGTTGGAGGGTCCGCTTTCCCGACAGATGCGCCTCGGCGAAAGAGATCGATGTCGAGTGGCATTGGCGTGACGGTGACTGCGGGGCGCGGATCACCGACGAGATCACGCAGGTCTCGGGACAGGAACTCGGAGACCGTCGTGACCATTGCTGCCTGCCGCAGCACGCGGGCACCCACACGGCGCAGCACACGCGATCGCTCGAGGAGCCGCACGTCGCTTCCATGGCAGGTGATGACCACCGGCACGTCAGCACGCACGCTCACCCAGCCGGCTGGAAGCCACCAATGGGCGTGACTCACGTGGGGCCGGAACTCGCGGATCGCGCGTGCCACCGCGCGCTGGAACGCCATCAGGTACGGGGGAATGGACAGCACCATACCCGGAGTGAAGACCCGCCGCCACCGAACGTCGCCCCGATACCCGACGCGCTCCAACGACCGCGGCGCATATCGAAACCGCGTGACCGGCACGCCGTCGGTACCGCCGGTCACGCCCGGAGCGTTCGGCGCCACGACACGCACGTCGACGCCGCGCGCCGCAACCGCCGACGCCAACCGTGCGACGTACACCCCGGCGGGGTCGCCAGCGAACCTGGGGTAATTGTGTGTGACCACCAGCAGGCGCATGAGGCCAAAGGTAGTGGGAGGGTGAGGGGAGCGTGAAGCGACTCCACAGGGTGCGTCGCCCCACCTGAAGGCCAAGGGGCCGGCGCCCTGCCCCGTCAGCGAACGAAGGTGACCCAACCGCTCTCGTTCGCGATGCCCGCCCAGTTGCCAAAGTAGTCGAACGCGATGCGGCGTGGGACGCCACCGGTCGTGATCGTGCCGACCACGGTTCGGCTGGCCCGATCGATCACGCGGACCACACCTGCGGACGGCACCCCCATATAGACCTGGCGCCCGTCCGGACTCATCGCCAGGCCGAACCCTCCCGATGCGCCGGGGACCTGGGTGACGCCGCCCGTGGCAATGTCGACGACCTTGAGGTCCCCAGCCTCGTCGGCCACGTACAGCACGTCGCCCTCTGGGGCCACGAGGATTCCCTGCAGCGCGCCACCCGGCGTGAGCGTCCGCACCACCTGGCGGGTATTCGTGTTCACCTCGGTGATGGTCCCGCCAAAGAAGGCCGTGACGAACAGTCGCGACTCGGTCGGGTGGAGTGCGAGCCCATTTGGCGCGTCGCCGACGGGGACCAACGCGACCTCGGTACGGAGGTTCGCGTCGATCACCGACAGGACGTTGGTGTTGAGCGTCGCATAGACGCTGGCCCCGTCCTTGGACGCGAGCACGTAGAAGGGATTACCGACCAGTGGGACCAGCTGCGTCTGCTGCGCCGCCGAAACTGAAATAACCCCAACGGCGCTGCTCAACTGGTTCGCCACGTAGGCGCGCTCGCCAAGGGGGCCGAACGTGACCGAGGTGGGCCAGGAGCCCACGTTGATCGTTCGGCTCAGATCGGTCTGCGGAAGAACGCTCCAACTCACCGTCCCGGCGGATCCCCGCGTCACGTAGACGTGCCCTGCCCTACCGATGGCGATCCCGAACGGCCGGGCCGTGAGCGGCGTGGTGACCTGGATCGTCCCGGCGGGATGCGTGAAGACCAGGACCGTCACGTCGGCGGTCAATGCATCCACGGAAACCCTGACCACGGCGCTGCCACCCGGTCCGACAGACGTCAGTATTCCGGTTGCCGAGACCGTGACGATGCTCGGTTCGAGCGACTGGAAGCTCGGTGAGACGTCGGAGATCGGCGTACTGTCGGCCGCCAGGACCGTGACGGAGAGCTGCGCACTCTCGCCGGAGGTGAGCGCCACCGTGTCCGACACGGCGAGGGACGTCGGAACCATTGGTGCGGTCCCTTCCCCACAGGCGACCGCCGCAGCCAGGGCCGCCCCCCACGCAAACAGGTGGAGACGGAACGTGAGTCTCGACATCTGGCCTCCCGGGTGTCCCCCCACGGCGGGAGGGATCCCGTCGGGTACGGTCTTCCGGGTACTCTTACTGCTTTCGCTTCAGCTCCGCAAGGAACTCTTCGAGCGATCGTCCCAAGGCGCGGACGTCTTCCTGCATGCCCGCCAGCATCTCTCCAAGAAAGCCGAAACCGAACAACGCCACGCCGGTGATCACCAGCACCATCACGAGGTCGAGCAGGGGGCGGAACCCGATGCCGTATCCGAATCGCAAGACGAGCGCCACGATCCCGACGAGAAAACCGAGCAGAAAGATGATCCCGCCGGATAGCCCGAAAAACAGCAGCGGCTTGCGTCCGAACCGAAGCTGGAACCACACCGACAACAAATCGATGACGCCCACCGGAATGCGGCCGAGGCCGAATTTCGAGGTTCCCGCTCGGCGGGGGTGGAGCGTGACCGCTCGTTCGGCCACGGTGTACCCGTCCGCGGCGGCGATCACCACCATGAACCGATGCCAATCCGGCCGGGCCGGGACCACACCCATTACCTCCCGTCGATACGCTTTCACGGCATTGAGATCGCTGACCCTCAGACCAAACAGCAGACGGCAGAGCCTGTTGTAGACGCCCGACACGAACGCCTTCTCGTAGTCGCCCTGTTTCGTTCCGGTGACGATGTCGGCCTCGCCCAGGCGAATTGGCTCCACGAGATCCGGGATCTCCTTGGGCAGAAACTGCAGATCGGCAGGGTAGAACACGAAGATGTCACCGCGCGCCATCTCCCCCGCGGTGCGAAGGGCGTCGGCGATTCCGCGACGCGACCGATGGTGAGCCACCCGCAGAAACCGGTGCTCCGCTTGCAGCCGCTCGAGCACCATGGCCGAGTCGTCCTGGCTGCCGTCGTTTACGACTACCACTTCACAGGCGTAGGGCACGGCACGGAAGGCGTCGGCGCACTGGCGAACGAATTCCGGTAAGTTGTCGGCCTCATCCGCAGCCGGGACGAGGACGCTGACATCGACCCTCCCGTCGGCCGCGAGGGTCATACGCGCTTGCGCATGCGCGCAGGGAGAATGCCGAGCTGCTCCCGGTATTTGGCAACGGTCCGACGAGCGATCTGAATACCCTTACGTTTTAGAGCGGTCACGATGGCCGCATCGGTCAGGGGCTTCGAAACCTCTTCGTCCTGAACGAGCTTGCTGATCTGTGCTTTCACCGCGCGGGAGCTCGCATCCTCTCCAGAGGTAGTGCTGACGCTGCTCGAGAAGAAGAACTTGAGTGGGAACACTCCTCTCGGCGTTTGCACGTACTTGCGACTCGTCACCCGGCTGACCGTCGATTCGTGCAGATCGAGTACCTCGGCAACCTCTCGGAGAGTGAGCGGCCGAAGCTGTTCCACGCCCTTCTCGAAGAACTCCCGCTGCCGGTCGACGATGAAGTACATGACCCGGAGCATCGTTTGTCGCCGCTGTTCGATCGCCTGAATGAGCCAGGTAGCCGAATTCAGTTTCTGGGTGATGAACTCACGGTTCTCGCCCTTGAACTGCGATTTGTCTCCCGCCATGTCGCGGTACACCTTCGAGATACGCAGGCGCGGCATACCGCCGTCATTGAGATACACGCGGTACTCGTCCTCGACCTTCTCCACGACGAGATCGGGGACGACGTATTCGTCGCGTGAGCCCGCATGGCGGAGGCCTGGCTTCGGTTCGAGGTGCGCCAATTCATCAGCGGCGCTCTGGACGTCCTTTGGGGTGAGACCGTATCGCTTGGCGAGCTCGGTCCACCGATGCCCGATCAGATCTTCGAACGCCTCGTCCACGAGACGATACGTGAGGGTGTCCATTTGCCCGGCTTCTCTCAACTGAATCAGCAGGCACTCGCGGAGATCGCGGGCCCCCACCCCGGGAGGATCGAGGCGTTGCACGATCTGTAACAGAGCCTCCGCCTCTTCCAAGGTGAACGGCGGCTCCAGCGGATCTTCCCCGTCCGCCGGATCGCGCTTGCCCCGTTGCGCGGCGAAATGCGCCAGCGCATCCTCCCGACGGCATTCCGCCCCCGCGACGATTTCCTCGACGGAGGCCCGCAGGTAGCCGTCGTCGCCGATGTTGCCGATGAACTCCTCGCTCAAAAAGATCTGTCGTTCGTCCAGAGCGAGGAGCTTCAGCTGGTCGCGCAGGTGGTCGCCCAGATCGGTAGAGTCGACGGCCACTGGCTGGTAGTATTCGCGCTCCTCGTACTCGGGGCGCGCGCCGCCCACCGAGAACCCGTCGAGCAAGATGTCTTCCCAGTCGATCTCGTCTTTTTCCTCGTCCTTCTCCTTCTCTTGCTCGGTCGAGGCGTCGGGGTCTTCGGCATCGGCCAGCTCGAGAAACGGATTGATCTCGAATTCCTGCTTGAGATGCTGCTGAAGATCCAGGAGCGGCATGTACAGCAGATCCATCGCCTGGTACAGACGAGGGTTCATCCGCAGCTCCTGTTTGAGCACGGCACTCTGCTGCAATGACTGCTTCACGCGACCGCTCCCAGACGCTCGCGTAGCCTGCTGGTGAGCGTCGGACCGAGGTAGAGATCCGCCACCTGTTCGTTGAACACCAATTCCCGCACCGTGCCGGACACCTGTACCCGACCCTCGAACATGATGTACGCCCGGTCGACGATATCCAGCGTCTGCTCCACGTTGTGATCCGTGATGAGTACGCCGATGCCTCGCCGACGCAAGCCCGCGACGATGGACTGGATGTCGCTCACGGCGATCGGATCCACACCGGTAAACGGCTCGTCCAATAGCAGAAACTTCGGGCTGGTTACCAAGGCCCTCGTGATTTCGAGCCGCCGCCGCTCGCCGCCGGAGAGCTTGTAGGCGCGGACACCGCGCAGGTGTGCGATGGACAGATCGTTGAGCAGGGATTCCAGCCGCTGCTCCCGTTCCGCCTCCGAGATGGACAGGGTCTCGAGAATGGCGCGCACGTTCTCCGCCACGGTCAGCTTCCGAAAGACCGAGGGCTCCTGGGCGAGATACCCGATGCCGCGGCGCGCCCTTTGGTACATCGGAAGCGAGGATATGTCGGTGTCGTCCAGCATGATGCGACCGGACTCCGGCCGGACCAGTCCGACGATCATGTAGAATGTCGTGGTTTTCCCCGCTCCGTTGGGGCCCAGGAGCCCGACGATCTCGCCCTCGTGCACCTCGAGACTCACCTCGTTCACAACCCGCCGGCGGCGATATGACTTCACCAGCCCTTGCGCGGTGAGTGCGCTGCCCCGCGCCGAGACCGGCTCGCCCGGCGCCTCCGCCGCCCGGACGGACGCGAGCGCCTGCTCCAGCAACGCTGCCCGAACCACATCGCGCTTCTCCGCCAACTCATGCCAGAGCGCTGGCGTAAGCGAGACGGACAGGATCTCTTCCGTCCGTTCCGGAAGGGGCTCGACGATTCCGGCACTGGCTAGGCGGGGCAGCACCGAGTTGCGCAGGTGGCGCCGGGCCTCGTCCACCGAGAGGGTCCCCCTCTGACGCGTGGCTTCGCCCCACTCGATCTGCTGTAACTCGAGAAACCGCTCGCGATAGGCCACTGAGAGATCGTTGAACGCCACGACACCGCGCTCGTCAGCCGCCTGGAGCATCGCCGCCACGGCCAGCGGCAAGGACGTGTCCCCCGATCCGAGCAGGCCCTCGAGACGATCGATCACGGCCGCCTCCGAGCGACGGGCTCGAGGTACAACCCGTCGGCCTTGTCCACGATATCGACCCGTTCCAGCGTGCCCGCCGTGAAGTATGCCGTAATCTGCCGCCCGCGCGCGTAGTTGATGGCCGGTGGATCGTCGACGCCTTCGGGGTACACATGGTAGAGCGATCGGGCGTTGCCGCGAGCGCGAAGTTGCACCAATCCCCGCTCGCCTGTTTCGAACTCGTCGAAACGCGCCACCAGGGAGTCACCTTCGAGCCAGTCCTCTATGCCCGCGACAGAATCAACTAGCGTAGTGGCCCGTGTGCGACCGAACGCGCGGACTTCCGTCAGCACCTGATCCGGCACGTCCAGTGCGAGCGAATCGCCTTGAATTGTCTGCTCGGCCGACATCGCTCGGGCGCGCGTCGCCGATCCCCACAGGGCACCACCCTGAATCAGGTCGTCGTCGATGTCGAACGTGATCGTGTCGCCCACGGCGCGCCAGTCCGCACTCGTGGCCTCTGCTTCGCCCTGCGCCTGCACCCACGTCAGCGCGTCGTCTACCAGCCCGAAGGCGATCCGCCGCCCGCGGATCGTGTAGCCAGCTGAGTCGGTGCCGCTCGCCTCCGCCTTTCCCACCAACACCCCCCCGCCGCCAGCGAGATCCAGTGCTGCGCTGTCAGCGTGGGCCGCGAAATCGTCTCGGTCGATCGTCACGTCCCCACCTGCCCATGCCTGATCCGCCCCACGTAGTCGGACCCGCTCCCCGCGAATCACGTACGCAACGTCTGACGGACGGGTTCGACTGCGATACTCAACACGCGGTCGCCGAATGGCAAACAGTTCCGCAGTGTCGCGCAGGCCAAGAGCCTCGCGGTAGTACGTCAGCTGCGGGCCTGTCAAGATCGAACCGGACCGGGTGTCTTCGAGCCGCACGTCGCCGAACGCTTCGAGCCGCTCGTTGCTAGGGAAATAGCGTGCAGAAGTCGCGTCGAGCACGGTGACCGAATCTCGGAACCGCACCGATCCGACGAACTCGAGCCGGTCGAGCTCCGGATACCATGCGAGACTGTCGGATCGAATGACGGTATTCTGTCCCGCGCAGCGGATAATGACACCACCTCGCAGGAATTGGTGAACCCGACCGTCCCCCATGTCGAAGTGCCTGCCCTCACCCGCGGACTGGAGCACCGGGTTGCACGTTCGTGAGAACTGCGCAGCGGCCGGCCCCGCACCCCCGCTGACCAGGACGATCGCCATGGCGACCCCCGCGACGGTTCGCATGCCAGCTACCGCCGCTCCGGTCGCTCGGTGATCCGCCCCTGCCGAGGCCGCACGGCCTCGACCTGGCGGAAGTCGGGATCTGCCGTGAACCCGTCACCTTCGAGATGGCGGTCGGGCGAGTCGAAGACGAACGCCGATGGTCCCGAGATACGCTCATCGGTGCGATCGTACCGGAGGACCTCCGTGGTGAGGCGGCGCTCGTCCGGCGTCGTCGCAACGACGTTGCGGCGCGCCTCCATGCTCCCCGTCCGCCACTCGTACCGGCCCTCCTCGGCGGTGACGGTGGACGACAGGGCTCCCTGCGCAGAGAAGAACTCCACGCGAACACCGACGAGATCGGCGACTTGCGTCGGCTGATAGAAATACACGGTGTCGGAAAACAGCCGGATTCGCTTGATACCTTCGATCGTGATCAGATACGTCACCCCGTAGAAGACCTGATCAGCCGTGTCTCTGAGCGCCGCCGACGTCGGCGGCGGGGCTCCCTCATCGCACCCCCACGCCGCGGTCACGACGACTACAGCGATGAGTATCGCCCTAGCGCGCATGGCTCGGCTCGCCCTCCCGCTCCGCCAGATACCGTTCCACCATCCGTTCCCACTCGCCCCGCGCCCTCAGCAGTGCTTCACAGAACTCGCGCACCGCACCGTGGCCCCCGCGCGCGCGTGTTACGTAGCGACATACGGCCGCAACCTCCGGCACCGCATTGGCCACTGCGACCGGCAGCGCCACACGACGCAGGACCGGTAGGTCGGGGAGATCGTCACCGACGAACGCCGCCTCATCCATACCGACCCCGTGCTTCGCGAGTAGGGCCTGGAACGGCCCGAGCTTTCGCGCCAAGTCGTCCTGTACCAGATCGTCGATCTCCAGCTCGGCGGCTCGCAGAGTCGTTGCCGGCGATGACCGACCGCTCACCACCACGACCCGAATGCCGGCGCCCTTGAGGAGCTTGAGGCCCACGTTGTCCTGAATATCGAACCGTTTGAGCTCCACCGGGCGCTCGTTAGCGGCTCCGATGTAGACGCCCGCGTCGGTCATGACGCCGTCGACGTCGAAACCGACCACGCGAATCCGCCTCGCGACTACGGGGTCGACCACCGGACCGCTCCCGTTTCTCGGGCCGCATGCCAGACTGCGAGCGCGCGCTCCATCAACGACTCGAGCTCGTTGAGCGGCCACATGCTGGCCGCGTCGCTGGATGCCGTCGTCGGCTCCGGATGTGTCTCGAGGAAGAACCCGTCCGCGCCGGCCGCCGCCGCCGCCAGGAGGAGCGCCGGCACATCGGCCCTCGTTCCCCCGCTCGATCCGTCCGGCCCGCGGCCCGGTCGCTGGACCGCATGCGTCGCGTCGAACAGCACGGTTGCACCCGCAACCGTCTTGATCCGCCCCAACCCCCGCATGTCCACGACAAGCTCGCCATAGCCGAAGAACGAGCCGCGCTCGGTCACCGCCACCTCGTCGCTCCCGCCCCGGCGCACCTTGTCGACAGCGCCTCGCATGTCTTCGGGGGCCATCCACTGGCCCTTCTTGATGTTGACCGGCTTTCGGGTTCGCCCTGCAGCCTCCAACAGATCGGTTTGACGGCAGAGAAACGCCGGGATTTGGATCGCGTCCACAACCGCCGCCACTGCGTCGAGCTGCGACACGTCGTGGACATCCGTGACGACCGGAAGCCCCGTCGCATCTCTCACCCGCTGAAGTGCGGAAAGCCCGCGCTCGATTCCGGGACCGCGCGGAGCCTGGGCGGTCGATCGGTTGGCCTTGTCGAAACTGCCCTTGAACACGACGCTGACCCCGAGTCGCGCCGAGAGGGCCGCAAGGCTCGAGGCAATGGCCAGATTCACCTCGTCCCGTTCGAGAACGCACGGCCCGGCGATCAGCATGGGCCTGGGCGACCACAATCCGTTCATGGCTACCCGGCTCGGGTTGCCGCAACCACCCGATTCGCCGCCCGGCTCCGACGAAACTCGCGCGCTGCACCGACGAAGCTCGCAAACAGCGGATGCGGCTTCATGGGGCGGGACTTGAGTTCCGGATGGAACTGGCAGCCAATGAACCAGGGGTGATCCGGTAGCTCGATCAGCTCCACGAGCGATCCGTCGGGCGATAGACCGGCACAGCGCAATCCGTGCTCCGCCAGGACATCGCGGTAGGCGTTGTTGACCTCGTAGCGGTGCCGATGGCGCTCGCTCACCTCCACTTCCCCGTAGATCTGTGCCGCGAGGGTCCCGGGTCGCAATCGACACGGGTAGGCCCCGAGGCGCATCGTCCCTCCCATGTCCTTGACGCTTCGCTGCGACTCCATCAACGAGATCACGGGGTTTGTGCACTCGGCCTCGAACTCGCTCGAGTTCGTCTCGGGTAGGCTACACACGTGTCGGGCAAACTCGATGATCGCGACCTGGAGCCCCAAGCAGATCCCGAAGAAGGGCATACGGTTCTCGCGGGCCCAGCGCACCACCGCGACCATTCCTTCGATCCCCCGCTCCCCGAAGCCGCCCGGCACGAGCAAGGCGTCGACGCCATTCAGCAGCCGACCCGCGTTCGCCTCTTCGACGAACCGGTCGCTCGCGATCCAGGTGAGGTCGACACCCACTTGGTTGGCAATCCCGCCGTGCACCAACGCCTCGCGGATCGACGTGTAGGCGTCGGTGAGTTCCGTGTACTTGCCCACCACCGCGATGCGCACGCGCTCACGCGGGTTGACCGCACGGTCGACCATGGTGGCCCACGGACGCAGGTCCGGCTCCTTGACCTCCAAACCGAGGCGGGCGCAGACCAAGCGGTCCAAGTGCTGGTCCCGGAAGCGCAGCGGAACCTCGTAGATCGATTCGGCGTCCCGGCTCTCGATCACGCAATCGTGATCGACGTTGCAGAACAACGCGATCTTGCGTTTGATGGCGTCCGACAACGCGCGATCGGCTCGGCAGATGAGGATGTCGGGTTGGATTCCGATCTCCATGAGCTCCCGGACGGAGTGCTGGGTGGGCTTCGTCTTGAGCTCGCCGCTTGCCGCGATGAACGGAACGAGCGTGAGGTGGATGAAGATGGCATTGTCGCGCCCCACCTCCTGGCGGAACTGTCGAATGGCCTCGAGAAACGGCAGCGACTCGATGTCACCCACCGTCCCACCGATCTCGGTGATCACCACATCATGTTCCGGCGCGAGCCGCCTTACGGCGGACTTGATCTCGTCGGTGATGTGGGGAATGACCTGCACGGTCCCGCCGAGAAACTCCCCACGCCGCTCTTTTGTAATGACCGAGAGATAGATCCGACCAGTCGTAACGTTGTTGACCTGTGAGAGCGCGCGCTCGATGAACCGCTCGTAGTGACCCAGATCCAAGTCCGTCTCGGCACCGTCGTCGGTCACGAAGACCTCGCCGTGCTGGTAAGGCGACATGGTGCCCGGGTCGACGTTGATGTACGGATCGAACTTCTGGATCGTGACCTTGAGTCCGCGCTCAACCAGGAGCCGTCCGAGCGAAGCGGCGGCGATGCCCTTCCCCAGAGAGGAAACGACGCCGCCGGTGACGAAGATGTACTTGGTGCCGCTCATCAGCCCACCCTCTGGGTCGAGAGAGTCATGTAACGCTCGGCCGCCGAAAGATCGTCGATGGTGTCGACGGCCGGCGGGGCCGGGGCGTCGTACCGCACGACGCCGATCGACATTCCCAGCTGCAATGGTCGCAGTTGCTCGAGACCCTCGGCACGCTCTTCCGCAGCAGGGGGCGCTGCCACCCACCGGGCCAGCGCACTGCGGGAGTACGCATAGATCCCCAGATGGCGTCTGACGTCCCCGTCGCGATGCCATGCTGCAGAGGCCGAAACAGTGCGGGCAAAGCCACGAGCCACGCCATCGCCATCAACCACCACCTTGACCCGATCCGGATCCAACAGGTCCGCCGGATCTAACTGTGCGCCGACCGTCCCGACGGGACGTCCCGTTTCGACCTCACGCACAGCGTCACGCGCCGCCTCGACCGGGAAGAACGGCTCGTCGCCTTGAACGTTGAGCACGATCTCAGCCCCGCTGAACTCCCGGCGAGCAGCAACTTCGGCTACACGCTCGGTACCGCAGCGATGCGCGGGATCGGTGAAGATCACGTCGATCGGGAGGTGCGTGACAGCTTCGGCGACGCTGGGGTGATCCGTCGCCACGACCACTCGGCATGCGATCGCAGACTCGAGAGCACGACGGGCCACATGTCGCACGAGAGGCTCGCCGGACAGGAGACGAAGAGGCTTTCGGGGGAGTCGGTTGGCACCGAGCCGGGCCGGAATCACGCAGAGGATCTGCACGGCCAAAGGTAATACTCGGCGGCCTTCCTTGTCAAAAGTCGTGCCATCGGCCGGAAAGCCGTAATCGGTTGCCCGGTAAAGACTAAGGCCAGGGCCTCACGAGCGGGGGTGATAGGTGCGATGGACTTTGCGCAGGTAGTCCCGATCGACGTGCGTGTAGAGCTGCGTGGTCGACAGGTCGGCGTGCCCCAACATTTCCTGCACGGCTCGAAGGTCGGCGCCGCCCTCCAGAAGATGCGTGGCAAACGTGTGTCGGAGGGTATGGGGCGAGACGCGCTTCTCGAGACCTGCCTGGGCCGCACAGCGCTTGATGATGCCCCAGGCCCCGACACGTGAGAGTGGGCCTCCGCGGGCATTGAGGAACAGCTTGCCCGCTCCTTTTCCGCGGTCGAGCTTCGGCCGGATCTCCCGTACATACAGGGCTGTTGCGCCGAGCGCCCGACGGCCGATGGGCACCAGACGCTCCTTCGCACCCTTGCCGAGCACCCGCACCAGTCTGTCATCGTACCACACGTCGCTCACGTCCAGGCCGATCAACTCTGACACCCGGACCCCGGTGGCGTACGCGACTTCCAACAGAGCGCGGTCCCGCCATGCCAGCTTCTCGTCGAGACTGGGTGCGCCCAGGAGGGCCTCGACTTCGTCATGCGTCAGGACCTCGGGCAACTTCCGCCAGACCTTCGGGAGCTCGATCCGCTCGCTCGGGTCAGTTGGCGCGAATCCCTCGGAAACCAAGAACCTGTAATACGTCCTGATACTGGAGATGTGCCGCCGGATGCTCGATGGCGCGAGTCCCAGGTCCTTCAGGTGGTAGAGAAACTCCCTGAGGTGCTTGGGGGCAATCGCGTCCGGACCGTCCAAGCCGCGCTGGGACACGTACTCGGCCAGCTGCCGAACATCTCGCGTGTAGCCCATGACGGTGTGCCGGCTATTCCCCGCTTCCAGGGCCAGGAAATCCCGGAATCCTTCGACGGCAAACGCGCGATCGCGCGCACTCGTTGGCTCAGTCACCGGCTCCGCGCTCCCCACCGACAGAACCGGCCAATCCGTTCATTTCGATGGGTCACTAGCCCGCCGCCGGCGCACTGCGAGCACGATGGCTCCGCCTGCTGCGAGCGCCACGAGCACCGTCACCCAGTTGAGTCGTCCCACGAGTCGCGCCACATCTTCGATCCGTCCGGCCGACTTGGCGATGACGGCGGTCAGGAGCGCGTACCAGATACCCGACGCCACGGCCATGGGCACGAGGGATTGCACGACGCCGAGCCGCGCGACGCCCGCGAAAGGCGGCACGACCGCTCGTACGCCCGGAACGAACCGCGAGAGGAATATGCCCCACGCGCCGTGGCGCCGATACAGCCGCTCGATCCGCTCGAGTCGCGCCGGATTGAGGAGTCGCCTCCCCAGCCGACCGGTGAAAAACTGCCGGCCGAGTGTACGTCCGGCAAGGTAGACCAGACTGGCAGCCGTGACGTTGCTGACCCACGTCACGGCAAACACGGTCGTCGCCACCACTGTGCCGCGATGCGACAGGAAGGCACCGATGCCGACAGCGGTATCGGCGGGGACGGGAGGGAAGATGTTCTCCAACGCGGCCAGGGCCCCGACCAAGACATAGACAGTGGAGCTTGGCAGAGCGAGCAACCGCTCGAGAAGGGCGTCGAGCAGGTCAGGCACCTCCGATCGACGCCACAGCGAAGACCTGGATGCCCTTGCCTCGTCCCACGGCGTCCATCTTCTCGTTGGTCTTGGCCTTGACCGACACCGCGCTGGTGGGGAGCCCCAGAACTCTCCCGATGTTCTCTCGCATCTGGTCAATGTAGGGTTCCAGCTTGGGGCGCTCGGCGATCACGGTGACGTCAACATTGACAATTGAGTAGCTCGCTGCGACCACGCGCCGCCGCACCTCGGCCAGGAGGAGCATGGAGTCGGCACCTTTCCAGCGCTTGTCCGTATCCGGAAAGAGGCGTCCGACGTCGCCCATGGCCGCCGCACCCAGGAGGGCATCGATTACCGCATGGGCCACCGCATCGCCGTCCGAGTGGCCTTTGAGCCCTTTGGGATAGTCGACCTTCACACCGCCGAGAATCAGTGGACGCTTCTCGACGAAGGTGTGCGAGTCGAAGCCGATGCCGAACCGTTGTCGCATGGGGTGATGATAGGAACTCGAGTGAGCAGGCGGTAGGGTGGGCGCTCGGCGCCTCAACGCCCCAGGATTCGCAGCGCCAAGAGGGCGGCGTTCTTGGCATTCCCAATTCCCACCGTCCCGACGGGACACCCCGGCGGCAGTTGGGCCATCGCGTACAGTGCGTCGACACCCCGGAGCGGGCCGACGTCGAGGGGGAGTCCCACCACCGGCAGGTCTGTGAGCGCTGCCACAGCTCCTGGAAGCGCCGCTGCCAGGCCGGCCGCGGCAATCACCACCCGATACCCCTTGGCTTTCGCGGTCTTGGCGACGTTCGCCGTCTGCTCGGGATTCCGATGCGCCGACGACACGACGAAATCGTACCCTACCCCGGCGTCGTCCAGCACGGCGAACGCCGCACTCACCCGTTCTCGGTCGCTTTCCGAGCCGGTCATGATCAAGACGTCCTTAGCCATGTCCCCCCCCAGTCACCACCCTTCGGCGATGCCTGCCACCGGGCTTCGTGGCCCAGGTCATTCCCGATAGCGCCCGAAGGCCAGGGTGACGTTGTGACCCCCGAACCCGAACGAGTTCGACAGGGCCACGTCCACGTGGCGCTCGACGCTTTGGTTCGCCGCGTAGTCGAGATCACATTCGGGGTCGGGCGCATCCAGATTGATCGTTGGCGGAATGACCCCGGTCTCCATGGTCATGAGAGTGATCGATGCCTCCAGGGCGCCGGCGGCCCCGAGCGCGTGGCCGGTCATCGATTTCGTCGAGTTCATGACGAGATCGCGAGCCCGTTCACCGAACACATCTTTCACCGCCCTGGTCTCGGCGATATCCCCGTGCGGCGTGGAGGTGCCGTGCGAGTTGATGTAGCCCACGTCGGCGTGATCGATGCCGCCATCCTCGAGACAGGCGAGGATGGCCCGCCTGGCCCCCTCGCCACCAGGTGCAGGCTGCGTCATGTGAAACGCATCGGCACTCATCCCGTAGCCAAGTACCTCGCCGCGGATCGTGGCGCCCCGGTCGAGTGCGTCTTCGAGAGCCTCCAAGATCAGGACCCCGGCGCCCTCGCCCATCACAAACCCGTCCCGATCCTTGTCGAACGGGCGGGATGCTCGCTCGGGCTCGTCGTTTCGGATGGACAGCGCTCGCATGTTGGCGAATCCCGCGACCGCCAGCGGCGTGACGGCGGCTTCCGCACCGCCGGCGATCATGATGTTCGCCGCCCCTGACTGTACCAGCCGGAACGCCTCGCCGATGGCATGCGCCGAGGACGCGCACGCCGAGACCGTGCAGTAGTTGGGTCCCTTTGCCCCCCACCGGATGGAGACGAGACCCGACGCGATGTCCGGAATGAACATAGGAACGAAGAAGGGCGAGACGCGGGACGGTCCCTTCTCGAGATACAGCTTGCATTGCTCTTCGAAGGTCGAGATCCCACCGATGCCACTACCGATGATGACCCCGGTGCGGTCGGGATTCGGAAGCGCGTCCCCGAAGCCTGCATCAGCCATGGCCTGAGTAGTCGTGGCCATCGCGTACTGAGCGAACAGATCCAACCGCTTTGCCTCCTTGCGGTCCATGTACCGCAAAGGGTCGAATCCCTTGACCTCGCAGGCAAAGCGCACGTCCATAGGAGCGGGATCGAAGCGCCGAATGGTACCCGCACCCGATTGGCCGGCGACGAGGCCAGTCCAGGTCTCGGCGGCGGTCAGCCCCAGTGGCGAAACCAGGCCGAGACCCGTTACGACGACACGGCGTTTCAACGCGTCAGTTCCCGCCCATTTTCTCGTGCAGGTACTTCAGCGCGTCGCCCACTGTGCGCAGCTTCTCGGCTTCCTCGTCGGGAATGTCGATGTCGAACTCCTTCTCGAACGCCATCACGAGTTCGACGGTGTCGAGGCTGTCGGCACCGAGGTCCTCCATGAAGCTGGCACCTTCGGCCAGCTTATCGCGCTCGACACCAAGCTCTTCGACAATGATGTCCTTGACCTTCTCCTCGAGTTCTTTCATGTCGGGCATCGTTGGTCCTCTCACATTCGGGAGCGTGGGTTACATGACCATCCCACCGTCGACGACTACAACTTGGCCCGTAATGTAGTCGGCGAGGTCGGATGCGAGGAAGAGCGCGGCTCTAGCGACGTCGTCCGGGTTCCCGAGCCGCGCCAGTGGGATCTGCCGCATCAGCTCTTCTCGGACACCCTCGGACAGCCCCTTGGTCATCTCGGTATCGATGAAGCCCGGGGCAATGGCGTTAACCAACACATTGCGCGACGCCAGTTCGCGAGCCATGGTCTTGGTGAATCCGATCACGCCCGCCTTCGATGCCGAGTAGTTGGCCTGCCCCGCATTCCCACGGAGGCCGACGACGCTCGCAATGTTGATGATGCGCCCCCATCGGCGCTTCGTCATGCCCCGCGACAGGATCTTGGTCGCGAGAAACGTCCCCTTGAGATTCACGCGCAAGACGAGGTCCCAATCGTCCTCGCCCATGCGCATCAGCAGCGTGTCACGGGTGATGCCCGCGTTGTTCACCAAGATATCGATCGGTCCCAGCGCGGTCTCCAGGGATTTGGCGGCCTCGTCCAACTGGGCCATGTCCGCCACGTCCGCGGCCGCGCCGAATGCCTTTGCCTTTCCCGTGAGCTGGGCCGCCGCCTCGGAGGCGCCCTTGAGATCCGTGATGCCCACGTGGGCGCCAGCCTCGTAGAGGTGGCTGGCAATCGCAGACCCGATGCCGCGGGCACCTCCCGTGACCAATGCAACTCTGCCGCTGAGATCTATCCTCATGCGTGTTGCTCCAGGAAGGAATTCACATGTTCGACGGTCCCGACGGCGACGGCGCACGCGTCGCGGTCGACGCGACGCAGCAGGCCGCTGAGCACGGTGCCAGGTCCGATCTCGACGAAGGTCGCATCCGTTCCCACCTCTGCAACCGCCCGCTCCATCGAGGCCACCCACCGCACGGGCGCAGTGAGTTGGGCGCCGAGACCGGCTCGGGCGTCGGTCCCGCCACGCACCGGCTCCGCCGTCGCGTTTGCGATCACTGGAAACGCCGGATCGCGGATCGTGACACCGGCCAACTCCTCGATGAGTTCCTGTTGCGCCGGCTCCATGAGGGGCGAGTGAAACGCACCGCTCACATTCAGCGGGAGCACCCGCTTTGCGCCCGCCTCCTTGAGAATTCGGGTCGCTCGTTCGACCGCTGCCGGATCACCGGAAATCACGGTCTGGTCCGGGGCGTTGACGTTGGCGGCGACGACCACCTCACCTGAGCTGCTTGCCTCCGCACACCCCTCGACGACAGCGCCGGTTTCCAGACCCAGCACCGCCGCCATGGTCCCGGGACGGGCACGACCGGCCGCGAGCATCAGCTCGCCCCTGCGCCGGACCAAACGGGCAGCGTCGGCCAAGTCGAGGGATCCGGCCGCCACGTAGGCGCTATACTCGCCGAGCGAATGTCCCGCCCCCAGAACCGGGTCGATGGCCGAGCGGACGGTGGCGAACGCGGCAATCGAATGGGCGAGGACGGCCGGCTGCGCGTTGTGCGTGAGCGTGAGTTCGGCGTCCGGACCGTTCCACATGATCGTCGTCAGGCGAACGCCGAGCGCCTGATCCACCGCCTCAAAGACCTCGCGCGCCTCCACGAACGCCAAAGCGAGGTCCTTGCCCATCCCCACCTTCTGTGCCCCCTGTCCGGGGCACAGCAGCACCGCCTTTACCACCGGACGGCGACGCTCCCCCAGGTGAACCCTCCGCCAAACGCCACGAGTAGCACGAGCGACCCTTCGGTGATGCGTCCGGCGCGCACGCACTCGTCGAGCGCGATCGGGATCGACGCCGCGGACGTGTTCCCATACCGGTCCACATTCACGTACACCTTGTCCATCGGGATGCCAGCGTGCTTCGCCGTGGCCTCGATGATCCGGATATTGGCCTGGTGCGGGATCAGGACGTCGACATCCTGACCGGCAATGCCCGCTTGCTGGAGCGCCTGGTCGCATGCGTCGGCCATGGACAACACCGCCGACTTGAAGACCTCCCGACCCGCCATCTTCATGTAGTAGCTCCGGTCGTTGAGCAGCCCCTGATCGGGCGGGTGGTTGCCGCCACCACCCGGCCGATAGAGCAGATCCGCCAACCGGCCATCGGACTTCAGGTAGGTGGCCAGGATACCGCGGCCGTCACCCGCCGCCGGCTGAACCAACGTCGCACCTGCACCGTCCCCGAAGAGGATGGCGGTTGCCCGGTCCTGGTAGTCCGTAATCGTCGTCAGGCGCTCGCCTCCCACGACGAGCACGTTGCGGGCAGAGCCGTTCCCCACCATGGCCTCCGCAACAGTCAACCCGTAGAGGAACCCACTGCATGCCGCGCCCAAGTCGAACGCGGCTGCGTTGTTGGCGCCAAGCTGGGCCTGCAGATCGCAGGCGGTGGCGGGGAGTGGACGATCGGGTGTCGCCGTTCCCAGAATGAGCGTGTCCACGTCCTCTACGCTCACACCAGTGGCCTCGAGCACCTGCTCGCAGGCCACCTTCGCCATGAAGGCCACCGTTTCGTGGGCCTCCGCAATGCGCCGCTCGCGGATGCCGGTTCGCTCGCGGATCCACTCGTCGGATGTGTCGAGCATCCGCTCGAAATCGGCATTGGTCATGATCTTCGACGGTGTATACCGCCCCGTGCCGACGAGCCGAGCCACGGGCTTTTTCATGTGACGCTCTCCCCACTGGCAAATTCGGCGGCGATGTGCTGATTCAGCTCGCTCTCGACCGACTGGAGCGCGACGCCAATGGCATTCTTGATGGCCCGCGACGGCGATCGTCCATGGCAAATGATCGAGACGCCGCGCACCCCCAGGAGCGGAGCGCCACCGTACTCCGAGTAGTCGAGCACCTTGAACACACGACGCATGCCATCTCCTCGGAGAACCGCCTGCTCCATCTCTCGCTCCAGCAGTCCGCGAAACAGGTGCGCCACCGTTTCGTAGAACTTGAGCAACACGTTTCCCACGAAGCCGTCACATACCGTGACATCGCAGGCACCGCTCAAAATGTCCCGTCCCTCCACATTGCCCACGAATCTGATCCCGGGATCGTTGGCCAGGTGCTCGTAGGTGTTCCGAACGGCCTCGTTGCCCTTCTCCTCCTCCTCACCAATGTTGAGCAATCCCACGCTGGGATCGCTTCGGCCAAGGACGTCTCGGGCGTACACGGATCCAATGTGGGCGAACCCCCTCAGCTCGCGGGGCGAGCAATCGACGTTGGCCCCGGCATCCAGCACGAGGGCAGGCTTGCCCGCGGTGGGGAAGAGAGCGGCAATCGCCGGACGATCGACCCCCGGGTGCAGTCCCAGAAAAAGGGTGCTCGCCGCCATCACGGCGCCGGTGTTGCCCGCCGAGATGAAGGCATCGGACTCCCCGGCCTTT
>JBDHEI010000016.1:0-47417 GCA_039591075.1 Gemmatimonadota bacterium
TGACCCCGTCGACGGTACGGCGGGAACCCCGGTTCCGGTCACGGTCCAAGCCGAGGACGAGTTCGGCGCAGTGGACGTCCAGGAGCAGCGGGATGTCAGACTGGTGGCTAGCGGAAACGCGTCTGGAGGCGCTGTCGATATCATCGACGGTGTCGGCATCATCAACGTCAGCGACAACACCGCCGAGACCGTCATTCTCACGCTCGCCGACGACGTGGAGGTCCCGCCCACTGGCTTGGATGTGAGTTCCACGCAGGACCTGACGTTCTCGCCTGCTGCAGTCGCCTATGCGATTCTCGACCCTGTGGACGGCACGGTAAACACGCCGGTGACAGTAACCGTCCAGGCGCAAGACCAGTCTGGCGACGTGGATCCCACCATCAACGGGTCGGTTACGCTGAGGACATCGGGCTCGGCGACACCGACGACCAGTCTCGTGACCATCACCAACGGGGTGGGAACCACTGAAATCAACGATGCCGTGAGTCAATCCGTGGATCTCACGCTCGAGAGCCCAACCCCCTTATTGGACGTCAGTTCGACAGGGGACGTCTTCTTCTTCCCCGAGGGCGACTGGACGATGGTTGCCTCGGGGAACCAGCATGCATGTGGCCTCACTTTCCTCGGGACGCTGTACTGCTGGGGTAACAATACGTTCGGCGAGTTGGGCGACAATGGCGCGTCGGGACCGAGCAGCAACGCGCCCGTGGCTGTTGCCGGCGGACTGACCTTCACCATGGTGGATGCCGGAGCGAACCACACCTGCGCGGTGGCAGCCGGCGGCACCGCATATTGCTGGGGTGACAATTCGGTCGGGCAGTTGGGTGACGATGGAGTGTCGGGCACAGCGAGCCCGGTCCCGGTGGCCGTTTCCGGCAGCTTGACCTTCACCTCCGTGAGCGCGGCCGCCTCCGGGTCCCACACGTGCGGCGTTACCACCGCCGGTGCGGCATACTGCTGGGGATCCGATTCGTTTGGGCAACTGGGTGACGGTTCAAGTAACGACGGGGCATTCAGTCCAGTGCCCGTACCGGTCTCCGGCGGACTCACGTTCCAGTCGGTCACGACGGGATCTGGCCACAGTTGCGGCATCATCGTATCGGACAATACCGCGCGCTGTTGGGGCGTCAACAACGGCCAGCTTGGAACCGGCAACGATGTCCCGAGCAACACGCCGGTTGCCGTCATACCCCCGCTGGGGGAGACACAACCGCTGACCTTCACCACGATTTCCGCTGGCCGGAATCATACCTGTGGGCTGGCGACTGGGGGTGGATACTGCTGGGGGAACAATTTCTACGGCCAGATTGGTGATGGCACGACTACGGTAAGGTTCCGGCCAACGCTAGTACTTGGCGGGCTGACGTTCAGCCCGATGACCGCCGGGACAAACTTCACCTGCGGGGTCGCCGGCGGTGAGGGCTACTGTTGGGGACTCAACACAGACGGCGAACTGGGCGATGGTTCCACGGTCACGCAGCTCCTGCCCACGCCCATATACGGCAACGTACAGTTCTCTGAGTTGGCTGGTGGTAACAGCCACAGTTGCGGCGTGAACCTCGCGAACACTGGCGCGTATTGTTGGGGAAGCAACTCGGTAGGCCAACTGGGCTCTGGCTCGACGGGTCCTGGCAGCTTGACGCCGGTCCGAGTGAGCAATCCGTAGTCGAAAGGAGTTGCGGGTCCAAATCGAGGTCGCAGACCACAGCACGGCTTGCCTGGCCCTGGTTCGTTGAACCCGCGGCCTAACGAGAGGTACCACGAAGGCTGCAGTTCCGCTCCCGCCTGCAGGCGGTGATGAACTGGGCGTGCGGTGCGGTAATGCGGGTGATCACACACTGGCTGGAACAGATGAAGCGGGCGGAGGATGATGTGAACCGGTAGAATTCTATGTTCGCAGCAGTATCGGTGATCTAGGTGCAGCCATCACATAGCCTGTACCGTGCGTTCGGCGGCAGGGCCGTAGTCGGCTCATCGCAACCGCCCTCGAGACCTGCCCGAGCAACATCACCCACCCAGGATTCGATCGATCTCCTTGAGCTCGTCGGCGGCGAATGCCAGGTGATCGAGCGCGGCGACGCCATCGTCGATCTGTTCGACGCGACTGGCGCCGATCAGGACCGACGTGACGCCCAAGTGACGTAGCACCCACGCCAGCGCCAGCTGCGCCACCGACTGGCCGCGCTTTCGAGCTATGTCGCCCAACCGGCGCACTTGCCCCACCACGTGGTCGGTGATTTCCCCGCGGTTGAGAAAACCGTGGGGCTTGGCCGCCCTGGAGTCGTCCGGGATGCCGTCCAGATACCGGTCAGTGAGCACGCCCTGCGCCAGCGGCGAGAACGCGATGCAGCCGATGCCCTCCTCCTCCAGCACGGCCAACAGGCCCTCCTCAACCGTCCGATCGAACATGCTGTAGCGCGGTTGGTGGATCAGACAGGGCGTCCCGAGTTCCCGCAGCAGGCCCGCCGCGCGGCGCGTCTCCTCAGGCGAATAGGCCGAGATCCCGACATAGAGCGCCTTGCCCTGACGGACGACGGCGTCGAGCGCGCCCATCGTCTCTTCCAGCGGCGTCTCGGGATCGGGGCGATGGTGATAGAAGATGTCGACGTACTCGAGCCCGAGACGCTTGAGGCTCTGATCGAGGCTCGCGAGCAGGTACTTGCGCGAGCCCCAATTGCCATAGGGACCGGGCCACATGTCCCAGCCCGCCTTGGAGGAGACGATCAGCTCGTCGCGGTAGTCCCCAAGGTCCTGCCGCAGGATCCGGCCGAACGTCTCCTCGGCTGATCCGAACGGGGGACCGTAGTTGTTGGCCAGGTCGAAGTGGGTGATCCCTAAGTCGAACGCCCGGTGAATCATGGCTCGGGCGTTCTCGAACACGTCGACACCACCGAAGTTGTGCCACAGCCCGAGCGACACCGCCGGCAGTTTGAGACCACTCCGGCCGCAGCGGTTGTACGTCATCGCGTCGTATCGGTGCTCAGTTGGCAGGTATGGCGTGGTGGCCTCCTTTTCTATGGAAGAGAGTGCAGCACCTGGGGCAACCGCAAGCCTGCATGGTAGGATGTTCTCAGCAGGTCACGAGGGTGTCAACTCAGGCTCGCCAACGACGAAGTCCTCGACCATCGTGGACCGTCCATCTATTCCGTCCCTCGATGCCGACCGGCGTGCGAGGGCCCAGATCGGACTGTAGTACCCCTTACCCTCGTACCGACCTTCCCGTAGTTTGGACCCGATCCACGTTGACTCAGCCGGCGGGTGACCACGCCCGCCATGTGGGAGGTAGTTCCATGCGTTCTGCATCCTGGCGCGCCCTGGTGGGTGCCGCGCTCGTCGCTCCATTCCTGGTCGGCTGTCAGGCCGGTCCCGACTTCGAGATCGATTACGAGATGTATCAGCTGGACAACGGGCTGAGCGTGGTGCTTCACGAAGATCGCTCGGATCCGATCGCCGCGGTGGCGGTTCTCTATCACGTCGGCTCCAACCGCGAGGAGGTGGGTCGCACCGGGTTCGCGCACCTCTTCGAACACATGATGTTCCAGTCGTCCCAGCACGTTGGTGAGGATCAGTTCTTCCAGAAGATCCAGGACGCCGGCGGGACGCTGAACGGCGGGACGTCATCCGACCAGACGATCTACTTCGAGGTCGTGCCAAAGAACGCGCTCGAGATGGCGCTGTGGCTCGAGGCCGACCGGTTGGGCTACCTGCTGCCGACGGTGACGCAGCAGGCGTTCGTCAATCAGCAGGCCGTGGTACAGAACGAAAAACGGCAGCGGGTCGACAACAACCCGTACGGGCACACCAGCTACGTGATCGACAAGCTGCTCTTTCCCGAGGACCATCCGTACAACTGGCAGGTCATCGGCTCGTTCGAAGACCTCGCGAACGCGACCGTGGAGGACGTCCGCAATTTCTTCCGGACCTGGTACGGGCCCAACAACGCGACACTCGTGATCGCCGGCGATTTCGACGTCGCGGAGGCCAAGGCCTGGGTCGAGAAGTATTTCGGCGAGATTCCTGCGGCCGGTGCCATGTCGGAGCCCGAGCCACGCACCGTGACGCTCACCGAGACCAAGCGGGCGTTTCACGAGGACAACTTCGCGCGCTCGCCCGAGCTCAATATGGTGTTCCCGACCGTGCAGCAGTTCGAGGCAGACGCCTATGCGCTCAGCATGTTGGGGGAGCTGTTCTCCGATGGAAAGAGGGCGCCGCTCTACCAGGTGATCGTGGAGGAGGAGAAGCTGGCGCCGTCGGTGTCGGCGTTCCAGCGCAGCCGGGAGATGGCAGGCTCGTTCCGCGTTCGCATCCGTGCGTTCCCCGGTAAGTCGCTGTCGGACGTCGAGACCGCGATCGGGCAGGCGTTCCAACGGTTCGAGGAGGAGCGGTTCACGGAGGACGATCTGGACCGCATCAAGGCGCAGATCGAGACCGGCTTCTACAACGCGATCTCGAGCATCCTGGGTAAGTCGTTTCAGCTCGCGCGGTACAACGAGTTCGCCAGATCACCTGGCTTCAGCGAGGAGGACATCCGTCGATCGCTGGCCGTGACCTCGGGCGACGTGTGGCGGGTGTACGAGCAGTACATCAAGAACAAGCCGTTCGTGCTCACGAGCTTCGTCCCCAAAGGCCAGACCAACCTGGTGGCCTCCGGGGGTGAGCGCTTTCCCGTGCAGGAAGAAGTCATCACCGCCGCCGGAGCGGGAGTCGGGGCGACCATGGTCGGAGCCGAGCGGGTAGCGGACCTGCCGTCCAGCTTCGATCGCACCGTGGAACCGCCAAAGGGCCCGTCCCCCACCGTGACGCTTCCCGAGGTGTGGACCCACACCTATGCGAACGGTCTCAAGATCTACGGGATCGAGCATCACGAGCTGCCGCTGGTGAACTACTCGCTGACCATTCGCGGCGGTCACCAGCTCGACGACCTGAACAAGGTCGGGGTCGCCAACCTCATGACCGACATCATGATGGAGGGGACGGCCACCAAGACGCCGATCGAGCTGGAGGAAGCCATTGACGGGCTGGGCGCCAACATCTCGATGTTCACCACCAACGAGTCGATCGTGATTCGCGCCAACGGGCTCAAGTCCAAGGCGAGCGCCATCACGGCGCTCTTCCAGGAGATCCTGCTCGAGCCCCGCTGGGACGAGACGGAGTTTGCACGCATCAAGGATGAGACCGTCGAGACCATCAACCGCCGCAAGGTCAACCCCGGGGCGGTGGCATCCATGGTGTACAACCGGTTGGTGTACGGCGATGGCCACCCGCTGGCGCACCCGACCATCGGGTCGGCATCGTCGGTGCAGGCGGTCTCCATCGACGATCTCAAGGAGTTCTACGACGCCAACTACTCGCCGTCGGTATCGTACATCACGATCGCGGGGGACATCACGGAGGCCGAAGCGATCGCACTGTTCCGGCCGCTGGAGGAGAGCTGGCCGGCACGAGATGTGACGCTGCCGGAGTATGCGGCCCCCGCGCCGCAGCCCAGATCCATGCTCTATTTCGTGGACATCCCCGGTGCCAAGCAATCGCAGATCTACGTCGGTCACCTGGGCCTCGCGCGAACGCACGACGACTACAACGCCACGACGGTCATGAATCATCGTCTTGGGGGCAGCTTCAACTCGGTGCTCAACCTGATCCTGCGTGAGGAGAAGGGTTACACCTACGGTGCGCGCTCAGGGTTCGGTGGCGGACACATGCCGGGCACGTTCACGGCATCGTCGAGCGTGCGATCCAATGCGACGTACGAGTCGGTGGAGATCTTCCGCGACAAGATCGCCAAGTATCGCCAGGGCATCTCGGAAGACGATCTCACGTTCACCAAGAATGCGCTGGTGCAGTCCAATGCACGCCGGTTCGAGACATTGCCCGCGCTGCTGGGCATGCTCAACGAAATCGCCATGTACGGGCGGCCGTTCGACTACGTGCGCGAGCAGGAGGCCGAGACGCGGGAAATGACGCTCGAGCGGCACAAGGCACTCGCCCAGCGCTACATCGATCCCGATCGGATGATCTACCTGGTGGTTGGAGACGCCGCGACCCAGCTTCGGCCGCTCGCGCGACTGGGACTGGGGAGCCCGGTGGTTCTGGATGTAGAAGGGATGTAGCAGTGGCAAGGCCGTGGGGCGGTAGGATACGTCTTACCGCCCTACCCTCCTACCGCCACGTCTGAATGCCGACTCCCACCGGAGGAGCCGGCTAGTTCGTGGGTTTGACCCTCGGTGTGAGCTTCCCGTCCACGATCTGCCGGCCGAACTCCAGGCAGTTCGCGATGGCCAGCTTCTCGCTGGTGTAGGTGTTCGGCCCGCGGCACCGGCGGGCTTTCGTGCGACGGTCCGCGGGGGTGATGCGCACCTCGAGCGTCCAGCCGTCTGGTTCGCCCTTGGGCTTGGTGAGGGGCTCGATCACGTACCCGCTATACTCGATGCGGTTGCTCATTGTCCTCCGAGTCAATGTTGTCGGTGTTGTCGGTGTCGTCGGTGTCTGGCGCCTCGCGGGCCTGAGCCTTCTCCTCCGCGCGCTTGGCGCGCCGCTCCAGCTTGGCCTGACGCTTCTCTCGCTTGGCGACTTCGCGTTTGCGCTTCGCTGCCGAAAGTGGGCCGCGTCTCGCCATCGTCAGCCTCCGTTCTCGTCGTGGGATCGAAATACGTGCGCGTCGAGCCATGCCGCGAACGCGAGATCGAGCTCCGCCGCATCCCGGCCGGGGCGAAACGGCATGACCTCCCACCGCGTGCCGGCGCTCATCAGCCACCACGCAGGCGTCGTGGCAGGTTGCGCCCGCTTGAAGTTGGCCGGCCGGCCATCGTAGGACACGAAATGAAACTCGCGGCCGCGGTGTTGCAGCCGCCGCTGCTCGACGACAGGTCGACTCATCGCAGGTTCTCCAGGGAACAGTACGGCACTCGGCCATCGATGATACGACGTCCAAACGCGTGGCACCCGCGAATGGCCGCCTGCTCAGTCCGGAACGTCTTCGGTCCGCTGAACGCGCGTTGCTTTGTGCGGTACCCAATCACGAGATCCAGGGTCCACTGTGAGCTGCCGTGGATCTGGAACGTGCGGGGCGTGATCGTCCATCCGCGATAGGTGCAGGCGTTCATCGGCGGCATCGCGACTTCGGCAAGAGGTCCAAGGTGACGAGCGTGGACTCATAGCGCGAGCCCGCCCCCCGCATGCGCATGAACAGGTGCTCCAGACCCGGCAGGGACCAGACCGAGGCGTGTGTGGTTCCCGCCACGTGCCAAGGGTCTCCCGGAGGAACACCGACGCGGTCGGTCGTGCGCACGAACCCCGCGTAGTCGGTGTATCGCAGGAAGTCCGTCAGGCCGAGGGCCATCCGCTGAGTCGGGCTGTGGAAGCCGAACGTGAACCGCTGCGGGAACAGCAGCGCATCGGCGGCCGACATATCCAGCCAGCAGCGTCGCGCCTTGACCAGCGAGCCCGCCGAAACGCCGTCCTGGTACTCGTCGGGGAGCGCGGCCCTCAACTGGCCGTCCGTGTGAGGAACCCGGGGAGGGCGGCCGCTGTGGTCTGGGCGTCGCCGGTGCGACCATGAAGTATCAGGGGCAAGGCTCTCCTCCCATAACAAAAAGCGGGATCAGCGCTGCGGCGCATTCCCGCTTTCAGATCCATGTCCATATGACGACATGCGACATCGCCCTCTACGAAGGATAGTCGGTTGCCCAGACCCTGTCAAACGCGCCGACCGGTGCCGAAACGCGGGTCATTCCCTTTCGGGACCGGACCGATTATCTTGTAAGCAGGCCAAGAGGCGTTCATCGAAGCGCCACAGACAGACGCAACGGAAATTGCAGGGGAACCCGGCAACTGACGCGGTTCCCCTTTTCTCTTGGTAGCACGCCGCACGACGCGGCACCCCACCGCGGGGACACATCCGCGGACAACACGATGGACGATCGGCCAGTGCGGACACTCCGGACTCCGACGCGCATCGAACACAGAGGAGTAGGTATGTCACGCACCACTGGCAAAGTGAAGTGGTTCAACGATCAGAAGGGCTTCGGCTTCATCACCCCCGACAATGGCGAGAAGGACTGCTTCGTCCACCACTCGGCGATCCAGGCGACGGGTTTCAAGTCGCTTGGCGAAGGTGATGCCGTAGAGTTTGACGTGGTTCAGGGCCAAAAGGGCCCGGCCGCGGAGAACGTCTCCAAGATCGGCTAGTCACGCCGCAGAGCATTGCGGGTAACGAAAGAGGGGTCGCATCGACACGTCGGTGCGGCCCCTTGTCTTTCCGTGCCCTCGAGTCCGTACCCCTTCCTGGACGAGGCCGGCCCATCGTCACGTGTTTTTATCTCTCGGTGTCTCTCCGATCGATCGAGCGCCCCTGGGTGCCTTCGAGTGGCTCGAGCGAGCCGTCACCGGTGACGCGGAAGAACCGGTCCCCGTCCCACAGGAGTCCTTGGAACGAGCCAAGCTCCTCGAGCGGGACGTCCAGCGCGAACACCCTCCCCTCATACAGGCTCATCACCTGGTCGACACCCGTGTGGCCGACGACGATCGCGCGACTGTCGTAGGCGTCGAGGATGGAATCCACCTGCGTACCCGTTGCCTGCGGGTACCGCCCCTCCTCGGTCCTGTGATAGCCCCGGTACCAGAACGGTCCCTCGTCGCTGTGCCCGTAGTGCTTCCTGAGCTCGTCGTCGAACGCGATCTCATACGATCGGGAGTCCAAGGTCCCGCGTGCCAAGTCGTTCATCACGCCCAAGCTCGCACCACGCGCGACCAGGCGGGGAGGGATCCCGCCATGTACGAACAGCACCCGGTTGAGCTTGATGGCGGTGTGCTTCGTGCGGAGCCACCGTCCCAGCTCCATGTCGGGTCCGAACAAGTCGGTGTAGTTCACCTGCGTCGCTCGTACGATCCCGTTTGTGTATTTCTCGTTGACGTAGCGAAGATCGCGACGCAGCACCATGGTCTCGTGGTTGCCCAGCAGAAAGTGCACGCGGCCGCCCGCCGCTCGCGCCTCCAGCTCGAGACGATAGAACAGCCACAGACACTCCGTCACCTGGCCGCCGCGATCGAAGGTGTCCCCGTTGACGACGAGATGTCCGGCGCCCCAGTTCCAGTGCATTCCTTCGTCGATGACCCCCGACGCCTCGAGCAGATCTACGAGCGGTTCGAATTCACCGTGGATGTCGCTTATCGCGAAAATCTTCGGTACGCGTTCATAGGTATCCGGTTCGACGCCAGGAGCCTGAACGGGGATCACGTACTGCCAGGTCGAGTCGCTGCAGAACCCCGTGAACCGCAGCGTATCACTCGGTGCGTACCGCTTCGTAAGGACCACCCCGTCACACAGGTAGAAGACCACGGCATCGGACGGAGTCTGCCAGTAGACGTGGGGCCCGTCGTTCAGAGAGTCCGCCGCGACCGGCCGTACAAAAGGTGACCCCATCGGGATACTCGGGCCGGCGGCCGGCAGCAGCACCAGAGCGGCAGCCGCTGCCATCGGGATCGTGACACTCGCTGCCACTCTCACTGGTCGATCTCCGGTTGGGTTGTGAATGTCTCTACCCCACCACGCGTGGACTGACGCCTATCCGAGCACGACGTCGACCTGATGCTCGAGACCGTCGTCGGAGAGGGGAACGAGCGCCTGATCCGGAAGTGGTGTTCCGTCGATGCTGACGCGGGACACGCCGCGACAGACCGCATTCGGATTCTCGACCACGATCCGATAGAGCGTGTTGCCATGACGATAGTCGATCTCGAAGTGTTTCCAACCGCGAGGAATGCATGGATCGATGGCGAGAGCCGACCCCCGCTTTTGGAATCCGAGAATCGACTCCAATCCCGCACGGTAGAGCCAGCCAGCGGCACCGGTGTACCAGGTCCATCCTCCCCGCCCGACGTGCGCGGGTGCGGAATAGATGTCTGCGGCGACGGCGTAGGGCTCCACCTTGTACCGGTGCGCACCCGCGCGGCGGCTCGCATGGTGAATCGGATTGAGCAGGTTGAAGAGCTCGACGCTCTTGTCTCCCTCGCCCAGCAGCGCGTAGGCAATGACCGACCAGATCGCAGCGTGGGTGTACTGCCCGCCGTTTTCCCTGATGCCGGGCAGATAGCCTTTGATGTACCCGGGATCTCTTTCCGTCTGATCAAACGGCGGGGAGAAGAGCAGTAGCAACCGGTCGGCCCGACGGACCAGCCGACGTTCGACCGATGCCATGGCCTGGCGCGCCCGATCCGGATCACCGGCGCCGGACAGGACCGCCCACGACTGGGCGATCGAATCGATCTGGCATTCGTCGTTCCGAGCAGCTCCGAGCGGTGTCCCATCGTCGAAGAACGCTCGCGCGTACCACTCGCCGTCCCACGCTTCGCCCTCCAACGACGTCAGCAACGCCTCGGCCCGCTGCCGCCACCGCGCCGCCCGCTCCGGTTCCGCGCGGCTATCGGCGATTGGGGCGAACTGGCGCAAGTTCACGTGGAGAAACCAACCAAGCCACACGCTTTCTCCGCGGCCCTCTTGACCGACACGGTTCATCCCGTCGTTCCAGTCGCCCGTACCGATCAACGGGAGACCATGACTGCCCACCTCGAGACTTCGATCCAGTGCCCGCGCACAGTGTTCGAATAGTGTCGCTCGGTCTTCGGATACATCGGGTTCGAAGTAGGACTCGTGCTCGTCCTCCTCGAGGATCGCACCCTCGAGCCATGGGATCGTCTCGTCGAGCACGCTCCAGTCCTCGGTCACTGCCAGATACTGAACGACGGCATAGGGCAGCCACAGGAGGTCGTCGGAGATTCGCGTCCGTACCCCCCGCCCGGTGGGGGGATGCCACCAATGCTGGACGTCTCCCTCAGGGAACTGTCGGGCGGCCGCCCGCAGGATGTGCTCGCGCGCGATATCGGGCCGCGCCACCAACAGCGCCATGACATCCTGGAGCTGGTCGCGGAACCCGTAGGCCCCTCCAGACTGGTAGAAAGCGGAGCGGGACCAGAGGCGACAGGAGAGCGTCTGATAGGGGAGCCAGCGATTGAGCAGTAGATCCATCGACGTGTCCGGCGTGCGAACCTGGACGGCGCCGAGCACGGTGTCCCACTGGCTCTCGACCTGGCGGAGCAGCGCGTCGCCATCCTCCCGACGGTAGCGTTCGATCAGCGTTCGCGCCTGTTCGGGACTCTCCCCCTGTCCCAGCAGGAACAGCACGTCGGTGCGTTGCCCCGGCTGCAGCTCCACCTCCGTCTGCAGCGCGGCGCAGGGGTCCAGGGTCGCGCCGGTCTTGCCCGACAACTCATCGCCCCGCTCGAGCGAGGCCGGGTGGTCGAGGCTCGCATTGCGACCCAGGAACTCGAGGCGGTCGCAGGTCCACGACGTTTGGCGCCCTCCCAGGTCGGCGAAGGCGACCCGACTCGCGAACTCACCGTTCCAGGCGTTGCGCGCGAACGTGGCGCCGGTCTCCTGATCGATCTCGGTGACCACGTGAGGTGCGGAGTGGCTGCGCGTGACGCCCAGTACCCACTCCGCATAGGCCGTGATCGAAAGCCGACGTTTGTGACTGGACCGATTCACCAGTGTGAGGCGCGAGATCTTGATCGGGTCGCCGGGCGGCACGAACTGCAGCAGATCCAGCGCGATGCCGTGGGACGTGTGCTCGAAGCGACTGTACCCCTGACCGTGCCGGATGACGTAGGGCGAGGCTTGTTCGCGGATCGGAAGACACGTCGGCCCCCAGATCAGCCCACTGTCCAGGTCGCGCACGTAGAACGCCTCGCCCGGCGTGTCGCTGACCGGATCGTTCGACCACGGCGTCAGCTTGTTCTCCCGGCTGTTGACGGACCAGGTGTAGCCGGAGCCCGAGGCGGAGACGTGGAATCCGAAGTCCGGATTCGCCACGACGTTGATCCACGGAGCCGGCGTCCACTGGCCCTGGCCCAGCACCGTGACGTACTCTCGGCCGTCCCGCGTGAATCCCCCCAGGCCGTTGAAGTACTCGAGATCGAGGGTCGGGGGCGGAACCGGTTTCGCTTCCTCGCGCGGCGCGCGGAGCCGGCGCGGCACCGGTCCGGGCCTCAAGCGCCCCAGCCGAATCACCTGCTCGGACAGCGTGCCCCTGTTCGCTAGGATCAACACGCGCGCTGCCGAGCGAAGCAGGATCAGGTCCTCCGATGGCAACAGGTCCTCCCGAAGCACGAACACGTTCCCCGGCTCCCCGTCCCGCTCACCGCCGAGCGCGGACTGACTTGCCCGCACCATGGCTTCAACCGCTTCTTGGAAATCCTGAGCGTAGGAGGTGCCCTTCGCATTCAAAATCACCAGGTCGGCGGCAATCCCTTTGAGGCGCCAGTACTCGTGCGCCCTGAGGAGGTGCCGCGCGACGTCCCGCTCCTCGTCGCGCTCGACGCGTACGACGGCCATCGGGAGATCGCCGGAGATGCCGTATGCCCAGAGCCCGGAGGCCCCGCGACGGTTGGCGGCCAGTTCCTTGGGTGTGGTGCGCAGCGTGCGATCGTTGTAGAGCATACGATTGGCCAGCCGTTGGAACAGATGCGCTTCGTCCTGCGTGATCCTGAGGTGGTGCAGCTGGACTTGCGCGTACATCCAGGCCAGCGAGCTCTCTCGCTCGAACGTTTCCGGCTGGCGGTACTTCTCCGCGATGTCGAGGGCTTCCTCCCGCGAGGTCGCCACCAGCGTGGTGAAGACGAGACGGACCGTGTCGCCGGCCGGGATCGCCACCCGATATCGGAGACTCACCATTGGATCCAGCGTTGCCCCCACGCTGTTCGTCAGCGGTTCGCCCTCGGTCAGCGAGACCGGCGTCCCGATCCCGCGGCCCCGGCCCAAAAAGCGGGCGCGGTCGCTCTCGAACTGATACGTGCCGACCTGCTCCCCTTCGATCGCGGCGACGTGCGCCAGCCATGGTTGTGGCTCGTCAGCCGAACGGGGGCGTCGGGTCGCCACCAGCGCCTCGAGCTCCGGTACGAATTCGGTCTCCACAAAGAGGTTCGAAAAGGCGGGATGGGCCTCGTCCGCGGCCTGCGGAGCCAGAACGACTTCCGCATAGGAGGTGAATTCGATCTCCCGATCGCGGTTCTCGAGATTGGTCACCGTCAGCTGGCGCAGCTCGGCATCGTCTTCGGGCGAGACCACGATCTCGAGCCTGATCGACAGGGACCGGTCGCGCTGGATGATCTTGGCCCGGTCTTCGGCATACACGACGTTGTACCTGTCCACCTCGGTGCCGCTCGGCTGGAAGCCGGCCGACCAGACGTCACCGGTTTTCGCGTCCCGCAAGAAAACGAAGGTACCCCAGCAGTCACGGGTCGTGTCCTCACGCCAGCGGGTGACCGCGAGGTTGCGCCAGCGGCTGAAGCCGGAGCCCGCCGCCGTGACCATGACCAGATACCGACCATTCGAGAGGAGATGGGTGCGCGGCGGGATGTCGTGGGGCGATTCGAACCGCCGCAGGGTCGGTAGAACGAGATCACGAACGTGGGCCGCCAGGACTTCCTCGCCGCGCGGTCGCGTGACGGCCACCGCCCGCGGCGTGCGCTCCTGCAGCAACAGCTCCGAGGCCTGGATCATCGGATGCGCGTGGAACCGTCTCCGGGAGAGGCCCCGGTGAACGACATTGCCCAGGGAGACGATGGTCATGCCCTGATGGTGCGCCATGTACGCCCGGACCACGGCGACCTGTTCGTCTTCCGGAAGCCGCGATGGCGTGAAATCCAACGCCTCGTAGAACCCGTAGGCGCCGCGGGCCCCGACCTCTTCGAGCCGGGCGATGTTGTCGATGGCGGCTCTGGGATCGACCATCGCCGCGAGGGCGGTGGCGTAGGGAGCCACCACCACGTCCTCGAACAGCCCGCGCTTGAGCCCCAGGCCAGGCACGCCGAAATCCGAGTATTGATAGGAGAGCTTGACGTCGCGGATGTTGTAGGCGGACTCGGACACTCCCCAGGGGACCCGTCGTTCCGCGCCATACCGTACCTGGCGCCCCACCACGAGACGGCTGGTGAGATCCAGCAGGCTGCGGGCGGGCTGCTCCATCACCAGGAGCGGCATCAGGTATTCGAACATCGATCCCGACCAGGAAACCAGCGCCGCCCCGTGCCCCACCGGCGTGAGGGACCGGCCCAGGAGAAACCAGTGCCGTGGTGACACATCGCCCTTGGCGATGGCCACGAAACTCGCCAGCCGCGCCTCCGAGGCCAGCAGGTCATAGCAGCTGGGGTCGAGGGTGTTGTCGGTCGCCCGGAAGCCGATGGAGAACAGCATGCGCGAGGGATCGAAGAGGAATCGAAAGTCCGTCGCCTGGGCCATCTGTTCCGCCTGGAGAGCGACGGCAGTGAGGCGGTGCTCGAGCGTGCTCGCCGCTGCCGCAGACGCGTCCTCAGCGTGGAACACCTCGAGATCGCGCGCGTGACTCCAGACGGTGTCCCGGACGGCGTTGGCCCAGGCCAGGACCTCCGAGCCGGACTCGTGCCCTGCGGCCGCGAGTGTGCGGACGATGTCCAGCAGGTTCTCCGCGCGGGCCTCCAACTGCCCGAATCGAGCAGCCCATTCGGGCATCGACGATGGGGGATCGTCCAGAGCGGCCGACATCGAATCCAGGGCCTCCTGCACCTGCAACGCCGTGACCATTTCGGTGCGCGCCCCAAACGGCGACCGTTCGACCGAATCGCGCACCGGCTCGAGCGCATCGCGGATCCCATCCAGGACCTGTGGGCCCAACGGCGGTACTCCGATGAGCCGGCGGCATCCTTGCGCCAGCGCGATGAGGTGCCCCGCGAGATTCCCACTGTCGACCGTAGAGATGTAGAGGGGATCGAGCGGCCGGAGGTCCGTGGTGTCGTACCAGTTGAAGAAGTGACCGTGGAACCGGCGCATGGTGGTCATCGTCTTCAGGGTCGCCTCGAGCCGTTGCACCATGTCCGTTATCCCGATCCAACCGAAGTCGCGGGCGACCATGGTGCTCAGGAGGTACAGCCCCATGTTGGTCGGTGAGGTGCGGTGGGCAACCACCGGCTCGGGATCTTCCTGGAAGTTGTCGGGTGGGAGAGCGTTCTCCTCCTGGTTCACGAACGTCTCGAAGAAGCGCCAGGTGCGCCGAGCAATGAGGCGGAGCATACGCGTCTCCCTCGGCGACAGGCGGTATCGTTCGGCGAGCTTCGTCGGAACGCTCAGCCGCCACGCCAGAACGGGCGCCAGGCCCCAGAGGAGCACCAACGGTCCGGCAACCGGCCACGCGTCCGGCTTGAACATGACGAAGAGCCCCGCGGCGCCCGCGGCGAGCACCAGGCTCCAGCGCAGATGCTGGTAGAAGGCGCGAAGCGTCAGGTCCACTCCGTAGCTGGCCTGCGCGGCTGGGACCCACTCGAGCAGATGTCGCTTCGTGACATACAGTCGCCCGAGTGTGCGCACCACGGCATCCGTGATGTACCGGGCCCGGTGCGCCAGCGCCGCGATCGCAAGCAGCACCTGCAGCGACGCGAGCTGGATGTCTCGGCCCGTGGCGCGCAGGTAGCTTCGCTTGGAGAACCCCTGCCGCCGCGGGATCAGCCCGTCGAGCACCGGCATGAAGGCGGGGAACGCGATGGCGGCCAGGACCAGACTCGTCCACAGAGCCGGTGAGACTGCGGGCAGGGTCCAGGCGGCGACCACCAGCAGAAACGACGACGGCGCCGAGAGGCTGCGGCGCAGGTTGTCCAGCATCTTCCAGCGGCCGTGCACGAGTATGCGCGTCCGCCGCTTCTTCGCGGGCTCGGTGTTTCTGTGGCCGAGGATCCAGGGGAGGAGCTGCCAGTCGCCCCGCACCCACCGATGGTGACGGCGGACGGCGACCTCGTAGTTGGTGGGGAACTCCTCGAACAGGTCGATATCGGTCACGAGACCGGCGCGTGCAAACACCCCCTCGAACAGGTCGTGACTCAGCAGCGCGTTCTCCGGCACCCGGCCCACAAGCGCCGCCTCGAACGCGTCGACGTCGTAGATCCCCTTTCCCGTGTAGGACCCCTCGCCGAACAGGTCCTGATACACATCGGAGACCGCGGCCGCATAGGGGTCCACGCCCCCGGGGCCCGACACGATCCGCTGGTAGGTGGTACTTCCCGGTCCCGTCGGCAGGGACGGCGTGATCCGCGGCTGAAGGATCGCGTATCCTTGGACCACCCGGCCCAGCTTGGGGTTGACGCTCGGCCGATTCAACGGGTGGGCCATTGTCCCAACGAGGCGGTAGGCGGCCCGCCCGGGAAGACGGGTGTCGGCATCCAGGGTGATGACATAGCGGACGCCATCGGGCACGGTGGGCGGTCTGCCGTTGACCGGAATGAACGTGGTATCGGTCGCGCCGCGCAGGAGCCGGTTCAGTTCGTGCAGCTTCCCGCGCTTTCGTTCCCAGCCCATCCACTTGCCCTCCGTCTCGTTCCAGAGGCGCCGACGATGCAACAGGATGAACCGGTCCCCTCCGCCCCGCGGACTCCCGTATCGGTCGTTGAGACCCGCGATGCCCTCGGCCAGCTCGGCGAGGAGCTCCTCGTCCCCAGGCATGCGTTCGTGGGCGGCGTCCCTCCAATCGGTGAGCAGGGCGAAATAGAGATGGCCCTCGGGATTCGCCAAGTAGTGCACCTGGAGCTGCTCGATAGACTCTTCGATGCCCTCGTGGCTGGTGAGCAGCCAGGGTACGACGACCATGGTTCGCATCTCGGCGGGCACGCCGCGAGCGAGGTCGAGTTTGCAGAGCAGCCGGGGTGGAACGACAATCGTGACCAGGCGATGGACCAGGGCCACGGCGATATCGGAGGCGGGGACGAGGGCGAGAATCCCCAGGAGGATGAGGATTGGTACGCCCACGCCCGTGCTCCAGGTCAGGAACAGCGGGCTGGCGAGAAGCAGGGCAGTGAGGACGGCAATCAGTCCGAAATAGCCGGATGTCGCATGGATGCGCCACGCGCGTCGAATCCGGACGCGCATGGGGAGGCGGTAGTCCAACCGCTCTTCGAACGCCCACCTGCCACCCGATACCAGGTAGTATCCCGGGTCCTCCTCTCGGCGCTCGGGAACGGCGAACTCCGCCGACGGCGCTTCCGATGGGGCGGGCGCCGCGTCCAGGCCGGTGTGCGGCGCGGTGCGCTCGCGTTCGCGCCGGGCCTCGCGGGCCAGCGCCACCGCCTCGTGCGCCACGTCCAGTTCCGACCACGTCGAACCACGGGACAGCTCCTCGACGGCCTCCCGGTACTTGTCGCGCGTGGCGAAATCCATGGCAGCGAATCCGGGAGCCGTTCGGAAGGTCTCGTCCACCAGACTCACGCCCTCGAAAAACTCCGGCCAGCTGATGGACGACATCCACCGCATGCTGGTGATGATGTTCCGGACGGTGATGTTCGCCGCGGCCTCAGCCTGATGCACCTGAGCCACGATTTCGCCCTGGGAAGTCCCTTGGGTGGCCAGGGTCTCGTTCAGCCAGTCGAGGGCCGGTGCGACCGACAGCGGCTGGTCACGGAGCCGCTGCAGCAATTGCACGGCGAACGCACTGGCCAGGGGGGCGGTGCCAAGACGGCCCAACACATCGTCCGCGCGCTCCGCCGGTCGGCCGCTCAGGCCCAGCAGACGATCCGCCACCTGATCTGCGCTTGCGCGCCCCTGGCGGGCGCGGATGACAAGCTCCGTCAGCCTTCGCAGGTTCTCCAGGAGGGCGACGCGAAGGTGGATCGCGATTGCCCAGAGTTCACCGATGCCGAGGGTTTGGACGCGTTGGTATGCCCGAACGAAAGCCTTGAGCGTCTCCACGTCGAACCGACTGTCGGTATGGGCCACATAGGCCCACGCCAGCCCATAGACGCGCGGGTATCCTCCGAGGTGGTGGCCCTCGGCGATCTTCGGCAGGAGCCTGTAAAAGCTGCCCGGGAGGTGGTCCCGGATCTCCCGGATCTGCCCGTCCACGACGTGAAAGTTGTCGAGGAGCCACTCCTCGGCTTGCGTAATCTGACTCTTCTGTCGAACCGCCTCGACGATGTTCCGGTACCCTGCGAGGAGCACCTTCCCGTTTTCGCGGACACGGGGGAGGAGTCGCCGTCCTTTGGCGCCTTCATGTGCGGTGGGTTGGGCCGCGGCCAAGCTCTCGGCGTGCTGCTCGAGCCGCTCGATGCCGAACACCTCGGCGCGGATCGGCTGTTCCACGCGAGACAGCGCCGCGACCATGGAATCGATGGTCTTCACGTCGCGTTCCGTGCCCGGACGTCCGAACGTGCGCACCTGGCAGGAGCACGCCGCCGTGTCTCAGCCGCGCCTGCGCCGCAGTCCGGTTGCGTCCACTTGGTGGGATGTGAAGGCATGGTCATCCACCGAATTCGGCTCTTGGGAATCCTGCTACACTCGGCGTCGGGTTCGGGTACGCGCGTCAACTGACGATCCCGCCGATACCTCTGAGATCCTCTGACACGGATTCAAGGTTCTCGGACACGCCGAGTCAATCATACATGATATGCCGTCAGATGGCGGCCAGCCGCGTCAAATCCCGCTGTCCGCGGGGTGACGTCACGGCACAGAATCGGGGCAGGGAGCGGCTACCGCGGCCTTATTCGACGCCCGAGTTGATCGGAACGTGGGATTGGATAGAATTCAGACCATCTGATCGCCTTCAGGGAGGAGGGAACCATGGGAAAGCGCAAGCTCACCACATCTGCAGGAATACCAGTCGGAGACAACCAGAACTCCCTTACTGCCGGACCGAGGGGGCCGCTCCTGGTGCAGGACTGGCAACTGTTCGAAAAGCACGCGCACTTCAACCGGGAGCGCATCCCGGAACGCGTGGTACACGCGAAGGGCTCCGGAGCCTACGGCGTGCTCAAGGTCACCAACGACATCACGCAGTACACCAAGGCCAAGATCTTCGACAAGGTGGGGAACGAGACCGAGTGTTTCCTGCGGTTCTCCACGGTCGCCGGTGAACGCGGTGCCGCCGATGCGGAGCGGGACGTCAGGGGCTTCGCCATGAAGTTCTACACGGAGGAAGGCAACTGGGATCTGGTGGGGAACAACACGCCGGTGTTCTTCGTCCGCGATCCCTACAAGTTCCCCGATTTCATTCGCACGCAGAAGCGAGACCCGAAGACCAACCTGCGCAGTCCGAAAGCCATGTGGGACTTCTGGTCGCTCTCACCCGAGAGCCTCCATCAGGTGACGATCCTGTTCTCGGACCGCGGATTGCCCAAGAGTTACCGGCACATGAATGGCTACGGCAGTCACACCTACAGCTTCATCAATGCGAAGGGGAAGCGGTTTTGGGTCAAGTTCCACTTCAAGACGATGCAGGGTATCGCGTGCCTCACCGACGCAGTGGCTGAGGGCCTGGTGGGGCAGGACCGGGAGAGCCACCAGCGCGATCTGTTCGAGTCCATCGAGCGCGGGGATTTCCCGAAGTGGCGCCTCAAGGTGCAGATCATGCCCGAGGAGGACGCCAACAAGACACCGTACAGCCCGTTCGACCTCACCAAGGTCTGGCCGCACGGGGACTACCCGTTGATCGACGTCGGTGTCCTGGAACTGAATCGCAACCCGGAGAACTACTTCGCGGATGTTGAGCAATCGGCGTTCTCGCCGGCGAATGTGGTGCCCGGCATCGGGCACAGTCCCGACAAGATGTTGCAGTTCCGGATCTTCTCGTATGCCGATGCCCACCGGTATCGGCTCGGTGTGAACTACGAGAGCCTGCCGGTCAACAAGCCGCGCTGCAAGGTCGCGACCTACCATCGCGACGGGAGCATGCGGTTCGACGGCAACGAAGGTGGAGCCGTCAACTACGAGCCCAACAGCATGGGCGGACCGGAGGAGTCATCGCGGTTCAAGGAGCCTCCGCTCGCAATCGACGGGGCCGCCGACCGCTACGATCATCGGAAGGGCAATGACGACTACCTGCAGGCGGGTAATCTGTACCGGCTGATGCCCAAGGACGAGCAGCAGCGCCTGCACGTCGCCCTGGCCAATGCGATACGAGGTCTGCCCACGGAGATCATCGAACGGCAGCTCGCGCACTTCGAGAAGGCCGACCCGGCGTATGCGGCCGGGGTGAGCAAGGCACTGGGGCGGTCCAAGCGGGAGGGGGCGCTGGTGTCGTAGGTCAAATCAGCAATCCGAGCAGTCGACGAGGGGCCGTACGCGGCCCCTCGTTCTTGTTGCCCGTCTCGCGACGGGGACGGGTGCACGGCGAGCTATAGTCGACCTCTGAGGTCGAGGTTTCGTTTGCGGTCGGTGGCAGAAGGGTCCAAATTCAATCGTGTCACTGAACCAACCGGTCTGCCAGCGCATGATTCGCCATCCACTGGCCAACCGCCAAACCGCCTAACCGCCCTCCATGTCCCCCGGTCTCCTGTTCGTCCTCCTCACCCCGCCGCTCGCCGCCGTCGGTCTGCTGAAGTACCGCGCCGACTACCGCCGCCACCAGCACACTACGTGGCTCGGCCTGGGAGCGGTCTTCCTTGCGTTCCTCATGCCCCACATGGTGCTTAATTATGCGTTCCCGATGGTCGTCGTGCCGCGCACCACGATCGAGACGGTTGGCATGAGCATCATGGCCCTTGGCCTGGCCGGCTGCCTCTGGCCCCTCAGGCACTTCTCCAAGAACATGTGGACCGGAATGCAGCAGCCGCATCTCGTGACGTCGGGACCGTACCGCTACTCCCGCAACCCGCAATACGTGACCTACTTCTTCTTCCTCGCCGGGTACGCCATCATGGGCCGCACGATCCTGGCGTGGGTCTCCCTCCTGCTGTACTGGATCGTGGTCCACTTCATCGTGCTCATCGAAGAGGAGCACCTGGAGCGACGGTTCGGAGAGGCCTACCGCACGTACAAACGGGAAACGCCGCGGTACGTGTTCTGGTGAGGTAGGCTGAGAACCCAGTCGCTCGACGGGACAATCAGAGCGTGCTCCCACCTCCGCCTGTCTGCCGCGCAGCTTCTCGGGCTTGCCCTGTTGCCACGGGGTTTCCTACCTTGGAGCGTCCCCGCCATCGAGACGCCCGTGCGAACAGCAGTCGCCTTCGATACCCCCTACGCGGGTTGGACCCCGGACGACCATCGCGCCCAGATGGAGCGCGAGCTCGCGGGAGATGAGCACGAACCGGAGATGGAGTATCAGGTCGCGGGCGCCCTGCGCGAGCAGGGACACGAGGTGCTGCTCGTGGGGATCGGGAAGGACCCTCGTGTGCTGCTGGACCTCTGCACGAGCTGGAAACCGGATGTCGTGATCAACTGCGCCGAGTCGTTCAATGGCGATGGGTCGTTGGATCACCTGTGCGCCACGCTGCTCGACGCGGGCGGCTACCGCTACACGGGGTCAGCGCCGCTCGCCCTGCAGGTAACGCGTGACAAGGCGATGAGCAAGAAGATCCTCGCCTTTCACGGGATCAAGGTGCCGCCGTTCGTGATGTACCGCACCCGCGAACGCGTTGCCGAGCCACCCCCGTTCGATTTCCCGCTCATCGTGAAGCCGCTCGCCGCCGACGCGTCCGTGGGTATCGCCAAGGCCTCGGTGGTGGACGACCGCGCGGCCCTGGCCGACCGGGTGGCGTTCGTGCACGAGCGGTTTCGGCAGCCGGCGATCGCCGAGCAGTTCATCCGGGGCCGAGAGCTGTACGCAGGGATCCTGGGCAACGACGAGCGTCTGCAAGTGCTACCGCTCACCGAACTGGTGTTCGACAAGGACAAGACCGAGCCGGAGCAGCGCATCGCCACGCAGGCAGCCAAGTGGACCGAGACCTATAGGGAGCGCTGGGGCATCCGGACCGTGTTTGCGCGGCCGGTGTCGGCGGTCGCACGGGAGCGGATCGAGACCATTTGCCGCACGGCCGGTCGGGCGCTCTGGCTCCGCGACTACTCCCGGATCGACCTGCGGCTGACCGACGACGACGAGGTGTGGGTGCTCGAGGCCAACGCGAACCCGTTCATCAGCGAGGGGCACGAGATGGCCAACGCGGCCGCCAAGGTGGGACTCCCCTATCCTCAGTTCATCGACCGGATCGTGCACGAGGCACTGGCGCGGTACGAGCGCGCCTGACTGCCGACCCGGGATTCCCCCACGCATCGAGAATCGGAGGGCGCATCGCATGTCCAGGATCGTGGTGATGTTTGCAGGCGCGACACTCGCCGGAGCACTGCTCCTCGGCGTGCGATCCACGCCGCCGCAGGAGCCGGCCATCAGCTTCTTCATCACCAGCGTCGGTTCCCGCAACGGGGCCGATCTGGGTGGCCTCGCCGGGGCGGACGCACACTGCCAGCGACTGGCCGCGGCGGTCGGCGCGGGCGACCGCACGTGGCACGCTTACCTCAGCACGACGGCCACCGCGGGCGGCACCGTCGTCGACGCCCGTGATCGGATCGGCACGGGTCCGTGGCACAACGCCAAGGGCCTGCTGGTGGCCGAGAACGTGGACCAGCTTCACGGCGAGGGGAACCATCTCGACAAAGAGACGGCGCTCACCGAGGCCGGTGCGGTGGTGAATGGGCGCGGCGACCGGCCTAACATGCACGACATCCTGACGGGCTCGAACCTCGACGGCACCGCCTACTCGGCCGACGGCGCCACGGCCTGTGACAACTGGACCAGCAGCGGCACTGGCAGCGCCCGTGTCGGCCACCACGACCGGACGGGCGGCGGCGAGCACCCCACGTCCTGGAACTCGGCGCACAACTCGCGAGGCTGCAGCCAGGAGAACCTGCAGAGCTCGGGTGGCAACGGATTGTTCTACTGTTTCGCGAGCGGACGGTAAGGGTGGTAGGAGGGTCGGACGGTAGCCTGATCCAGGGAGCCGTCGTTCGAACGGTCCAACGGTGCCTCCCTCCACCCTCCACACATCGCGCGGGCCCAACCTCGTCTTGACCCATCCGTGACGCCCTTGACCCTTCCTTGACGCCATGGTGCAAGCATGGGTCGGGGTCAACAGGAGCGGATCATGCCGTCGCTGCGCCGGACCATCGCCTGCATCCTGATGGTATGGTATCTGCCGGGATGCTCCACCTATCGCATTACGAGGACCACGCCACAACAGGCCGTTCAGGGCGAGGAGCGGGTCATCCTCACCGTACAGGACGGCAGTGGCGTCCGTACGCTGTACCGACAGTATCGGCGGGAGCTTGTGCGTCACCGACGTCACGGGCCGAGGGCCTGGATGGCGGTGTCAGGCCGATAGCGTGTGGGCCGCGCCGATCTTGGCCGTGCACTCCGTGCAGACGAAGCAGGGCAACACGTCGAAGCCGCTCATCATCGCCGGGGTGGTGATTGCGGTGCTCGTGGTCGCGGGTGCAGTGTGGGCATCCAGCGCGACGTTCGGTTCGTTCGATCTGAACAAGTGAGTCTCACGGCGGCGAGGGCGGTAGGGCGGTGGGACGATCTGTCGATCCAGCGAGGCGGTTGCGTGCCCAGGGAATGGAGGCGAGGTTAGCCCGGCCATTCACCAAGGGAGCACGCATGCGGGCTCAGATCGCAGTACTCGCAGGTCTCACGGCGGTCGGCATCACGGTGCTGTCGGCTGCGCCGGCCCAGAATCCCCAGACCCAGGCGCAGACCCACACGGTGAGCGTCCGTGTCGCATGCCAGGGGAGCGGCATCGACGTGAGTGTCGATCCCTGGCAGCAGCGGTTGGCGGAGGGCGACGAGCTGGACTGGCTGCTGACTCAGGACTCGGACAACGCCACGATCGCGGTGTCCCCAAAGCGCGGGAATTGGCCGTTTGCGGGGCGGAATCCGCGGGCCGGTGGGAAGGGACAGGGCGGGAACCAGCCCGCCAGGTCGGGTGGCCGGGCCATGGATCGGGGGAGGCACTTGTACAACATCACGATTGAGTGCGGGGGCCGCACCATCGTGATCGATCCGGAGATCATCATCGGGGAAGAGGAGTAACCGGGACGATCGCACGGGCGGATCTCCTCAACTCAAGTGGTTGTTATATAAGTACTTAGAGTGTTGTCCGGCGCGCAACGCGGTGGCGATCGGGTCCGGAGACGTCAAGCCGCAGGTGGGACCTGCCGGATGCCACGCCGGGACCGGAGCAGCCGGCGCCGGTCGCGTATGTCTCGGTCCGACTTGCGTTTCCGGACTAGGTTTCCTACCTTGTCATCCGCGTCGGCGCGAGGTTCACTTGCTCTGAGCAGCGCAACCAAACCTCCAGCACCATGCCCGACGTAACGGTCCCGCCTCGTTGCGGGGCCGTTTTCTTTCCGCCCAATGGGTCTCCGCCTCCCCTGCGCCAACTCCGGAACGCCGCCCGCGCGGGCAATTGTCGATATTTCTGGTGTGGAAATGGCGATTCCCGACCCGTAAATCCTTGAGGACCTTGAACTTGGCCTTGGAGTAGCGGCACATGACACGGAAATGGAAGGCAGACCGTATTCCCGATCAGGCAGGCCGGCTGGCCATCGTGACGGGGGCGAACAGCGGAATCGGGTATGAAACGGCACGGGCGCTGGCGAAGGCCGGGGCGACGGTCGTCCTCGCGTGCCGGAGCGACGAGAAGGGCAAGGAGGCGGCGAGCCGGATTCTCGCAGAGCATCCGCAGGCGCGGCTGATCGTGAAGACGCTTGATCTGTCGAGCCTCGCTTCGGTACGGGCGTTCGCGGCGGCGATCCGTCGCGAGCACCAGCGTCTCGACCTCCTCATCAACAATGCGGGCGTCATGATGCCACCGGAGCGCACCCTCACTGAAGACGGTTTCGAGCTCCAGTTCGGGATCAATCACCTGGGGCACTTTGCGCTGACGGCCCTCCTCCTGGACCTCGTGCTGGAGACCGAAGGGTCGCGCGTCGTGACCGTGAGCAGCTCGGCGCACCGCTGGGGCGAAATCGACCTCGATGATCTCAACTGGGAGCGACGGACGTACCAGCGGATGCCCTCATACGGGCAGAGCAAGCTGGCCAACCTGCTGTTCACGTTCGAGCTGCAGCGGCGGCTCGAGCAGGCATGGTCAGCGACCGCTGCTCTGGCGGCGCATCCCGGCTGGACCGGGACCAATCTGCAACGGCACAGCGGCGCCTTTCGGCGCCTGAACCCGGTGTTCTCCATGAAGCCCTGGCAGGGCGCCCTCCCCACGCTGTACGCGGCAACCGCCCCGAACGCTCAGGGCGGAGAATACTACGGTCCCGACGGCTTGATGGAGATACGCGGGTACCCCACCCGCGTCGCCACCAGTGACGCGGCGCTCGACGTCGAGGCGGCCGAGCGCCTGTGGCGCGTGTCGGAGGAGCTCACGGGGGTGCGGTACGCGGTTGGGCGATTAGGCGGTTAGGCGGTAGGGCGTGGCTCGTCACCGATCTGCGGCGGGCAGCCAGACCGTGAACGTGCTGCCCTCGCCCACCGTGCTCTCCGCGTCGATCCTGCCGTTTTGCAGCTCCGTGAGCATGCGGGCGATCGCCAGGCCGAGTCCCACCCCACCGTGGGCGCGGCTGCGGGACTTCTCCACGCGATAGAAGCGGTCGAAGATGTGCTGAAGGTCCTCGGGCGGGATCCCCTCGCCGGTGTCCCGGACGGCAATGCCCACCCTCTCGTCGTCGCGGCGGATCGAAATGGTCACCGATCCCTTCCCGGTGTGCCGTACCGCGTTGATGACGATGTTCAACACGACCTGCCGCGTGTAGTGGGAATCGCCCAGAGCGTGGACGGGCTCGCGGACCTCGTTCCGCACGGCCACGTCCCGGCCGGTAGCCATGGCTTCGGCAATCTCCCTGGCGTCACACGCGATCACGCTGAGGTCGAACGGGTCCCGCCCGACCTCGATCGCACGGTTGTCGCTCCGGGCCAAGAGCAGGAGATCGTCCACCATCTTGCTCGTGCGTTCCACCTCGCTGCCGATCGCCGCGAGGGCCTCCCGCATCTCCTCGGGTGAGCGACGCTCATACAAGGCCCACTGCGCCTGGGCCCGGAGGTACGTGAGCGGCGTGCGCAGCTCGTGGCTCGCATCGGCGGTAAACGCTTCCAGTGCCCGGTGCGCCGTCTCGACCCGGGCGATCAGCCGGTTGATGGCCGCGGCGATCTGGGTCACCTCGATGACGCCCGTGCGCTCGGCCACGCGACGGCTGAGATCGTCCGGCCCGATGGATTGGGTCTCCGACCGCACGCGCTCGACCGGCGCCAGCGCCGTCCCCACCGACGTCCGGGTAGCGCGCCGCGCCGCGAGCGCCGCGAGCGGCAGGAGCAGGAGCGCCACACCCGCAACGGCTGCAAGCGCAACCATGTGAGGCTGCCGGCTTCCCGCGATGAAGATGTCGAACTCGCCCACAGGTCGACGCAAGATGCGATAGCGCCACCGCCCCCGCTCGGCCACTGCACGGACAATCTCTGCGTTCACGTCCTCCGGAGTCGCGTCGGGGCCGAGCGCCTCGATCCGCTTGGCCGGCATGGTGGGGGATAGGAAGTACACGGACCGCCCGCCTTCCGCGGTTGGTGCCGTGCGCGTGATGATGAAGCGCGCGCCCATGCCCACCAACTGCTCCGCCAGGCTGTCCGATGCCACGGTGGTGCGCTCCCCGCCCGGCCCGGCATACAGGCCAAGCAGCGACTCGACGACCGTGGCGGTCTGACCCATCGACCTACCCAACGAAACCTCGCCCAGCACGGCAAAGGCCCCGATCACGACGATCGCATAGGTGGACAGAGTGACCCACGTGAGTCGGGAGAACCGTGCGAGGAGGTCACTCGTCAGGCGTCGCTCGGTCACGGTCCCTCGAGACGATAGCCCACACCGCGGACGGTACGGATCTCCGTGCCGTCGCGGATCTCGCCGAGCTTCTTGCGCAGATAGTTGATGTACACGTCCACCACGTTGGTGCCTGAATCGAACTGGTAATTCCACACCGCCTCGGCGATCCGCGAGCGCGACATGGTGCGGCCTGCGTTGCGCATGAGGAACTCGAGCAGCGCGAACTCCCGGGGAGACAGCTCGATGCTCCGGTCCCCGACGGCCACGGCTCTGGCGCTGACGTCGAGGCACAGGACGCCGACCCGAAGCGCCGAGTCCTCACGCTTGAATTGTGCCCGACGTAGGAGCGCCTGGACACGGGCCAGCAACTCGGCGAGGTCGAACGGCTTGGTCAGATAGTCGTCGGCCCCGCCCTCCAGCCCCTTCACCTTGTCGGTGAGTTCCCCCCGCGCGGTGAGCATGAGCACGGGCGTGTGGCAGCCGCGCTCGCGCAAGTGGCGCACGATCTGGAACCCGTCCATACCCGGAAGCATGAGATCGAGTACCACGCAGTCGTAGGTCCCGTCCAGTGCGGCGGTGAGTCCTTCGTCGCCCGCAGCGGCCTGATCGACGGTGTAGCCCTCCTCGCGAAACGCCTTCCGAAGAAAGGCGCGGAGGTTGTTGTCGTCTTCGACGAGCAGAATCCGCATGTGCGGCGCGTGGCTGAAGAAGGGTGGAGCGGGGAGGCGCGTCGCGCCCCCCCCACAGCGAGAGAAGTTACTTGATTCGACGCACGGTGACACGAGCGACGGGCTCGGCCCAGCCGTGCTGCGCGGGATCCAGAAATGCGCCGCCCTGAATGCCGGGGTGCATCATCACGACGCCCCCCTCGGCGACGCGGCCGTTACCGTCGGCGGCACCGCCCACCGGACCGATTGCCGGGCAAGCATCCACCACGTTGGCCGACAGCTCGTCGTTCATCTCGGTGCCCGCGTCATATCCGGCCGCGTAATACGTCTGCGACTCGAAGCCGCGGGGCAGCTCCGCGCCGGCGAGTCCCGCGAACCCGTCGTTGGTGCAAATGAGCATGACGGCGAGCGAGAAGCGGTTGGCATTGGCCCGCGCGACGATCGTACTGGTGAGCGACGAGGGGCCGGGTCCACCCACGCGGTGGATCGGGGCCATGGTGGCGACGACATCGTCCACACCGGACGCACCCATCAGCTCGGTCGCGGCCGTGCTCGGGTCGCCGTTCTCGGCGATCAGGCGCAGACCCTCGGAGGCTGCTTGGCCCGCCGCGAAGAATGACGCCTGTTTGGTGTGAGTGACGAGTACCCCTGGCGACAGCGGCTGGCCGCCGGTGAGGTTGGTGATCGTGATCTCGTACTCCCGAACCGCCGCGTCGGCGGCGTGCTCGACGCCGGCGGACGCGTCGAAGAGCGCGGGATCGACCACGCGGTCGGTGTCGCCACATGCCAGGGCGGCGGTTGCGGCGAGTAGTGCTGCGAGGTGTCGGAACATTGTTGAGCCTCCGGTGAAATGGGATGGGCGTGATGCGATGCTGCGGCGCAGTGTAGGAGGCTGCGACGACCCGAGCCGCCAATGTTAGAGCATTCTCATGAGGCCCTAACGATGTTGGCGGCCGCCCCCGACGTCCGACGGGTCACGCACCATTAGAGCGGTTGCAGTTGGATCAAGCGGGCGTCTCTCGCTCGCCGAGGTGGACTCGGCGACGGTCTGTGGTCATCATGATGTATATGGAAACCGAGGAGCCCGCATGAGGCATCGGATCGGCCGATGCCGGCCGAGTTCGGTACAGCGCGTCAGGAGTCACTGGAGAACGAACCGGCACCTCGTTGTCTGGGCCGCTGTGGTGCTGCTCGTGCTCGCCGGTTGCGGGAGGGAGTCCCTGCGGGGGTTGTTCGGCGACTACACGCCGCACGAGCAATATGCGCTGCGTCTGGCGGAAGCGGAGCTCGACGGAACCGCCCTGGGCCGCGACTGGATCGCAGCCGCAGAGTCGGCGCTCGTGAATCCCGTCACCGTTGCCGCACCATATCGGGAAGAGAGCTACCTGGACCCGCGAGAGGCGATGGCCGTCGCGTACCGGATCCCCCTCCGGAACGGGCAACGACTCGAGGTAGCGTTCGAGAGTGCCCCCGACAGCGGATACCGGGTCTTCCTCGATCTCTTTCGGGCTCCCAGAGACTCGGCCGCCACCCCAAGGCGCGTGCTGAGCGCCGACAGCCTGGAGCGGTCAGTCGAGTATCTCGCCCGCCGTGACGGGGAGTACCTCGTCCGCATCCAGCCCGAGCTTCTCCGCGGCGGGCGATATACGATCACCATCGTGGTCACGCCTTCCTTGCAGTTCCCTGTATCGGGACACGATACGACCGCGGTCCGGAGCCGGTACGGCGATCCACGTGATGGAGGTCGCCGGCGCCACGAGGGACTCGACATCTTTGCCCGGCGCGGGACGCCGGTGCTTGCGGCGGCCAGCGGCTACGTGCGCAGCACCAGGTCCAACAACCTTGGCGGCAACGTCATTTGGCTGCGCGACGACCTCGAGCGGACGCACTACTACGCGCACTTGGACAGCGTGGTGGTGTTTCGCGGGCTGGTGGTCGAGGCGGGTGATACCATCGGATTCGTGGGCAACAGTGGCAACGCTCGAACGACTCCCCCACATCTCCATTTCGGTGTTTACCAGCGGGGGTCGTTCGATCCCTATCCGGCCCTCCATCAGTTCCCGACGGTCCCGGCAGCGTTCTCGGGCGACCCGGATCTCATTGGTCGGGTCGCGCGTGTGAGCAGCGAGCGCACACGTGTCCGGGCGTCGCCGAGTGGCGGATCGGACGTGGTCGCCGAGCTCGCGCGACACACGCCGGTTCGGGTCGGGGCGGGAAGCGGTCCATGGTATCGCGTGACACTGCCGGACGGCGCGACCGGGTATCTGGCGACGCGACTCACCGAGCCGCTCGACGGTCCCATTGGCCGCCAGGCCGTCGTGGCCGGGACCGACCTCCTAACCGAGCCGGATCCCGCGGCGGTGGCGGTCGACCGGTTCGTGACGGGCACCGAGCTGGACGTGCTCGGTGTGTTCGGCAGCTTCGTGTTCGTTCAGGGCTCGAGTGGGCGGTTGGGGTGGGTATCCCTGGACTGAAGTCTCGCTGCATTCCCGCCTCGACATGGGCGAGCCCGCTGTTGGTGGCAGCCGCCGTCGCGCTGCTACCGACCGACGCCGCTGCCCAGATCGAGCGGACCGCCCGCGACGGCTGGCAGCGCGTCGACGATGTGTTTGCGGCGCTGGAGGCCGACGAGGGGGACTGGATCGCCGATGTGGGGGCGGGGAGCGGGTTCTTCTCCCTTCGGCTGAGCCCCAGACTTGGCCCAGAGGGGAGGGTGATCGCCCAGGACGTCGATGCACGGGTGCTGCGGGATCTGCGGGAGGCGGCGGAAAGCGCCGGGCTCGACAACTTTGAGACCATCGTTGGGAAGAAGGACGATCCCAAGCTCCCCGAGGGCATGCTGGACGGTGTCCTGATCGTGAATGCGTACCACGAGATGGACGAGTATGAGGCAATGCTTGGCGGGATTCGGCGGGCGCTCCGGCCCGGGGGGCGGCTCGTCATCATCGATACCCCGCCGCGTGACTCCACCGCGTCGCGCAGACGGCAGACCAGCCGGCACGACATCGCGCTCGGCATCGTCGTGCAGGAACTGCAGGCAGCGGGCTTCCACGTGATCGAGCAGGTCCCGGAGTTTGCCCGTTCGGGCCGGACTCGGCAGTGGCTGCTGGTCGCGGTGGTGACCGAGGATGGGAGTCGCTGACGCTGTGGCGGGTCGAACCCTCCTCGGTACCGTCCCTCAGTTCGGCGCCCGCTTGTAGCTCACCGACAGCCCGCTGCCACCCTGAAAGAACGTCGTCTCCAGGTTAGGCGTGCTCTCCAGCGCCTCGACGAACTCACTCATTCCCCTCATTCCCCGTCGACCACGATCGGAGACATTGTGGGCGGTGAAGCACCCGTCCACAGTGAGCTTGGGGAGCAACGCCTCGAAGTACCGCGTGTACCAGTCCTTGTCGGCGTCCACGAAGATGAAGTCGAACGGTCCGTCGATCTCGTACACGAGCTCGTGAGCGTCGGTGAGTCGTGCGTCGATGTACCGACTGAGGCCGGCCGCCTCAAGGTTCTCCAGTGCCTGACGGTAGCGGCGCTCGTCGATCTCCACGGTGATCAACGTGCCACCCGTCTTGCTCATGGCCCAGGCGATCCAGATGGCCGAGTGTCCGGTCGACGTGCCGAGCTCGAGTGCCGTGGTGTAGCCGTTCTCTACCACGAGATCGAACAACTTCTGGCCGTCCACCTCCGGAACGTTCATGTCCCGCCATTGGCGGCGGTTCGCGTCGAGGAATGTGCGTACTTGACGGTCGAGCGCGTTCTGCGATGCCGGGTCTTGCGCGGCGCAGTCGGGCGCGACGAGACCTACGCTGAGCAGCGCGATGGCCCAGACGGTCGTCGGTATCGCTTTCATGATGGGTCCCTCACGATTGTAGGTCTTCGGTTGGCTCGGCTTCTCGCGAACACGACGTAGAATGGCAGGCCTGCCAGGACGGTGAGTATCGCGATCGATGACTCGACCGGGCGCTCCTGATACGCGAGCACCAGGATCACCACACTCACAGCGGCGAACAGGAGCGCCGCCACGGGGTACGCCGGCGCCTGGTCTCCCCGCTCCCGCCGGAGCTTGAACACCCCCATTACGACGAGAATGGGGAAGATGCCGAGGCAGAACCCCATGTAAGTGAGGATCTGGTCGAACGTCCCCGACAGCACGAGCACGACGGCGATCAGGCACTGCAGCACGATGGCCTTGGACGGCACGCGGAAGATGGGGTGGACGTCGGACAGCACGCGGAAGAAGTACCCGTCCCGTGCCATCGCGTAGTAGACCCTCGGCCCAAGGATGATCAGCGCGCTGATGGACGACAGCAGCGCAAACGCGATCAGCAGCGAGACAACCCGTTCCACCGATCTGCCGAAGAGATGAGAAGCCGCGAGGCCTCCGATGGCAATGGTGCCGTTCATCTGGGGCGGCGGGACCGCGTAGACGTACAGGGCGTTCAAGCCGAGGTAGAGCAGGATCACGAGTCCCGTGCCGGAGAGCAGCGAACGCGGGAGGTTCCGCCGGGGTTCCCGGATCTCGGAGCCGATGTAGACGGCGGCGTTCCACCCACTGTAGGCGAACATGATCCACATCAGTGACAGACCGACGGTCTTCCACCCGTCTCCGTCGAGCGCGATGGCCCGGCCGGCCGAGAGGTTGCTGAGATCACCGGTGCCGAGTGCGAAGCCGATCACGATCAGTCCCGCGATGAGGAGGACCTTGCCGACCGTGAGGACGTTCTGGACCTTCGCGCCGAACTCGATGCCACGGAGATGCACGAGTGTGAGGCTCACGATCACAGAGATGGCGATCGATCGCTTGACGGTTGCCTCGCCGCCCCAGGTGAGCACCTGGGGAAACGCACTGGTCAGGTACTCACTCAACCCCAGCGACGAAGCCGCCAGCGGGGCCGAAAACCCCACGAAGAACGAGACCCACCCGGTGAGGAAGCCAAAGATCGGGTGGAACTGCTGGGAGAGGTACACGTACTCGCCGCCCGCGCGGGGCATTGCGGCGCCCAGGGCGCCGTAGCAGAGTGCGCCGCTCAGCGCGAGGATTCCGCCCACGATCCAGAGGACGATCATAAGCCCCGGGCTGCCCAGTTCGGCCATGAGCAGCCCGGAGGTGGTGAAGATCCCGGCGCCGATCATATTGGCCACCACGAGGTTCGTGGCGGGGAAGAGACCGAGCGTGCGCGAGAGCGCCGGGGCGGCGGTTCCGGTCACGATGGTGCCTGCATGTCTACTGCTTACTACGTCTCCCGGCAGCCGGGTGTTGAAGCAAGCGCTGGAGGACCGCCCGGATCACCGTGAGGTGCCCTTAAGTGAGGTTCCGTATCGGGTTGTGGAACTTCTCCCTGAAGGTGGTGCCCAGAGCTCTGGATTCCGCCTGGCGCGATCCGCCTCGGTCGCGGCGGAGGTGTCAGCCACCCCCGGGCCCGTCCGGGATCGGATCGCCAGCGAGCAGCGGCGATGGGTGGGGCTCCGTGCAGACAGTGCTCGGCATGCGCAGGACGCCCGCGAGATCTCGGGCGAGGTCGATCCCGATCGGCTCGCCCTCGAGTTAAGCGCCCTCCTCACAGGTGCCGACATCGCCTTTCTCCTGCACGACGACAGCGAGATCCTCGACCGGATTCGGGACACGGTCCGCGCCCGGCTCGCCTCCGTCGCGTAGCAGGGGCCGCACCGGTGGCACAAGACCTCGGGCTGCCACTGTCGCTACACCAACGTGCCACCGGGATGGGCGCCTCTGGCCTATCCCACTACAGGCGTATAGGTTCAGCCAATTGTGACTATTGATATCCCATTTCTGAGGGAGGGAGTCGTTCGGCACCCTCCCCAATCGTTCGGATACTCCAAGCAAAGTGGGGGAGCCCATGAAGACCCGTTTTACCCTTGCCCTCGCCGTCGCCGCCCTCATCGCTGTGCCGCGAGCGGCACAGGCGCAAGAGATGCCGCGACTGGGCGAGCTGTCTGCCGTGTCGGTGTGGCAGGTCGATCCTGCCGACATGGGAACGTTCATGACCGTGGCGGAGAAGGTTGCCCAGGCCGCCAAGCAGGCCAAGCTGGGCCAGGGATATGGCTGGACCACGTGGCAAACCTCGTACACCATCTCCATTATTGGCCCGTTCAACAAGGCGGAGCTGGACGACCCCCAAATCTGGATGAAGCAGTTCATGGGGACGCCGGGCGAGGCCCCCCTGATGCAGGCAATGCAGGAGTTCGAGGGCGTGGACATCCTCGGCGGTGTGACCGAGATCGTGCAGGAGATGCCCGACTGGGGGTACATGCCCGAAGGTATGAGTGCTCCCCCGATGGCCTGGGTACACATGCACGAGTTCTGGCTCAAGAGTGGGCAGGCGAACTTCGCCAAGTGGAACGCGCTCATCCCCGAGTTCGTGGCGTTCTTCAAGGACATCGGGTATCCCTATCCCATGTGGTCCCACATGGTGCGGTACGGGGACAACCGGACCCTGTTCGTGACGGCCTACGATGATATGGGCGAGTTTTTCGGCGCCAAGAGCGTGACGGCGCTTGCGGAAAAGCATGGAGCGATGGACCGCTGGCAGCAGTTGCTCGGCCGCATCAATGAGCTGGTCATGCGGCACCGTGAGAGCGACGCGCAATACCTGGCGGCGCAGAGCTACATGGGCCCGGCGCAGTAGACGGAATCGAACGGGCGTCGAGCTGTAGCATGGAACGAGCCGGCGGTCTGAGCCGGCTCGCTCGTGCTTCGGGTGGTTTGGTGTGGTGGGGGAGTGCCGAGCCGATCAGTTCTGGCGCACCACTTGCCCGAGGTACGCGTGGTCCCACGCCACGTCGAAGAGTCCCTGACAGTCGTCGCAGCGGAGCCTCGGTGGCCGGCCCATCGGCAGCTGGCGATGGCGACAGGCGGGGCACACCGCATACCCCTTGGCCCACCTCGCTGGGATCACGGTCGCGTTACTCGCGTGGGCGACGATAGTCCAGTGGGTCGGCGGGTTGGACACGATCTCCAAGTGGCGGAGCGGCAGGAACCGCTGCTGCCCGTGCACCGCGATCAGCGCCTCGGTGCGTCCGAGAGCCATGGTCTCGTACCATGCCCCACGGCGCAGTCCGCAGTCGACGTCTCGGCGCAAACGTGCCCATCCAGTGACCGGCATGACCGCGCACCTCCCAGCGGGTGCCATGTAAAAGATCGGGCCGGTGCGCCAGGATGGCGGTGCCATAGGTCACAGGATTGGTCCTGATTGGTCTCTAGGCAACTCGCGATCCCGCGCGATAGCGATCTGGGGCACGGGCGCCTGCAGTGCCCGGAGCAGAGCCGCATGCTTGCCGCGGGATCTGCTGTGGGTATACGATTGTCGCTGCATTTAGTCCACCGGTCCCTGACCAGATAACTGCAACGCACTTTCCGCACCCGTGGCCGGCGGGCCGGCGAGCGAGCAGGGGAGCGTCACGTGGAAATCATCATCAAAGACGACTACCAGCAGCTGAGCAGGGCCGCGGCAGAGATCGTGGTCGAGGTGCTGAACACCAGGCCGAACGCGGTGCTCGGGATGGCGACGGGATCCACACCGCTTGGCCTGTACCAGGAGTTGGTCCGCCTGCACAAGGAAGAGCAGCTCGACTTCTCACGCGTCACGACATTCAATCTCGATGAGTATGTCGGTCTGCCGGTCAATCATCCACAGAGCTACCACTACTTCATGCAGCAACACTTCTTCAAGCACGTCAACATTCCCGCGCAGAACATCAATATCCCGTCCGGCACGACCAGTAATTACCGCGCGTTTTGTGAGTGGTATGAGCAGCGCATCGCCGAATGCGGAGGGATCGATCTCCAGATTCTCGGGATCGGGTCCGACGGCCACATCGCCTTCAACGAGCCGGCCAGCTCCCTGAGCTCACGAACGCGCCTGAAGACGCTGTCGGAGCAGACGATCGACGACAACGCTCGGTTCTTCGAGCGGCGGGACGAAGTGCCGGTCTATGCAATCACGATGGGCGTGGGGACGATCCTAGACGCGCGCAAACTGATCTTGCTCGCGAGCAGCAAGAAGAAAGCCAAGGCCATCGCCCAGGCAGTCGAGGGCCCGGTCACCAGTATGGTCACAGCAAGCGCATTGCAACTTCACGCCGACGCCACGGTGATCGTCGACCAGGAGGCGGCCGGCCAGCTGGCGATGCGTGACTACTACGAGTTCATCTACGCCGCCAAACCGGGAGCGCCCCGGACCTGAGCCTCGGACCGGTCGTTCCGTGCTCGGCTCTGCGATGCAGGCACCCGTCATGCATCGGTGTTATCCATTCCCTTATGTCTTGCACAACGCTCACTGCTGTGTTCCTCGTGGCACTCGTTCTTCGAGAAGCGACGGCGCAGGAGATCTCGCCACGCCTCGTGTCACGTACCGAGTCGCGTGAGGAGTGGGGGGTGGGCAGGGTGGCCGACGTGCGGTTCGGACGCGTTGCGCTCGTCGCCGCGCCCGAAGGCGTCCGGCTCGATGTCCGGAGGCTGCGCGATACGGCCCCGCCAATCCGACCGGTGAGGATGGAGGGCCGCGCTCCGACCGTGTCGGGCAACAGCTTCGTCGTGAGTGAATTTGGCGAAAGCAATCGCACGCCGTTGGGAGGATACTTCGGAACATTCCAGCGCCGACCGTCGTCTGCGGTGGCGCAGGTGGATCGCATGCCGGACGGACGGCGCGCACTGGAGCTCACCTGCCGTCACGAGGAGACCGGCTTCTGCGGCCTGTGGATTCAGCTGTATGACTTCGAAGCCGGACCGGAGGCTCGACGGTACCTCGACGCACGACAGTTCTCCACACTGAGCTTCTGGATCCGCGGACGCGCGGGAGGTGAGCGGATCCTGCTCAAGGTGGCCGACGCCGAGTGGGAACAGCGGGAAGACGCGCTGCCGGTGGGGGACGTGGCGCAGTTCCTCCCCGCCGGCCGCGTGGACACGGTGTGGCAGCAGGCCGTCGTCCCGCTGGAGCGCCTCCCGGTGCGTGTCCAGCGCGAGACGCTCGCGATGCTCGCGTTCGAGGTGACGGTACCGGGCACGAGCACCGTCGAGCTCGGGCCGGTGGCGCTTTCGATCACGCCCGACGATTTACCGGCCCTCCCCGACCCACGGATATCTGGAAAACCAATACCTGCGATACACAAGGCGACGTGGGTGTGGAACACCGCCGAGCTGCTCGCCGATCCGGCTCGGCAAACTGCGATGCTCGATTTCCTCGAGCGGGAAGGGTTCGATCGAATCTTCCTTCAGCTTCCCGGTGTTCCGGGTGATCCGAGGACACCAGGGGAACTGAGAATAGACACCAAGGCGATGCGGTCGCTGCTGGCCGCGTTCAATCAACGCGGCATGCGGGTCTACGCGCTGGATGGCTACGCCCGGTACGCGCTCCCCGAGTTCCATGCTGGGGTGCTCGCCACGGTGGACCACGTCATCCGCTACAACCGCCGGGTGTTGGAACACGAACGCTTCTTCGGCGTCCGGTACGACATCGAGCCGTATCTGCTGCCGGCATTCCACGGCAGCGGGCGGTCCAACCTGCTCCAGGGGCTGCTCGAGCTGACGGCAGCGTCGGTCGCGCGCGCCCGAGCGGGGGGACTCGTCTACGGGGCCGACATCCCGTTCTGGTACGACGCCTCATCGGACGATACGCAAGAGCCGGTCATGGCGGAGTTCCGAGGGATCCGGAAGCCGGTCAGCGAACATCTCGTGGATCTGGTGGACGACGTGGCGATCATGGATTACCGCACCACGGCGTACGGCGCAGACGGCACGATCCGGCATGCGACGGGTGAGCTCGAGTACGCCGCGTCGCAGGGGAAACCGGTGTTCATTGCGCTCGAGACCTTCGACCTTCCGGACGAGGTGCTGTTGGACTTTCGCGGCGCGCCGCGGGCGGGCCTGCCCGAGGGCGAATCCGCCGGACCGGCGGTGGCGGCCATGGCCGACGGCGATTCGGTGCACGTCGTGTACGTGGACGCTGTGCCTGCCGATGGCGCGCTCACCGATTGGCTCGTCGAGCGAGGGATCGACGCCAAGGACGTCTGGTGGTGGCCGGTCAGCAGGCGGGTGGAGGTCCCGGCAGCAAAGCTCACGTTTGCACGGCACGATGTGCGGCAACTCGAAGCCGTGATGCGGGGAACCGCGGCAGCGTTCCAGCGCTACCCGTCGTTCGCCGGATTCGCTCTGCACTCGGCCGAGAGCTACTTGGCCCTCGTCAACCGCCACCCGCCACCACGATAGCGCGGATCGACACTGCCCTTGCGAGTCGGCGCCCCCGCCTCATGTTGGGACGAGCGAATTGACTGAGGCAGCGCAGCGTCTTCACGAGTTTCCACCCATACGAGGTCGTCAGGAATGAGTGCCGAGGAGTTCGTCAAACGGGCGCGCACCCTCTCGAGGCCGTATCGCGTCACCGCGGGGAAGAAATTCCGGCTCGCCGACTACGATCCTGCCGATACGGGGACGCTCGGATCGGGGGACAAGCCGCAGGCCAAAAAAGCGCTCAGGGCCGGCGTGAAGGCCATGGCGCAGCTTCAGGAGATGTTGTACGCGCAGGACAGGTGGTCCGTGCTCCTCGTGTTCCAGGCGATGGATGCGGCGGGCAAGGACAGCGCAATCAAGCACGTCATGTCCGGGGTCAACCCGCAAGGGTGCCAAGTATTCTCGTTCAAGGCGCCCAGCAAGGAAGAGCTGGATCACGATTACCTGTGGCGCTGCCTCAAGCGGCTGCCCGAGCGGGGCCGTATCGGGATCTTCAATCGGTCGTACTACGAGGAAGTCCTGGTCGTGCGCGTCCATCCGGCGATCCTCGAAGGTCAAGAGCTTCCACCGGTGCTCGTCACCGACCGGATTTGGACGGAACGGTTCGAGGACATTCGCAGCGTGGAGCGGTATCTGACTCGCAACGGTGTCGTGATCCGGAAGTTCTTCCTCCACGTGTCAAAGGAGGAGCAGCAGGACCGATTCCTAGATCGCATCGACCGGCCCGAGAAGAACTGGAAGTTCTCCGCCGCCGACATCGCGGAGCGCGCCCACTGGGACGACTACATGCGGGCCTACGAGGAGATGATCCGCCACACCGCCACGAAAGAGGCGCCGTGGTACGTGGTGCCTGCGGACAAGAAGTGGTTCACCCGCATGGTGGTGGCGTCGGCGATCGTCGATGCGCTCGGGTCGCTCGACCTGCACTTCCCGACGGTCGACAAAGTGGGGCGGAAAGAGCTGGCCAAGTTGCGGAAGGAGTTGGAAGAGGAGTAACGGCCCGGCCCGGGTGTCGCTGGGCACCGGGCGCAGACGAACGGCGAGGGCAGCTATCCGCGGCCCTCGCCGTTTTACGATATCGAGCTGCTCGGCAGGTCGTCTGCCGGCCTAGAAGTAGCCGTCCGATAGAGTTCTGAGAAACGCGACGATGGCTCGCTCGTCATCCGGTGAGAGACGGAGGTTTCCGAGCTCGCTGGTGTTCACGTTGTCCGCCACCTCGGGTGCGGGCCAACAGCCCGCACGCATTGCCTCGGCGGCCGTGAAGTCGTTCGCACATGTCGGCTTGACGTCGCGCGTGTTGTAGAAATGCACGATCTGCTCGAGCGACTTGAAGTACCCGTTATGCCCGAAGGCCTTCACGTCCGTCGGAGCCGGGCGCCGGTCTACATTGCGCAATGTGGGCACCTTCTGCTGCCCCATGAAGTCCTCTGCCAACGCCGCGTAGTCCGGCCGGGTGGCCAGGAACGCACCGAGCCCGTAGTCGATCCAGTTCGCACCGTCGGGGTTGAACGCCGCCGGCATGCCGTACCACGGATTCTCGGGATTGCGCGGAACGCCGAGGTTGTCGAATGTGAAGTCCGTGAACAGGGCCGGCTCCTTGTCGCGACCCCGCCCCAGAACATGGCACTTCGCGCACTTCCCTTTTCCTCGGAAGAGTGCGAGACCCTTCCGTTCTTCACGAGTCAGCCTCGCGTCACCTGCGAGGTACGCGTCATACTTCGAGGTGAAGGCATTCGATGCCGGCGACGCCTCATAGGCAGCGATGGACAGAGCGATGGCATCGTAGGCTTCGGCAACGTTCGCTGCGACGCACACGTCGCTGCCCCACACTGCCGTGAACAGACCGGCATAGTCCGAGCTGCAGACCCGCGAAACGACAGTGGCCACATCTGGCAGCGCCTGCTCCACCGGGTTCACGAACGGGCCCTGCGCCTGGTCGGCGGCCGGGTTCCCCAGCCTCTCGCCGGTGGCGCGTCCATCCCAGAAATTGCCGCCGATGAACAGGCTCCCGTCATAATGGAGCACCGGGCTCAAGGTCGCGTAGGCTGAGCTGGGTGGCTTGCGGTTTCCGGCGAGTTCGGCAACGGAGCCTGGGTACACAGCCCCGTGGGCGTTGATGTCCGGGTCGGGACCGGTGAACCCCCACGCGGGGTCGTGGCACGAGGCGCACGACTGGTTGCCGTTGACCGAGAGTGCCTCATCAAAGAACAGATGCTCTCCGAGCATCACCATGTCGGGACTCGCCATGGTCACGTCATTCGTCTTGGCCTGGGTAAAGGGATCGGGGTTGGTGAAGTCTCGCTCGGCGCAGCCGAGGAGTGTGAGCGCGGCAAGGAGCGCAAGGTCAAATCGTGCGCCAAACATGTCAGATCTCCTCTGTCCCGTGGTCAGTCGGTGCGAAGCGGCGAGGTCGTGTTGAATGGAGGGTCGACGCTCACGCACCATCGTGTCGTCGGATAGCCGAACAGTGCGATCCGGTTGATGAACTCGCCGTGAGGAGAGTGTGAAAACCGCTGTTGCAGCGATGAGGCAGATTGCAGACAAAAGATGTCGGTTTACTCTCGAGTGGGGGTGCTGACCCGCCTCTGTGCGGCTCGGACGAGTCCATGGCCGCAGCCCGGTCCCCCTATGTCCCGGCTGTTTCAGGCCTTTCCCACACCGGTTACCCGCTGCACGTTTAGGCCTCCACCGATCTGCGGACCCCGACCTGGAGGAATTGATGAGGACTCGACGCGTGCTCTCGGGCTTCGCAATGTGCGCGCTCGCTCTCGCCGCTGTGCCCGCGGCGGCCCAGGGGCCCCCGAGTGAGACGCCGCGCAATGCCAACAAGGCGGGCAAGGAGGCGGAGCTCCTGCCCGATGAGCCGGTCGTCACCCAGCACACGGCGCGCATCAACGGGCAGTCGGTGCGCTACACGGCCGAGGCCGGCTGGCTCCCGATCCGTGAAGACGGCAAGCTCATGGCCAGGATGTTCTACGTCGCCTACACGCGGGATGGCGTGACCGACCTCGCCGCTCGGCCGCTCGTGTTCTCGTTCAACGGCGGGCCAGGCACGGCATCAGTGTGGATGCACATGGGCTACACCGGACCTCGCCGCGTGGTCTACGACGACGACGGGTTTGCGCTCCGGCCACCCGGCGGCCTGGAAGACAACCCGCAATCGATCCTGGACGTGGCCGATATCGTGTACATCGACCCCATCGCCACGGGATTCAGCCGGATGGCGGAAGGGGAAGACCTCCACAAGTACCACGGCACACTCAGCGACGTGGAGTCGGTGGCGGAGTTCATCCGGCTCTACATCTTGCGCAAGAACCGCTGGATGTCTCCCAAGTTCCTGATCGGCGAGAGCTACGGAACGACCCGCGCCTCGGGGCTCGCCGGCCACCTGGTGCGCGCGCACCAGATCTACCTGAACGGCATCATCCTCGTCTCGATGACGGGCCTCGACGTGGAGCAGGGCGACGACATCTCGTACGCCACGGCGCTCCCCCACCTCGCGGCCACGGCGTGGTACCACCGGCAGCTCCCCGCCGATCTCCAGTCGCGCCCGCTCAGGGCACTTCTGGACGACGTGGAGCGGTTCGCGATGGGGGAGTACCTGGCGGCGCTGGTGCAGGGTGATCGCTTGGACGACACGGCCCGCAGCGCGATGGCCGGGCGTGTAGCGCGATACATCGGGCTCACGGCGGACTACGTGGCGTCCACCAACCTCCGCATCAGCTCACGCCGGTTCTGGAAGGAGCTTCTCCGCGATCAGCGCCTCACCGTGGGACGCCTGGACAGCCGGTACCTCGGCGTGGATTTGGACGCTGCGGGGGAGAACCCGGAGTACGATCCGGCCATGGCAGACTGGAACGGCCCCTTTGCCGATGCCGTGAACCGCTACCTCAGGGAAGAGCTGCGCTACAACCCGGATCTCGAGTACAACGTGTGGGGCAACGTCCGACCCTGGAACCGCGACCAGTCGGCGAATGTCGGAGAGATGTTGCGGCAGGCGATGCGGAACAACCCCTATCTCAAGGTCCTGATCCAGGGCGGCTACTACGATGCCGCGACCGACTACTACAGCGCCGTGTATACGATCTCGCACCTTCAGCCGGGAGGCGAGTTTCGCGATCGCTTCCGCTTCGCCTGGTACGAGAGCGGTCACATGATGTACTTGCGGAAGCCAGACCTAGCGAACGCCAACAACGACCTCAGACACTTCATCCGCTGGTCCATGGAGGACGTGCCCGACTACCCGAGAAGGGCTCAATAGAGGGGGGTCGCGACCACAGCCCAGCGAATTCGCTGGCTGAATGTCGGACCGACCGATATCTTGACGAAGCCGTGAGCGGAAGGTACCTCGATGAGCGATCGAATACGTGGGAGCGACCAGCCGTCGGACGAGGGGCGCGCCACCGAATCTGGGCGGCTTGACCGACGCACCTTTCTCCTCTCCGCGCTCGCCGCCCTCCCGATGGCGTGCCGGCGAAAGCCACTGCCCGTTCCTGAGGAGTTCTCTGGCGCGACCACGCCGCTGTATCGGATCTCGCTGGCGGAGTGGTCGCTCCACCGCACGCTCGGTGCCGGCCAACTGGACCATCTTGATTTCTCCGCTGCAGCGCGGACGGATTATGGACTGGACGCCGTCGAGTACGTGAACTCGTTCTTCAAGGACAAAGCGGACGATCGGCAGTACCTCGACGAGCTCAAACGACGAGCAGACGATCACGGCGTGCGGAGCCTCCTCATCATGTGTGACGGGGAAGGGGCACTTGGCGATCCCGACGACGCGGCCCGTAGGCTGGCCGTCGAGAACCATTACAGATGGGTGGATGCAGCGAGCTTTCTGGGATGCCATTCGATCCGGGTCAACGCGCAGTCAGACGGCTCTCCGGACGAACAGCGCAACCTGGCCGCCGACGGGCTGCGGCGCCTCTCCGAGTTCGCAGCGGCCCGCGACATCAACGTGATCGTAGAGAACCACGGGGGCCTCTCGTCGAACGGGTCGTGGCTCGCGAGCGTGATGCGTGCCGTCAACCACCCGCGCTGCGGCACGCTGCCGGATTTCGGCAACTTCCGAATCGGGGAGGGCGAACTGTACGACCGGTACAAAGGTGTCGCCGAGCTGATGCCGTTCGCCAAGGCGGTGAGTGCCAAGTCGCACGACTTCGACGATCAGGGGAACGAGACCGGCACCGATTACCTACGGATGCTGCGGATCGTGCTCGATGCAGGCTACCGGGGATACGTCGGCATCGAATATGAAGGGGACCGGCTCAGCGAGTCGGACGGGATTCGCGCGACGCTCAGACTGCTGGAGCGGACTCGCGATCGGCTGAGCGAGGACATGCAATAGCCGTCTGGATGGGCTGCGTGGCCAGCCGGGCTCGCTGGCCGATCCTCGCCCGTAACTGATATATTCGCTGCATTCACTCCCAGCGGCCCGAATCACGAGTGCGTATGCACCGCACGCAGGACATCGCCAGGAAACTGGCCGCCCTCCAGCACTTGGGCTTCGAGCGCGTGGCCGACCCCGGGGTCGCCACCGAGTCCACTCGCGTCGGGCGCCGGAGCCACATGGTGACGGCTCGCCGTCCCTCCATGGGCACGCTGGTCTCGGTATCGACGCTCGCGTCATCACCCGCCCGTGCCGAGGAAGCCATCGGCCGGGCATTCGAGGAGATGGACCGCCTGGTAGCGATCTTCAGTCGCTACGAGCACGACTCGGCGATCAGTTCTCTGAACGAGCACGGACGGCTGGACGGCTCCCCACCGGAGCTTGCGGGCGTTGTCGAGCGCTCCCTCGTGTATCACACGCTGAGCCGTGGCGCGTTCGACGTGTCGATCGCTCCGGTACTCGACCTCTTCGTGGCCAGCCCGGGGGGGACGCCGACGGCAGGGGAGATGCGGGACGCGCTCGAGGTGGTGGGGGCGAGCGGGGTCGCGGTGGATGGCCACCGAGTGAATTTTGCCCGACCCGGAATGCGGATCACGCTCGACGGTATCGCCAAGGGGTTCATCGTCGACGCGATCGCCGACGTGCTGCGCCGCCACAAGGTCCGTGACTACCTGATCAACGCCGGGGGCGACATCCGTACCTCCGGACGGAAGCAGGGGCGACGACCGTGGACCGTCGCTGTGCAACACCCCGCAAAGGATGGCAGCCACCCCGACACGATTCACCTCAGCGACGGTGCCGTCGCGACGTCGGGGATGTATGAGCACTACTTCGACCGTGACCAGCTGATCCACCACATCGTGGACGGCACGACCGGCCAATCGCCCGACGAGTGTGGCAGCGTGTCGGTGACGGCACCGACCGCTATGGCGGCCGACGCGCTCTCGACGACGGTGTTCGTGCTGGGACCGACGGCCGGAATCCCGTTCGTCGAAGGACTGCCGGGATGCGAATGTTTGATCATCGATCGGGAGGGGAGGCAGCGCCGATCCCGAGGTTGGAGGAGCGGCGGAGCCGTGACCGGAGAAGAGGCGGAGGAATGATGCGTGACGCGACGAGGGCCGGAAGCGAGACACTGGATAGGTACACGCCGTTCCAAGTAGCGGTACTGGTGCTGCTCAGGATGTTCATCGGGTGGCACTTTCTATACGAGGGTCTCGCCAAGCTGACCAACCCCTACTGGACCTCGGCAGGGTACCTGGCCGAGTCGAAGTGGTGGTTCGCTGGGATCTTCACTGATATCGCGGCCAACCCGACCGCGCTCACGATCGTGGACTACGTCAACGCCTGGGGTCTGCTGCTCATCGGCGTCGGGCTCATGCTTGGCCTCTTCGCGCGCAGCGCGACGATCGTGGGCATGGTTCTGCTGTTTCTGTACTACATCGCGGCCCCGCCTTTCGTGGGCTTCGTTTACTCGATGCCCACGGAAGGGAGCTATCTCGTTGTCAACAAGGTGCTGATCGAGCTGGCGGCCCTGGCGGTCCTCCTCGCCTTCCCGACCGGCACGGTGTTTGGGCTCGACCGGTGGCTTCCTTGGAAACGTCAATCCGATCGCGCGGCGCTCGGGCAGGCCGGAGCCTGAGGAGAGAGAATCATGACTGACGAACACACCAAGCCGAACAAACAACCGCAGCCCGAGGACGCACCCGTGGCGTCGGGTGGTTGGGAGACGAGCCGCCGAGGCATGCTCAAGGCGCTGGTCTCGCTGCCGTTCGTGGGGGCGTTTGCCTACAACTATCTGAGGAAGCGCGCGGCCGACGACACCAAGAAGCGGGCGATACTCGAGGAGTTGGGCGTGACCGAGGGGCCCGCCTTCATCCCCGAGGCCATATCCAAGCCGCCGAGCGAGCGGATACGGCTCGGCATCATCGGTTTCGGGGGCGAGGGCGAATCGCTGATACGGCACGCCGGTTTCGCGCATCCCGACTGGGTGGAGGAGCAGCGAAAGAACGCCGCGGAGAATCCCGCGAACAAGGCGCTCGAGATCTATCTCTCCCAGGAGGACCTGAACGTTGCCATCACGGCGGTGTGCGATGTGTTCGACGTCCGGGCCGATCGCGGGATCGCCGCATCGCAGGTGGACGTGCGTCCGGGTAGCGGTGGCGCCAACCCGCCGGCCAAGCGGTACCGACACTACGCCGACCTACTCCAGAGTGGCGACGTGGACGGCGTGATCATCGCTACGCCCGACCACTGGCACTCGATCATGACCACGGCGGCCGTAGCGGAAGGCGTGCACGTCTACTGCGAGAAATGCCTGACGCGCACGGAGGAGGAGGCACGCGCCGTCTACGATGCGGTCAAGCCGTCGGACATCGTGTTCCAGCTCGGACACCAGAATCGCCAGTCCGAGGCACACAACAAGGCGCGCGAGGTGATCGCCGCCAATATCCTCGGTCCGATCACCTTGGTCGAGGGGACGACCAACCGGAACACCCCGTGGGGGGCGTGGGTGTGGGACATCCACGAACAGGGGAATCCGCAGACCATCGACTGGGATCTCTTCCAGGGTCCCGCGCCCAACAAGGTGCCGTTCAGCCTGGAGCGGTTCTTCCGGTGGCGGTGTTGGTTTGACTATGGGACGGGCCTTTCCGGCGATCTGCTCTCGCACGAGTACGACGGCGTGAACCAGATCTTGCAGGTGGGCATCCCCAAGTCCTGCGTCGCGTCGGGCGGCATCTACTACTTCAAGGATGGCCGAGACGTGCCGGACGTGTTCCAGGCCGTCTACGAGTATCCGGACCGCGAGCTCACCTTCGTATACAGCGCGACGCTCGCAAATGGCAACTATCGCGGGCTCGCGTTCATGGGCCACGACGCTACCATGCGGGTGAGCGGGTCGCTCGCGGTGACGGCAGATTCGGAGTCCACCCGCTACAAGAAGAAGATCGAGGACGGGATCATTGACACGTCCCGGGCGATGTTCACCTATCGACCTGGCTTTAAGGGCATCGACGCGGTGACGTCGGCCACCGAGGAGTACTTCGTGAGCCGTGGCCTGCTGTACACGTATCGCGGTGGCCGGCGCGTGTCGGCCTATCACCTGCTGATCGGAGAATGGCTGGACGTGATCCGCAACGGCGGTGAGACGAGCTGCAACATCGACCGCGCGTTCGAAGAGGCCATCACCTGTCACATGGCCACACGCTCGTTCAAGGAAGGCCGGAAGGTGACGTGGGATCCGACGAGGCGGAGAATCGTGTGAGTACGGGCGGTTGGGCGGTGAGGCGGTTGGGCGGCTGTCGCGTCCCACCGCCTCACTGCTGAACCGCCTCACCGCCTAACCGCTTAACCGCACAACCGCCTAGGAGCAGCGTCCGTGGGCACAAAGACCCGACTCGGGATCATGATGTTCCTCCAGTTCTTCGTCTGGGGGGCGTGGTACACGTCTATCGCCGTGTACATGACGGCCGAAGGCATGGGCGACCTGACGCACTGGCCCTTCACCGTCAATCCGATCGCGGCCATTGCGGCGCCGTTCTTTCTCGGGCTGGTGGCCGATCGCTACTTCTCGACTGAGAAGGTGCTGGGGGTGTTGCACGTCCTCGGCGGCCTGGTGTTGTTGACCGTCCCGCAATTCAGCGGCGCGCCGGTGGTGTTCGTGCTGCTGCTTCTGCTCTACAACCTCTGCTTCATGCCGACCCTCGGCTTGGCGAACTCGCTCGCGTTTCACAACATCGCCGACCAGGAGAAGCAGTTTCCACTCATCCGGGTGTTCGGCACGATTGGCTGGATCGTTGCCGGTCTCTTTGTCAGCTTGGTGCTCAGGATGTTCATGACGGGCGGGAGTCTGCCCGAGCAGACGCCGCTGCCCCTCTACACGGCGGCAGTGACGAGTCTCGTGTTGGGTCTCTACAGCTTCTCGTTGCCACACACGCCGCCTCCGGCGGCTGGAGAAAGAGTCTCAGTCCGCAGTATCCTCGGACTCGACGCGCTGAAGGCACTGGGCAGCAGACCGTTCTACGTCTTCCTTGGCGCCTCGCTGCTCATCTCGATCCCGCTAGCCGCGTACTACAACTTCACGCAGCTCTTTCTCGAGGCAACGGGGTTCCAGAACATCGCGGGCACGCAGACGCTCGGGCAGATGTCCGAGGTGATCTTCATGCTCCTGATGCCGCTGTTCTTCGTCCGCCTTGGCGTGAAGTGGATGCTCGTGGCCGGCATGGGGGCGTGGGCTCTGCGCTACGTGTTCTTTGCCCTCGCGGCGCCAAGCGGGGTCTTTTGGATGATCATCGTGGGTATCCTGTTGCACGGAATCTGCTACGACTTCTTCTTCGTCACCGGCCAGATTTACGTCGACAAGAAGTCGACGCCCGCGATTCGCGGCCAGGCGCAGGGGATGCTGGTGCTGGTCACCTACGGGCTCGGAATGCTGATCGGCGCTCAGGCGGCGGGCAACCTCTTC
>JBDHEI010000017.1:0-46631 GCA_039591075.1 Gemmatimonadota bacterium
GATCACCGTCGACGACCCGCGTGAATCCCACCTCCCCATGGCAGGATGGGTGGACCTCGAGGACGCCGAAACCGGGGCGACCGCCCTGGTCGAGACATCGCATGCCCCGACCCGCCTGGCGCTGGCGATCGCCGCCGAGGAGACCCGTCTCAATCGGGCCCGCGCTTTCAAGCGTGCGCGCGTCGACCATATCGCACTTCGCACCGATCGCCCGTATGCCGAAGCACTTCACAAGGCATTCGCGGAGCGGGCCCGGCGCCTGCGACGGTGATGCTTCCGGTCCTGCTCCTGGTGGTCCAGGCGTCGGCCTGGACGGTGACGCCCACCCGGCCCACCGTAGGCGATACCGTGGTCATCAGTCGACGCGTCAGTGTGCCGGCGGGCACCGGCGCCCAGGTCCCGCTGCTCGAATCGAGCGCGCTCCTCACTCCCCTCGCTCCGCCACGCTGGTCGGTCTCGGAAGGCAGCCTTGAGGTCGCGTACACGGTGGCACTGTTCGAGTCCGGTCGGCACACCATCGCTTTGCCCGATGTGGTCCTCGTGGATGCGGGTGGACGGCGGGAAGTCCTCGGTGGCGGGACGGTCGTCGTCGACGTGGCGTCGGTGCTTGTGGAACCCGAGACCGCCGAGCCCAGGCCGTCGCTCGGACCCCTCGCACACACCCGCGTGACACCGATCCCGCTGATCGCATCGGTGCTCATCGTGCTTGCGGCTCTCATCATGTGGGTGGGCGGGCGCCGCCGGACCGGCCCGCGGCCGTTGCCGTTCGGCGTAGAAGGCGAGGCGGTGGCACCAGCCATCGACGCGTGGGTGGCCGCCGGTGAGTCGCGGGCGGTCGCTGCGGTTGTGGCCAACCGGCTGCGGGATGCGCTCGCCCGACTGATTCCCGAAGCGGGTCGGCACCTCCATGCGGGGGAGTGCATTCGCGTCGTGGAGGAGCGAAACCTCGGCGAGGTCGGGCGTGAGTTGACCGACGTGATCCGCGCCTTGGAGCGCGCGCGGTTCTCTCCGGCTGCACCGGCCGACGTGCTCGAGGTGGTCGACGATGCCGAGCGCGTGCTACAGGCGCTGCAATCGGCAGTGGCGCCGAGGCCGTGATGTTCGCCCGGCCCTTCCTCCTCGTGCTGCTCGCGGCCCTTCCGGTGTGGTGGTGGCTCCGAAGCAGGCGGCGTCAACCAAGCGTGCCCTACAGTGACGTGACCCAGGTGACACAGATCGGATCACGGCGACGCTGGCTGGCGGAGCTGCCGGTGGGGCTCCGTTCGCTCGCCCTCGTGGCGTGGATCATCGCGGCCGCAGGTCCGCGAGCAGGTGATGCCGCCGACGAAACGACAAGCGCAGGGATCGACATCGTGATGGCGGTTGACATCTCGAGCAGCATGCTGGCCGAAGACTTCCTGCCGTCGAACCGTCTCGATGTGGCCAAGGAGCAATCCGTGGCCTTCATCGACGGCCGGACATTCGATCGGATCGGGCTGGTCGTCTTCGCCGGCGAGGCGCTCACCCGCGTGCCGATCACCGTGGACTACGACGTGCTGCGGGCCGCCGTGCGGAGCGTCGGTGTCGGAGAACTGGAAGACGGGACGGCGATCGGGACGGCCATCGCGACTGCCGCCAACCGACTGCGGCGCTCACCGGGGGCGTCCAAGGTCATGGTCCTCCTGACCGACGGGGAGAACACCCGCGGGGTCCTGGACCCGCGGACGGCCGCCGAAGCCGCGGCCGCGTTCGGAATCCGGATCTACACCATCGGAGTCGGCACCGAGGGCGAGGCCCGTATGCCGATTGGACGGGGGGTCCAGGGCCAGCTCCGCTATCAGACTCTGCCAGTGCGACTGGACGAGCCGCTGCTACGTGATATCGCGCAACTCACGGGAGGACGATATTTCCGGGCGACCGATCCGGAGGCGTTGAGCCGCATCTTTGGGCAGATCGACCGCCTCGAGAAGACGCCGGTCGTCGTGACCCGATACGCCCACTTCGAGGAGGGCTTCCGGTTGCCCCTCATCATCGGGCTCGGAGCGCTGACGCTCGAGCTGCTCGTGGCCGCAACGGTGGTCGTGAGGGTACCGTGATCCGCTTTGACGACCCGCTGATTCTGTGGCTGGCCCCGCTGGGTGCCGCCTTCGTTCTTGGGCTGGCGATCTGGGCGCGAGCGGTCCGCGTTCGCCACGCTCGGCGTTGGTCTCGAGCACTGTGGCGCCGGTCCGCCCGCGTGGGCCGGTACGGGGCCGTGCTGCTCGCGCTCGCCGCGGGAACGGTTGTGATCGGCGTTGCCGGACCACGCTGGGGCAGCCAGGTCGTCACGACGGAGTCGAAGGCGCTCAACGTGGTGCTGGCGGTCGACGTGTCCCGCTCGATGCTGGCCGAAGACATGAGTCCATCCCGGCTGGAGCGCGCGAAGGAACAGGCTCGCCGCCTCGTGTACCAGCTTCGCGGAGATCGAATCGGCCTGGTCGCGTTCGCCGGTCAGAGCTTTATCCTCTCTCCCCTCACGGTCGACGCCGGAGCGCTCAATCTGCTGATCGATGCGCTCGATCCCGATCTCACGAGTGCCGGCGGTACGGAGCTCGCCCGCGTCCTGGTACAAGGCCGCGATCTGCTCTTCCCGGGCGAGCCAGTGGCGGATCGCGTGCTGATCGTTTTCACCGACGGAGAGGCACACGATTCCCTGCCGACCGTCCGCTCGGCGGCGCAACGTCTGCGGCGGGACGGTGTGCGGCTGGTGCTTGTCGCTCAGGGTGGTCAAGAGCCCGTGACTATCCCCGTGAGAGATTCGGACGGCACGATGATCGGTCCCCAGCGAGATCCAGCTGGTGAGATCGTTCGGACGTCACGTCGGAGCGACCTGTTGGAAGCGATCGCCGATGAGGCGCACGGCGTCGTCGTTCCCGCCGAACTGGGAGATCAGGCCGGCGCCGTCCGTGACTTGATCGAGGGCTACAAGCGGTCACCGCAGGCGACGTCCACGGCGGATCAAGACATCTCTCGGGCGTGGATCCTGGCGCTCGTTGCCGCGGTCTTGCTCTTCGGGCACACGGTCACCAGACGCTCGATGGCCTTGGCGGCCCTGGTGCTCAGTGTGGGCGGGGGGCGCCAGCTCGTGGCACAGGGACCCGTCAACGCAGCCGACCAAGCGTGGAGTGCCGGTGACGTCCGGCGCGCGGCCGAGTTGTACCTGGAACAGGTGCGGTCGGCCAAAGGCGGTGAGCGGGCGTGGTTCAATCTCGGGACGGCGGCGATGGCGCTCGGCGATACCGCAACGGCGAGTCAGGCGCTCGATCGGGTCGCGCGGTCCTTGGATCCCGATCTCCGGTTCCGGGCGCTCTACAATCTCGGACTGCTCGCACTGCGTGCGGGACTTCGCGATCCGGCTGCCAGAGAGGAACAGATGGCGATCGCACGGCAGCGATACCGCGAGGCGCTGCTGCTCAGGCCCCATGACCGTGATGCGAAGTGGAATCTCGAACTGGCTGTGCGGATGACACCTCCACCCGCCGCTGGTGGTGGATCGGGACCGACCAGCGGGGGTGGTGGCGGTGGGGAGGCGGAGGAGGCGCCGGCGGCGCTTTCTCCTGGCCAAGCCGAACAGATTCTGAACTCGATGGCCGAGGAAGAACGGCGCACGATCCTCGATCGCAATCGGCGACGGCAGCAGGGACGCGAGGTGCGCGGATGGCGGGACTGGTAGGCGCCGTCCTGCTTGCGGTCTTGGCGCAAGCTCAGGTCCCCACCGTTTCGGTGGCGGTGGACCGGCTTGCGCTCTCCATCGGCGAGACCCTGGTAGTCACAATCACGGCCGCCGGAGTGGCGGGTGCACCGTTGGAGATCGTCGAAGCCGGGCTGGACGGATTCTCGGTGGTGAATCGACGAGACCGGACGCGGGTGACGACCGAGCAGGGCATCGCGGTGCGCACGACCCTCCGGGAGCTGACGCTGCGCGCAGAACGGTCCGGCTCTCACTCCCTCGGGCCATTCCGCGTATCGCAGCTTGGCGGCAGTGCCGCCACGGACCCGGTGGTGATCCAGGTCGCCGGTCCCGCAGCCGCTTCGACGATCACATTGTCACCGCGTGTGCGCTCCTTGGTCGACCGCGTGCCGCCGCCGGCCTTGTCCGATTCGGAGGACGTTGGCCTGACCGCGACCGTCGTCCCTGAGTCGGCACAGGTCGGGCAGCAGATCGACGTCCTGATCGTTGCCTGGTTCCCAAGATCGATTCGGAATCGGTTGCGGTCCCCACCGATCCTTCGTGCCCCGAACGTCCGCGGCTCCTGGACGTACCCCGAAACCGACCCGGTAGCCGTTGTTGCTGGTCGTCGTGTCGGGCGGGTGATCTACGATCTGTTCGTGTTGCACCAAGTGGTATTCCCACTCACGCCGGGCGCACTGCTGGTGGAACCGGCTGTGGGGGCCTATTCGCTGCCAATATCGGGCTCGTTCCTGGCTCGTGAGCTTCGTCAGGAGGAGCGGACCGAGGCCGTGACCGTGCCAGTGGCTCCGCTGCCGTCGCCACCGGCGGGGGTGACGTTTACAGGCGCCGTGGGTCGAAAGCTCACGGTCCGCGCAACGGCATCCAGCAGAGAGGTCCGGCTCGGTGATGCAGCGACGGTGATCGTGGAGGTGGAGGGGATTGGGAACGTATCGCTGTGGCCGGAGCCGGAGCTTCGATGGCCCGCGGGGGTCCAGGCCTACCAACAACGCGTCACGATCGAGCCTCGCTCGACGGACGGTATCATCGGCGGCACCAAGCGCTATGAGTACCTGATCGTTCCCGACTCCGCCGGCGCCCACCGCCTTCCGGCCCCCGGCCTGACCTACTGGGATGGAGCCCAACAACGTTTCCGCACGGTCGCGGCAGAGGCGATCGAGTTTGTGACGCCCGGCGGTGCGGGACGAGTGGCGCCGGTTCGCATGGTTCCGGCCCTTATGCGATCACCGCGCGTGCCCTCGATCGACAGACTTGTCCGCGCGATACCGTGGTGGGCGTGGGGAGTCTTCGTGGTGCTCCCACCGCTGCTCGTGCTGGGGCGGCTTCCCGGCACGCGCGCGAAAGTCCGGAGTCTGCGGCCGCGGCGAATCCAGGAGCCGGCTGCCGGTACCCTCGTGACGCTCGAAGCCGATTTGCGGTCGGCGCTGGCGTCGCTGGTTCCTGACGCGCACCTACGAGCGGGAGACGACCTGGCCGCTGCCTTGCGTGCCGCGGGTACGGAGGACTCCCTCGCGGCGCATGCGGCTCGGCTCCGGGACCGACTGCGGCTCGCGCTGTACGGCCCGGACGGGACGTCCGACGCCGATGAGCTCCGGGCCGAAGGAAAGGAGGTTCTCCGAGCCCTTGCTGGAGAATCACAAGCTCCCCACGCCGGGCTGATCGGCATCGGTGTCATGCTCCTGTTGGTCGCGGCTCCGGCGCCGCCCCTCGCCGTGCAGGCCCCGGAGCAATTGTGGGAAACGGGCGCCGTGCGACTGGTCGTGGACAGCTTCGCTGGGCGAGTCCGCACGGAGCCCGGTGTGGCGGCGCACTGGTTCAATCTCGGCACGGCGTGGGGGCGTCTCGGTGAAGAGGCGCGCGCCCGCGCGGCATGGCACCGAGCCGCGCGGTTGGCACCGCGCAACGACCGCATCCGGGAAGCCCTCGCATCGTTGCCGCCGACGGACTCCTACACACGGGCGTATCTCTGGACGTCGATCGTGACACCGGCTGAAGCCCTGGTGGTGGCCGGCACCTGCTGGCTGCTCGCGTGGCTCCTGTTGGCCGCGCCGAGCCGACGCCGCTACGGGATCGTGCTGTTGGCGATCGCGGCACTAGCGGCGGGGTATGGGCTGTATGCCGAGACCAGGTACCGAGAGCCGGTGGCGTTTGTCCTCCACGCGACACCGCTACGCGCCGCTCCGTACGGGCCCGCAGCAGCCAACCTGGACCTGCTGCCGGGGCTTGCGGTACGGGTTCGGCGATCACGCGGCGCATGGCACCTCGTGGAGCACGGGGGGGCGCGCGGATGGGTCCTGCGTTGGGAGGTTGTGAGGCTCTGATGGGGCTGATCGTCGTTCTTCCCAGTACCGTGACCGATCAAATCGCCGCCGGCGAGGTCGTGGAACGACCGGCCTCGGTCGTCAAGGAGCTGGTCGAGAACGGGTTGGACGCCGGAGCGACGACCATAACCGTCGAGCTCGAAGACGGCGGGAAGGAACTCATCAGGGTGAGCGACGACGGGATCGGCATGGATCGCGAGGACGCTCTGCTGGCGGTAGAGCGGCACGCCACGAGCAAGATCCGGTCGACGACGGACCTGATTGGCGTTCCGACGTACGGGTTCCGCGGCGAGGCACTCTCCTCGGTCGCCTCCGTGAGCCGGTTCGAGATGGAAACGGCGTCGGCGGGAAGCAAACCCGAGGGCAGCGGGGAGGGAACTAGAGTTCGTGTGCGGGCGGGGCGCTTGGAAGGCTCGGAGACCATCTCGCGGACGCGCGGAACGACCGTGACGGTGCGGCGCCTGTTCGCCAACGTTCCCGCCAGGCGGAAATTCTTGCGAGCGGCGCGGAGCGAGACGCGAGCGGTAACCGAAGCCGTCGGTCTCTTGGCGTTGGCCAAGCTGGATGTGGCGTTCACCGTCATGAGCGACGGGCGCAAATTGCTCGACGCGCCGCGGGTTGCCAATCCCGGACAGCGCATTGCCGATTTGTTCGGTCGGGCCCTCGCCGCACAACTCGTCCCTGTCGACTTCCACGAGGGCTACATCACCGTCCGCGGGTTCGTGCAACGGCCGGCCGAGGCGCGCGCCGCCGGACGGCGCGCGTGCCTGTTTGTGAACGGACGCCCGTTTCGGGATCCGTTTCTGGTGCGTGCTGCGGAGGGGGGCTTCCGCGCGACAATCGCTCCGGGCATGCGGCCGTCGATGATTCTCTCCATTGTGGTTCCCGGCGATCGGGTCGATGTCAACGCGCACCCGACTAAGTTGGAAGTCCGGTTCCGCGACAAGATGCTCGTGGAGCGGGCGGTGGAGGAGGCCGTGCGTGCCAGCCTCGGCTCGCTCACCGCAGCTGCGACGGTGCAGGGTCCCGGTGACTCGTCTGCCGGTGATTGGCAGGGAGAGGGTGGGTGGACGAGCGGGGGAGCGGCATCCGACCGAGCCGGTGACGGGGCCGTCGCGCTGACCGGTTCGTTGTTCCAGAGTGAGGCGGGTGGCCCACTGGACATGGTCAACGGGACGCGCGCCCTCCTTCAGGTGTTCGACACCTATATCGTGTTCGAGACGCCGGCCGGGCTTACCATCGTCGATCAGCATTCGGCCCACGAGCGCATTCTGTACGAGCAGGCCATGGCACACTTGGAGGGGCGGGGGGCCGCTGGCCAACGTCTGCTCCTACCCCTGACGCTCGATCTGGCCAGGGAGGAGCTGGATGCGGTGGAGCAGCACGGGGCGCTGCTCTCCGCCGTGGGGTTCGAGGTCGAGCCGTTCGGTGGGGCCTCGGTGGTCGTGCACGCGGTGCCGAACCCCCATCCCAGGTTCGACGCCCGGCGGTGTTTCGAAGAGCTCGTGGCGGATCTCGCCAGGGACAGGCTGAGCGGCCTCCCGAATCGGATGGAGCGGTTCGCCGCGAATTACGGATGTCGCGCGGCGGTCAAGGCGGGACATCGGCTTGAGCCAATGGAGATACGCGATCTTCTGCGGCGGCTCTTCGCCTGCAAACTCCCGCCCCACGACGTTCACGGGCGGCCCACTATCGTGCAGCTCCCTAAGAGCGAACTGGAACGGCGCTTTGGCCGCGCGTAAGCCTCTCGTGCCGGTGATCGTCGGTCCGACGGCTGTCGGCAAGACGGCAGTGGCCTTGGCGCTTCGACATCACTGGTCGCTCGTAGTTGTTTCTGCGGACTCGCGGCAGGTCTACCGCCGGCTCAACATCGGCACCGCCAAGCCCAGCGATGAGAAGCGCCGGCTCGTGCCCCATCTCGGCCTGGACATCATCGAACCGGGAGAGCGGTACAGTGCTGGACGGTTCGCGCGGGACGCCGCAGTCTGGCTCGGCGAGGTGCCAGCGGAACACCAGCCGGTCATAGTGGGGGGAACCGGATTCTACATTCGAGCGTTGGCCGACGGGCTCTTCCGCGAACCCCCGATCGACGGTGCACGCCGTGACCGGTTCCGGCAGTGGGCGCGGTCAGCCTCCGAGCTCGGCGTGTGGGCGGCGCGCCTCGATCCCGGATACCGGGGCGGGGGGAGGCAGCGAGCGGCGCGAGCGGTTGAGGTTGGGCTGCTCACCGGACGACCGCTCTCGTGGTGGCAGACCCAAGCAAAGGCGCAGGGGATCATGCGCCCGTGGTACGTGCGCCTGACGCTCCCGCGGGCTGTCTTGCGGCGTCGCATCGACGGGAGAGTGAAGCGTATGCTCCGCGATGGTCTGATCGAGGAGGTACGGGGACTGCTCGCCGAGGGGGTGCCAAGAGACGCGCCGGGCTTGGACGGTGTCGGGTACCGCGAGGTGGTGCAGTACCTTCGGGGCGACCTCAGTCGTGAGGCGCTGCCAGACGCGATCGCGTCCGCCACACGCCGCTACGCTAAGCGCCAGGAGACGTGGTTCCGACACCAACTCATCGGGCACGCCGTCATTACGTTGGATGCAACCGACGATTCAGAGCTCCTCGCATCGCGCGTCGCCGAGCTCTGGGAGGAGCGAAAAACCTAGATGCGGATTGGCATCACGTGTTATCCGACCTACGGCGGCTCGGGCGCCGTGGCGACCGAGCTCGGCCTCGAGCTGGCACGTCGCGGCCATGAGATCCATATCATCTCCTACGCGTCGCCCTTCCGTCTGCGAGGCTTTGCCGAGAATGTGTACTTCCATGAAGTCGATCTGAGTGGAACCTATCCGCTGCTCGAGTACTTCCCGTACTCCCTCGCGCTGGCGGTGAAACAGGAAGAGGTCGCGCTCCGGGAACGGCTCGACATCCTTCACGTCCACTACGCCATTCCACACGCGACGGCGGCCTTCTTGGCGAGGGAGATGCTGCGGGGGCGGCATGACCTCAAGGTCGTGACCACGCTCCATGGCACTGACATCACCCTGGTCGGACAGGAACGCTCGTTCTATACCGTGGCAAAGTTCTCCATTGAGCGTTCCGACGCCGTGACGGCCGTCTCGGAATACCTGCGCGAGGAGACTCAAAGGGCGTTTCTCTGCGAAGGATGTCGCATCGACGTCATCCCCAACTTCATCAACCCGAAGGAATACTACCCGTCGACGGAGGCGCGCTGCCGCTCCTCGCTGGCGCCGGAGGGCGCCAGAGTGCTCATGCACATCTCAAACTTCCGGCCCGTCAAGCGGGTCCCCGACGTCGTACGCATCTTCGCCAAGGTTCGGGAGCGCGTGCCGTCTGTCCTCGTGCTGGTCGGCGACGGGCCGGAACGTCCCCAAACCGAAGCCGAGATTGAGCGCCTTGGGATCGCCGATCACGTTCGCTTCCTTGGAAAGGTGGACGCCGTGGCCGATCTCCTCCGGGCCGCTGATCTGTTTCTTCTCCCGAGCCAGTCCGAGTCGTTCGGACTCGGCGCGCTTGAGGCCATGGCATGCGGTGTTCCCGTGGTGGCAAGCCGCGTGGGTGGCATTCCTGAGGTAGTTGTGGACGGCGAAACAGGAACACTGCTTCCGGTGGGCGATGTCGACGCCATGGCCGAAGCAGCGGTGAAGCTCCTCGAGCCGAAACGCTGGCAACAGGCCTCCGAGGCGGCGGTCCGTCATTCCCGGACCTTCGACGAAGCGAAGATCGTGCCGCTCTACGAAGAGCTGTACCGTCAAGTCCTCGACCTGTGACCTACTGGGAAGGGCTCCTTCTTGGAATCGTTCAGGGTTTCACGGAGTTCTTGCCGATCTCGAGTTCCGGGCACCTGGTGGTCGCGCAGGCAGCCGTCGGCCTCTCGGCACCTGGCGTGGTGGTGGAAGTCATACTGCACGTCGCGACGCTCCTCGCCGTCGTGATCGTATACCGAGCGCGTCTGTGGAGCGTCGCGTGGGGTTGCCTTCACGGTGACCGGAGCGCGTGGCGGTTCGTGGGCTTGCTGACCGTCGCGACGATTCCGGCGGCCGTGGCAGGTCTGGTGTGGTCGGATGTCTTCGAGCGCGCGTTCGAGTCGTTGCTCGTGGTGGGGATCGATTTTCTCATCACCGGGGCCGTGCTGTGGAGCACGCGGCCGGTGATCGGTCGAGCGGATCGAGCCGAGCCGTCAGTTGTCGCGGCCGGCGGGATCGGCATCGCGCAGGCCTTGGCCATCTTCCCCGGGATTTCCCGATCGGGCACGACCGTGGCGGCGGCACTGTGGTGGCGGGTCGAGCCCGAGAGGGCCGCCGAGTTCTCGTTCTTGCTCGCGATCCCCGCCATTGTCGGAGCGGCGATCCTGCAGCTTCCGGCGCTCGGATCGGGATCGGTTTCGGTGGACACGGGTCCTTTGCTCGGGAGCTTCGCCGCCGCGCTGCTTTCAGGCGTGCTGGCCATTCGGCTGCTCGTCGCCCTGTTGCGGCGCAAGGCGTTTCACCGCTTCGCTCCATATTGTTGGGCGATCGGATCGGTGACCATCGCGTGGGCCCTGCTGCCATGACCACGTATGACGGACAGACCGAGCCGGCGCTCGCGCGCCGGTGGGACCTCCCAAAGGTCATCGTGCGGGACCGGGTTTCCAGCACTCTGGACGTCATTCACGAAGTTGCCCAGCACGCTGGCGATGACGGCACGCTTGTCCTCGCCGACGAGCAAACCGCCGGCCGGGGGCGACAAGGGCGGCGTTGGTACAGTGCTCCCGGGAAGGGCATCTGGCTTGGCTACCTCATGCGGTCCCCCGATGGCCCGGCGGGCGGCGTTCTTGCCCTCCGGGTCGGGCTGGCGGTTGCGGAGGGAATGGATGACCTTGGGCTGTCGGCGCGGCTCAAGTGGCCGAACGATCTCATCGTCCTGGACCGGAAGCTCGGCGGGATCCTGTGCGAAGCACGTTGGAAAGGGGACCAATTCGGGTGGGTGGCTATCGGCCTGGGCCTCAACATCACCGGCCCCATGCCTACCGATCTTGCCGCCCAGGCTGTTGCGGCCGACGACGTTATCCCCGGGGTCACGCGCATGACGGTCTTGGATCGCATCGTGCCGGCGTTACGCCGGCTGACCCCGGCGCCGGAGCTCGGTCCGGAAGAACTCCGACGCTATGCGGAGCGCGACTGGTTGCGTGGACGGCGCCTCGAGGCACCTGTCGCGGGGATTGTGCGAGGGGTCGACGGTGACGGCGCACTGCTGGTCGAGAGCGCCGGGGGAACCGAGCGGGTGGTAGGAGGCAGCGTTGTCGCCGTCTGATCTCCCCCTGTGGGCGCGAGGGCTTGCCGGCGGACTGCTGGTGGTTGCCTCGTGGTGGCTCCTTCAGGCTGAACCGATCCGCTCCATCGTGGGTCCGTCCGTTGCCTTGATCGGTCTGGCGGTCGTTGCGGTCTCTCTGCTCAGGGGCATGCACCTACCACTCGGACTGTGGCCCAACGGACCGTGGCGGGAACCGTTCTCCGGCGGCATCGTCGTCGGGGTCGGCTTGGCGCTTGCTGCGCTCATCGTGATCTCCGACCCTGCGACTCCCGAGGTCATCGACCGCATCGACCCCGGCATGTTCGCTACCGTGATCGTCGGCACGGTGGTGTGGGGACTGTCTTGGGCACTGGTGTCTCAGCGGGCGTACCTGGGGTGGTACGGCCTCGCCACGATGTTTGCCGTCCTGCCACTCCTCGTGGGGGTGACAGAAGTAGTGGTGACAATGGGGAACGCTGAGCTCTGCATGCTTTCCTCGAGCGCCGCGGGGAATGCACGGTGTCCGGTCTCGGGTATTCGCACGTTTGGCTTCATGTTGCCGGTGTACGTGACGGTACTCCTGGTGACGGTCGAGCTCACCTTTCGTCGGTTGCTGGTCGGTCACCCGAACCACGCCGGACTGGGGTTGGTGGTCTTGGCCGCCCTGGTGTACGGGGCGTGGGTCGCCCTGATCGCGGGGGAGGTGCAGACCATTTCCCATTCATGGTGGATGGGAACGATCGGCGCCGTTGGTGCGGGGAGCCTCTACGTGCTCTCCGGGTCCTTGCTCGTGTCGTGCTGGTACACGGCCTTGCTGTTGGCCGGACAGGACGGGCTGAGCGCCGCGCTGTCCCGAGAGGCGGAAGGAGCCGAGCCCGCCGTCCTCCTGGCGTATGTGGTGGTCCACACTGCGGTCGTGCTATTGCTCGGGGCCCTGGTTCTGCGCCGCCGCGGCGTCACGGCCGGTTTGCGGAGGTAGGATCGCCCATGCTCCTTGCCATCGACGTCGGGAATACCGAGATCACCCTGGGTCTCTTTGTCGGCGAGCGTCTCAGCGGTCATTGGCGGGTCACCACGGTCACCGCTCGCACGCCGGACGAATGGGGAGCGATGCTCACCTCGTTCCTCACGCACGCCGGCCACTCGACCCACGAGGTTCGGGCGGCCGTGGAAGCGTCGGTTGCCCCCGCCGTCACCGAAGTGCTGGCCCAGGGGATCACCAAGGCGATGGGGATCAGCCCCATCCATGTGGGACCCGACTCGCCGTTGCCCATCGTGCTGGAGGTCGACGAGCCGCACAGTGTCGGCGCGGACCGTGTCGTGAACACGCTGGCAGCCGCCGAGCTGTACCAGCGGGACACGATCATCGTGGACTTCGGGACCGCGACCACGTTCGACTGCATCACCAAGGACGGGAAGTTCCTCGGTGGAGTGATCGCCCCGGGTATCCGGACATCGGCGATATCGTTGAGCCGGTTGGCGGCCAAGCTCCCAGATACCGACTTGCGCGCGCCCGCACGCGTGATCGGCAAGCGGACCGAGGAGTGCATGCGGGCCGGCGTCGTGTTCGGAACGGCTGATGCCGTTGACGGCATTGTGAGACGCATCAAGAGCGAGTGGCCCGGCACCATGGTGCCGCACGTCGTCGCCACCGGTGGACTGGCCGCCACCGTGGCGCCACACTGCACTGAGATCGAAGCCGTGGAGCCGAACCTCACGCTCGTCGGGCTTCGGATCGCGGCCCGGCACCTGGGCCTCGAATGGTGACGCGCGGCCCGGTAGTTTCCCTCGGCTGGATCGAGTAAGTTTTGGCCTGTTTCTACAGGGGCAAAATCGGAGGCAGGGTCGATGACGTCAGCGGTTGAGCCGATCAGCGAACGCACCGACGTTCGCACCATCGTGGGGAGCGGCATCTTCTTGGGGGTGTTGACCGCCATCGGGGTCGTGACCTTCTCCTTGTTGTCCCGGGTGCTCTCCGGCACCACCGAGACCATCGTGCAGGCGGCCGTCGTGCTCGTCGGCGCCGCCGTTGCCAGTTATCTCCCCGCCGCAAGGGTGCGGCCCCAGAACGTCGACAGCATTGCCTGGGCGGCCCTCGTCGGGTTGCTCGGCGCCCTGGTATTCACGGTGGCTGACGCCGCGGTACTCCGCCCGCTCAAGCTCTATCACTGGCGCTGGGACGCGATCGGTGGAGGAAGCGGCTTCTGGTACATCCCCGTGTGGTGGATGGGAGCGGCCGTCCTAGCCTGGCTTGGCTCGTGGGTCGCCGCACTCGTCGGACGTGCCAAGGGCACCACGGGTGTGGTGTCCGCCGCCGGGCTGAGTGCGGGCTTGGCCCTCCTGATCTTGGCGGTGGCCGTCCTCGCCGGCGTCGTGCCGTTCACCGCGGCGACCATGGCGCTGGCGTTCGCCGTGGCGCTGGTCGTGCACGTCGGGCTCGCCTCGATCCTCTTCCGGACGTGACGCCGTGGGTTCTGGCCGACTGACCCGGATCGTCGGTTGGCTGCTCACACCCGCCGTGGTGTGGGCAGCTTCGTTCTTGGGTGGCTGGATCGGCGCAACTATCGGCGCGCGCGTGTCGGCACCGGAGCGCGGAATCTATTGGCTTGTCGGCGGCAGCATCATCGCGGGGTCGGCGGGCTTGCTCATCTGGGTGCTGCGCCTCCGTCATCGCACGGCTGAAGTGTCGGAGCATCAGCGATCCGGCAACCTGGCCGCGAGGGGCGACCACCGACCTACCTGAAGTGGCATAGCTGCCGGCGGCTACGCTTCTCCCGGGGCGCGCGTGAAATCGGTGGCGGTTCCGGTCCGGAGGGCGTGACCGGTCTCGAGGGCCACGCGGTGCAGGAACGCCGCTGCCACGGCGAGCGCCTGCTCGTCGAACTCGAACCTGCCGGAGTGGGCGGGGGCGGGTGCGGCGCCGGACGGGCGCGCACCGAATCGCACGAAGGCTCCGGGAGCGCGCTCCCCATAGAATCCGAAGTCCTCTCCGCCCATGTTGGTCAGTGGCGTCCTCACTACGTGCTCGACGCCGACGACCTGCGCCGCGGCCGCGCGGGCGAGCGCCGTTGCAGCAGGGTGGTTTACGACTGGTGGGGTACCATCGTGCAGTGCAACGGTGGCTACCGCCCCGTGGGCAGTAGCCGTTGCCGTGGCCACCTCGTGCACCGCGGTGCGCAGCAGCGCTCTCGTCTCCGCGTCTCGGGCCCGGAGCGTACCCTCAAGAACGGCCGACGAGGCCAGGACGTTGACGGCCGTCCCCGCGTGGAAACGGCCGATCGTGATCACTGCGTCCCGATCCGGCGGGACCCGGCGCGACACCACCGTTTGCAGTGACGACACCACGTGACTCGCCACGACGATCGTGTCGACGCTCTCGTGCGGTCGTGCGGCGTGCCCACCAGGGCCACTGATCTCGATCGTGAATTCGTCCGTCGACGCGTTGACGGTCCCGTCTGCTGCCACGATCGTCCCGGTGGTGAACCCTACGTCCACATGGCCGGCGAATACGAACGCGACGCCGTCCAGCGCGCCAGCCGCAATCAGGGCCGCTGCCCCTTCGCCAATCTCTTCTGCTGGCTGAAACACGAGCCTAACCGGCGCCGGCAGCGCGGATTCCCGGGCGAGCAGCGCAGCGGCACCCACGAGGGCGCTCGTGTGACCATCATGCCCGCAGGCGTGCATCAACCCGGGTCGGTCCGACGCATACGGGAGTCCGGTCTCCTCCTGCACGGGGAGGGCATCCATATCGGCCCGCAGCGCTACGACGGGCATGCCGTCGGGGCCGGGGAGATCGGCAACGAGTCCTGTTCCCGCCACCGTACGGGTCTTGATTCCCAGGTCGGCGAGCGCGTCGCGCACAAGCTCGGCGGTCCGATGCTCCTCCCAGCTGCGCTCGGGACACTGGTGCATCCTGCGGCGGAGCCCGACAATGTGCTCGAACAGGGCGGCACTCACCGTGGGGCAGGCTCGATCCGCTCCCATGCGTCAGCCTCCGATCGTCTCGGCTCGGGTGGTCAGATCGTCGACGTAGTCGTAGTCGACGTCCACACCGATCCCGCTGCGCTCCGTGGGCACACGAAGGGTACCGTCTTCCATCGTCCATGGGGGTGTGACGATGTCCCGGACCCAGTATCGTGCGCTCGGGCTCAGGTCGCCGGGCAACTCGAACCATGGCAGGGAAGCGAGGGCGACGTTGTGCGCCCGCCCTACGCCGGTTTCCAGCATGCCGCCGCACCAGAGGGGGATGCGGTACCTGTGGGCGTGATCGTGAATCGTCCGCGCCTCCGTCAGCCCACCAACTCTCCCAGGCTTCAGGTTGACGATTCGTCCGGCGTCGAGTGTCACCATGTCTTCGAACCGCGCCGTCGACGTGACAGACTCGTCCAGACAGATGGGAGTGCGAAGCACTCGCTGCAACGCTGCGTGCCGCACGAGGTCGTCGCCGTCGAACGGCTGCTCGAGCATCGTGAGGGCGAGTCCGTCCAGCGCCTTCAAGCGGTCGACGTCGGCTGGTGAGTAGGCGGCGTTGGCGTCCACACTGAGGGGGGCGGACTCGCCGAGCGCTTCCCGGACCGCGGACACGAAGGGGATGTCCCGACCCGGCGCGATCTTGAGCTTGATGCGCCGATAGCCGGCGTCCTTGGCAAGGACGGCTTTGCGGGCCAGCGTTGCTGGATCCGGTTGAAGGCCAAGCGAGATCCCCGTGGCCACGCGATCCCGCACGCCCCCGAGCAGGACCGACAGGGCCACGGACCCGCGCCGCGCCGCGAGGTCCCACATGGCCATTTCGGCAGCTGCCCGCGCCATGCGATGCCCGCGGATCGCGGCGTCGAGCCGTTCATGGCATTCCTCCGGACGCGACAGGGGAATGCCCACGACCCGCGGCGCGACCCAGTCACGGATGGCGAGCCATGCAGTGTCCACCGTTTCCGAGGAGTAGTGGGGTGTCTCCCCAGCGACGCACTCGCCCCATCCTTCGACACCGTCCCGGTCCTCGAGCCGAACCAACACCACGCGGCGCACATCGGTGGACCCGCTCGAGATGTGGAATGGCTCCCGGAGTTGGAGCGAGATTTCCCGGAGCGACAGCTCAGCGATCTCGATCATCGCGCTCGAGAAGGTATGCGCCACCGAGTGCTCCGGGCACGGATGCGAAGCCGCGCACCTCGTAGCCACGAGCGAAGTAGTGCGTGAACCATTCCCGCGTCACGGCGCGCCAGCGTCTGGCGTCGTCGGGACGGCGTCGCTTGAGATCCTGGATGTCCGATGGAATGCCAATCAGGACCAGCGGACCCGTCGGTGGCGTTCGTGTCGTCGCGTCGGGAGAGAGAGCCAGCAGCGGCGTGTCGTCCGCTGTCGGGGGCGAGACGGTGCTGGGTGGTGCGTCGATGGGCCAATTCACGACCAGCCGATCACTTCCGATGATGCTGTCAGTGCGGCTCATGGGGTTCTCGCCGTACATATCTTCCACGTATTCGATGACACGGGTACCCAACAGCGTCACGTTGAGGTGCGCGTTTCGTGCCACGAGCGGATCGAAGGACCACTGCACCCGCCGGACACCGAGGGCCGCTACGCGGTTCCGCTGGGCGAGCTTCAGCGTCTGCCCGATGCCTGCGTCTCTGCGGTCCTCCCGCACCGCCAGCATGTGGGACCAATGGGTCAACTCATCCTGGTGGGGGCCCGTCAGGCCAAAGACGAACCCGGACAACGACCCGTCGGACGCAAAGGCCCCGATGGCAACCCCGCCCATCTTCTGAGCGATCATCAGCATGGCAGGGGGCACGAGCTCACGGAAATCGTCCCCCCAGGTTGCCCGTTGCAGTGCCACACATTGTCCGTAATCGTCGTGGGTCGAGAAATCACGTACCGTGACGCCAGGCGCCGATTGCGGCTCGCTCTTGCGGTGCTCCCGGCGGTGCGATTGCATTCCTAGGCATCCTCGGCACTCGAGCCTACCTCGATACTACTACGACCGCCCCGGTGGCGGTATCACGCAGGGAGTGGCCGCAATGCGCATGATCCTCGTGTCCGGTATCGTCGGTCTTCTGACCACCGTACTCGGCTCTGCCGCGGGGGGACAGGTTCCTACCGACATTACGGTTCGCGTTGTGTCCCACGATGCGAAGATCGTCGGATCCGGGGTAGGGGGTGCTCGGATCGTCATCCGGGAGATCACCACCGGCGCGGTGCTCGCAGAGGGGGTTCAGGAGGGTGAAACCGGAGACACGAGGGCGCTCGTCGTTGACCCGATCGCCCGTGGCGCGCCCGTGTACGATACGCCGGGAGCGGCGCACTTCACGGCGACCCTATCCCTCATGAAGCCGACGGTCGTCGAGGTGATCGGCGAGGGTCCGTTGGGTCACGAGGAGGCGATGCAGCGGACCAGCACGACGCTTTTGCTGATCCCTGGAGAGCACGTCACCGGCAACGGTGTGGTGCTCGTACTCCATGGGTTCATCGTCGAAATCCTCGAGCCGGCCGAGCTCATGGCCGGCGGGGACTCGGCCGCCGTGCAGGCGAGGGTCCGGATGGCTTGCGGGTGTCCACTCGAGCCCGGCGGCCTGTGGGATGCCGAACGGGTGGAGGTCGCGGCATATGTGTATTCCGGCGAACGCCTGGTCTCCAAGAAGCGACTCGCGTTTGCGGGGGAGCCGAGCATGTTTGCGGGCGGCGTCTCGCTTCGCCGGGTGCATGCGGGCGATCGTCTCGTCATCATGGCATCTGATCCGACCCGAGCCAATTTCGGGCGCAGCCAGGCCATCACCGTCCGCTAGTTCATTTTCCGGGGGAGTCATGACCCATTCAGGCCGTTTCGGTGCGTGTTTCCTTGCCGCCCTCACCATCGCCGCGTCGACTGGTGGCGCCGTGGCCCAGGAGCAGCGACCGAGAACCGTGGAGCCGGCGCCCGATCGGCGGGCCGACGAAGGGGACGGGCCGCATGAGAGGCTGATCCTGCGCGGCGTGACCGTGATCGACGGGACGGGTGCTCCGCCGCGAGGGCCCGTCGACATCGTGATCGAGCGGAACCGCATCGCCGAGGTTCGGAGCGTTGGTGCACCGGGTACCCCCATCGAGGATCGACGACGACCGGGAAACGCGACGCGTGAGATGGACCTGACCGGGATGTATGTGCTGCCGGGTTTCGTGGACGTCCACGGGCACATTGGAGGGACGGCGCAGGGCACCCCTGCCGAGTATGTGTACAAGCTCTGGATGGCCCACGGTGTCACGACGGTCCGCGACCCCGGCTCGGGAAACGGGGTGGACTGGACGCTGGCAGAGCGCCAACGCAGCGCGAGCAACGAGATCGTGGCGCCGCGGATCTTCGTGTACGCCCGGCCTGGTACAGGGTGGGAGCGTGGGCCCATCAACACGGCCGCGCGCGCTCGGGAATGGGTCCGCTGGGGGGCCGGGAAGGGCATCGACGGGCTCAAGCTGGACGCACACGATCCGGACATCATGGCCGTGCTCATCGATGAGGCACGACGGAACAAGCTGGGAACCCAAGCCCATCTCAGTCAGATGGGGGTGGCTCGGATGAATGCGCTCGATGCCGCCCGGCTCGGACTGGGATCCCTGGAGCACTGGTACGGCCTGCCCGAGGCGCTCTTCGCCGACCGCACCGTGCAGGATTTCCCCGCCGACTACAACTACAATGACGAGTACCACCGGTTCGGCCAAGCGGGGAGGTTGTGGGCCCAAGCGGCGGCTCCGGGAAGTGAGCGCTGGAATACGGTCCTGACCGAACTCCGCGACCTCGGATTCCAGCTCAACCCGACGCTCACGATCTACGAGGCCAACAGGGACGTCATGCGGGCGCGGGAAGCCGCTTGGCACGACGAGTACACTCTGCCGTCGCTGTGGCAGTTCTACCAGCCCTCCCGGGAGAGCCACGGTTCCTACTGGTTCGATTGGACGACCGGCGACGAGATCGCATGGAGGCGGAACTACCAGAAGTGGATGAGCTTCCTCGAGGCGTACAAGAACCAGGGCGGGAAGGTGTGCACGGGCTCGGATGCCGGGTTCATCTACAAGCTCTATGGCTTCGCGTTCATCAGGGAGCTGGAGCTGCTGCAGGAAGCGGGCTTCCATCCTCTGGAGGTGGTACGAGCGGCCACGCTGTGCGGGGCAGAGCAGCTCCACGCTCCCAAGGACCAAGCCATCGCGTTCGGCCTCATCAAGCCCGGCCTGCTCGCCGACCTCGTGGTTCTCGAGGAAAACCCGCTCGAGAACCTCAAGGTGCTTTACGGGACGGGCACGGTCAGGCTGGACGAGGACACCGGTGAGGTGGTTCGGGTAGGCGGCGTCTGCTATACGATCAAGGACGGGATCATCTACGACGCCAAGCAACTGCTGGCGGAGGTCCGTCGGATCGTGCAGGAGGCCAAAGCACTCGACCCGCGCTGACCCGGGCCGGGCGGCGAGCGCGCTTCTACTACGGCGCTAGTGGTCGGATCAGCAACCGGTTCGCCGCCAAGAGCGGAATCAGCAGACGTTTGCGCTTGCGGTCGATGCCGATGTCCGCTGGGGTCTCCACGTTTGTCACCGCCGTGACGTAGAGTCCGCCACCCTGCATGCGGTACACCGCGCGCCCTTCCCAGCTCGATATGAGGTAGCTGCCGTCGGCGTCAACCGCGATCCCGTCCAGTTGGCCGCGTTCGGGAGCGGGGAGGCCGCTGATTTGTCCCGTCTCAGCATCGATCAGGATGACCCGTCCGGTGCGGTAGGTGACCACGACAATACGCCCTTTGTCGACGACGATGCCGTTCGGTCCTCCCAGGGCGGTGCCGCTGACCAGGGGCTCCGGCGTTCCCGAGGCATCGAACCGATAGACCGCGTCCGTGCCGCTGGATTCGAGTCCGGCGGCCCCAGCCCGAAGCCCCGTGTCCGTGACGTAGACCGTGCCGTCGGAGGCGAGGGCAATGTCATTGAGAGACGTGGCGCCCGGCACACGCCAACTCCCGACCGGCGCCCCGGTCACGCGATTGAACAGGCGGATGGTGTCGATGTCCACGATGAACAGCGTGTCGCCGCGGATGGCCATGCCTTTCGGGGCGTGCAGCGTCACGTCTGACGCGGCGCCATCGATCCACCTCAGAGCCTCGAGGCTGCCGTCCGGTGCCAGGCGCGAGACGAAGCCATTCCCGTCCTTCGCGAGCGACGAACCGCTGACATTCGTGACCAGATACCGATCGGCAACCTGATCGTGGAGCACCGACTCGGGCGTACGCAATCCGACCTCGGCCACCGTGATGAGTTGGTCGGCCGGTTGCTCAGCCTCGCGCTCGCGGGAACAGCCGCCGGCCCACCCGAGCAGCGCTGCCGTGAGCACCACTGTTCGGAGCATACCCGTGGCGGCGACCATCGTGGCTGATTCCTTTCTTCCCTTAACCGACAAGCCCGCCAACCGCAGCGGAGAAAGCTGCAAACCCGACGTTGGCGACCACCCACAGCGCGCCCACGATGATCAGCGGCCCGCGAAGGCTCTTGGCTCCGATGCGAATCTGATTGCCGAGGGCGAGCAGGAAGGCATTCCAGGCTCCGAAGGGTGTGAACTGCACGCCGAGGTGATGCAGGAAGCCCTCGTCAAAGAGGAAGCCGAGGGAGAGCTGGAGATCGGTGAAGCCGGCAAAGCGCTGCAGCACGAAGATGAGCACGAGCCCAAGGAGTTGGGGCACGAATGCATGGGCGGCGATGGCGAATTCGTCTTTGAACTTGAGCGGCGTACTGCCGTAGGCATTGAACACCAACAGGAGCACGACAGCCACGATGGCCAGCGAGAACAGGCTGACGACCGTCCCACCTCCTGTGATTAGAGCCCGGTTAGTCACACTCCCGGCTCCCTCCAGCATCTCGAGGCGTCGTTCCTCGGTGAGCCGATCGGGGGCGCGCTCCTCCAGCAGGCGAACCTGTTCCTGGGCCCGGTCCCGCAGGATCGAATCAGGGGTCCCGAATCCTACGATCCCGAAGGTCACCACTATGAGGAGAAGGGGGATCAGAGCCCGAGGACGCTGCGCCAGTTGCTTGAAGACCTCGACGGGCTCGTCGATGACCCGCACTGCGAGCCACCAGGGGTTTCGTCCTTCGGACGCGGGTACTCGATTCGTTTCCATCGGTCTCGCCATGAGTGGGTTCTTGTCTCGGACGGTCAGAAGCAGGCCACATTTCCAAGGGGTCCGGCGACTCTGCGGTCGACCACGCGGATCTGGGTTGTCACCCATTCGGGTTCGACGTCGCTGCCTTTGCCGAGCACGGCGTATCGCTCGTCGCCCTTGAGGAGCAAGCCAACGGTCTGCGGGCGAAGATCGACCTCAGCGTCGAAGCAGCCGTTGGGAGGACGTACCGCGACCCGGAGCAGGCGACGGGGTCGGCTGTCCAATGACTGGTACACGTGATATCCCGAGACCTCGAGCGGTGGCGCGACCGAGGCCGCCTCGCCCTCCCGCACGGCGCCGAGCAGCGCCAACGTGCCGGTCACGGTGCGCTCGGGGGCTCCGACGCTCAGGCCACGCCATGTCCGGTTTGACACGCCCACGGTGATCGCGTACACCCGCTCGTTGATGGCGTCGATGTAGAGATCCGTTCCATAGGAATAGCGCGCCAAGCGCTCCGCTCCGGGGACGCTCCGGGGCGCCTGCGTACCGAGCATTGCGAACACCGCGGAGATCGGTTGGCCGGGCTCGATCGGGAGGGGCCGAACACTGCCCGCGTAGGGGGGTGGGTCGATGGCTGGGACAAAGCGCGGTCCGCTGGTGGCGATCGCCACGACGAGGAGAACGGGCAGCAGCGCCACGGCGACGCCGAGAGCCGGCCGCTCGCGGAACGTGTCGAGCACCCGGGTCAGTGGTCCCCGAGAGTCGGCTGCCTCCTTGGGCTGAGGCGTGATGGTCCACGTCACCTGCGGCTGGTCCTTGAGCGGCTCGGGAAGGTGTTGCTTATCGTTCCCGCGCGCCGAGCGCGACACACGAGCCAGTTCCTTCATGACGTCCGACTGATCCGCGCCCCCCTTCTCGCGGGCACACGCCGGGCAGCCGCGAGGGTTCTCGTCGTTGTAGGGGATCTTGTGAATCGGACACCGAACCAACGCCATCAGGGGGTCCCGTCAGATCCGTGGCAGCGTGACGCCACGCTGTGCTTGGTATTTGCCGCGCCGATCCGCGTACGACACTTCACAGACATCGTCCGCATCCGCCTCGAAGAACAACACCTGCGCGATGCCTTCGTCCGCGTAGATTCTGGCAGGCAACGGAGTCGTGTTCGAGATCTCGAGTGTCACGTGGCCTTCCCACTCGGGTTCGAAGGGCGTGACGTTCGTGATGATCCCGCACCGGGCGTAGGTGCTCTTCCCAACGCAAAGCGTGAGCACGTCTCGGGGGATGCGAAAATACTCCACCGACCGTGCGAGCGCGAACGAATTGGGAGGGATGATGCAGACGTCGCCTTCGAACTCCACGAACGAGCGCTGGTCGAAGGCCTTGGGGTCGACGATGGCCGACAGCACGTTCGTGAAAATCCGGAATTCCCGTGCCACCCGCATGTCGTATCCGTAGGAGGAGACGCCGTAGCTGATCACTCCCTCGCCGACCTGCGAATCTCCGAACGGCTCAATCATCTGCGCGGTCCGCGCCATGTGACGAATCCAGCGATCCGACTTGATGGCCATCCACACCCTCGTCGTGCATCGAGGTTTGGGTCCGAGCACTCTGCGGCATCACCCGCCCGGGGGCAAGCCACAGAAAGATACGTAAGCAGTGCTCGTTTGCCAGCTTAGCTTGCTTGACACCCGTTTGGAGCGCTAGGTAACTTCCCTCCGCCACGACACCGGAAATTTAAGGGGGAGCACGGCGAAGTGCTGCAGGAATACATACCGCTCGCGATGCTCATCGGCCTGGTCGTCTTCGCGGCCGTAGCCATCATCGGTCTGTCACACATCACCCTTCCCGAACGCGCGACCCCAACGAAGAAGACTCCGTACGAATCGGGCATGCCACCGCTCGGCGGCACCCGAGGGCGGTTCAGCGTGAAGTTCTACCTGATCGCGGTGCTGTTCCTCGTATTCGACATTGAGACCGTCTTCATGATTCCCTGGGGAGTGTCCTTCCGCCAGCTCGGGTTGTTCGGTTTGCTGGAAATGCTGGTGTTTGTGGTCATTCTGCTCGTCGGGTTCATCTATGTGTGGAAGCGGGGGGCGCTGGAATGGAATTGACGCCGTCGCCAGGCGCGGTCACGCCCGCCGCGGGGAAGCCCGATCGGACGATTGTCGGTCAGGTCTCCCCCAATTGGGTGACGACCCGGCTTGACTTCCTGGTCAACTGGGCGCGGTCGAACAGCATGTGGCCCATGCCGTTCGGCACGGCGTGCTGTGCCATCGAGTTCATGGCCACCGCCGCCAGCCGCTTTGACATTTCGCGGTTCGGGATGGAGCGGTTGGGATATACGCCCCGACAGGCGGACGTGCTGCTCTGCGCGGGCCGCTTGCCGTTCAAGCTCGCGCCGGTTATCCGCCGCATCTACGAGCAGATGCCTCAGCCCAAGTGGGTGATCTCCATGGGCGCCTGTGCATCGACCGGGGGGATTTTCGACACCTACGCGATGGTGCAGGGGATCGATACCGTGGTCCCGGTGGATGTGTACGTACCGGGGTGCCCGCCGCGTCCGGAAGGCCTGCTGTACGGCATTCTCCTCCTGCACAAGAAAGTCCGAGGTGAGACCATTGCCGACCCGACGCTGCGACGGGAACGCGTCTTTAAGCAGGGCGATCTCCAGATTCCCGCGCGCCTGATCGACGAGTTGTCGGAGCCGTTCGGTAATTCCATTCATCAAACCCGCTCGGCATAGAGACCGTGAACCCCACCGTCGACTCCCTGCGACGCGCGTTCGGAACGGCCATCGGGCGCGCGTTCGTGTCATGTGGGCAAACGGTGGTGTACGTCGAACCCGCAGAGCTGCGGACGGTCCTTCGTTGGCTCAAGGAGAGTCCGGACGAGCACTACGAGTACCTGGTTGACCTCACGGCAGTCGAGTATCGCGATGCCGAGAGACCGCTGGAGGTGGTATACCAGCTCCGATCGTTGTGGCGAGGGGCCGAACTGCGGGTGAAGGTGGAGCTGCTGAAGGACGAGCCGCTCGAGGTCGATTCCGTGGTACCTATTTGGCGCGCGGCTGACTGGCTCGAGCGTGAGGTCTACGACATGTTCGGGATCACGTTCCGCGAGCATCCCGACCTGCGACGCCTGCTGATGTGGGAGACGTACAAGGAGGGCTACCCGCTCCGAAAGGACTTTCCCTTGCGAGGCCGGTTCTCCCGGGCCGAACAGGTGCGGCAGGCGCTCGCGGCAAACCCGGAGGCCCATTACTCGCTGGAGGAGCTGTCCGCCGCCCAGCTGCAGGATGACTTGCCGGGCGACATGCGCGAGCGGCTCGAGCGGGGGGAGCGCGGGCTGATCGCCGAGCCAGGTGAGAGCGACGATGGCTGACAAGCGGACTGTCGCGCTGGACCTCGCCACGTCTGGCATGGATGCCGAGGGGCGCCCGATCCGGGTCCCGATCGGTGTCGCCGAGGGCCCGGAGCCGGACTTCTCGTCCGAGCGGCTGTTGCTGAACGTAGGACCGCAGCATCCCGCTACGCATGGCGTGCTTCGCCTCGTCGTGGAGCTGGATGGTGAGGTAGTCACCCGCGTGGTCCCGCATATCGGGTACCTCCACTCCGGGTTCGAAAAGCTCGGGGAATACCGTCACTACAATCAGATCATCCCGCTGACTGATCGCACCGACTATCTGGCCCCTATGGCGAACAACGTCGCCCTGGCCATGGCGGCCGAGCAACTCATGGGCATCGAGGTCACCGAGCGGTGCCAAGTTCTCCGCGTCATCGCGTGCGAATTGAGTCGGATCATCTCACACCTAGTGTGGCTCGGCACCACGGCCGTCGACATCGGCGCCTTTACGCCGTTTCTCTGGACCTTCCAGGAGCGGGAGAAGGTCTATGACCTGCAGGAAGCGTGGACCGGTGCCCGGCTCACGACCAGCGTCGCGCGCGTTGGAGGCATGATGGCTGATCTGCCCGACGGCTTCGAGCCGAAGCTCCGGGAATTCTGCCAGGCCTTTCCGGGCGTGCTGGACGAGGTCGACCGTCTCCTCACGAGGAACGGCATTTGGATCGCCCGCTTGCAGGGTATCGGCATCATGACCGGAGAGGAGGCGATCAACTACGGCCTTTCCGGCCCCATGCTCCGCGCCAGCGGCGTCGCGTACGATGTTCGTAAGGACCGACCGTACCTCGACTACGAGACCTACGACTTCGAGGTGCCCATCGGCGAGCACGGCGACGTCTACGATCGGTATCTCGTTCGGATGGAGGAAATGCGGCAATCCGTCCGGATCTTGGAGCAGGCGTTGGACCGGCTTCCTGACGGTGCGCTGAATGTCGATGATCCCCGCGTCATCTTGCCGCCGAAAAGCACCGCGATGTCGGACATGGAGGCCATGATCTTCCATTTCAAGCAGGTCATGGAAGGCGTGCCGGCCCCGGTCGGTGAGGTGTACACGGCGATCGAGAACGGGAAGGGAGAGCTTGGCTACTATTTCGTCTCTGATGGGACGGCCAAGCCGGTGCGGTGGCGGATTCGCCCACCTTCGTTCATCAACATCGCCGCGCTGCCGAAGATGGCTGAGGGGCATCTGTTTGCTGACCTCATCGCCATCAACGCCAGCGTGGACATCGTGATGGGAGAGATCGACCGCTGAGTCGGTCGCGGGCTGCGAGGAGTCGACGTACTGACCATGCATGATGCGAGCACTCACGAGTCCGTCTTTGATGGAAAGCGGCGGGCGCGTCTCGACAAGATCATGAAGCGGTATCCAACCAAACAGGCCGCGCTGTTGCCGGCCCTCTGGATGGTGCAGGAGGCGCAAGGGTGGGTGTCCGATCAGGCGATGGCCGAGGTGGCGGGTGTGTTGGAACTCACGCCGGCGTACGTCAAGGGCGTCGTGACGTTCTACACGATGTATCACCAGCACCCGGTCGGGAAGTACTTCATTCAGGTGTGCACGACGACTCCCTGCAACATCTGCGGTGCGGAGAGCGTCGTCGAGGCGTTTCTTCGACACACGGGATGTGGTGAGCTCGGGGCGACCTCCAAGGACGGGCGGTTTACGGTGGTCGAGGTTGAGTGTCTGGGCGCGTGCGGGTTCGCCACGCCTGTCCTGGTCAACGACGATTTCATCGAGAACGTGACGCCCGAGACGGTGTCAGACCTTCTGGAGCGCTACCGATGACGCCGACGCGATCGAACCGAACGCCTCAGGGTGCAAACCGTCGACGGTGGGATGTGTCGATGGAGGGACGGGCCTGATGGGGTACCCGCACCAGCCACATCCAAGGGAAACGCTCGTCCTCAGCGAGCATTTCGGGGAGTCCGGCGCGCGGACGTATGACGGCTGGGTCAAACGGGGTGGCTACCGTGCTCTGGAGCAGGCGCTGGGCATGGAACCCCAGGCGGTGATCGACGAGGTCAAGGCGTCCGGGCTGCGCGGGCGGGGTGGTGCTGGGTTCCCCGCCGGCGTGAAGTGGGACTTCATGCCGAAGCAGAAGAGCAAGCCCCACTACCTGTGCTGCAACGCCGACGAGTCGGAACCCGGAACCTTCAAGGACCGCGAGATCATGCGCTGGACGCCCCACGCGCTGATTGAGGGGTGCGCCATCGCGGCGCATGCCATACGAGCCGAAGTGGTCTACGTCTATATTCGCGGCGAGTTCACGGAGCCGATCGCGGTCATGCAGCAGGCGCTGGACGAGGCCTATGCGAAGGGCGTGCTGGGTAAAGACGTCCGGGGCTCGGGCACGTCCATCGATATGTACATCCATCGCGGAGCGGGTGCGTACATCTGCGGCGAGGAAACCGCGCTGATGAACTCGATCGAGGGCAAGCGCGGGAACCCCCGAATCCGGCCGCCGTTCCCGGCGGCCGTCGGGGTGTTCGGGATGCCCACGACGATCAACAACGTCGAGACGCTCACTTCCGTGCCTCACATCATGACCCGCGGGGCGGAGTGGTACAAGTCGCTGAGCCTCTCGAGCCCCAAGAGCACGGGGACGAAGCTGATGAGTGTCTGTGGTCACGTCGCGAAACCGGGGAACTACGAGATCACGATGGGCTTCCCCATGAAGGATCTGATCTACGATCTCTGCGGTGGCATGAGTCCAGGCCGGACCCTCAAGGCAGTCATCCCTGGTGGATCGTCCGTGCCGGTGCTCGATCGCGAAGAGGCCGAGAACTGTGTCCTCGACTACGAGGGCTGCGTCGCCGCGGGCACGATGCTTGGTTCGGGTGGCATGATCGTGTTCGACGACAGCGCCGACATGGTCTATCAAATGATGCGCATTGCGAAGTTCTATGCGCACGAGTCGTGTGCGCAGTGCACGCAATGCCGGGAGGGCACGGCGTGGACGGTGCGGATTCTCCAGAAGATCCTGTCGGGGCGAGGCGAGATGCAGGATCTCGATCTCTTGCTGGACGTGGGCGAGATGATGACGGGGAAGACGATCTGCGTTCTGAGCGACTCCTGCGCCGCGCCGGTGGTGAGCGCCGTGCGGAAGTTCGGCGGCGAGTTCGAAGCGTATATCAAGGGCGCACGGCAGCCTGCCGTGGCGCTCGTGTGAGGTTGGGATGGCCGATCAGGAACGGGTGACACTCACCGTCGACGGGATGGAGATCACGGTTCCCAAGGGGACCACCATCCTCGAGGCGGCCAAACAGGCCGGCGTCCTGATTCCCCACTACTGTTATCACCCAGGACTGCCGGTGGCCGGTGTCTGCCGAATGTGCCTCGTTGAGATCGAAGGGGTGCCGAAGCTGCAGATCGGCTGTGCCACCCCCGTGGCCGAAGGTCAGACGGTGCGGGTCAACGAGTCCGAGCAGGCCAAGCACGCCAGGCAGGGTGTGTTGGAGTTCTTGCTCATCAATCATCCACTCGACTGTCCGATTTGCGATCAAGCGGGCGAGTGCGAGCTACAGAACTATGTGTTCCAGGAGGGCCGAGCCCGCACACGGTACTCGCCGACCTATCCGAAACGCTTCAATCCGGTGGAAGACTTCGGCGGGGATGTGCTGTACGTTCCCAATCGTTGCATCCTCTGCACCCGCTGCGTTCGGTTCATGGACCACGTGGCCGGCGAGCATGTGCTCAACGTGAGCGAGCGAGGAGACCGAGCCTACATCGGGATCCATCCGCAACGGCAGCTCGACCATCCGTGGGCGGGGAATGTGGTGGACCTGTGTCCCGTGGGGTCGCTGCTGTCGAAGGATTTCCTGCACAAGGCGCGCGCGTGGGAACTGGATCACACGCCGAGTGTGTGCACGGGGTGCTCTCAGGGCTGCAACGTGCACTTGGACACGCGGGCCCATTCGGTGGTCCGGGTCCGTCCGCGGTCCAATGCCGAGGTCAACAAGTATTTCATGTGCGACCACGGGCGGCAGACCTATCGGGCCATGAATCGGGGGGACCGGATCGAAGCCCCGCTCGTGGCTGAAAACGGCGCCTTGGTGGCGGCCGACTGGGACCACACGCTCGCGCGGGCCGCCCAGATCCTAAAGGGATCGAGCGGCACGGCCGTGGCGCTCGTGTCGCCCTCGGTGTCGACCGAGGCGCTGTTCCTCCTCAAGGCCGTCCTCAACGGATTCGTGATGACCGGGGCGTTCCGTGTGGAGCGGGCGGATGGCGAGCAGCCGCTGGCCGGGATCACGGGGCTGTCGCTCCGGAGCGAGCGTGCCCCAAACGTGGCTGGTGCCACGTTGCTCGGATACGAGGAATCATTCGATGGCGCCCTTCACGCTGCCCGGCAGGCCGCGGTGGTCGTTGTGTTGGACGAGGATCTGGACGGGGTCACGAGCGACATGCTCAAGAGCAGCGGCAACCTGATCTACATTGGCACGGCACTACCCGACGTGGCGCGCTCGGCTCGCGTCGTGCTCCCGGTGACCAACGTCGCCGAAGAGGATGGATCCTTCGTCAACCGGGACAGTCGGGTACAGCGGTATCTCCAGGCCAAGTCGGGTCCCGGGATGGCGCGACCGGCGTGGTGGGTCTTGGGCGAGCTGCTGGCGGAGCTCGGTCGCGGTGAACCGCTCGGGAGCGCGGCCGAGGCGTTCGAGCTGCTGGCTGCCAAGGAACGCGCCTTCGACGGCATGTCCTACGAGCGCTTGGACCTCAAGGGGGTCCGTGTGGGGAAGGGCACCGCGGCGGAGGTGACTGCGTGACCCCCGAGCTGAAGGGGTTCCTGTTGGTCAGTGGCATCAAGGTCTCGGTGGCCTTCGGGACGCTGTTTCTGATCATCGCCTTCGTCACCTGGCTGGAGCGGCGGGTGGCGGCGTGGATCCAGAATCGGATCGGACCGAACCGCGTGGGGCCGTTCGGGCTGTTCCAGCCCATCGCCGACGGCATCAAGAACTTCGTCAAGGAAGAGCTGCTGCCAGGCCAGGCCGACCGCACCCTCTTCATCTTGGCGCCGGCGATGGCATTCGTGCCGTCGATGCTCCTGTTCGCCGTCATCCCGTTTGCCGCACCGCTGCCCGTGTCATTCGACTTCACGCTCCCCGTGCTCGGTCGATTCGTGCACGTGGGTCCAGTCGCGATGGTGATCGCGGATCTGCCCGTCGGATTCCTCTTCATTCTCGCCATTTCCAGCCTCGCCGTGTACGGCATCGTGTTCGCAGGCTGGTCGTCGGGAAACAAGTATTCGTTGCTCGGCGGGCTGCGTTCCACCGCGCAGATGGTGAGCTACGAGATCGCCATGGGGATGAGCCTGGTCCCCGTGCTGCTCGTATCGGGGAACGTCAAGTTGACGGAGCTCGTCCGGCTGCAACAGGAGTCGCTCTGGTTCATCCTCGCCTTGACGGTGGGCTTCGTGCTGTTCGCGATCTCGGCGCTCGCGGAAAACAACCGGTTGCCGTTCGATCTCCCGGAAGCCGAGGGCGAACTCGTAGGCGGGTACCACACGGAGTACAGCTCCATGCGCTTCGCAACCTTCTTCCTCGCGGAGTACGGGGCCTTGGTCACCATGTCGGCGCTGATGGCGACGCTGTTCTTCGGTGGGTGGGATATCCCGGGAACCTGGGACGAAGGGGAACCGTCGGTGATCGTGTCGCTGGCCACGCTCGCGATGTTTCTTGCCAAGACGTTCTTCTTCATCTTGTGCTACATCTGGATTCGGTGGACGCTGCCGCGCTTTCGTTTCGATCAGCTGATGGCGCTGGGATGGAAGGTCATGCTGCCGCTGACGCTCACGTACATCATGCTCTTGGCGACGGCCGTCTGGGCCTTCGACACGGCGGGTCTGGCATTCGGTCGGATCTATGTGGTGGCCCTGTTCGGCGTGAACGTGGTGCTCCTGCTCGCCCTTCTGTGGGGGCTCGATCGGAACCGTCTCATCTGGGGGCAGCGCCTGACCCGCGAAGGGAGCGCGTGATGGCGATACGGGTCGTGGTGGTCAAGCGGCCGGAGCGGGAGATCAGCTATCTGCGGGCCGCGCTGAAGGGGATGGCGATCACGTTCCGCCATCTGCTGCAGAAGAAGTTCACGATGCAGTACCCCGAGCAGCGGTCCACGGACGACTGGTCGCTGTCACCGCGGTGGCGCGGCACGCACCGCATGCTCACGGACGAGCAGGGTCGGGCCAAATGCGTGGCCTGCGGGTTGTGTCCACAGATCTGCCCGGCCAACTGCATCAAGCTGGTTCCGGGCGAAGACGAGGTGGGCCATCGATATCCGCTGATCTACGAGATCGACGAATTCCGATGTGTCTTCTGCGGCTATTGCCAGGAGGTGTGTCCGGAAGAAGCGATTCACGTCGGCGTGCACTACGAGAACGCGGAATACGAGCGGGAGCGGTTCGTCTACGACCTCGAGCGACTCTGTGCGCAGACACATCCCGTGTCGACGCTCTGGGATCCCTCGGATCCCAAAGGTGAGTGAGCGTGACAGCCGTCGAAATCGTGTTCTGGGTCACCGCGGTGGTTGCCATCGCTTCGGCGTTCTTCTGCATCACCAGACGGAGTCCCGTTGCGAGCGCCCTCTGGCTCGTGAGCACCATGTTCGCGCTCGCCGTCATGTTCCTGCTCCTGGACGCACACTTCATTGCCGCGATGCAGGTGTTGGTCTACGCTGGCGCCATCATGGTGCTGTTTCTGTTCGTAATCATGCTGCTGAATCTGGGACGAGCGAGTTCGACTGATATGATTGGCTGGGTGGGACGCCTCGTGATGGCGGCCATTGCCGTGGTCCTCGCAGCCGAGCTCTGGGTGCTGAGCCGGGCGGGCCCATCGGCCGACGTCCGGCTCGGCGCCGAATCGGTTACCCAGCTCGCCGCGGAGCAGGGAGCGGTGGGAATGATCGGCGAATCCTTGTTCCGGGTGTTCCTCGTACCCTTTGAGATTACGTCGGTGCTGCTGCTCGCGGCGATTGTCGGGGCGGTGGTGCTGGCTAAGAGGCGGCTCTGATGCTGCTCGGACCCTCCCTCACGGTTTCGCTGATTCTGTTCAGCATCGGTGTGGCGGGCGTGTTGATCCGCCGGAACGCGATCATCGTCTTCATGTGCATCGAGCTCATGCTCAACGCGGTGAATCTCTCGTTCATAGCGCTGGCGCAACAACTCGGCCGTGAGGGACAGGTGATCGTCTTCTTCGTGATGGCTGTTGCGGCAGCGGAAGCGGCAGTCGGGCTCGCAATCATGATCGCGATCTATCGACACAAGAATTCGCTCAATGTCTCAGAGCTCAACCTGCTGAGGGGCTGATGCCGGCGTCCGTGGGGTGGGTGTGGTTGGTCATCCTCTTGCCGTTCCTCGGCTTTCTAGTGAACGGCACGCTGAGCTTCGTGCGGCCCGACGCCAAGCGGGTGGTGAGCGTCGTCGGAGTCGGTGTACTCGCGCTCTCGTTCGCCGTCGCGCTGGTGGTGACCAGCGGGGTGGTCGCCCACCCGCCGCACGGACACCCCTACGTGCTGACCCTGTGGTCCTGGATGCCGGCGGGGAACCTGCAGATCGACGCGGCGCTGCAGGTCGACCAACTGTCAACGGTGATGATGTTGGTGGTGACGGGTATCAGTACCCTGATCCACATCTTCAGCATCGGCTACATGCGCGAAGACGCGGGCTACCCGCGGTACTTCGCGTATTTGAATCTCTTCGTCTTCTTCATGTTGGTCCTGGTGCTCGGCGCCAGCTTCCCGGTGATGTTCGTTGGGTGGGAAGGCGTCGGTCTGTGCAGCTATCTCTTGATCGGGTTCTGGTACGAGAACAAACCGTTCGCCGATGCCGGCAAGAAGGCCTTCATCATGAACCGCATCGGGGACTTCGGATTCCTCGTGGCGATGTTCATGATCTTCCACGCGACCGGCAGCCTGTCGTTCGTCACGGTGTTCGAAGAAGCGCCACAGTTGTTTGCGGTGGGCGGGACCACGATCACGCTCATCACCTTGGCGCTGTTCTTGGGATGCACGGGGAAGTCGGCCCAGATCCCGTTGCTCACGTGGCTGCCGGACGCCATGGCCGGCCCGACACCCGTTTCCGCGCTGATCCATGCGGCCACCATGGTAACGGCGGGTGTGTATCTCGTGGCCCGGGCAAATGTGCTGTTCGCCATGGCCCCGGTCTCCAGTTTGGTAGTGGCGGCGACGGGTGCCGCGACCGCGCTGTTCGCGGCGACCATTGCCGTCAAGCAGTGGGATATCAAGAAGGTGCTGGCGTATTCGACCATCTCACAACTCGGGTACATGTTCATGGGCGTGGGGGTCGGCGCATATGCGGCGGGCATCTTCCATTTGACAACTCATGCCTTCTTCAAGGCGCTCCTGTTCCTGGGCTCGGGCAGCGTGATCCACGCGCTGCACCACGCGCATCATGCAGCCCACCGACACGAAGACGCGCAGGACATGCGTAACATGGGCGGCCTGCGGCGGTACCTGCCGTGGACGGCGGCGCTGATGTGGATCGCCACGCTCGCCATCGCCGGCGTGCCCGGCTTCTCGGGGTTTTTCTCTAAGGACGAGATCCTCGCCATGACCTTCGCCCGAGGTCAGGAGGCCGGCGTCTTCTATGTCCTGTGGATCGTGGGCACGGTGGCTGCGCTGCTCACCGCGTTCTACATGACGCGCATGATGCTGTACACGTTCCACGGTCCGACGCGTACCGGCGAGGAGGAGGAACGGCACCTCCACGAAGCCCCGTGGGTCATGACGGGGCCGCTGCTCGTTCTCGGCATCGGGAGCGTCGTGGGCGGGGTGATGAACCTCCCGGCGGTGCTTCCCGGGAGCGGGTGGTTGCACCACTTCCTCGAGCCCGTGACCGAGGGTAGCACCGCTTATCTCCCGGAGTTCCATCTCGCGAGCGCGACGGAATGGACACTCCTGGGACTCGCGACCGCGATCGCCGCAGCCGGTATTCTTGGGGCGTGGAACCTCCTCAAGCCGGAATTGCTCCAACCAGCGCGCCTCGCGGCGCCGGAGTCCGGGCTGCAGAGGATTCTGCTGCGGAAGTGGTATGTGGATGAGATCTACGATGCCCTCGTGATACGACCGATCATGTGGCTCTCCGAGCGGACGTTCTGGAAGGTCGTGGACGTCGGGGTGATCGATGGTGTGCTCGTGAACGGCTCGGGGAAGACGGCACGCGCTGTCGGGTGGATCGGAAGTCGACTCCAGTCCGGTCGAGTCGCGACCTACGTGTTCTTCTTCGTGTTGGGCTCGATCCTCGTGCTCCGCGCCCTGCTACGGTGAAGTGATGATGTACGGCGAGTGGATCCTGGACCTGCTGCTGGCGTTCCCGCTCCTCGCGGCGCTGGCCGTGCTGCTGAGTCCGGAGGCGGTGGCGAAGCGCGTGGCGCTGGCCGGGACCCTGGTGGAGTTCCTGCTCTCCGTGCCGCTCTGGTGGATGTTCGACCCGGGGACGGCGGCCATGCAGTTCCAAGTGACGCATCCCTGGATTCCCGGGTGGGGGATCATGTTCAGCCTCGGGCTCGACGGGATCTCGCTGTTCATGGTGCTGCTCACGACGTTCACGATGCCGCTCGCGGTGCTCGGAAGTTGGAATTACATCAAGGAGAAGCAGCGGGCGTACTACGCCCTCCTGCTGGTGCTCACGACCGGCATGCTCGGCGTCTTCGTGGCGCTCGATCTGTTCGTCTTCTACGTCTTCTGGGAGATCATGCTCATCCCGATGTACTTCCTCATCGGGGTGTGGGGTGGGCCGCGCCGGCTGTACGCGGCCATCAAGTTCTTCCTGTTCACCTTCGTCGGATCGCTGCTCATGCTCGTGGCGATCCTGGTGATGTACTACGTCGTCGGACGGACCACCGGGGAATATTCGTTCGCCTACGGACACCTCCTGGACAACGTTGGCAGCGTGGAGCGATGGGCGTTCTGGCTCTTCGGGGCGTTCTTCCTGGCGTTTGCCATCAAGGTACCGATGTTCCCGTTCCACACGTGGTTGCCGGATGCCCACGTGGAGGCGCCCACCGCCGGCTCGGTCATCCTCGCCGGTATCCTCCTGAAGATGGGGACGTACGGTTTTCTCCGGTTCGCCGTGCCGTTCTTCCCCGGCGTGGCGTTTCATCCAACCGTGCAAACCGTGGTCGTGGTGCTCGCGGTGATCGGCATCATCTACGGCGCGCTTGTCGCCATGGTCCAACCGGATTTCAAGAAGCTGGTGGCATACTCCTCCATCAGTCATTTGGGCTTCGTGATGCTCGGGATCTGGGCGCTCTCACTCCAGAGTGTCGAGGGCGCGATCATCATCATGATCAGCCACGGGATTTCCACGGGTGCACTGTTCTTTCTTGCCGGGATGTTGTACGAGCGCGCCCACACTCGGGAGATCGCGGCGTTTGGTGGGATCGCCCGGGTCGTACCGGCACTGGCGGCCACGTTGACGATCGTCTCGCTCTCGTCGATCGGGCTTCCGGGCACGAACGGCTTCATTGGTGAGTTCCTCGTCTTGGTCGGGTCCTTCGGGACCTTCCCGTGGGCGACTGTGGTTGCGGCGACGGGAGTGATTTTCGCCGCCGCCTACCTCCTGCGTGCGCTTCAACGTCTCATCTACAACAAGCTCGACAAGCCGGAGCATGAGCGGATGCGAGACCTCTCGGCGCGGGAGCTTCTGGTCCTCGTTCCGCTGATCGTGTGCATCCTGTGGATCGGTCTCTATCCGGCGCCGTTCCTCAGACGGATGGAGGCATCGGCGCAAGCCCTCGTGGAGCAGATCAAGGGGCCCGAGGCCACCACCACCCCGGTGCGCGCTGCCGAGGGGGTTCGATGATCCCCGCCTACGTCGATCTCAGTGGAGCGTCGGGATTGCTGGTGGCCATGCTGCCCGAGGTGTTTCTCACGGGTTGGGTGCTTCTGCTCCTCCTCGTGGTTGCCTGGCAGCACCACAGTGCCGAAGATCAACAACTCGTTGGACGGCTCTCGCTCGCCGGTTTGGTCGTGACCCTCGCACTGGTCATTGTGTATTGGCTCCGCGGACCGGAGCCCGAGGGACTGGAGCTCATGATCGCCCTGGACGGATTCCGGTACGCGACGTCGGCCGTGTTCCTGATCGGGGCGATTCTCGCCGTGGCCATCTCGATGCACTACCTGCGGCGAGAGAGCATCCTCGTGCCGGAGTACTACGTGCTCATCCTCCTCGCCACCATTGGGATGATGTTCATGGGGGGCGGGGCAGATTTCGTGGTGATCTTCCTCGGTCTCGAGCTCATGTCGGTGGCGGTCTACGTACTCGCCGGCATCAATCGCAGGAGTGTCTTCGCCGCGGAGGCGGCGCTCAAGTACTTCCTCCTCGGGGCCTTCGCGTCCGCCTTTCTCCTGTATGGCATCGCGCTCATCTACGGCGCAACGGGAACGACCAACCTCACGCTCGTCTACGTTCAAATCTCGGCGATGGGGCTGCAGACCGACGTCATGCTCATTGCCGGGATCGCGATGCTGCTGGTGGGGTTCGGGTTCAAGGTCGCCGCGGTGCCATTCCACATGTGGACGCCGGACGTGTATGACGGGGCGCCGACACCGGTCACGGCGTTCATGGCTGCGGCCGTGAAGGCGGCGGCGTTTGCGGCGCTCATGCGCATCCTCGTCCAGGCGCTGGCTCCGATGGATTCGGTGTGGACCGAGGCCGTGTGGTGGCTGGCGGCGATTACCATGGTCGTCGGCAACGTCATCGCCCTCGCCCAGCGGCGACTCAAGCGGATGCTCGCATACAGCTCGATCGGTCACGCCGGGTATCTCCTTGTTGCGGTCGCCAGCGGCACGGATCTGGGCACGGCGGCCCTGCTGTATTACGTGTTCGTCTACACGCTCATGACGGTCGGGGCGTTCGCTATCCTGTCGGTGGTGGGGCGGGGTGGGGAGCGGGACACACGCATCGACGACTTCAACGGGCTCGGATCGCGCAGACCATGGCTCGCTTTCGCGATGACGGTCTTCATGCTGTCACTGCTCGGCTTCCCCGGCACGGCTGGCTTCATTGGGAAATGGTACATCCTTTCCGCCGCCGTTCAGGCGGATCAATTCAAGCTGGCCGTCGTGCTCGTTGGCGCCAGCATCCTATCGGCGGGCTACTATTTGCCGGTGATCATGGCGATGTACATGAAGGACCCGGCCTCCGACGCCGCGCACCTTGAGAGCCGAGCAGTCGGGGCGGTGCGATGGGTCATCGGGGTCACCGCCATGCTGCTGCTCCTGTTCGGTGTCTGGCCTAACGCGATGCTAGACCTGGCGAAAGAGGAGGGCCGGCAGCTTCGTCCGGCAGTGCTGATCACGGTTTCCCGCTGAATCTCGAGTGGGCTCGCCGGCCCGCACGAGCCTTTCCTGAGGTATCCATGAAAATTCCGAGTGTAATCTTTCGGCAGTACGACATTCGTGGTGTCGTTGGCGACCAGCTGACGGCCCCGCTGGCCCACGCCGTCGGTCGATCGGTGGCCACCGTGACACGAGGCCGTATCGGGCGGGCTCCTCGCCTTGCCGTGGGCCGCGACAACCGACCGTCGGGGACCATGCTGGCCAGCGCCGTGCGAGACGGCATCGCGCGGGCCGGCGGCACGGCGGTCGACGTGGGCGTTCTCCCGACGCCCGCCCTGTACCTCGCGCTCCACGAGCTTCCGGTCGATGGTGGAATCCAGGTGACGGGGTCTCACAACCCGCCCGAGTTCAACGGTTTCAAGATGGTATCGGCCGGCGCGACGCTCCACGGCGACGATATCCAGGAGTTACACCGACTCATCTCGGACGATGTGCTGGATACCGGGGAGGGAGCCCTGGAAGCCGACGCATCCGTTCTGGGTCGCTACGCCGATGCCATCGTGAGCCGCAACGGACCCATCGCGCGGCCTGTGAAGGTCGTGGTGGACTGCGGCAACGGCGTGGCGAGCCTCGCAGCGGAGACGGTGCTGCACCGACTCGGAGCGGACGTCGTGCCGCTGTTCTGTGAGTCGGACGGGACGTTCCCGAACCATCATCCGGATCCTACTGTTCCCGAGTACCTCACGGATCTCCAGGACACCGTGCGACGCACGGGTGCCGAGTTGGGCATTGCCTTCGACGGCGACGGCGATCGGATCGGCGCGGTGGACGAGAGCGGAACCATCGTCTACGGAGACAAACTCCTCGTGCTGTTGGGGCGGGAGCTCGCCGAGCGGCGGGGTGGGGGACACCCGGTGATCTTCGACGTGAAATGCTCCGACGTGCTGGCCGGCGCCCTGACTCAAGCAGGCCTTGAGCCGGTGATCTGGAAGACCGGACACTCGTTGATCAAGGCCAAAATGAAGGAGACGGGAGCACCGCTGGCCGGGGAGATGAGCGGCCACATGTTCTTCGCCGACGACTACTATGGCTTCGATGATGCTCTGTTCGCCGCGGCGCGGCTACTCAACTACGTGGCGCGACGAGGAGGACCCCTGTCCGTTCTCTTGGCCGACCTGCCGAAGACCTATGCGACACCGGAACTCCGCGTGGCATGTCCTGACGAACGGAAGTTCGATGTCGTGCAGCAGGCCGCCGAGTACTTCGCTGCCCGCCACGAGGTGCTGACACTCGACGGTGCCCGAATCTCGTTCCCTCACGGGTGGGGGCTCGTGCGTGCCTCCAACACCCAACCGGTGCTGGTCATGCGCTTCGAGGCCACCGAGGAGGAGGCGCTTGAGGAATACCGCGCAACCGTGGAGGGGTGGCTGAGAGAGCAAGGGATCTCGGTGTAGTGCCGTGACAGCGCGGCGCTGGATGCAGTCGGCGGCGCTGCTCGCGCTGGTCGTACTGGTCCTGGGGCGGTGGCAGGCCGTGGCGACCGGCAATGCCTGGTGGGCGGCAACGCTCGAGATCGGGTCCACCCATGCCTTCCTGTCGCGGATCCGCGCGACGCTACGGGTGTCGGCGCTTTTGGTCGCCACCGTCTGGTGTGTGGGGAATCTGCTGTTGGTATATCGATCGATTCGATCGGTGCACGTCCCGCGACGGTTGGGCGATCTCGAGTTCCTCGAAGCCGTTCCACGCCGCCTGCTGCTGGTGGGTGCCGTAGCTGCAGGTGTCCTGTTGGCGGTGGCGCTGAGCCATGGAGCCGGAGAGTGGTGGTACGCCCGCACGCTGGGAGGATTCTCTGCTCCCCTGGGCGTTCGCGACCCGGTACTCGGGCACGATCTGTCCTACTATCTCTTTCGTCTCCCGTGGCAGCGTACGCTGCACTCGTTTGTCACGCTCCTCACCGGCGTATTGCTCGCGACAACGGGCGTGCTGTACGCAGCGGTCGGCGCGATCCGCTGGTCGCGGCGCCGGCTTCACGTGAACGAACTTGCCCGTTGGCACCTGGCTTTCCTCGGCGCCGCGTTTGCGCTGGCGCTCCTGTGGGGCTACCGGCTTGAGCCCGCCGAGTACGTCGCGGGGGTGCACGACCTCCCGGTCGACCAGGTGCTGAGTGCCGTCCGCATCCCGGTCGCGCGCATGCTGAGCGTTCTCGCGCTCGTTGCGCTTGGCGGGAGCCTCATGTGGCTGTGGACCGGACGCTTGGTTCTGCTCGGCGTGCCCTGGGCGTTGCTGGCCCTCGGTTCGTTTGCAGGCCACTACGTGGTTCCGTCCTTTGCCGGCGCGGTCAGAAGCAGTGCCGAGCTCGTCTTGCCCGACGTCGAAGCCAGAAGGCCTCAATTCGAAAACATCGCGTACGGAACGGTCACGAACGACCGCTCCCTCGATGTCCTTGGTGCGCGAACGCGAGCCGCCGGGGAACGCGGAGCGGAACTCGACGGTGGGGTGCAGTGGGACGGCTTTGCCGTGACCGTTCTGCTCAATCGCGTCGCGGCCCCCGAGCTCGAGTACGCGTTTACGGAAGCATCGCTGGGGATCTACCGCACGTCCGACGGAACCGCCGTTCCCGTCTATGTCGCAGCCCGCGTGACGGACCCCGCCGCGGCGCGTGCGGCTGGTCAGGAGGTGACGTGGGACGACGTTCATGTGGGGCGGTATGCGACCGCCCGAGGGGCGATCGCGGTTCGGGCCGACGCGGTGGCCGAGAGTGGGCTCCCCCTCTACGTCCCAAACACGCGCACCCCTGAGGTCTCGTCGGCTCACGTCGTCGAGACCGCCCTGGGCGACTCGACGATCCTGGTGGGCCCCGGCCTGACGGATTTCGCCATTCTCCCCGCCACGGGAGCTCGGAGAGGTGTTCCGGTGGGTGGGTTCTGGCGCCGGCTGACGCTCGCATGGCTGCTCCAGAGCCCTCGACTGGTCACGTCGAATGCCGTGGACGACTCGACGATCGTTGTCTGGCATCGGGACGTCGTCACTCGGCTCGAGCGGTTCGCACCGTTCGCGCGGTTCGGCCAGGCGCGGGCCGTCGTGGTCGACGGACGCTTGTTCTGGGTCGCCAATGGCTACGTCAGCGCACGAGGCTTCCCGTTGAGTCCACCAGTACGGTGGCGGGAACAGACGGTGCGCTATCTCCGGTCGAGCCTCGTCGGCGTCGTCGATGCGGCGTCGGGTGAGACGGTGGTCTATCTGACCCGCGAGGCCGATCCTGTGACCCTCGCGTGGGCTCAACTGGCTCCGCAGGTGCTGCGGCCGGCCACGGAGCTGCCGCGCCCGATCCGTCCGAACGTGCCGTACCCCGAGGAGTCCCTCACAGCGCAAATCGCGATCCTGCAGCAATCGACATCTGGGTCCGCTCCGCTCGAGCAACCGGTGCTCGGACCGTCGGCCAGCGGTTCCCTGGTGGGGCAGGAGCCTTACTGGTGGGTCGGGACGACGATTGGCGACACGGTCCCGCGACTGCGCCTGCTGGTCCCGCTCGAGGGGCACGAGTCCGGACTGCTGGCGGGCCTCCTCGACGGCACGGTTCGGCAATCGGCACCGGTGCTCGAGCTGTACCGCGCCGACCGCTCCGACGAACCGTTGGGCCCCGGCCAGATCGCCAGGCAGTTTGCGCGCCTGCGGGGAGAGATGGTCGGGATCACCGGCGTGGTGCGCATGCTGCCCCTCGCCGGTGGACTGGCAGCCGTGCAGTCGTCCTACGCCTCGCCCGGCGACGGGGGCGCAGCGCCGCAGTTGATCGATGTTGCAGTGAGCGTGGGTGGCGTAGTCGGCAGCGGGCCTTCGCTGCGGGTGGCACTGGAGCGCCTCCGAGCCGACGCCTTGCCTCCGGAAGGCGACCGACGCGAGTGGACCCGGGCCCGGCAGTGGTTCGACCGCATGGACGCGGCCCGGCGGACCGGTGACTGGGCTGCGTTCGGCCGAGCATACGACGAGCTTCGTCGACTGCTGCTGCCCCCAGGGGATTCGATACCTTGAGCTCTCCTTGCTGCCGTTCCTGCCCGCGGCTAGCTTGCACGCCGCCGTGACGACCATGCCTCGGAAAATTGTGATTGCGCTGGGAGGACACGCCCTGTCGCCCCCTGGAGAGCGTGCCGACATTCACACCCAGTTCCGGCATACCAGGGACTCGCTCGGTGCCGTCGTCGAGTTTGCCAGGGAGGGGTGGGGGATCGTGATCGTTCATGGGAATGGTCCTCAAGTTGGCGATGCGTTGGACCGCAACGAAATGGCGCACGACCGTGTCGCGCCACTGCCTCTTGGCGTGCTGGTGGCGGCGACTGCCGGGTGGATCGGGTACATGATCCAGCAGTCCTTGCAGAACGAGCTTCACCGTGCTGGCGTCGAGCGCGACGTGCTGACGGTCATCACGCAGACGGTCGTGGATCGGGCCGACCCCGCACTGATGCATCCGACCAAACCAATCGGGCACGAGTTACCCCCGGAGTTCGTGGAGCGACTGCAGCAGCGAGGTGCGGCCGTGGGCCGGGACGGCCGAGGACGATGGCGGAGGCTCGCGCCGAGCCCGACGCCGACGGATGTCATCGAAGCCGACGCTGTGCGGCAGTTGGTGGGAGAGGGAAAGATCGTCGTCGCGGCCGGAGGAGGAGGTCCGCCGGTGTACGTGGACGAGCGGGGATACTGGGAAGGTGTGGATGCTGTCGTTGACAAGGATCGAACCGGCGCTGTTCTCGGGACACGGGTGGAGGCGGATGCGTTGCTCATTTTGACGGATGTGGACGCGGTCTATCGTGGTTGGGGGACGTCGGATGCCGCACCCCTCCGGCGGTTGCGGTTGACGGAGGCCGAGGGCTTGCTCGCTGGTGACGAGTTGGGTGTCGGAAGTATGCGGCCGAAGGTGGAGGCAGCGGTCACCTTTCTGAAGCGAGGGGGACGGCATGCCTACATTGCCCACCTCGCGGCCGGATTGGCTGCCATCCGAGGTGAGACTGGAACGATGATCACAGGAGCCGAGACGTGAATCTGCACGAATATCAGGCGCGCGCGCTGCTGAAAGCCGCCGCGATCCCGGTGCCGGACGGGGAAGTGGCGACCACACCGGACGAGGCCGAGGCAATCGCCGCTCGGCTGGGATCCGCCGTGGTCGTCAAGGCGCAGGTGCACGCGGGAGGTCGGGGTAAGGCCGGTGGGGTGAAGCTGGCCGCGAATGCCGCCGAAGCTCGAGGGCACGCCCAGCAGATCCTAGGCATGCGCATCAAGGGCCTCGTCGTCGAGCGCGTGCTCGTGGTTCCCGCGGCCGAGATCGCCTCCGAGAGCTATCTGGGGGTCATCGTCGATCGGGCGTCGCAGCGACCGGTCATCATGGTGAGTCCCGCCGGAGGTGTCGACATCGAAGAGGTGGCAGCGAAGACGCCCGAGAAGCTATTTCGGGTTGCCATCGATCCACGGTTCGGTCTGCTGCCGCACCAGGCCATGGCGCTCGCATTCGAGCTGTACGACGACCTGGGACAGGTGCGGCAGGCGGCCACGATCATGCAGCAGTTGTATCGCGTGTTTCTCGATGCCGGCGGATCACTGGCGGAGATCAATCCGCTGATCACGACGCCCGAGGGGAAGGTCCTGGCCTTGGATGCCAAGATCGTCGTGGACGACAACGAGCTGGCGCGTCGATCGTCGATCGCCGCACTGCGGGATGTGACGGCTGAGGACTCCTCTGAGGTGGAAGCTCGCAACGCCGGACTCTCCTACGTAAACCTTGACGGAAACGTGGGCTGCTGCGTGAATGGGGCCGGTCTTGCCATGGCCACCATGGATCTCGTGAAATACTATGGTGGCGAGCCTGCCAACTTCCTGGACATTGGCGGCAGCAGCAGCCCCGAGAAGGTGGTCGCCGCGCTCCGGATCATCACACGCGACCGAAACGTGAAGAGCATCCTCTTCAACATCTTCGGCGGCATCACGCGATGCGACGACGTTGCCAATGGCATCGTCCAAGCGACTGGGCAGATGAAGCTCGACCGGCCGATCGTCATTCGGCTGACGGGTACCAACGAGGATCTTGCGATCGAGATTCTCCGTAAGGCAGGATTCGAAGCGCTGACCGACATGGATGAGGCGGTGCAGCAGGCGGTCAAATTGGCGCGGGAGGCGGCGTGAGCGTGTTCATCGATAAAGCAACGAAGCTCGTCGTCCAGGGCATCACAGGGCGCGACGGATCGTTCCATAGCGAGCAGATGCGGGAGTACGGCACGAACGTGGTGGCCGGGGTGACGCCGGGGAAGGGTGGACAGCGGTTCGCCAACGCCGTGCCGATCTACGACACGGTCGCGGAGGCCGTGTCCGACACCGGGGCCAACACGGCCGTGATCTACGTGCCGGCGCGGTTCGCCGTCGACGCGATCTACGAGGCGGCAGATACGGGCGTGCACCTCGTGGTGTGCATCACCGAGGGCGTTCCAGTGCTCGACATGACTCGGGTGTTGCTGTTCCTCGCCGAGCGTGGCACGCGGCTGATTGGACCGAACTGCCCGGGACTGATCTCTCCGGGCAAGGCCAAGGTCGGCATTATTCCGGGTCAGATCTGCCGCGAAGGCCGCATCGGGGTTGTGTCGCGAAGCGGAACCCTGACGTACGAGATCATTCACCAGCTGACGAGTCATGGGTACGGGCAGTCCACGTGCGTCGGGATCGGTGGCGATCCTCTCATCGGCACGAACTTCATCGATTGCCTCGAGGCCTTCGAGGCCGACCCGGAAACCGAAGCGATCGTGATGATCGGGGAGATCGGTGGCACCGACGAGCAGCAGGCCGCTGAGTACGTCGCCGCGCAGGTGTCGAAGCCCGTGGTGGGCTTCATTGCAGGGCAGACCGCTCCGCCGGGTCGCCGTATGGGCCACGCCGGCGCTATCATCTCAGGGTCGTCTGGCACCGCGAAGGAGAAGATCGCCGCGTTTGAGCGAGCGGGAATCGGGGTCATGAAGCGGCCTGCGGACGTCGTTGCCCTGCTCGAGAAACGGAGCTGAAGGCGGACGCCACCGGGGCGGGCTGGCGGTGACCGCCAACCCACCCGAGGGGGACACCTCATGAAACTCATTGAGCTCCTCGACCGAGAGCGCATCGTGGTGCCGCTGAAATCAGGGTCTCTGCAAGAGGCGGCAACGAGGCTGACGGAGGCGATGGTGGGGTCCGGCGTCGTGACCGATCCCGAGCGGTTCCGCACGCAGGTCAAGGGGATCATCCCCCGCGAGGTCGTCACGGTCGGGGCGGCGTTCCTGCTCCATTTTCGGACCGACGCGGTCCGACGGTTGAGCGCGGCATTGGGGGTAGCTCCGAAGCCGATCAGCCGGCGACCGGATTCCGACCAGGAGGCCCGGATCGCCATCCTGCTTGCCGCGCCACCCAAGGACAGCTCGGCGCATCTGCGAGCGTTGAGCTCCTTCGCCAGGGCCATGAGCCGTCGAGAGATCGTCGCGGCCCTGGAGTCGGCCAGCTCGGCGGAGGATGTCCTGGCCACGGTCCCACTGGCCGACCTGGATCTGCCGGGTTATCTGACAGTGCGCGACGTCATGGTGCATGCGCGCCTCTCGGTCCGACCTGACATGACGCTAGGGGAGGCAGCAAAGCTGATGGTGGCGCACCAATTGGGTGCGCTCCCGGTGGTCTCGGATTCCGATGAAGTCCTCGGTCTCGTATCCTATCAGGAACTCCTGCGTCATCTGCTGCCAGCCTACGTCAAGCGGGAGTCGAGTGGCGAGTTCAGGACGGCGCGGAGAGGGAGTGCCACGGCGGATCCGCACCAACTTCCCGTGCGGGAGGTCATGGATCGCAGCGTGCTCTGTGTCTCGGAAGACCAGATTTTGGCCGACGTCGCAAGCATGATGGTCTCCCGCAACATCGAGCGGTTCCCGGTGGTGCGGGACGGCGCCTTGGTCGGATTCCTGACCCGTGGGGACATCGTGCGCCGTCTCTTCGGCCGCTGACCCAGCCTCCAGACATCTGACCGGAACGGATACGATCGACGATGCTGACCCTTGCCATCATCAAGCCGGATGCCGTCTCTCGTGCCAAGACGGGAGCCGTTCTCGCCCATTTGGAGCAAAACGGGTTCGTCGTGCGGGCGGCTCGGCTCGTGCGCCTGACTCGACCGGAGGCCGAAGCATTCTACGCGGTACACCGGGAGCGCCCGTTCTTCAACTCGCTGGTCGCGTTCATGACCTCCGGGCCATGTCTTCCCCTGGTCTTGGAGCGGGAAGAGGCCGTCAGTCGGCTGCGGGAGGTGATCGGCGCTACGGACCCCGCGGAGGCGGCACCCGGCACGGTTCGCAAGCTCTACGCCGAGTCAAAGGAGCGGAATGCGATCCACGCGTCCGACTCGCCGGAGAACGCACAGCGCGAGGTCGGGTTCTTCTTTCCGAAGGCGGAACTCGAAGGGCTGTGGGGCTAATGCGGTGCGTTGACGCAAGTTGCAGTCAAGACTAGCTTTACAGGTTATGTTGCTGGTTGATTTGCGCGCGGTTGCCACGGGGCCGGTCGAGACCAAGGCCGAGATCGCGATTGACGATCCGATTCTCGAGGGGCTGGAACTCGCCTTGAAGGAGCCGCTCGGAGTCGAGGGACGGCTCACGTCGAGCGGGCCCAGCCAGTACTACTGGCAGGGCAGCCTCGCAACGCGGCTGGCCTCAGCATGCCGGCGCTGTCTTGAGCCCATGACCGTAGACGTCAACGCGTCGGTGAGCGCCTTGTTCACCGAGGAAGAGGGGGCGGAGGATGCCTCGACGTACGCCATCCAGCGTGACAGGACCGAACTCGACCTCGGACCCATGGTTCGGGAGGAGCTGGCACTGGCCGCGCCAAAGTATGTCACGTGCCGCGACTCCTGCAAGGGACTGTGCGCGCACTGCGGTAAGGATTTGAACGAAGGTCCGTGTTCCTGTGAGCCCGAGCCCGACCCACGGTGGGCGGTGCTCCGCGCGCTTCGGACCGACGGACCCGATACGGAGAGGTAGGTAGGGCATGGCTGTTCCCAAGCGTCGAACTTCGAAGGCGCGAAAGCGCAAGCGTCGGACGCACCAGAAAGCATCGGCGGCGGCACTTCAGGCGTGTCCCCGCTGCGGCGACCCCAGGCGACCCCACCGGGTGTGTCCCACGTGCGGTTACTATGGCGGCAAGCAGCGGGTCGCGGTCGGGGAAGAGTAGGGTGATCCGGATCGCGCTGGACGCGATGGGAGGGGACTTCGCCCCGGCTGTGCCGGTGACGGGTGCCATCGAGGCTCTGAGCGAGCTCCCAGCGTCCTGCCAGATCCAACTGATCGGCCGCGAGGCCGACGTTCGAGCTGAACTCGACAAGCACGATGTGTCGCAAGATCGTCTTCTCGTCATCGACGCAGAGGAAGTGGTCGAGATGAACGAGAAGCCGTTGGCGGCGATCCGCGGCAAGCGTCGCTCGTCGATCCGTGTCGGTTTGGAGCTGCAAAAGGCCGGGGAGTCCGATGCCTTCATCTCGGCGGGCAACACCGGCGCC
>JBDHEI010000018.1:0-44771 GCA_039591075.1 Gemmatimonadota bacterium
GGCCACGAGTGAGAACTCCGCCGCCACGAAGAACGCATTCGCGGCGACGAGCAGGAGCACCCCGGTGACCCGCACGATGAAGGATGTGAGTGTGATGTCTTCCATGGTGTTGTGCTGCAAAAGCTAAGGAGTCCGACGGCCGTGGCAAAGCGGCTGGTCACGATGAGGGGCTGTCCGTGACCGACGTCCGTCCGACGGTACCCGGTGCGGGAGACCCGGCACTCCAATGCCTGCATCGTCCCCCCGGTCGGCGCGTGAGCGGACGCGCGATCGCGCTCGTGCTGGTGGTCACGGTGGTGTACATGGTCGTGGAGGTCATCGGTGGGCTCGCGGCCAACTCGCTCGCGCTGCTCGCCGACGCCGGGCACATGTTCGCCGACGTCGGCGCCCTCGCACTCGCCCTGTTCGCAGCCTGGTTTGCGAGGCGGCCGGCGACACCGGAGAAGACCTACGGTTATCTCCGGCTCGAGATCCTCGCGGCCCTGGTGAATGGAGCGGCGCTCATGGTGGTGGCCGGGCTCATCGTGCGGGACGCCGTTCACCGTCTCACGGCCCCCCCCGCGGTCGATCCGACCATCCTGATCGGCGTGGCCAGCGTGGGTCTGGTCGTGAACCTGTTTGGGGCCTGGATGCTGCACGAGGGACACCGCGAGTCGCTCAACGTTCGCGGAGCCTACCTCCACGTGCTCGGCGATCTCCTCGGCTCGCTCGGAGCGTTGGGAGCCGGCGTGATCATCGTCGTCAGTGGTTGGGTCGTGGCCGACCCGCTGATCTCAATCGGCATCGCGCTGCTGATACTCGTGGGCGCGTGGCGGCTCGTTCGGGACAGCACCGACGTGCTGCTCGAAGCGACGCCGCGGCACATCAGGCTCGGTGACGTGGAGCGGTCCATAGCCACCATCGGGGGCGTGGACGAGGTGCATGACCTGCACGTCTGGACGCTGACGAGTGGGGTCGTGGCCATGAGCGGGCATGCCGTGGTCGTCGATCCCGGCCAGGGCCAGCGGGTGCTGGAGACGGCGCAGGCGCGGCTGAGCGACCTGGGCATCCGACATGTGACCCTGCAGATCGAACGCGAACACACCTGTCGGCCGACGGTCTGACCCGACCGCTTGCGCGGAGCCCCCGACCCCTCTATACTGGCGCACTCCAACACCGGCACGACGGCCGAGTCATCCTGAAGGTCTCCCTTGTCCATCCGTAACATCGCCATCATCGCGCACGTCGATCACGGGAAGACGACCCTGGTCGACAAGATGCTCCGCCAGGCGGGCGTATTCCGCGCCAACCAGGAGGTGGAGGAGCGTGTGATGGACTCGAATCCGCTCGAGCGCGAGCGCGGCATCACGATTCTCTCCAAGAACGCATCAGTCCGATGGAACGATGTGAAGATCAACATCGTCGATACGCCGGGACACGCCGACTTCGGCGGCGAGGTCGAGCGCATCCTCGGCATGGTCGACGGCGTACTGCTGTTGGTCGACGCGGCGGAGGGACCGATGCCGCAGACGCGATTCGTCACGCGGAAGGCTCTCGCCCTCGGGCTCGCGCCCGTCGTGGTGATCAACAAAGTGGACCGGGCCGACGCCCGCCCAGCCCAGGTGCACGACGAGGTTCTGGAACTGTTCATGGAGCTGGAAGCGTCCAATACGCAGCTCGATGCTCCATTCCTCTACGCGTCGGCCCGACTGGGCGTGGCGGCGAAGGAGCTGCCCGGGTCCACCCCAGCCGACCACGGTGATCTCACTCCGCTGTTTGAGGCGATCCTCCTGCACGTTCCACCGCCGCGAGGTGAGGCCCACGGACCGTTTCAGATGCCGATCTCGACGATCGACCACTCTCCCTATCTGGGACGGGTAGCGATCGGTCGGATCGAGCGGGGGATCGTGCGCGTGGGGCAGCCGGTGCTGCTGCTCGCCCCCGGGGCCGCTGGGCTTGTGCCGGAGGAGGAGCTCCGCCGGGCCCGCGTCGCGCAGCTCTTCGGGTTCGAGGGTCTCAAGCGCGTGGAGCTCGAGCAGGCCGAAGCAGGTGATATCGTCGCGCTGGCCGGTATCGAGGGCGTCGAGATCGGCAACACCCTGGCTGACCCATCCCGGGCGGAGCGGTTGGCGATCGTCGCGGTCGAGGAACCGACCATTTCGGTCGACTTCATGGTGAACAATTCACCGTATGCGGGACGGGTGGGGAAGTTCGTGACCAGTCGCCAGGTTCGGGAGCGGCTGCACCGGGAGCTCGAGCGCAACGTCTCGCTTTCGGTCGAGGACACGGACCAGCCCGACGTGCTCACCGTGTCGGGCCGCGGTGAGTTGCACCTCGCGATCCTGATGGAGACCATGCGCCGTGAAGGGTACGAGTTCCAGGTCAGTCGTCCCCGCGTGATCACCAAGATCGGGCCCGATGGCGAACGACTCGAGCCGTACGAAGAGCTGGTTGTGGACGTTCCCGAGGGGATGTTGGGAACCGTGATGGAGACCTTGGGACCGCGTCGAGCCGAGATGCTCGACATGCGCAATCACGGGCGCGGGCGGGTGCGCTTGAGCTTCCGCATCCCGGCCCGGGGCCTTTTTGGATACCGCGCGGAGTTCCTCACGGAGACGCGCGGAGAGGGCATTCTGCACCACCGGTTCCTGGACTACGGACCCTGGGCGGGTCCACTCGCGGGGCGCACGCGGGGTGTCCTGGTGGCCGATCGTGAGGGTGTTGCGGTCGGGTACGCGCTGTGGAACCTCCAGGAGCGGGCCACCATGTTCGTGCGCCCCGGGGATGAGGTGTACGAAGGAATGATCGTGGGCGAGCACGTCCGATCGGGCGATCTCGACGTGAACCCGCTCAAGGGGAAGAAGCTCACCAACATGCGCACGACGGCCTCCGACGGGAACATCCAGCTGGAGCCTCCACGCGAGATCACGCTGGAGCTTGCGCTCGAGTACATCGAGGACGACGAGCTGATCGAGGTGACGCCGGCCGTCGTGCGCTTGCGGAAACGGGCCTTGGCTGCTATTCAGCGAAAGAAAGCGGCTCGTCAGGCGAGGGCCGCCAACGGGGAGTGGGTGACGTGATTCAACCTCATTCGCATCGCGCCGGAGGCGCAGGAGGGAGTAATGCTGCCGTGGGAAACGTCGTACTCGCCGATCACCGCTCGCCACGAATCGGATGATGACGAGTCCAGTTACGACGAATTCGAAGAAGACGATGAGCTCGACGAAGACGAAGACGACGAGGAAGAGGAAGACGACGACTACGACGACTACGACGACTACGAGGACTCGTTCGACCACGACGACGGTGAGGAGCCTCGCCGCAACAGGCGAGGAGACTGGGACTAGACGTCGGCCGGGAGCGCGCGGTGGCGGCGGGGCCGCGCGTCTTGTTCCTGGCGGGCGTGCCAACGCGCTCGGGGGTGGAGCCGGCGGCGCGGACTCCCTAGATTCCGGGTCCCCGGGGCCTGTAGCTCAGGTGGTTAGAGCGCACGCCTGATAAGCGTGAGGTCGGTAGTTCAACTCTACCCAGGCCCATTGGAAGCCGGCGGTTAGGCGGTGAGACAAAGCAGCTTACGAGGCCCCGTGGGGCGCGCATGCGCCCGGCGGGGCGTTCGCATCCGGCCCCGTCCGTGATGCTGTGGTGTCGATTCCGGTGTCGATTGACCCTGAGGAGCCCCGGCACCTCGCGCGGTCTGTCAACGATGTGCGCGAGCGCTGGGTGCGAACAGCCCCGAGCGCCCGCTGCGGCGCTATGCTCCCGCGGAGTCGATCGGGCCCAACCGTGACCTGAGGGCAGGCGCCCGCGGGTCGGGATACCCCAGGATCCCTATCGGCGGCGCTCCATGCGCTGCGACGGGTTTCCGCGTTGCGGCTCGTGCCTCGTGGTGAGTCCGGTGTGAGGCTCTCGCCAGCTCGATGTCCTTGTCGAGCCGTGTCAGGACAACCTTCATGAACTCGCCGAAGTGTAGGTAGAGCGCCATCCAGCTCACCCCGTGGCGGAGGGCTCTGGGGTTGTGCCGCGCTAGTTTGGTTAGGGTGCGCCAAAACTCGATGCGGTAGTCCTTCTTCACGCCCATGCGCCAGATGAGGCGGCCGAACCCCCGCAGTTCGCGGAGCCGCTCGCGCCAGGGGAGGCGGAGCCTCTTCTCTCGGCAGTTGAGTGCGGCCCCCATTTGGAAGACGCGGTTGAAGTACGCGCGTGGGGCGTATGCCTCTGCGATGACCCGCCGGTAGTCCTCCAGGATCTCCACTCGAGGCCGCTTTGTGACGAAGTTCAGGCCACCGGTGCACTGGTCCGCGGCATCAGCTGACGGGACTGCGAAGTCCTTGTGCAGTCGTCCCTCGCTGGCCAGACGGCGGGTGAGCTGGGTGCCTGGTAGGGCAGCGAGGAGCCCAACCATGTTGACGGGTACGGCACTGGTCTCAATGAGGTCCAGCATGCCTTGCGAGACGTTCCCCCGTTCGGAGTCGAAGCCGATGATGTAGCCGCTGTTGACCACCATCCCGTAGGAGTTGATTCTCCTGATGCTCTCTGCCAGGGAGCGTCGCGTGTTCTGCCGCTTCTGCGTAGCCACCAGCGTTTCCATATCGGGGCTTTCAACGCCGACGAACAACGCGAAGAAGCCGACATCCTGCATCATCTGCAGGAGTTCTTCGTCATCAGAAACGTTGATGGATGCTTCGGTGGAGAACTCGAAGGGCCAGCGGTGTTCTTCCAGCCAGTCGCGGAGCATCGGCAGGAGTTTCTTCACTTCCCGCTTGTTACCGATGAAGTTGTCGTCCACAAAGTCGACGTGGCCCCGATGACCGGACTCGTAGACCAGATCGACTTCTTTGAGTATCTGCTCGTTTGACTTGAGCCGTGGCACGCGCCCGAACAGTTCCACGATGTCGCAAAACTCGCAGTGGAAGGGGCAACCCCGGCCGTATTGGATGCTTACGTGCAGGTAACGGTCGAAGTTCAGCAGATCGAAGCGCGGGATGGGAGATCGGGACATGTCGGCCCTTTCCCCCCCGCATTCGTAGACGTGCTCTGCACACCCAGCCTCACGATCCGCCAGCCAACGTGGCAGAGTTATCTCCGCCTCCCCGAGGACCAAGAAGTCCGCCGAGTCGTAGAGTTGCGGGCTGGAAGTGGCGTCGGGACCTCCCACTACCACCGTCTTCCCGCGGGCCTTCAGCCGCTCGATCAGGGCAAGCGAGGAGTGTTGCTGGACGATCATTCCACCGGTGAACGCAATGTCCGCCCATTCGATATCCGCTTCGGTCAGCTCCTCGACATTGCAGTCCACTAACCGGCATTCCCATGACTCCGGAAGCAGCGCGGCTACCGTGATCAAGCCCAGTGGGCTCGCCGGGTACTTCGCCCCCATCAGCTCGCACGTAGCCCGGTAGTTCCAGAACGCCCCTGCGGTGAATTCCGGGAAGACGAGTAGGCAGCGCATTCCGGTCCTTTCAATCATGAGTCTCGTGGTCCCCCAAGAACCTGAGGGTAGCACACAACCTCCCGGGTCTCCACCGCCGAGTCCCCCTGGATAGCGTAGCGGTCAGCTGAGAGGGCGGCCCTACGACGGTCCACGTCAGCGACGGCAGGGGTTCCTGCTGATCCTAAGGATCAAGGTAAGGTCCCCGACCAATGGAGGCCAGGTTGACGAGCGTGAGGGGCCCGCGACGGCGCCGAACCAGAGAGGGGGTGCCGGCCTCAGACCTCAGCGGGCCCTTCGCCGGTTGGGCGCTGCCGATCTTCCCCCTTGACGTCCTGCTCCGCGAGCTGGAGTCCGGTGAACACGTGGTTGACGATTTCCCGCATGCGGTAGGTTGCCGACTGGGGCGCACGCTCGCCACGGCGCGCCAGCGCCGCCAGCTCCTGGAGCTGGTCGGCGAATTCTCGGAAGCCCCGCTCCTCGAGCAGCTGCATGATGTCGATCACGAGCCGCCCGAGCTGTGAAAGGAGCACGGCACTCGACGGCTGAATGCGCACTCCGTCCGTGAGGCTCCCACCGCCGCCACTGTACATGCCGCCGCTGCGTGCCGCCACCTGTTCCACGATGGCACGCACACGGTCCCACTTGCGCTTGGCCTCGTCCAGCGCGACGAGTTGGGCCCGTGCCTTCGGGCTGAGAGGAGCTGAAGCGGTCATCTGTTCTCCGGCTGCGGTGTGGACCGGAAGATGTGGACCGCGCTCCTGTTCCGACAGTGCGGGGGGTCACCGCCGGGCCAGATCCGGCCGGACGCGATACTTTGAAGACGATGGCCTCACCCACCCCTCCGCCGCGCGTCCTCCAGGTCGACGCCGATGCGTTCTACGTGCAGGTCGCGCGCCTCGTCGATCCGCAGGGCGCCGGCCGAGCCGAGCTGCTCCTGGTGGGGGGATCGCCGGAAGGACGCGGTGTCGTCACCTCGGCCGCCTATGAGGCCCGGAAGTTCGGGGTGCGGTCGGGGATGCCCACGGCGCGAGCACTCCGCCTGTGCCCACAGGCGACCGTGGTCGGCGTGTCACGTCGGGCGTGCAGCGAGAAGAGCCGCGCGATCGTCGGTGTCCTCGAGCAGTTCACTCCGGTGGTCGAGCCTGCATCCATCGACGAGATGTATCTCGACCTGTCCGGGACCGAGGGGTTGTATCGCCACGAGTCCCTCGAGGTGACGGCGCGGCGCATCCGCCGTACCGTCCTGGCCGAAACGGAGATTCAGGTGTCGATCGGTGCCGGAACGAACCGGCTCGTGGCCAAGTTGGCCGCCGGCCGGGCGAAGCCGCATCGAACTCCGGAAGCGGATGGTGTGGTTGCGGTGCCGCCGGGGCAGGAAGCGGCGTTCCTCGCCATGTTCGACCTTGGTGCCATTCCGGGTGTCGGGCCGCGGTTCCAAGAACGCTTGGCACGGTATGGGCTCAAGACGGTGAGTGACGCCCTGCCGCACGAGCGACCTGTGCTGGAGGAGTGGTTTGGGTCGCGTGCCGGTAGCTGGCTCTATCACCGGATCCGCGGGATGGATTCGACACCGATCCTGGCGCGATCGCAGGCCAAGTCGCTCTCCCGAGACGAGACGTTCGCCGAGGACCTCGATGACGACGATGCGCTGCGGCGCGAGCTGCTGCGTCTCAGCGACCGCGCGGCGCACGACCTTCGCCGGCACGGGTACGTTGCTCGGACGATCACCGTGCGGATTCGGGACCGTGACTTCCGCGACCGTCGTGCGAGTCGCACGCTGCCTCGAGGCGTGTCGACCGAGCGGGTGATCTTCGACGAGGCGGCCAGGCTGATGAGCAGGCTCCGCGCGGCACGGCCCATTCCGGCTCGCCTGCTCAGCGTTTCGCTGTCGCAGATCACCGGGGCCGACACCGAAGAACAATTGGGGCTCTTTGACGAGGCAAGTGGTGCGCTTGAGACGGAGCGCGACCGTCGCCTGGCCGAGGCCGTCGATGCCGTTCGGCGGAAGTTCGGCTCCAACGCCGTCGAGCGAGGCGGCTAGCGAATCGGGAGTGGCCGACCTGTTCTACGTTGGGCGTGTCGATAGATTCGAGGTCATGGAACCTGGCGAGGCGTGTGCGGGAACGCGACCGACGGACCGTCTTACAGGTGGCGAGGTTGAACGGCGAGGGGGAGATGCCGGTGGTATCCGCCGTTCGTCGATTCGGTGAAGACGACTTTCAGAAAGCCGAGGAACGTATGCGCCGATGGATTGCGATGGGGATGGTGGTGGTGCTGGCCGCGTGTCGCGGCGACACTGGGGTTTCGCTCGTCGGTGAGTGGACGGGAACGGACACTGATGGACAGACGATGCAGTTTGTGTTTCAAGCGGACGGCACCGGGAAGTGGGTGGTGGACGCTCCGGGGTTGGTCGATACGGTGACGTTGCGCTACACCCTGAACCGCGACACCGTGCCCCACCACTTGGACCTCGCTCGGTTCGATCACGGGCCGTTGGCCGGGGCGACGTTGTACGGCATTCTGGCCTTCGACGGGGATGACTCGTTCCGGCTCGACCTCGAGCCGGGACCGCCGGGGGCCGGCGACCGGGCCCCGAGACCCGACCAGTTCACGGCCGAGACCATGGTGTTCACGCGGGTCCGCTGACGAGGAGGTGACCGTGGAGCACTGGATCAGGCACCTGCCCAAGGCGGAGCTCCACCTCCACATCGAAGGCACGCTGGAGCCCGAGCTCATGTTCGAGTTGGCGAAGCGCAACGCCGTCACGCTGCGATTCGGGTCCATCGAGGAGGTGCGCGCCGCCTACCAGTTTACCGACCTCCAGTCGTTCCTCGACATCTACTACGAGGGCGCGCAGGTCCTGCTCCACGAGCAGGACTTCTACGATCTCACCTGGGCCTACCTCGAGCGGGTGCAGGCGCAGCATGTCCGACACGTGGAGATCTTCTTCGACCCGCAGACGCACACCGATCGCGGTGTGCCCTTGGAGACGGTGGTTACGGGCATCCATCGGGCGCTCGACGACGGCGAGCGGAAGCTCGGCATTTCGCATCAGCTCATCATGTGCTTTCTGCGTCATCTGAGTGCCGAAGCGGCGATGGCGACCCTGGAACAGGCCCTGCCGTTCCGCGACTGGATCATCGGGGTTGGCCTGGACTCCTCGGAAGTGGGGCATCCGCCTGAGAAGTTCGTCACGGTGTTCGCTCGCGCCCGCGCCGAGGGCTTTCTCACCGTAGCCCATGCCGGCGAGGAAGGGCCGCCGGAGTACGTGTGGCAGGCGCTCGACCAGCTCAAGGTGAAGCGCATCGACCATGGCGTGCGCTCCATCGAGGACGCCGCGCTGGTCGAGCGCCTCATGGCCGACGCGATCCCGCTCACAGTGTGCCCGCTTTCCAATGTGAAGCTGTGCGTGTACGACACGATGGAGCACCACAGGCTCAAGGAGCTCCTGGACGCGGGTCTGTGCGTCACGGTGAATTCGGACGACCCCGCGTATTTCGGCGGCTACGTGAACGAGAACTTCCTGGCTGCGCACCAGGCGTTGGGGCTCTCTAAGAGGGAGCTCTATCGTCTCGCGAGGAATTCCTTCGAAGCAGCATTCCTGGACGACGGACCCAAAGAAACCCTCATCGCAGAGCTGGACGCCTACGTTAAATCGGCGACCGTCTGATCGGCGGGACCGTCGGCTTACCGCTTGCCGTGGTGTGGTGCGGGGGCTGCACGGCCACCGTGCACGCGTCGTGCGATGGCTTGGGGAGGATCGCACTGAAGTTACTCTGACGGGTCGAGGGAGCCTTGGTGGGGATGGAAGTGAATGGTGCGGTGGTGACTGTCCATGCGGAAACCTGGCCGATCCGCGGCATGTTTCGCATCGCACGCGGGGCCCGCACCGAGAGCCAAGTTGTGGTCGTCGAAATCTCCGACGGCACCGCGACGGGGCGCGGGGAATGCGTGCCCTACCAGCGGTACGGTGAGACCGTCGAGCAGGTGATCGCCACGATCCGAGAGACCGTCGGCCGCATGACCGGCGGCATGGATCGGTTGGCGCTAGCTGACGAGCTCCCGGCCGGTGCTGCGCGCAACGCGCTGGACTGCGCCTTGTGGGATCTCGCGGCGAAGCGGGCCGGCAGACGGGTCTGGGACTTGGCGGGGCTACCGGAGCCGCGACCGCTCACGACCGCGTACACCATCAGCCTCGACGAGCCGGGGGCGATGGGAACCGCCGCGCTAGCGGAGGCCCACCGCCCGTTGCTCAAGCTCAAGCTGACGGGCGAGCTGGACCTCGATCGGGTGCGCACTGTCCGGGAGGCTGCACCAGCAACCCGTATCATCGCCGACGCCAACGAAGCATGGACCCCTTCGCAGTTTGCGGAGCTGGCCCGGCCATTGGCGGAGCTCGGCGTGGAGATGATCGAGCAGCCGTTTCCGGCCGACCGGGACGACGTACTCCTCGACATCGAGCGACCGCTCTTGGTAGCGGCCGATGAGTCCTGTCACACGAGCGACGACGTCCCTCGCCTCGTGGGGCGCTACGACGTCGTGAACCTCAAGTTGGACAAGACCGGAGGGCTCACCGAGGGACTCCGTCTCGTGACGGCCGCACGTGACGCCGGGTTGGAGCTCATGGTGGGGTGTATGGTGGGAACCTCTCTAGGTGTGGCGCCGGCCATTCTGCTGGCGCAAGGCGCGCGCTACGTCGACCTGGACGCACCACTGCTGCTGGCACGCGACCGACCCGAGGGCCTCCGGTACGACGGCAGCACGTTGCATCCGCCGAGACGGGAGTTGTGGGGATGAAAGGCAATGGCGTGCAGCGTGCAGAGGGAAGTGGGGGGGTCCGGGCGTTCGCAGGCCGGTAGACTCGGTGGACCGCCGAGTGAGGAGGCATTTGTGAGACGCGTTCGCTTTTCGGTGGCCATGAGTCTCGACGGGTATATCGCAGGCCCGAAGGGGGAGTACGACTGGATCGTCATGGATCCGGACATCGATTTCAATGCCCTGTTCGAGGACTTCGACACGGTTCTGATGGGCCGAAAGTCGTACGAGGCGGCGCGCCAGCATGGCGGCGGCGGAGCGATGCCCGGGATGCAGGCATATGTTTTCTCCCGGACGCTGCGCCAGGGCGACTGTCCCGATGCGACGGTATCGGACAGGCCCGACGAGACGGTACCGGCCCTCAAGGCAGGCACGGGGAAAGACATTTGGTTGTTTGGTGGGGGCGGGCTGTTCCGGAGCCTGCTCGATCTCGGGCTGGTGGATACCGTGGAAGTCGCGATCGTTCCGGTGCTTCTTGGCAGCGGTGTGCCCATGCTTCCCCATCCAGCCACACGTGCCAAGCTTCGACTCACAGGGCACCGGGTGTACGGGAAGACGGGCACGACGGTACTCGAATACACCGTGGTGTGAGCGCCCGATCGCGAGGTGCCTCCACAGCGCATTGCGAGGAGCGCACAGGAGCATGGTGAAGAACCGATCCGACATGCACGGGGACTCGGCGCAACGACCGTCGACGGAGATTGACGATTCCGATCGCCGCTTCACCGATCAAGAAGTGGCCTTGGTCCTGCAGCGTGCGGCCGAGATCGAAGAGCAACGATCCCTCGGCTCCACGAGCGCCAGGGGATTGACGCTGCATGAGCTCCACGAGATCGCCCGAGAGGTGGGTCTCAGTGCGGAGGTCATCGACGAGGCCGTCACGGCGGTCCGCGCGGGTGTTCGGCCACACCGCGCCCTGCTGCTCGGTGCGCCGCTCTCCAGCAGGTTGGTGCGGGGCGTTCCGGGCCGTCTCGAGGAGGATGCCCTTCAGCGTCTGATCCGCGTCATCGAGGACCACGTCGATGCGACTGGCACGGTCACCGAAGCTCTTGGCACCGTTCGGTGGACCAGCGTATCGCGGGGACACAAGTTCGACCGCACCACGCAGGTCTCCCTGTCGTCGACCGACGAGGAAACGCAGATCCAGGTGGTCCAACGGTACCCCTCCGGCCTGCGGGCCGTCCTGCATTTCCTCCCCGGAACATGGGGTGGGATGCTTGGCGCTGGGGTTGCCGCGTCCGTGGGAATCGCCCCTCTCGCGGTGATCGGCGTAACCGCGGGTGCCGCCGTTCTCGGGGCAAGCATCGGCCGGACCATTTGGCAAACCATAGCGAGGCGGAGCGAGCGGGAAGTGCAGCGGATCGCAACCCAGTTGGTGACGGCGGCGGGCGACATGGTCCCGCGATGACCGCGCTACGATCCGCCGCGGCCCCCGTTCCGTCGCGCCACCGTAAAAACGGACTCCCTTGAGTCGAGCCCCTCATGACCGTGCTACCTCGCCTAGAACCCCTGGACATCCGCATTACCACGTGGATGGCCCGCCACGGCGTCACGCTGACGCGCCTGGCTCTCGGTGTAGTCTTTCTCTGGTTCGGCGCCATCAAACTGGTTCCGGGCTGGAGCCCTGCCGCGGATCTGGCTGCGCGCACGATCGAACAACTGACCTTCGGGGTTGTCCACCCGGAGGTGGGCCTGGCACTGCTGGCTGTTTGGGAGTCCCTGATCGGCATCGGACTGCTTACCGGGCGGTTCCTTCGCCTGACGTTACTGCTCCTCTTTCTTCAGATGCCGGGGACCATGCTGCCGCTCGTGTTCTTTCCAATGGAGACGTTCGTGGCGTTCCCGTACTCGCCGACCTTGGAGGGACAGTACATCATCAAGAACCTCGTGCTCGTCGGTGCCGCGATCGTGATAGGCGCCACCGTGCGGGGCGGGCAGCTCCGAGCCGAGCCCACCTGAGCGCGACCGATGTTCTCGATGTTGAGCACCGCCGTACGCGCAGGCCTAGATCTGGTCCGTCATCACTTTCCGCAGCGTCGCTGCGTCGATGTTTCCCCCGGATAGGATGATCGCCACGCGCTTGCCGTCGAGCTCGTTTCGCAGCTTGATCAGCCCCGCCAACCCGGCGGCTCCGGCGCCTTCGACCAGGTTGTGAGTGGTCCGCAACAGCAGGCGCAACGCCTCGGCGATTTCTGCGTCGGTGACGGTAACGAAGCCAGCCAATCCCGCTTTGAGTGCCGGTAACGTCATCTCGTACGCCGAACGCGTGGCGATGCCGTCGGCAAACGTCTCGGCCGAGTCCAGCACGCGCATCTCACCAGCTTTCCACGACTCGTAGATGGCGGGGGCCCCGGCGGCCTGGACGCCGTACACTGCGACATCCGGCCGCCGCGCGCGGGTCACGGTCAAAGCGCCGACCGCCTGCGACCCTCCACCGATTGCGATGACGATGGCGTCCAGTTCTTCCACCTGCTGTAGCAGCTCCAGCGTGATGGTCCCGGCGCCGGCCAGCACCTGAGGGTTGTTCGTGCCATGGATGGGGACGAGCCCTCGCTCGCGTTGGAGGCGCTCAACCGCGACCAGAGACTCGTCGTAGTCGTTTCCCTCCTCGACCAGCTCGGCACCGTATCCGATCATCGCCTCGTTCTTCTCGGGGTTGTTCCCGTGCGGGACGCAGATGGTGACCGGAATACTCAGCACCTGACCGGCGTAGGCCAGGCCCTGCCCGTGATTGCCCCGCGTGGCGGCGATCACGCCGCGGCCGCTGTGGGCAGCGGTCAGCGCCGTGAGGGCGGCAAACGCATTGCGAACCTTGAACGCGTTGGTGGGGTGATGGTTCTCGTGTTTCACGAAGATGCGAAGGCCGTGACGGATGGTCGCATCGAGTGCCCGGTATGAGCGAAGGGGTGTGATGGAGACGTACGGGGCGATCCGGTCGCGGGCACTCTGCACGTCGGTGAGATCGATGGGCCACTCGGATGTCGGCATTGTCGTCCATTCCCGCGTGGTGCGGGGCGTCGGGTTGGGGATCAGGCCCTGGAGAACTCCGCACGGTCGATGGCTCGGCGATCGTCCGGCGTAAGCACCACGTCTGCCGCGGCCAGCGCGTCGAGCGCGTGATCGACGGTACGTGCCGCGGGAATGGGGATCACGCTCGACCCCTGGCTCAGCAGCCACGCGATCACCACGGCATGCGGCGAGGCTCCGAGCCGCTCGGCGATCGGCCGAAGCGCGGGGTGACTTGGCAACTTCTTGTTGAGTCGTCCGCCACCGACCGGACTGTAGGCGAGGAACCCGATGCCGTGGTCGTCGCAGTACCGCACTACACCGGTGTCGACCGCCTCGCGAAAGAACGGGTTGAACCGATTCTGAACGGTGACGACTTTCACCACCGATCGCGCCGCCTCGATCTCTTTCACGGACACGTTGGAGAGTCCGAGCCAGCGGATCTTGCCCTCTTGCTGCAGTTCGGCAAGCGCGCCAACGCTCTCGAGGAGCGGGACCTTTGGGTCGGGAGCATGGAGCTGGTATAGATCGATCCGCTCGACACCGAGAGCGGCCAGTGACCGATCGCAGGCCGTGCGAAGACGCGCGGGTCGGGCATCGCGTTCCCAGCGGCCTCCGGGACGCGTGAGTCCACCTTTCGTCGCGACGACGACCGCCGACGGATCGCCATTCCAGGCCCGCAACGCACGCGCGATCAGCCGCTCGTTGTGGCCGAAGTCGTCGTCGTCCAGGCAGTAGACGTCGGCCGTATCAATGAGCGTGGCACCCGCGTCGAGCACGGCATGGATAACGGAAACGCTCTGCGCAGTGTCCGCGGGACGCCCCTGGATTGACAGCGGCATGCCGCCGAAGCCAATGGCCGATACCACCGGGGCCTCGGGCCCCAAGGGGCGGGTGCGCATGGGCTCCCGTCCGCCCCGCGCTATCGGCGGCGCATCTGGGCGGCCATCTCCTTGATTTCCGCCAAGTCCCGGACCATCTCGCTCCAGCCGTACCAGAGCGCGTAATCGGGGTTGGCGTGGAACGTTCCCTGGAACGCCCGCATCCGATGTTCGAGGTGCATCTCAAACAGTCGCCGTTCAATCGGCGTCGGCGCGTCGTGGAATGTGAGGAGGTCCGGGAACGCGTAGGCATAGCTCGCCGGCTTCTTGATCACGCCGTCACGATAGAGCTGGGCGACGACACGGATCGCCTCGGCCAGCAGGTGATCGGCTTCGCGGATCATCTGATCCCCTTTACGAAGCTCGGCGCGGACGTAGTTGATGGAGTGACACTGCATGCAGATGCCCTCCATCTTCTCCCGCTGGACCTCCCACTCGGCCTGCGTGAGACGCATGAGGTCCGCCGCCTTAAAGACGTCGAGTCGGGCCGTTGGCTGACCGTTGGGATCCAGGACGCCGAGTGCCTGCAGGATGGTCGTGCGATCGGCAGCCCACTGCTCGTCGGCGGGCATGGGCAGACGCACCGCGAGGAAGCCCCAGGCCGTGCGCACCTCATGGTTCCCAGCCTGCATGTGGCACGTTTGGCAGGTCGGCGCCGCGACGGTCTCGGGGAGCGTCCCGTTCTGTTTGAGGAGATATCGCACGCCGTGCTTCGACGCGGAGTACATTTCCCACTGCGGGTGGTCGAAGCCCATGTGACAGGTCTGGCACGCCTGCGGCTGGCGGGCCTCTTTGACCGAAAAGAGATGGCGGGTGTGGCACGCGTCGCACGAGGCGACACCAAACCCGCTTCCCGCGGTGCGGATCGCCCGGATGTCTTCCTCGGTCTTGATCCCGATCTTGTGACAGCCCCCGCAACCCTTCATTCCCTCGGTCATGGCCATGGGGAGGGCGTGCGTCGTCGGCATGGCCTTCATCGCGGCCCAGGCGAGCGCGTGCTTGCCTGCCCTGAACTGCTGCACGCGTTCCGCGTGGCACATCGCACACGTCTCGGGCGTCGGGATCCTGACTTCCGTCACGTCTTCGACGGTGGTATGGCCCGCGCCGTGGCACAAGGCACAATCCACGGCGTTCTGTCCGTGCTTGCTGAGCTTCCAGTCCGACACGATGCTCGGGTGGAGCTGCGTGTGGCAATCGACGCACGCCGACTGGGGCAAGACTGGCTCGCTGTCGCGAGCGATGGCTGGCACGAGGAGCAAAGAGGCCGGAGCAATGGTCAGCATGGCTGCGAGTGAAAACCGCCGCATGGTGCCCTCCCCCCTTGGATCGCAGTCGGACGCGGTCGCCGAATGACCTTGAAGTACAGATTATGGAGCGGTATGGCACGTTGTCAAACCCCGCTGAGTGGAGTGCCGTTGTCGGGAACCGACACCCGCCGTAGAATGCACGGTCCTCACCAACCGGAGTACGCCACGTGAGTGATTTCACCGGATTGGATTGGCTCTGGACGGGCGCGTTCTTGCTGCTCATGGTGGGGGGCGCGTTCCTTTTCTATCGCCTGGCCCGCCGATCCCAATCCGACTTCTTCCTCGCGGGGCGGGGACTCCCCTGGTGGCTGCCGGCGTCCTCCGTGTTCAGCACGCACACCGCCACCGACACGCCCATGTGGGTAACCGGTACCATCTACGCGCATGGGCTGCGGGGGCTCTGGTATACCTTCTTCGCCGCGTGGACGGCCATTGCCTCGTTCGTGTCGGCCCGGATCTTCCGCCGCTCGTTGGCGTACACCCAGGCCGAGTGGCAGGTGCTCCGATTCGGCGGTCTGCCCGCAGAGCTGTTGCGCGGCTGGCTTGCCGGCTGGCAGGTCTTCATGAACATGTTCATCCTCGGGTGGGTGGGCATGGCCATGGGGAAGGTCGGGAATCTGGCGTTCGACTGGCCCATCTGGGTAGGGCTGGTTGTCCCAACCGTGATCACTGCCATCTACACGCTCGCCGCTGGTTTCTGGGGCGTGGTCATGGGCGACTTCCTGCAGGGAATCGTCGCGATCTTCGCGATCGTGCTGGTGTCGATGGTGGGTGTCATGGCTGCAGGAGGACCGACCGGTGTCACCGAGGGATTGGTGTCCCTGGGTGAATCGTGGCGCCTCGATCCGCTCGCGTTCACCGGATGGCTGACCGGGGATTTCCCCGTGGCCTGGTGGCTCACCATGCTCGTGATCGCCATCATCGGTGGGTTCGGCATGGGGACCAGCATCGACTGGTATGTCGAGGCACAGCGAATCCAGTCGGCCAAGACGGTGCGAGATGCCAGCTATGGCCTCTGGGCTGGCGGAGCCATCACTCTGGTCCGCAATGCCTTCTGGGCCGCATCCATCTTGGCGTTCTTCGTCATGGTTCCCAACCTCACCGACGTCGCCGAGTACGAGTTGGGCTGGTTTCGTCTGGGGTTCGAGCTGTTGCCGGCGGGTCTCGTGGGGGTGTTCTTCGCTGCCATCTTGGCCATCCATCTCTCCACCATCTCGAGTCACCTCAATCTTGGCGCGCTCTACGCCACACGCGATTTGTTTCAGCGGTACCTACGACCCGACGCGAGCGAGCGCACTCTGGTATGGGTCGGACGGATTGCGACGTTTGCGCTCCTCGTGGGCTCGTTCTTCTATGGGCTCATGATGGAGGACATCACGCGGTGGCTGATCTTTGCCCTGTGGCTGATGATGGCAGGGATCTGGCTCCCCAACATCCTTCAGGTGGTCTGGTGGCGGTTCAATGCCTGGGGTTATCTGGCATCCTGGATGGCGAATCTCGGCATCTCGTGGCTGGTCGTGTGGGTGCTCCCGTCGTTCGGAGTGCTCCCTGCACTGCCCGAGTACGTGCAGTTCTGGTTGCTTATGGTCCTGGGCGCGATCGTCTTTCTCCCGGCGACGCTGCTCACGCGCCCTGAACGCATGGAGCACCTCGTCGCGTACTACGTGATGACCCGGCCCATGGGATGGTGGGGTCCCGTCCGGCGCGAGGCGGAGCGTCGCGGCCTGATTGCCGAACAGGCCCCGCGCGCAGAACGCGCACCGCGCCCGCTCATCCGGCGCCGCTGGACGCCCGAGCAGGCCGACGAGTGGAGCCGTGAGGACTGGATTGCCATCGTGCTTTCCCCGGTGGTGTTTGCTCTCGGCATGGTGGGCCTCGCCAAGCTCCTGTTGCTGCAGACGTCCGGACTGACGCTCACCTTGACGGCGGTGGCCGCAGGCTTGCTGGTTTTCTGGGTGATCGATCCCAAGCTGCGCGCCGTCTCCGTGGATTACGAGCAGAAGCAGGCTCGGTACCTCGAACAGTTGGAGCGGCGGCTCCATTGGGAATACGGTGACGCGCTGGATCTCAACCTTGCCAGGGAGCCCTGAGCATGGACCGTGGATTGGTGACCCTCATCGGGATGAGCATTGCCTACGTCGCGTCGCTGCTCGGCATGGCATTCGCGTACTGGGCATGGCGACGGCGCCATGCCCAGCGCCGCAAGAGAGACGACGCTCCATGACGTTGACGCCATCGATGCTCGTCGTCATTGGAACCAGTCAGGCCCGGTTCACACCACTGCCGGCGGACCCGCCCATCAGCGGACCGGTCTGGTCGTATCTGGTGCCCGCCGCGTTGCTCCTGATCGCCTTTCTGGGGACGCTGCTGCTCTACCGCAAGTTCACCCGAGGGGAAGGCCAAAGCTCCGACTAGGCGGTCAACGGCCACCGCGGGAACAGACGATGTCCGCCCGGGCTCAGCTGGATGCTGGGACGCTCGGGAACCAATGACGGGTCGCGACACACACCCGGCACACCGAGAGCATCACCGGAACCTCGACCAACACACCCACCACCGTTGCCAGTGCGGCCCCGGACCCCGGTCCGTAGAGCGCGATGGCCGTAGCCACAGCCAGCTCGAAGAAATTCGATGCCCCGATCAGTGCCCCCGGGGCGGCCACGGCGTACTCCACCCCGAGGAGACGCATGAGGCCGTAGGTGAGCGACGAGTTGAAATACACCTGGATCAGGATCGGCACGGCGATGAGCACGACGTGAAACCATCGCGTCGTGATGTTGTTGGCCTGAAAGGCGAAGATCATCACGAGCGTGACGAGCAGTGCGATGACCGTGAGCGGCGCGAACCGAGCGACGAACCGCGTGTCGAACCACTCCAGGCCCTTGCGGTGAATCAAGATGCGTCGACTGACTGCTCCAGCGACGAGCGGAATGACCACGAATACGAACACGGAGTAGAGCAGCACCGCGAACGGGACCTCGAGGCCGGATGCGCCCGAGACCAGCAGCTTGACGATTGGCGCGAACGCCAGGAGCATGATCAGATCGTTGACGGACACCTGGACCAGGGTGTAGGCGGGATCGCCGTCCGAGAGATAGGACCACACGAAGACCATCGCCGTGCACGGTGCGGCAGCGAGGATGATGACCCCCGCGATGTACTGGCTCGCCAACTCCGGTCCGATGAGCGGCAGGAACAGGTGCCGGAAGAACAGCCACCCGAGAAAGGCCATCGAAAACGGCTTCACCAGCCAGTTGACGAACAGGGTCACGAAGACGCCACGGGGGCGCTGTCCCACCCTCCGGATCGACGCAAAGTCGACCTTGAGCATCATGGGATAGATCATCAGCCAAATCAGTACGGCGATGGGGATGTTGATCTGGCTGCCCTGGCCGAACTCGAGCCCCCGCAGTGCGTGGACCAGGTCGGGGAGGGCCTTGCCGAGCCCGACGCCCAACACCATGCACGCCGCCACCCAGACGCTGAGATACCGCTCGAACACCCCAATCCGCTTCTCGGGGCCGCTCACGATTCGATTCCCGGTCGCCTGTCGGTGGTGAGCGCGGCCGCCGCCGCGTCGTCCATGCGGCAGAACTCCTCCACCGGGATCCCTCGCAGCACACGGGCGGCGCGGGCGTCCGCGCTCACGCGGTCGTCATCGGCAAGGGCCGCCCAGACCCTGGCGAGGTCTCGCCGAGCGTCGGCACCGGTGGCCAGGCCATAGTAGATCCAGCGACCGTCACGCCGTTCGTTGAGGAAGCCAGCGCGTCGGAGCTCCGCCAGGTGGGCCGAAACGGTGGACGGGGCCAGTTGGAGGAGCGCGGTGATCTGGCAGACACAGAGTTCCCCGTCGCGGAGCACGGCCACGATGCGGAGCCGGGCCGGATGGCCGAGCGCCTTGAAGCGGAGCGTTGCCGTGTCGAGCATTAGGGATTGCCATTTCGCTGTTTCGCGAAATATAGTTCTCCGTTGTCCGGCTGTCACGGCGTTACCCTGGAGTGTCTATGTCCGCTGCCGCCCGCCACCGAGTGCTGATCCTCTGCACCGGGAACTCGTGCCGCTCGCAGATCGCCGAAGGGTGGCTCAACGCCGAGCTTGGCGCTCGGTGGGAGGCCCATTCGGCTGGCACCGATCCCGCGCCCCAGGTGCATCCGCTGGCCATCCGCGTCATGCAAGAGGTCGGTGTGGATCTCGGGGGGGCGAAGCCGGCACACGTGGATGCCTACCTGGATCTGCAGTGGGACCTCGTGGTCACCGTGTGCGACTCCGCACGCGAGACGTGTCCGGTGTTCCCGCGCCCCGTCGAACAGCTTCACATCGCGTTTCCCGATCCGGCGACCGCGCAGGGGAACCAGGAGCAGCGTCTGGCAGTATTCCGCGAGGTGCGGGACGCCATCCGCTTGCGTCTCGTTCCCGAGGTGGCTCGGCGCGGCTGACCCAGCGGTCGATCCACACAGTCCCGTTACCAACGCGACCCGACCGCGCTATCATCCAAGAGGCCCGTCCTGACATATCTGCACGCACTCCGGGGGTGGGCCGTTGTAGTCTCTGTGAGCTAAGCTATTACGCAACATATGGTTAACGCGATTAGAAACCACCCACCCTACGCTGGCGTCCGGCGGGAGGAGCTCTGATGTCAGCGCCCCCAGCGTCCCTGCCGAGAATCGCCGCTATCGACCTCGGGACGAATACCATTCGCGTGGTCGTGGCCGAGGTGGAGTCGGACGGGAGTTATCGCGTGTTGGACGAGGAGCGCGAGATGACCCGTTTGGGTCGTGGTCTCGTCCGGAGCGGTCGGCTGGGTCGCAGTCCGATGGAACGGTCGTTCGAGGCGCTGTGCAAGATGCGAGCGATTGCCGACGGGTTCGGCGTGGGCCATTTGCGCGTCGTCGCGACGAGCGCGGTCCGGGAGGCCTCCAATGGGGCGGCGTTCCGTCGTGAGGCCCAGCGCCGCTGCGGTGTGCGCATCGAGGTCATCTCCGCCGACGAGGAAGCGCAACTCGCCTTCCGCAGCGTCAGCCGCCACTTCCAGCTCGATCAGCAGTCGGCGGCCGTGGTCGACATCGGCGGGGGTAGCCTCGAGGTGGTGCTCGTCGCCGGAGGGGTCATCAACCAAGTGCACTCCCTGCCGCTCGGTGCCGTTCGGCTCACTGAGCGGTACGTGAAGTCCGATCCGATCGCCGACAAACACTGGAAGAAGCTCCGCAAGGCGGTCGACCGGGCAATCAAGGACGAGATCGGCCGGCCGCCGTTCACGCCCGAGATCATGGTGGGAAGCGGGGGGACGTTCACGAACATCGGTGAGATGATCCAATGCGAGCGGGAGGGACGACTCACGAACATCCGGGGATATACGGTGACACGGTCGGACCTGCAGCGGTTGCTGGATCGATTGCGGGAATCCCCGCTTGCCGAGCGACGCCGCATCTCAGGCCTCAACCCCAAGCGTGCCGACATCATCCTCGCCGGAGCCACCGCCATTGCCCGCCTCGCCAAGCGTCTTGGCACGCCGCGTATTCTCGTCAATGACCGAGGGATCCGTGACGGCATTCTGCTGGCGACCATCGAGGAGATGGGACTCGCCGGCGGGGCCGCCAGTCCCCCGCAGAACCGTCTGCAGTGGGTACGCGACTTCGCGCGGAAGTGTCGGTCCAATGAGCGGCATTGTGACCACGTCGCGCTGCTGGCCGGGCAGATGTTCGACCAGCTTCAGGAGGCGTACGAGCTTCCGTCCTCGGGGCGGGACATTCTCGAGGCCGCGGCCCTGCTCCACGACGTTGGCTACCTGATCAATCATGCAGGCCATCACAAGCACGCGTATCACCTGATCATGCATGGCGATCTCCGCGGCTTCTCACCTGGCGAGATCGAGTTGATCGCCAACGTGGCCCGGTACCACCGTCGCGCCGTGCCGAAGAACTCCCACGAGCAGTTCCGGCGACTGGACAAGTCCGATCGCCTCTTGGTGCGCCAGTTGAGCGGGATCCTTCGCATCGCCGAGGGGCTCGATCGCGCACACGCTCAGATCGTGAAGGGGGTCAGGTGCAAGATTGGCGACGACCGGGTGCGCGTGCTCGTCGAGGCGAAGGGCGATCCGCGCGTGGAATTGGCCGACGCCGGTCGCAAGCGTGGCCTGTTTGAACGCACCTTCGAGATCGATGTGGTATTCGAGCGGTCCCGTCGACCCACGAGGCAGCGGGCGGCGGCCGCGTCGACTGGCAAACGACGTTTGTGATGTGGTAGGAGAGGGGTATGGGAAAGCGTCCGCCACCGCAGTACTCGACCGAGCACTACCTCAACCGTGAGTTGAGTTGGCTCCAGTTCAACGCGCGCGTGCTGGAGGAGGCCCGGGACGACACCAACCCACTCCTCGAGCGGCTCAAGTTCCTCGCCATCTCCGGCTCCAACCTGGACGAATTCTTCGAGGTACGAGTCGCCGGGCTGCAGGAACAAGTGTACGCGGGGGTCGAGCCGCAGGACTACGGGGCGGACGGTTTGGGACCGGCCGAGCAGCTCGATGCACTGCATCCGAGGATTCAGGCGCTGGTGGCGGAGCAGTATCGGATCTTTCGGCACGACATCATGCCTGCGCTCGCCCACGCGGACATCGTGCGCCTACGGTACGCCGATCTGTCGCCCGACGAACGGGCGCGCGTCGATCGCTTGTTTCGCACGAGCATCTTCCCGGTTCTCACGCCGTTGGCAATCGATCCGGGACACCCGTTCCCGCACGTCCACCACAAGAGCCTGAATTTGGCGCTGCTCGTCCGACCGGACGAGCGCGAACACGAGCCGATCTTTGCGGTCGTGCAGGTCCCCAGCGTGTTGGATCGCATCGTGACTGTCTCGCGGGACGACAGACATCTCCGGTTCCTGCTGCTCGAGGACCTGATCGTCGAGCATGCGCAGGCGCTCTTTGGTGGCCTCACGGTCGAGGCCACTACGGTGTTCCGCGTGACCCGCAACACGGATCTGATGGTGCAGGAAGACGAGGCGGACGATCTGCTCGAGGCGATCGAAGCAAGCCTCCGGCAGCGGCTGCGGAGCGACCCGGTGCGGCTCGAGATCGCGGCCGACGCGACCGACGCGTTCGTAGAGATGCTCTCTGCGTCTCTCGATATCGAGATGCGCGACGTCTACCGCCTCGACGGCCCCATCGATCTCTCGACGCTCATGGCGATTTGGCGCCTGGACGGCTTCAGGGCGCTCAAGGACGAGCCGCTCGTGCCGCGGGCGGCACCGGCCTTCGCCTCGGGCCGAGACATGTTCGAGGTGATTCGTCAGCAGGACGTGCTCGTCCACCACCCATACGAGTCCTTCGGATCGGTGGTCGAATTCATCGAGCGAGCCGCCGACGATCCGGATGTTTTGGCGATCAAGCAGACCCTGTATCGCACGAGCGCCCCAAGCGCGATCATCTCCGCCCTCGGCCGTGCGGCGCAGAACGGCAAGCAGGTCACCGCGCTCGTCGAGCTCAAGGCCCGCTTCGACGAGGAGAACAACATTCTCTGGGCCCGGGCGCTCGAGCGAGCCGGCGTGCACGTCGTCTACGGGGTGATTGGACTCAAGACGCACTGCAAGGCGGCGCTCGTGGTGCGGCGTGAGCCCGACGGGATCCGACGCTATCTGCATCTGGCGACCGGGAACTACAACGCCGTGTCCGCGCGCATCTACACCGACCTCGGGCTCTTCACCGCCGATCCCGAGTTTGGCGAGGACGCGTCACAACTGTTCAACCTGCTGACCGGCTACTCCAGGAGCCATCGATGGCGCCAATTCGAGGTCGCGCCGACGTCCCTGCGTGAGCGGGTGATTGCCCTGATCGACCGCGAGCGACGCCACGCGGAACAGGGCATGCCGTCCCGCATCATCGTGAAGATGAACGCCCTCGTCGAGCCGTCCGTGATCGATGCGCTGTACCGCGCGTCGCAAGCGGGGGTGACCATCGATCTGGCCATTCGGGGCACCTGCTGCCTGCGGCCCGGCGTTCCGGGCGTATCGGAGAACATCCGGGTGGTCAGCATTGTCGACAAGTTCCTCGAGCACTCCCGGGTCGTCTACTTCGAGAACGCCGGCCAGCCGGAGCTGTATCTGGGCAGCGCGGACTGGATGCCACGGAATTTCTTCCGGCGTATCGAGGTGATGTTCCCCGTGGTCGACCGGCGGCTCAAAGACCGCATCACCGAAGAGATCCTCGAGACGGTGCTCGCCGACAACGTGAAGGCCCGTGTGCTGCAGCCGAACGGTTCGTACATTCGACGCTCGCCCCGGCCCGACGAGGCGCCATTCCGCGCGCAAGTGGTGCTGCAAGAGTTGACGCGCCAGATCGTGCGACCCGAGGGCGCGGCGATTCCGACACCTCGCTCGATCACGCGGCGCCCGCCCTCCTTCCCGGATCGGGTGTCGTCCGAGGTGTGATCCCGTGCAGCTCCTCGTCGTTCGTCATGCCATCGCCGAAGACCGAGACATCTTCGCGGCGGCGGGACGCGATGACGACGAACGGCCGCTCACGGAGGAAGGGACGCGACGCATGGCGGCCGGGGCGGTGGGCTTGGTGCAAGTGGTGCCACGACTTGACGTGGTGGCCTCGAGTCCGCTCGTCCGCGCTGTCCAAACCGCCGAGATCATCGCGCGAGCGTACGGCAACCTCCCTGTCGAACGCGTCGCCGCGCTCGCTCCGGGCGGGGACTTCGACGCCATCGTCGACTGGCTCGAGCGCCACGAACCCGGGAACGTCGTGGCCCTGGTCGGCCACGAGCCTGATTTGAGCGAGTTAGTGACACAGCTGCTGCTGGATGCAGCCATGCCGTTCTTTTCGTTCAAGAAAGGCGCTGCGTGCCTGCTCGAGTTCGAGGGGAAGATCGGACCGGGTGAGGCGGAGCTCCGATGGCTGCTCGCCCCGAAGCATCTTCGGGTGCTGGGCGGCGACGATGCCTGAGTTTCCCACTGGGCTGCTGGGAGGATCACCCTCGGCTGCCGTGGCTGCGATTGGGAGCGTCTTGCTCCAGGATGCCCGAGCGGCGCGCGACCGGCTGAAGGAGGGCGCCGACGGTGAGGCATTGCACGACTTCCGCGTTGCGCTCCGGCGTTTGCGCAGCGTGCTCCGGGCCTTCCGCCCGGTTCTCGGCGATGGCTTGCCGCAGCGATTGCGCCGCCGCCTCCGCAACCTCGCCCGTACCACCAACGCGGCTCGCGATGCCGAAGTGCTCGCGCTCTGGCTCGAGGCGAGATTGCCCGGCCTCGCGCCTGCGAAGCGGGCCGGCGCCAAGTGGCTCTTGGCCCAGCTCGTGGACCGACGTGAGGCCGGATATGGGAAGAGCTTGGAGGCGATCGAACAGAGCTTCCCGGGGGTCGCGCGGCGCGTGCGGCGCCGACTCGATGCCGCCGTGCAAACAGCCGCAGTGGCTGCCTTACCCGAGCGTTCCTTCGGCGCGGTACTCGGCGACCTCGTCGCCGGGCATGCGCGAATCCTGAGAGAGCATCTGGAACAGATCGGCGCGGGTGACGACGCGGCGGCAGTGCACGAGACACGGATAAGTGCCAAGCGGCTCCGCTACCTGTTGGAGCTGGTCGCCGGGGAGGTGCCACCGGCACTGACCGCGGTCGATCATCTCAAGAACCTCCAGACCCTGTTGGGTGACCTCCACGATCTCCAGATCGCCGATGCGGAATGCGCCGCAGCCGTTGAGCGTGCCGCCGCCGACCACGCGCGGCGTCTCCAAGGTGCATCGAGGAGGGCCCGTGCCGACGAGCGCGAGCGACGCAAGCTCCGACGGCAAAACGCGGGGCCGGGAGTGCAGGCCGTGCGCCGCCTTGCGCTCGAAGCTCAGCTAGAGCTTCGCGAAGGTTTCGTCGGATGGCACGCGGACGACTGGGCGACGTTGGACGAGGCCCTCCGCCGCACTGTGGACGACTTGGCGCGCCGAGCACCGAGTGCGATCGAGATCGAGCGCAAATATTTGCTGAGGGGACTCCCCGCGCTCGATCCCGCGACCGAGGTGGTGGACGTCGAGCAGGGATGGCTACCCGGCCGCCGGCTCCTGGAACGGGTGCGCCGGGTCCGATCGGGGCGCGGCGAGCAATACTTCCGCACGGTGAAGTTGGGCGACGGTCTCAGTCGCCTCGAGATCGAGGAGGAGACGACGGGCGAGCTCTTCTCGCACCTGTGGCCCCTCACCGAGGGCCGGCGCGTGCGGAAGCGGCGATACTATGTAGCTGACGGCGCTTTGCTCTGGGAGATCGACGAGTTCGTCGACCGCGATCTGGTGCTCGCAGAAGTCGAGTTGCCATCACCGGAGACGTTGGTCGAGGTTCCGTCGTGGCTCAGCGAGGTGCTAGTGCGGGACGTCACGGGGGAAGTCGAGTATCTCAACGTGACGCTGGCTGGTTGAGGCGGAGCGCGTCGCTGGCGGTTACTCCGCGCCGACCGACAGCATCGTGAGGCGTTCGAGCAACTGTTCTTGCACGCGGCTCGCCGCTCCCATCGCGCCGTCCCGTTGACTGTAGGAGCCGTCCGGCAGTAACTCCCACGCCGAGGGATCGGCGAGTTCCATGTCGAGGATCTCGTCCAGGCGACGTCGCGCTTCCGGATCGATGATGGGTGCGACGACCTCGACGCGGCGCCGGAGGTTGCGGGGACGCCAATCCGCCGAGCCGATGTAGTGCTCCACCTCGCCGCCGTTGACGAATTTGAAAATCCGGGCGTGCTCGAGGAACCGGCCCACCGCCGCCACCACTCGGATCGTCTCCGACATGCCGGGAACGCCTGGGCGCAGCGCGCAGATGCCGCGAACGATCAGGTCGACCGTCACTCCAGCCTGCGAAGCCCGATAGAGCGCCTCGATCACCTCGCCGTCGGCCAGGCCGTTCAGCTTCACTCGGATTCCGGCCGGCCGGCCCTCCCGCGCGTGCTCCGTCTCGCGCTCGATCAATGCGCTGAACTGCGACAGCATGTTCGTCGGCGCAACCAGGAGATGCTCGAACGTGCCGGCGGGCGGACGCGATGAGCCCGTCAGCTCGTTGAACAGTTGGTTCACCTCGGTACAGATACCCTCGCGCGTCGTGATGAGCCCGAGATCGGTGTACTGGCGTGCGGTTGTTTCGTTGTAGTTGCCGGTTCCGATGTGGACGTAGCGCCGCACCTGGTCGCCCTCGCGCCGCACCACGAGCGCGAGCTTCGCGTGCGTCTTGTACTTCACGAGACCGGTCACGACGTGGATCCCCCCGCGTTCCAGCTGCTTGGCCCAGAAGATGTTCAGCTCTTCGTCGAACCGGGCCTTCACCTCCACGAAGACCGAGACGTCTTTGCCTTGGGCGGCGGCTCTGAGGAGCAGGTCGGCGAGGGCCGTCGGACCGCCCGGCCGGTAGAGGGTGAGCTTGATCGCCATGACGTCCGGGTCATCGGCGGCCTCCACGAGGAACCGCGCGGTCGTCGCGTCAAATGACTGGTAGGGGTGGTGCACCAGCACGTCGCCGCGCGAGACGACGTCGAACATGGACTCGTCGTCCTTGAACGGTTCCGCCGGCACGAACGGTGGATAGTCGAGGTCGGGGCGCCCGAGGTCGGTCAGTTCGTGCAGGGAGCCGAGGTCCACCATCCCGTCCACCTCGTGCACGTCGGAGGCCAGGAGTGGGATGCCCTGGCTCTCCTCCTTGCGACGCAACTCCCGGATCAGGAGGTCGCGGATCGCGAACGGCATCGTGCGCCCGACCTCGACCCGCACGATGGCCCCAGCCGGTCGGCGCCGCAATTCGTCCTCGATCGCCTCCAGAAAACTGGAGGCACTCTTCTCGTCGAATTTGATCTCCGCGCTCCGTGCGATCCGGAACGGATGTGTCTCGAGCACGTCTCGCCCCGGGTACAGCGTGGCGATGTTGGCGGCAATCGCCTCCTCGACAGGCACGAAGTCGAGCGAGTCCGGCAGCCGAATGAAGCGGGGTAGGGCGTCCGACACCTCGAGATGCACGAAGTGATCGCGGGCGGTGCGGGGATCCCGCACCACCACCGCCAGCGACAAGAGCATGTCCTCCATGAACGGGAACGGATGGCCGCCAGCCAGCGTGATCGCCTTGGGGGTGAGCAGCGGGAGGACGCGCTCGTCGAAATAGTCGCGCAGGTATTCGCGCTCGGTGTCGCCGAGGTCGTCCAACTTGCGGATCCGCACGCCCACCGGCTCGAGGGCGTCCTCGCGCACCGCCTGGAAGCAACGGTACTGCCGCCGGATCAGCGCACGAAGCTTCACGTTGATGGCCTGGAGCAGATCGCTGGGCGTCCGGCCATCGATCGATCGCCTCGTGATCCCTTCGGCAACGGCCTGCCGCAAGCCTCCCACGCGGACTTGGAAGAACTCGTCCAGGTTGGAGCTGAAGATGGCAAGGAACCGCACTCGGGCCAGCGGAGGCAGGCTCGGGTCTTCCGCCAGGGCGAGCACCCGAGCGTTGAATTCCAGAAGGCTCAGCTCCGGGTTGAGCACCGCTGCCGTCGACACGACCGTCTCGTCGGGCGTGCTCGCCAGGAGCTTCGACGCGTCGAACATCTTCGATCCGCGCTTGCGGCTCGGCGGCTTCACAATGTCGGCAGTCGTGGACACCGTGGGATGCGTCGCGGTCACGGTCGCGCGCTTCTCCGGGGCGTAGATGTCGCCGATCTCGAACAGCCACAGGATCAGGATGACCAGATTGAACACTGCCGAAACTAGGAGGGCGATGGAGAGCACCTGGACCCCGGCGGCGAGGCCGACGCCGATCGCCAGGAAGACGTAGACGGCATCCTTGGTGTCTTGCAGGGTATTGCGGAACCGCACCGCGGCGACGATCCCGGCGAGGGCAAACGCGAGTGCCACCGAGGACTGCACGATGATCACGATGCCGGTGACGGCCAGGGGAAGCATGACGATCGTGTGCACCAATGACTGGTCGTAGCGGACCTCGCGCTTGGTCACCATGTACACCCACGCGATAGGCACCACGAGCCCGAGCGCGCCAAGGAGGGCGATGGCCGTTCGCAGTAGCAGGTAGGGGGCAGCGAGAAAACCACGACTGCCCTCCGGAGGCGGACCCTGGAGACTGAGGCTCTCCGGCACGTCCACCGGCTCGAACGCGACCGCGAGCATGGGGAACAGCCGCGTGATGGCCACGGTGGCCAGGACCAGCCCCACGTAGTAGAGGAGCAGTTTGGCCACCGGGGACTGGAGAATGCGTCGAATCGTGAGCTCCACTGTGCTCGGTTGATTCCGAAACTACGGAGCCAAGGTACGGGTCGCCAGTCTGGCCGTGCCGGGAGAGCGAGAGTCCCCAAACGTGAGAGGGAGGGCAGGTGCCCTCCCTCTCGTCGTGCCTGGCATGTCCTCCGCCGATCAGCCCTTCTTGCGCCGTGTGGGTGACGACCGGGCCGGCGAGGAACGCGTTGGCGTTCTGGCCGGAGCCGGACGGGCTGCTGGACGGCTGGGTGCTCGCCGCGGCGCTGGCCGGGCTGCCGGCCTTGGGGCTGGCCGTGGCGCTGACCGGGCTGCCGGCCGTGGCGCTGACCGGACTGCCGGCCGCGGCGCTGGACGGCTCGGTGCCGGCCGTGCGGTTGGGCGACTGCTCGAGCTCGGGCGAGGTGCTGCCTTCCGAGGAGCCGAGGGTCGTGGCGTCGTGGTTCGCGGTGTCGCCGAAGGACTGACCCGTCGCGTGGTCGGGGTCCGCGCCGGCGTGCGGCGCTCCAGCTTCGGCGTGGTTTGCGAGCCTCGCTCCGCGCTCGGCCGTGCGGGGACGACCGTCGTGGGCCGCCGCTCGACCGTGGTCCGCGCCGGTGTGCGCGTCTTCTGAACCGGCCGGCGGGTCGCGGGCGTCTCCGTCCGGCGCGCCGGCGTCTCTGGTTTGGCAGAGGGCGTCTGCCGCCGCTCGGTGGTGCCGGTCTCCGTCGCTGGCCGCCTGGTGGTGGCCGGCGTGTCCGGTCGCCGAGGACCGGTCTCGGGCTGAGTGGACGGCGTCGCCCGGCGGCCGGACTGCGGCGTCTCTGACGCCGGCTCCCCGCGCCGCTCGGTGCTGGGGATCACCCGACGACCGTCGGTGATGCCCCACCCAGCCGGCTGCACCCGGCGACCCGAGGTTTCTTGTGCCGGTGCAACCCGCCTCGTGCCGCTCTGGGCGTTCTCCACCGTCCGGCGACCGGACACGCGATCCGCCGTCGGGGCGACGCGCCGATCCGTCACCTGCTGGACGGCCGGGCTCGTGCGACGCCCGCTCAGCTGGTTGCCGACCCTGGACGGCAGCGTGGAGCGCAGTCCGGCGTTGGCCTGTAAGCCCTGGGCCAGTCGGGATCGGGAAATGATCCCGCCACGCGCGAGGTCGTACCGATCGGCCGACTTCCAGACGTACCGGCCTCGAACGTTCCCGTTGCCCGCGTAGTAGGTGCCAGCCGGATAGCGGTACCGATACGCGTCGTAGTAGTACCCCGAGTACGGATAGTCGTAGTAGTATCCCGAGTACGGATAGTAGTAGTACGCCCAGCGATACGGTCGGTACCGGTAGGGGTACCACCAGGACGGGCCGTACCAGTAGGGATCGTACCAGGAGTTCCACCCCACCGAGACACCCCACCACGGATCCCACCAACCATGGCCGAGACTCACGTTCACGTAGGACCGCGGGTACCCGCCGGAGTAGTAGCTTGCGGCGACCCGTTCACCCACGACGTAGTGGGTGAGGTCGTAGCTGAACCCGACGCCACCGGCCATCTCCTGGACGAGCGCGGTGAGCTCGGATTCGGGGTCGAGGTCCTCATTGAGCCGCCACTGCTCCAACACCCGGTAGTCCCAGTGGTCGGCCCTGACGAAGGCGTCGGTCCGGAACGGGTCGCGCGAGAAGGCGGCGTACACGGTGCCCACGCCGCTATTCTCGTAGATACGGAAGGTCTCCCGATCGCCGCGTCCGCGGATCTCGTACTCCCTGCCGCCGCGAACGTAGTTGTCGTTCAGCGGGTCAACCGGGAACAAGACGCGAATCCGCCCGTCGGGCTCCGCGTGCAGGATCAAGAGGTAACCGTCCGCGTCGGCACGGGTGTAGACCCGAACGCGATCACCGCGCTCGAGGTCGCCCCGCTTGTTCAGCCAGACCTTGACGGGGGCCTGCTGCAACACGCTGGGCATCTCGGCAGCCGGCGCGAGCGTAAGCGATGTCAAGAGCAGCGCAGTGATCATGGTGTCCTCCTTCACTTGGCCGGCCGGGGGGAACCGAATCCCGCTACCGGGCCGGGCCGTTGCTCGCTCGCCTCTCGAAAGGTACCACCCTCACGATCGCACGGGCGAGCGCCACCAGTACTGATTGCAAGCACCGTTCCACAGGCTATCACATTACCCTGTAACAGGTTATCATGTACGCCATGATCAAAAAACGTCCCCAAATCGGGACAGGCATCCACCGAGCGAAACACCCTCATGGCGCGTGAGTTTGTGCTCGAGCGTGTTCAAATGGTGCCTCATTTGCCTGGGGACGTGTTCCAGTTCTACGCCGATCCGCGGAATCTGGCCCGGATCACGCCGCCGTGGCTGCACTTCCGTATGGCCTCCGACGGCCCGTTGGAGATGAGAGCGGGCCTGCAAATCGACTACCGGATTCGGCCACTGTGGGTGCCCCAGCGCTGGACCTCTGAAATCACCGTCTGGGATCCCCCCCACCGGTTCGTGGACGAGCAGCGACGCGGGCCGTACCGGCGGTGGCATCACGAGCACACGTTTCGCGCAATCGGAGACGGGACCGAGATCCGGGATCGCGTGACGTATGCGCTCCCATTTGGGCCGCTGGGCGGGCTGGCGCATGCTGTGTTCGTACGGCGGCAAATCGAGGCGATCTTCACGTACCGGACGAGGGCTGTGCACGACCTGTTCGGGGCGTCGCCGAGGAAACGATGATGCCGCTCGAGTCCGTCCCCATCTGGCTGATCGGCACCGCCATCTTTCCTGCTTCGCATCGTCGACGTGTCGATCGGGACCATTCGGACGATCGCGATGGTGCAAGGGCACAAGTGGTTCGCGGTAGTGCTGGGGTTCTTCGAGGTCCTGGTCTGGATCCTCGCCGTGGCGCAGGTGGTGGCCCGCATCGACGATACGCCATGGCTGGCGCCCTTCTACGCTGGGGGGTTCGCCGCCGGGGTCGGGGTCGGTATGGCCATCGAAAAACGGCTAGCCCTGGGGCGTTACGTCATTCGGATCATCACCCGTACCCAGAGCCCGGATATTGTCGCGGCGTTGCGTGGGCATGGGCACGTATTAGCCACCTTCGCGGGTGAGACCACCGAGGGGCCGGTCAACCTGTTGTTCGTCTCGGCCCGGGGCCCGCAGGTACGCGAGGCACTCGACGTGGCAAGGGCGATCGACCCGGATGTGTTCGTGCTCGTCGAGGCGGCAATAGAATGGAGCGAGAACGTCTATCCCGCTCCCCACACCACAGGGTGGCGGGCTGTCTTCAAGAAGAAGTAAGGGGAACGCGCCCCCCCCCAAACGGGCGGCGCATTCCTGGTCTAGATCCAACCCGACCGGCGGAAGGTTCTCAACGCCTCCGCAAACCGCTCCATCTCCTCCGGCAGCCCGATCGACACGCGATTGTACTCCAGCATCGGGGGAAACGGCCGTCCTACCCGGATGCCCCGCTCCCGCATGCGCACGATGTGCGTTCGGAGATTCCCTTCGATACGGTGCATCAAGAAGTTGGTGTGCGTCGGGATCACCTCGATCGCCAGGTCGTTGAAGCAGTCCGTGGCGATCCGCTTGCCTCGCTCGTTCACGGCGATGCTCCGGCGCACGAACTCCGGATCCTCGAGACTGGCGCGGCCTGCCACGAGGGCGAAGTGGTTCGCATTGTTCCTGACGTGGAGCCGGCGTAGGCGGCTGGCCGTATCGGGGTGCGCGATGCCGTACCCCAGGCGGATCCCCGCCATGCCGTGGACCTTGGAGAACGTTCGCGCGACGAGCACGTTGGGCCGCTCGGTGATCCAACCGAGCGCCGTGTGATACGACGGATCGGTCACGAAGTCGAAATAGGCCTCGTCGACGATGAACGAGACGTGCTCCGACGCCGACGCGATCCAGTCGTCGATGGCGTCACTTGGAGTGAGGGTGCCCGTGGGGTTGTTCGGGTTGCACAGGTACACACATACCGGACCGCTCGGGCCGACGGCTCGCTTCCGCATCGCGTCGAGGTCGTGGGCGAGGTGCGGGGTGAGCGGCACCTTCGCGATCTCTAGATTGCCGGGGCCGGCATACCACTCGGCGTCTTCATAGGTGGGGCTCGCGAGCACCAGTCGTCCGGCGGGATGGGCGAATGCTTCCACCGCCATCTTCAGGACCTCGGTCGAGCCGGCTCCCAAGACGATGTTCTCGGATCGAACCCCGTGCTTGGCGGCGAGCGCTTCGATCAGCGGCGCGCGAGCCTGTGGGTAGCGGTTGGCATCGGCAATGCCGGAGAGAATGGCCTGCCGCGCTCGAGGCGAGATGCCGAGTGGGTTCTCGTTGGAGCTGAGCCGGATCTCACGCGGCGGGCGCGCCGCCGGAGCGGCCTGGGCGGGGCGCGTGCGAGCCGAGAGCCCGCTCACACCGAGCAGACCGGCCGAGAGACCGGTCTGCACGAAGGTACGTCGCTGCATACGACCTCCGGGAAGGACCTCGACGTTAACCATACCGGTCGAGGCGGCGAGCGGCCAGCGGACCTACGGCCGCCACTCCTCGCCGTTCCAACACATCTCCCAAAACTCCCATTCGTACCGACTCGACAAGACGAACAGGTCCCGGAGCCGCTGGAGCTTCTCCTCCCCCGCTCCCGCAGCCACGCGATCCAGCTCCCCCTTGAGCCAGTCCGCCGCCGCCGCGAACTCCGGGGAGGTATACTGAGCGATCCAGTCGGCGTACCGCTGGTCGGCCGGAGAGTCGCCCTTGGCGAGCTCCCGGCCGATATACACGTAGCCCCAGGCGCAGGGCAGGAGGGCAGCCAGGAGATCGGCCATGTCGCCGTCCGCCGACGTACGGACCAGGAAGTCGGTGTAGGCGCGTGTGGTGGGCCACATCGGTTCCGCCTCGAGCGCCGCCGCCGAGATCCCGAACCGCTCTGCGTACGAGCGGTGCAACGCCATCTCGCTGTTGAGCGTGAGGTCGAGCACCTTGGCGTACCAGCCCATCGCCTCGAGCCGGTCAGCTTTGGCCACGGCCCAGGCGAAGATGCGGGCGAATTCCTTGAGGTAGCGGTAGTCTTGCAGCACCCAGCGCTTGAACCGTTCTATCTCGAGCGTGCCATCACCAAGTCCGCGCACAAACGGGTGGTCGAGTTGGGCGTCCCAGATTGGCTTGGCGCGCTTGTAGAGGTCGGTGGAGAGGGGCATGGGTTCTCGGCTCACTGGATTTGACTTCTCTGTTGGAAAGTGAAGGGTGACAGGTGAGTAGTGAACGAGTGCGACGGGCGTGCTTCACTCTTCACCCGTTACCCTTCACCGTTCACTTCTCACTTTTCACTCCTCCCGGCCACTCCTCCCCCGTCGCCGCCATTTCCCAGAACGCGATCTCGTACTTCGTGGTGAGCTCGAAGTACGTCCCCATTCGGGCACGCTCCTCGGATCCGGCCTGCTCGGCCAGCGCGTCCAGCTCCCCCTCGAGGTACGTCACGTACTGTGCGAACGCCTCGCCGGCCCAGTTCTCGACGAAGGGGTACCACTTCGAGTCACGGGCCAACCCGACCTGCACTGCTTTCCACGAATCGTGGTAGGCCTTCTCCGCGGCATACAGAACCGTGTACGCTTCAGCGTAGGACGCGCGATAGGCCGTCGCCATCAGGAACTGGATGTATGCGTGGTTGGCGAATGCCGGGGGTGCACCTCGGAGGTCCACACCGACGACCTGCGCTCGCTCTTCGAAGAGCTTCAGCTCCTTGCCCAGGGCGGCGATGACTCCCGCGAGTGGCTCCCAGTGGCGCTCCGGGGCGCGTGCCAGGAGGGCGGCGATGAACGGAATGGCGGCCTCGACGAACAGGTAGTCCTGTCGCATCCAGACCGCGAAGCGCTCGTCCGAGATCGAGCCGTCCCTCGTGTCGCGGAGGAATCGGTGGGCCAGCATGTGATCCCAGAGCGGCCGGATGCGGGCGAGCTGTGCGGCACAGAACGACACCTGAGGCTCCTTCGGTGTGGGTGCGCCCGAAACCCTGGGGTGATACGAACCGGGCTGGGACGCCGAATCCAAGGGAAACCCGATCGGCCGGGCTTGGCAAGCCGGTTGCCCGACCGCTGAAACCGGCGCCGGGAGGGACTCGTAGGGGAAGAAAACCGTCTGCTCAAGACCGGGGCCGAACTATGTCCAATTTCCGCAGAGCATTCATCGTGGTCGCCGCACCGCTCGTCGTGGCGGCCGGTCTGCTCGTCTTCTGGGGTGCCCGAACCGCAGCCTCGCTGAAGGCTCAGGTCGAAGCATGGGCCGACAGCTTGGAGCACAGTCCGAACCCTGTGACCATGCGACTGTCGTTCCTGCCGGTCTACATTGGCGGCGGGAAGGTTGGGAAACTCGACCGAGTGGTCATACAACGCCATGAGCCCGGCACGGTCGACAGCGTGCGCATCACCATCACGGCCTCCGACAACGCCGACCTGGACCGGCTCACCGACTGTAACCTCCACTTGGATCCGGACGCCTTCGACCGCGGCGGCCCTCTCGGGTACAAGCACGCCCTGAGCTGCGTGACGGACCCGAGCGAGCTCGTGCGCTTCGGGAGTGTCGCGTTGACGGGCCTGGGGGAGGAGCTCGCCTTGTATCTCGACAGTGCCGACTTGCCGTGTCAGCACATGGCCGGTGAGGCCGCGCCAGGGTGCACCGAGTTTCGGCAGGAGATTCGGCGCCTCAAACAGGAAATCCGCGACGAGATCCGGGTCGACATCCGACGCAGCGTGCGCGGGCATTGAGAATGGCCACAACCTAAGCGCCTCGGGGGCACTACACATGAGACCGATGACCACCCTGTTCCTCGCCCTCGCCGTGGCAGGCGGCGTGACTGCCTGCGCCGCGAAAGGGGCCGTCGAGGCTCCGGTGCCGACACCGCTCGACCCCGTGGGGGTGTACACCTTCTCCACCATCTATCAGGGTGGGCCAATGACCGGGCGCATCGTGATCCGCGGAGTGCCCGGCAACTACACCGGCATGGTGGAGCCCGCTGAGGGGCCGCCGCCCACCGAGATCTACTCGGTGACCGTTGAAGGTCAGGAATTGCTGATCCTCGCCGACGCAGGCGGTGAGGACCTCATCGTGAAGATGACGTTCACCGGCGACCGGTTTACTGGGTCGTGGATCGTGGGCTTCGATTCGGGAGACATGACTGGGGCCAGGGTCCCGCGGTAGCCCGGATTCGCAGGCGGGTCGCCCCCGGGCCGTTTTGGCGGCTCGGGGGCGGCGTCGTTTTCGGGTGTCTGGTGGGCCTGCCTTGGGTTGAGATAGCTTTCCACGTATGACCGGTGCCACGCTGACGAGCACCTGTCCTCTGGACTGCCCGGATTCGTGCGTCCTCGACATCACGGTGCGGGACGATCGGATCGTCAAAATCACCGGCGCCGCTGATCCCGTCACCGCCGGGTTCGTGTGCGCCAAGGTGAGACGTTTCGACCGGCAGGTCTACGCAACCGAGCGGCTCAGGCGTCCGCTCAGGCGATCGGGCCCGAAGGGGAGCGGGTCGTTCGAGCCCGTGACGTGGGAAGTGGCGATCGGCGAGATCGCCGCGCGGTTCCGCGAGGTCGCCAGCCGATCGGGCTCTGAAGCCATCCTCCCGTACCACTACGGCGGGTCGAACGGCATGCTCACCGACGGCTTCCTCGACACCCTGTTCTTCGCCCGGCTTGGCGCGTCACGTCTGCTCAAGACGCTGTGCGCGGCGCCCGCGACGGCGGTCGCGACCGGGATGTACGGCAAGATGCCGGGGGTGGCCTTCCAGGACTACGTCCAGGCTCGCTGCATCATCCTGTGGGGGGGCAATCCCAAGGCCTCCAACATCCATCTGGTGCCGTTCATCAAGGAGGCGCGCCGACGGGGGGCGTTTGTGGCGGTGGTCGATCCGGTCCGCACGTTTGGGCAGAGCGAGGCCGACCTGCATCTGCCAGTGCACCCGGGTACCGATCTGCCGCTCGCGCTCGCCATGATCGGCCTGTGGAGGGACTGGGGTTGTCTCGACTCAGCGTTCCTGTCGCGCCACACGACAGGGGCCGAGGTGTTGCTTGACGCGGCTGAGTCGTGGACGGTCGAGCGGGCGGCCGACGTGACCGGCGTTGGGGCCGACCACATCCGCACGCTCGCCCGCGCCTACGCCGATGCCAGCCCCGCCGTCATTCGCTGCGGGTGGGGACTGGAGCGGAATCGCCACGGCGGGCAGGCCATCGCAGCGATCCTGGCCATGCCGGCGCTGCTAGGCAAGTTCGGGGTCCGGGGAGGCGGCTACACGCTTAGCAACAACGGAGCGACGCGGTTCGACGCAGAGCCCGTCCTGGGCATGCCTCCCTGGACGACCCGAGCGGTGAACATGTCGCAACTCGGGCAGGCTCTCGCCGGAGATCTGGATCCGCCGATCGAGGCGATCTTCGTCTACAACTGCAACCCTGCAGTTACCGCGCCTGACCAAACCGCAGTCCTCCGGGGTCTGGCCCGAGCGGATCTGTTCACGGTGGTGTTCGACCAATTGATGACAGATACCGCACAGTATGCCGACATCGTCCTGCCAGCGACCGCGTTCCCGGAACATTGGGATATTCGGGCCTCGTACGGCCGCTTTGGGGTGGGTGCCGTTCGGCCCGTGATCCCGCCACCCGGCGACGCGCGGTCGAACCATGAAGTATTCGGGATGCTCGGCCGGGCCATGGGGTTCGAGGATCCGCCGTTCTCATGGACGCAACAGGAGGCCCACCGGTCGGTGCTTGCCGCGCTCGAACTGGAGGGCGGGACCCCGCTCGAGCGCGGGGGCGTGGATGCCGTCACCTGGGAGCACGACTTTCCGGGCCCGACACCGATCATGTTCGGCACGGTCTGGCCCAGGACGGGCGATGGGAAAGGCCATCTCCGGCCGGAGGATCTTGGACCGGATCCGTATCGCTACCACGACGTCACCGATCGGAGCTACCCGCTTGCCCTGATCTCGCCCGCCACCGCTCGCACGATCAGCAGCACGATGGGTCAATACGGGATCCCGGAGCTGTACGTGGAGATCAATTCAGGAGATGCCGAACCACGGGGGATCGTCGACGGAGATCTCGTCCGGGTGTTCAATGCTCTGGGGGAGGTGTTGTGCCGGGCACGCGTCACCGACCGGGTTCGACCCGGCGTGGTGCTCATCCCGAAAGGGGCGTGGCGCCGCTCGTCCCGCAACGGTCTCACGGCTACCGCCCTGTGTCCGGATCACGTGAACGTCGTTGGCGGTGGGGCGTGCTACAACGACGCGAGGGTGGAGGTGGAACGGCGAAGCTGAGGTGGCCGTCGGCGCCGCCGGCCGGTCATGGCAGCGAGGGGCGGAGATCCGGCGGATCCCCGCCCCCCGTTCGTGGCATTTCGCCACGGGGCGTCGTGACTCCTGCTGCGCTACCCGTTCGGGTCCAAGATCCGGTCGATCCTCACCACGGCGTCCTGGAGGTGGAGCCGGGTCGTGATATCGGAGTTGCGCCCCAGTGCCCGCTGGATCTCCCGCTTGAGCGTCACCAACTCACCCCGCACGAACGGCCGGATGTCCGACTGCGGAACGTTGACCGGTGTGACGAAGCTGCGGAATGCCGCCGGCACCGACGGCGACTGGGTCATGAGGTACTCCATGCGCTCGAGGTACCCGCGCTGGAGATTACGGCGGTAGACGTTGATCGACCTTCCGCCGGCGAGTTCGCTCCAGACCCCGTTGCGCAGGTCGCCAAGCATTTCGCCCAGCGAGTAAGCATTGAGGCCCAGCCGGGCCTCCCCTTCGATTAGCCGCTGCATGCGTCCCGGATCCAGAACGCGGTTGACCACGCCCACTTGGGCGGTGCGCATCCGCTCGACCGTACCGACGTTCTCGATCCGGCCGAGCACCTCCTCGTTGATGAGCCAGGTGGGCGGCGTGAGTGCCTGCTGTTCCAGAAACTCCATGGCCCGTTGCTGGGTTGCCCTCGGAACGAAGGCGTACACGACGCCGGTCTGGTCGTAGGTCTTCGACGTCTGGGTCACGCCGCCGATGTTGGTGGCCACGTGTCCCATGTAACGGTTCCACTGGCTCAGCACCTGTCCGTAGAGCTCCTCCAGCTCGTCGTAGTTCTCCAGGGCCCGATAGGACCAGCTGACGAGGTTGGGGACGATACGCTTGAGGTTGGCGATCCCGTACTCGCTCGCTCGCATGGCGTCGTCGCCGAGTGCCTCGGTCTGTGAGGTGGGGTCGATGCCGCTGCCGCCACCGTAGTGATAGGTGGGGTCGTCATATCGTTCACGGATCCACTGCGCGAGGGTTTCCCGCTCCGCATCGGGCGAGGTCGCGTCGAGGATCGGCCGATAGCCCCACATGATCGCGTACTTGTCGTAGGGGCCGATCCCCGGCAGGAAGCACACTCCTTCGTCCTCGGGCTGAGCCACGTAGTTGAAGCGGGCATAATCCATGATCGCGGGCGCCGTTCCCATGCTGCAGGTGAAGCTGGCCGAACGCAGTGAGTCGACGGGATAGGCGGCGCTTGCCTTCATGTTGTGGGGCAAGCCCAAGGTGTGCCCCACCTCGTGCGCTGCGACGAAACGGATTAGCTCGCCCATGACCGCGTCGTCGAATACCACGCTTCGCGCCGCGGGATTTGCCGCCGCCGTCTGGATGAAGTACCAGTTTCGCAGCAGGTTCAGCACGTTGTGGAACCAGCCAATGTCGCTCTCGAGGATCTCGCCCGTCCGCGGATCGTGGACGTGGGGCCCGTAGGCGTTCTGCACCGGTGACGGGAACCAGCGGATGACCGAGTAGCGCACGTCCTCTGGGCTGAACTCCGGATCTTCCTCGAGCGTCGGCGGATCCTTGGCGACGATCGCGTTCTTGAACCCGGCCTCGGCGAACGCGGCATTCCAGTCCTCGACCCCCTGCTTCAGGTAGGGGCGCCACTTCTCGGGTGTCGCTGGGTCGATGTAGTACACGATCGGCTTCACCGGCTCGACCAGGTCGCCACGCCGGAACGCCGCTGCGTCTTTGGGCTCGAGCCGCCACCGTGTGATGTAGCGCCGCGCGGTGACCTTCTGATCGCTTCGGCCGTAGTCGGTCTGTCGCACACTGAAGTACCCGACCCGATCGTCACCGAGGCGTGCCCGCATCGGTTGCTCCGGGAGCAAGACCATCGAGTGGTTCATCTCGAGCGAGATCGTCCCTGTCGAGGAGTTGCTGGGCGGTTGGTTGGCGTTATAGGTCATGACGACCCGGACCTCGATGTTGCGCGGGAAGCTCTTGGCCCAGTCGACGAACGTGCGGTCCTTGTCGAGGTTCCGGATCTTGAACTGCTCGCGGGCGGAAGAGCTCAGCCCCATCATCGGGATGTCGCTCGTGAAGAGGTCGCTCACGTCGATCACGGCCGCCAACGTGTCGGTCTTCGCCGAGTCCAGCGCGTAGGCCCGAATGTCGAACCGCTGGACGATGGGCTCGAAGTTGGAGTTGCGTACCGCCTGGTAGATGGGCAGCGAATCGTCGGCCACGTTGGTGTACGACACGTTGCGCAACAGCACCTTGGTGCCGTGGCGCTGCCAACGCACCGTTTGGGTGTTGTTCTCCTCGCCGCCGTACCCGATGCCCGTCGTCGTGCGGGCCCGCCGTGAGACGAGGAGCATCTCCCGATCGAGCATGCCGAGCGGGATTTCGTAGAACAGCTTGTCGTCGATCCGGTGAATGACGAACAGGCCGGAGTCCGATTTCGCCTCCTTGGTGATGACCTTGTCGTACTCCTTGATCTTCTCCCTGGGTTGCTCAGTCGGCTTCTGCTGTGCCTCCTGTGGAGTCGGCGCCTGACGGGCGGCGACCGAGGCGCAGGCCGTGAGCCCGATCGCGGTGAGGACGACGACGAATGCGGACGCGACTCGCTGCATGGCGCTACCCCCAAGAACGGTGGTCGGATGGATCATGGGCTGTCTGAGACGAGCGGGAAAGCTACGCAGCCGAGATCCGTCGGCGCCAGTTGGTGAGCGTTCCGGCACGCTCGGGCCCTTACTGATTGCCGCTCCCTCAGGTAAGATGCATCCCGCTTCGGCGACGCCCGGAGCGTTGACCGCGCTCAGGCGCCGGTGAACCAACGGAGGCAGACATGATGATCGCTTGGCGATGGTCGGTCGCGACGGCCGGCGTGCTCGTGACGGTCCTGGCGTGCAGCGGAACGGGCTCGGGCACGCCGACGGTTCGCGTGATCAGGGGACAGCACTCCCAACCGCTGTATCCGGACGCGCAGCTCTCTATTGTGAAACCGGGTTCTGGTGAGACGGTCTCCGGGGCAATAACGGTGGAGTTTGCGCTCTCGGGATTCGAGGTCGGCGTCCCGACGCCCGGTGCGGACCGGCGCGGCATCGCCAGATCCGCGGATGGCCAGCACATCCACCTGATCGTCGACAACGAGCCGTACAGCGCCCACTACACGACCACCGCAGATCTGAGCGCGCTCGGTCCCGGACGGTATGTGCTGCGAGCCTTCCCATCCCGACAGTGGCACGAGAGCGTCAAGATGCCGACCGCCTTCGCGTCGCTGGCGTTCCGAGTCGGCACTGCGGACGGTGGTGTGGACTTCGATGCCGAGCTGCCGCTCCTCACGTACAGCCGGCCGAAGGGGACCTACGCGGGCGCGGACGCCGACAGCGTCATGGTCGACTTCTACGTCTCAAACGCGACGCTGAGGCCAGGAGGCCACGCCGTGCGACTCACGGTCGACGGCCTGGTGAACGAGATGCTGACCGACTGGGTGCCGTACTTTCTGGTCGGCCTTCTGGCGGGACGACACACGGTGACGCTCGAGCTGCTCGGTCCGGATGGCCAGCCCGTCCCGGGACCGTTCAACCGCGCATCCCACACGATCACAGTCGAGCGCTAGGGAGGGTCGTCGTCGATCCGCTGGGGCGTGCGCACGTGCGTGACCCGGGTGCTCTGATCCGCGTCGCGGTCGGCGCGGTGCTCATCAGTTTCGCGCCGGTGCTGGTGCGCGTGGCCGACGTGGGGCCCACGCCGGCGGGATTCTATCGCATGGCCGTGGGTGGTGTGATCCTCGCCGGTCTGGTGGTGGTCCGTCGCGGGAGATGGCGCGGTGCGCGCGGCTACCTGCCGATCGCGATCGTGAGCGGCGCCTGCTTTGCCGCCGATCTGGCCTTCTGGCACCGGAGCATTCATCTCGTGGGACCGGGCCTCGCCACGATCCTCGCCAACTTCCAGGTGTTCGTGCTCGCCGGGTTCGGCATCGTCATCCTCAAGGAACACGCCTCGCCCCGGCTACTCGTCGCTATCCCGCTCGCCGTAACCGGGCTGTTTCTCGTCTTCGGCATCGACTGGGGGACGTTGGATACGGCCTATCGGTGGGGCGTGGCGTTCGGGTTGCTGACGGCGGTGTCGTACGCGTCCTACCTGTTGACGCTCCGGCTGGCGCGCCAGCGTGCCGAAGGCGCAGACGTGATGGCCACCGTGGCGACGCTGTCGCTCGTGTCGGCGGCGATCCTGGCAGTGGCGGTCCGCCTGGAGGGCGAGAGCTTCGCGATCCCCTCGGGTGGCACTGCGGGCATCCTGCTCGCGTATGCCGTCCTGATCCAGGTGATCGCCTGGGTACTGATCTCGAGTGGGCTGCCCCGGCTCGCGGCATCGCAAGCCGGCCTCCTGCTCCTGCTGCAGCCGACGCTCGCCTTCGTGTGGGATATCGTGCTGTTTCAGCGTCCCACGTCGGCCATCGAGCTCGTCGGTGCCGTGCTCACACTGGGGGCCATCTACCTGGGGCTCACCGGAGCCCGTCAGCAGCAACCCTCAGGACCGCAGCAGGCGTAGCTCACCGCGTCGTCACCGGGTGCGAGAATCGCGAACATCCGGTCGTAGGGTGCCCGGCTGAGCTTCGCGACCGTGTCGGTGCACACCTCGTACGGCTCGTTGCGCGGGAACAGATGGCCCTCCTCGTCGACGAAGGCCTTGCCGGGTCCGAGGTACACCACGCGATGCCCTTCGAACACGCACCCGTCCTTTTTCTCGAACTTGAAGCCCTGCACGGTGACCGAGAAGAACGGGTAGCCCTCGACCTCTTTCCAGTACGTGCGGCTCAGGACGGTGAGTCCGTAGAAGCCAGCGCGTTCGAGCCGAGCGAGGAACTCCTGCTGGGTGAGCGCACCGGAGAGGCACTCGCCCCAGAGGTGGACGTTGGTCTTGAGGCGCGGGGGCACCTCGTGCTCGCTCACGATATCCGAGATCACGATGCGGCCGTGGTCCTTGAGCACGCGCCAGATCTCCTCGAACACGCGCGGCTTGTCTGGTGAGAGGTTGACCACGCAGTTGGAGGTCACGAGGTCAACGGATCCTGTTTCCACCGGGATCTCCTCTAGGAACCCTTCACGGAACTCCGCCACGTCGTACCCCAAGGCCGAGGCGACCGTCGGCTGGTGCTCCCGGGCCACGGCCAGCATGCGGTCGGTCATGTCGATGCCCATCGCCTGGCCCGTGGGCCCGACGAATTTGGCGGCGATGAACACGTCGATGCCTGCACCGCAGCCGAGGTCCACGACCGTCTCCCCCTCGGTGATGCCGGCACTCGTCATGGGCGAACCGCACCCATAGAACCGGTCGAGCACGTCCTTGGGGATATGGGCGATTGCCGAGTCGTCGTACTTGGTGGGACAGCAGAGATCGGCCTGCGGCTGCTCCGCCGCCGCGCCGTAGAACTCGCGCATCTTGGCGCGCGGCTTGTCCACATCGAACGAGAGCACACAGTTGGAGTGGAGCGTCAGCACCGACTGCTCGGCCAATGCGCCATCCGCGGTGCCGCAGGCGATGGCGCCCTCTCCCATCGCATGCAGGACGAGTGGAGCTTCGTACCCCGATCGCAGGTTGCGCCGGCCCTGCTTCTCCCGGCCCAGCGTGGTCATCACATGCTTCACGAGGTGGATCGCAATGGGGTAGTACGGGTCCGCGCCAAGTGGGTCGCCAGTCGCCCACCACGCGTGCTCCCAGTCACCGCCACCGGTGAAAAACCGGTACGGGTCGCGCACGACTGACGGCTTCCGCGCCACGGTCGCGGCTCGGAGCCGCCGCACCACCGGCGACGCGTCGAGGATCTCTCCGAGGTCGGCGTGCGCTGTGTCGCCGCAGGCAAGCTCGGGCACGTTGACCAGAGCCGCGGTCGGATACACTCGCCCGTCCACGTAAACGCTCAAGGAGTCCCACCCACCGTTGCCAAGATCGTACTTGATGCCGGGCACACCGTTCACGCGGCGCTTGACCGCTTCGAGGTTGTCGAGCGTGATCCCGAGTTGGTCGGCGGCCTCCGCCGTCCGACGCACACCGTCCACCAGTTGAAGCACCTCGGGGAAGAACCCGTTCCGGCTCGCGGCGGCGCGGCCGCGCTTGTGCGCCCACATGAGGTGGAAGCTCCCGGCGCCGACCGTCTTGGCCAATGCCGGCAAGGCATCGAGCTCCTCGAGGTTGTGTTCAGTGACGACCGTCGAGAGCGACGTTTCGAACCCGAGATCGGCGAGGAGCTTTGCGCCGTCCACGGCCGCAGCAAACGTGCCGGCGCCGCGGATGCGATCGTTAGTCTCGGCGCGCGCGCCATCGACCGAGACCTGCAGGCGGACCGCGCTCCGGTCGAGCGTTTCCAGCTGCGCTCTCACCGCGGGTCGAAACACCGTGGCGTTGGTGAGCACGATGACCTCGAGCCCGAAATCGTCCGTCGCGCGCCGCACGAGACCGAACACATCCTTGCGCACGAACGGCTCGCCGCCCGTGAGGTAGAGCCGCTCGAGGCCGAGCTGCGCTCCACGGGTGACGAGGGCATCGAGCCGCTCCAACGACAGTCCCGGCTCCTTACCGGGTCCGGATGAGACCAGACAATGGGTGCACGTCAGGTTGCACGCGTTGTTGATCTGGATCCACAGTTCCCTGAGCCCATCGGGTTGGGCGAGCGCGGCGCGGCCCGGGTAGGGAGGCGGTGAGTGCGGTACCGCCGAGATCATCCCTGCGCGGCCGAGCGCCGTGAGGAAATCGTGGACGTGGACCCAGGCCTTGCCGGTCTCCAAGCCGTGCCGTTCGGCGTAGCGGGCGGCCAGGGTGCTCAATGTGATGCCGGCGTTGTCGCTCATGGTGTCGACGATCTCCCGTCCACGGCCGTCGATCGCGATCCAGTTGGGCGCGGCGCTGTCGCCGGCGTACGAGATGCCACGCTCC
>JBDHEI010000019.1:0-46318 GCA_039591075.1 Gemmatimonadota bacterium
GAGGCGAAACCCGCCACCCTGGGTCGGGCCGATCGACACGTTGAGCATCATCACCCGCGCGCGCTCGGTGTGTTCGGGAGCCGTGACCTCCACGTCCGGTGGATCGAACGCACCGAAGCTCTTGTACACGGCTACCAGATACAAGGCGAAGCCGGTGAGGTGACTCATCCGCAGCGTCTGGCGCACGACTTCCGCGTCGAACCCCGCCCCCATGCCGTTCACGAAGTACTCGCCCAGCGCGCGGCCCACGTCCATGCGTCGCGGCACGCCCGCCAACACCTTGGGGAGCACTTTGGCCACCGACGCCTTCTTCACCCCGATGGCGCGCGCATAGTCATTGCCGCTTCCGACCGGCACGTGTCCGAGGATCGTCGTGGTCGGGCCATCGGCGAGCAAGCCGTTCACCACCCCGTGCACCGTGCCATCACCGCCGGCGGCCACCACGACCGGCCACCCTTCAGCACGGGCCTCTGCGGCGAGATCAACTTCCTCTCCCGCGCGCCGCGTGGTGCGAACCACCGCTTCCCACCCGGCCGTTCGCGCCGCTTCCGCCAACGACTTTGCGAGCCCTTCGCCTTTGCCGCGACCGGCCCGCGGATTCAGAACGATGAACGCACGATTCACAAACGGCGCGGGATGTGGCGGGAGCGTGTGGGAATCGAACCCACCAGAGCCGCCTCAGGCGTCTCCCAACGGTTTTGAAGACCGCACGAGCCACCAGGCCCGATCCGCCCCCGTGGCACCCGCTACCCTCGCACGGCAATCGCGTCGATCTCGACGCGCACGTTCTTCGGCAGTCCCGCTGCCTGCACCGTCGAGCGTGCCGGCTTGTGCGACCCGAAGTGCTTGGCGTAGACCGCGTTCATGGCCGTGAACTCCGCCATGTCGGCCAGGTACACCGTTGTCTTGACGACCTTGGTCAGGCCAGATCCCGAGGCCTGGAGGACCGCTGCCAGATTCCGCAGGACCCGGTCGGTCTGCGCCGCCACATCGCCCTTCGCGATCTCCATCGTCGCGGGATCCAGGGCGATCTGGCCGGCCGTGAAGACCAACGATCCCGACACGACCGCCTGACTGTATGGGCCGATCGCCGCCGGCGCCTTATCCGTATGCACAATCTCCATCGTCCATGCTCCCCTTAGAACAGGCCTTCGATCGTTCCGTCACGCGTGACCCGCATCTTCTCGGCGGCAGGTGTCTTCCCGAGGCCGGGCATGGTCATGATGTCCCCCGTCATTGCAACGACGAACCCCGCGCCGGAGGAGGGAAAGATATCGCGGACCGTGATGGTGAAACCGGTGGGTGCCCCGAGCAACGATGCGTCGTCACTGAACGAGTACTGCGTCTTGGCCATGCAGACCGGTGTGTTCCCGAGCCCGAACTTGGTCAGCCGGTCGGCTGCTTTCGACGCTTGCGGGGTGAGGACCACGCCGTCCGCCCCGTAGATCTCCTTCGCGATCCGCTCGATCTTGTCGACAATGGGAAGCTTCTCATCATAGATGGGTTTGAACGCCGCACCGCCGGCCTCGAGCTTCTCGAGCACGGCCTCCGCCACTGCCATGCCACCTTCGCCACCCTTTTCCCACACTTCGCACAGGGCGACGGTCACGCCCAAGGTCTCGCAGCCCGATCGTACCGCGTCGAGCTCGGCGTCGCTGTCGGCAGTGAATCTGTTGATCGCCACCACGGCGGGCACACCGAACTTGGCGACGTTCTCGAGATGGCGCCGGAGGTTGGCAACGCCGCGCTCGACGGCCTTCGGATCGGGTGAGGTGAGCCGGTCCTTTGCGGCGCCCCCGTGGAGCTTGAGCGCGCGCACCGTCGCGACCACCACAGCGACCTCCGGGTTGAGCTCGCCGACGCGACACTTGATGTCGAAGAACTTCTCTGCGCCGAGGTCGGCGCCGAATCCGGCTTCCGTCACGACGATGTCGGCGAGGCGAAGTCCCGCGTCGGTCGCAACGACGGAGTTACATCCGTGTGCGATGTTGCCGAACGGTCCGCAGTGCACGATGGCTGGGCCACCTTCGAGGGTCTGCACCAAATTCGGCGACAGGGCGTCCTTGAGGAGCAGGGCCATGGCCCCGTGTGCTTTGAGATCCTTGGCATATACCGGTTGCTGGTCCCGGGTCATGCCGACCATGATGCGTCCCAGACGGTCCTCTAGGTCGTCGGCGTCGGTCGCCAGCGCCATGATGGCCATGATCTCCGAGGCCGGCGTGATCACGAAGCGGTCCTGGCGGGGCATCCCGCCGAGCGGGCCGCCAAGCCCAACGACGATGTCGCGCAGCGCGCGGTCGTTCATATCGATGGTGCGGGGCCACGTGATGCGCCGCGGGTCGATGTTGAGCGCGTTCCCCTGATGTAGATGGTTGTCGAGCATCGCCGCGAGGAGGTTGTGAGCGCTGGAAATGGCGTGAAAGTCGCCGGTGAAGTGAAGGTTGATGTCCTCCATTGGCACGACTTGCGCATACCCTCCGCCCGCGGCACCGCCCTTGATGCCGAACACGGGGCCGAGACTCGGCTCCCGCATGCACAGCACTGCTTGCTTCCCGAGGCGTCTGAGCGCTTGCGTGACGCCCACGGTCACCGTGGACTTTCCTTCGCCGGCGGCGGTTGGATTGATCGCCGTGACGAGCACCAAGCGGCCGCGCCGCTTTCGCGCACGGAGGCTGGACAGGCGGATCTTCGCCTTGTCATCGCCGTACAGGATGAGGTCGTCGGGGCCGAGCCCGAGGTCTGCCGCCACGTCCGTGATCGGGCGGAGCGTCGCCCCCTGAGCAATGGCGATGTCGGTTGGAACCATCGTCTTGGTCATGATCGAGTCGTCATTGGTTGGGCCACCCGGCTCCCGAAACACCGCCCGGCATTGGCCGTCGTCGTTGTGATCACTTCGTCGACAGACACGTCCCGCAACTCGGCCACGCGCTCAGCGATCCCCCGCACGAACGCGGGCTCGTTGCGCCTGCCGCGGTGCGGGACCGGAGCGAGGTAGGGCGCATCGGTCTCGAGCAACAGGCGGTCGGCTGGGCAAGCCCTGACCACGTCAAACAGCGTCCAGTTCTTGAACGTGACCATCCCGCTGAAGGAAAAGTAGGCGCCGATTGCCATCCCCGCATCGACCACCGTGGGCCCGGAACTGAACGAATGTAGCACGATGGCGGCAGTCGGCGATCCAGACGTTCGGAGCATGGCAGCCAGATCCGCATCGGCCTCGCGCCCGTGCACGACCACCGGACGGTTCCGCTCGGCCCCCAGCGTGAGCTGGGCCTCGAACGCGGCCCGCTGTGCGGGTCGGGGGGCGTAGTCGTAGTGATAGTCCAGCCCGGTTTCGCCGACGGCAACGACCGCCGGGTGATCGAGGCAGGCGGCGATACGCGCCGCGACGTCTTCGGTCCACGTCGACGCCGCATGCGGATGCACGCCCGCGGTGGCCGACAGCCCGTAGCGGTCCGCCAGCGCGATGGCCTGCATGGTAGTCTCGATCGAGTCCGCGATGGTGACGATGTGGCCGACACCGGCGTGCCGCGCGCGGTCGAGCACGGCGTCGCGGTCGGCGTCGAAGCGCCGGTCGCCGAGGTGGCAGTGAGTGTCGACCAACACGGCAGCCGGCTCGACGCCGACGGTCAGGTTGTGGCGGGGACGGGCCTCTGCCCCGGCTTCATGACCTTGACCGCGTCGCTCGGCCAGCGGCGCTCTACCCACATGAGGAGCGGTGAGGCGATGAAGATCGACGAGAATGTTCCCGTGAGGACGCCGAAGGCCATCACCCAGGCGAACGGGCGGATCACGCTGCCACCGAGGATGAGCAATGCCAGGACCGCCCCAAACGTCGTCCCCGACGTGAGGATGGTTCGAGGCAGCGTTTCGTTGATCGACCGGTTGAGGACATGGTAGAAGTACTCGCCGCGCTTGGTCTTTTTGATGTTCTCCCGCACGCGGTCGAACGTCACGATGGTATCGTTCAGGGAATACCCAATGAGCGTCAGCAGCGCGGCCACGACCACGAGCGAGATCTCGAGGTTGAGATACGAGACAAACGCGAGGGTCGTGACAATGTCGTGGATCGAGGCGACCACCGCGGCGAAGCCGAACCGCCATTCGTAGCGGAACCATAGCACCAAGAACGTAGCGCCGAACGCCAGCAGTAGGGCCAAAGTGGCTCGCTCACGTAACTCGCTCCCCACCTTGGGGCCGACGGCCTCCGTGCGGACGATCTCGAACGCCTCCGGTGAGAAGGCGGCGGAAAGCGCCTGGCGCACCGCCTGCTCGGTTTCTTGGGTGGTCTCCTCGCTCACGTCTGCGCGCGGATCGAGGCGGGCCCGGATCACGAACTCATTGGGGGCACCGAACGTCTGGATCTCCGTGCCCGAGAGCCCCTGGGCAGCGAGTGCCGATCGCAGGGTCCCGCTCTGGATCGACTCGTCAACCGCGTGCACTTGGATCAGCGTGCCGCCGGTGAACTCGATGCTGCTGTTCAGTCCCCGGAAGGCGAACACGATCAGGCCAGGTATGAGGAATGCAAACGTGACGACCAACGCTTGTTTCCAGTGAGCCATGACGTTGTAATGCGCATCGTCGAAGAGCCTGAACATTAGATCGCCAGCTCCTTGGTCGCCCCACGACGCTGCAACCAGATCAGGAAGAAGGTCTTGGTCACGAATACCGCCGTGATCAGGGACGCGATGATACCCACGAGGAGCGTCACCGCGAAGCCCTTTACCGGACCGGTACCGAACTGGAAGAGGAACGCGGCGGAGATCACCGTGGTGACGTTCGCATCGATGATCGCCGGCATCGCGTTCTGGAAGCCGGCGTCGACGGCGAGGCGTGGGGTCTTGTTCTGCTTTACTTCTTCACGGATGCGCTCGAAGATCAGCACGTTCGCGTCCACGGCCATGCCGAGGGACAACACGAACCCCGCCAATCCCGGCAGCGTGAGCGTCGCGCCGAAGCTCGCGAGTCCACCGACGGTGAACAGCGCAAAGAACCCGAGGGCAAACACGGAAAGCAGGCCAGCAAACCGATAGTAGCCGACCATCACCAGGATGACGAGCAACCCGGCAACGGCGCCGGCCTGCGCGCCCTGACGGATGGAATCGCGCCCGAGGCTGGGTCCGACCGTGCGCTCCTCGACGATGACGAGCGGCGCGGGGAGCGCTCCGGCCCGGAGCACCAGCGCCAGGTCCTGCGCCTCTTGCAGGCTGGCATTCCCCAACTCGATCTGTCCGTTGCGACCGATTTCCGACCTGAGGACCGGCGGCTGTCTGAACACCCGGCCATCCAGCATGATGGCCATGTAGTCCCCGACGTGCTGGCGGGTTTCCTGCCGGAACCTGCGCCCGCCCGCCCGTGTCAGCGTGAATGTGGCGATCGACTGGTTGTTGGTCTGATCGATCGTTGCCCGCGCATCCTGCAACTGGTCGCCGGTAAGGATCGAGCGCCGCTCCAAGGAATACAGCGGGCGGTATGAGCGCCCTCCCGCCGACCGCGGCTCACTGCCCCACACCAGCTCCCGACCACGTGGAATCAGCCGCTGCACCGCCGGCAAGCTGATGAGGCTGTCTACCCGCGGGAAGTCCTCTTCGGGCACCAGGAACTCGCCCTCCATTTGCCCGGCGAAGAGGAGCGAACTCAGTGGACCGGGCCGGTCGAGCCCGGTCTGGGCGGTGTCCCGAGCGATGCTGTCGGCACCAGCGGTCGTATCCGCCCCGAGCAGCTGCTCGAGGGTCGACGGCTGGGCAGCTGTGTCACGAACACTCGGGCCGAGCCCTACGCCAGCCTCCGTGAGCGCCCGGTCGATCGCCGGCAAGGCGTCGCGGAACAGGTTGTCCATGTCCGTGAGGCGCCATTCCAAGAACGCCGAGCGCTCCACGATCTGTTTGGCGCGCCCCGGATCGGAGATGCCGGCGAGCTCCACCACGATCCGGTCGTTCCCAACTTTCTGGATCAATGGCTCGGCCACGCCGAACTCGTCGACCCGCGAGCGGATCACGGTGAGGGCCCGATCCAGGGCATCCTCCGGATTGGCGACCGTGCCCTTGCTCTGGTCGACTTCCAGCGCGAGGTGGATGCCACCCATCAGATCCAGGCCTCGCTTCAACGGGACCCGCTTGATGGTCACGTCCCGCATGCGACCATCGGGGCTGCGTTCGCGAACGGTGACTTCGCGGGGGACGAGCGAAATGATGCTCGCCACCACGAGAACACCCATCAGGATGAGACGGCTACGAATCGTCGAGAACATGTCGTTGTTGCCAGTGAGAAGGCGTTAATGACTAGTGGGGAGACCCCACTGTGTCAACGCGGCGCGCGCGGCATCGAAGTCCTTGTCTAACTGCCGCTTAAGCGCCGAGGCCGACGGGAAGTGCTTCACCTCCCGCACGCGGGCGATCCACGAGACCTTGACCCGCTCGCCATAGAGGCGCACGTCGATGTCGAACACGTGCGCCTCGATGCTCCGGGTCGGATCCCCGAACGTCGGACGCGCCCCCTGGTGCATCATGCCACCCGCGCGGCCATCCGACCATTCCACTGCCACCGCATACACCCCGTCGGGTGGGAGGAGTTTCCGCCGATCGGGGAGCGCGAGGTTGAGGGTACGGTAGCCCAAGTCCCTGCCCCGCGTCGCCCCACGCACCACGGGCGCCGTGAGCGCGTAGGGTCGACCCAACTGGCGAGCGGCGGTCTCCAGATCTCCGCCGGCCACGGCGCGCCGTACGAGTGTCGAGGAGACCGGCCGCCCATCGACATACACCTCGTCGACGACGTCGACCCCAAACCCCATCTGCGTCCCGAGCCGCTGCAAGAGGCCCACGTCACCGGCACGACCGCGCCCGAAACCGTGGTCGTGCCCGATCACCAGCTCACGCATGTGATAGCGGTCGTACAACAGCCGAACGAATGCCTCCGGGGGATACTGCGACAGCTCGCGGGTGAACGCCATCAGGACCACGACGTCCACCTCGCACTGTGCCAGATACTCGTTGCGCTCCTCACCCGGGGTCAGCAAGGAAGGCGCCGCCGGCGGGTTCACCACCTCCAGCGGGTGCGGATCGAACGTGACGAGGAGGCTGCGCCGACCCGCGCGCCGAGCGCGCGCCGCGATCTCCTGGAGCACCGACCGGTGCCCGAGGTGGACCCCGTCAAAGGTCCCCACGGTGACAACGGTTCCACGACCGTCGTCGGGAAGGGCGCTGCCGTCAGGCATCGGGGAATACCACGCGGGGCTTGAGGCGGTCGTGCTGCACCACCGCGATGGCGACGAGGTGGCCGGCGGCGACGAGTGCGACCGGTGAGGCCGTCACGGCACCGGCAGGCAGCGGTCGTCCGTGCACCACCGCGTCACGCTCAGCCGGGTCGATATCGAGCATCGGCAAATGGCGCACTGCCTCGAGGGGTGCCTGAGGTGCCACCCGACCGGTCGCGATCGTGTCCAGCGCCGTAGCCCGCTCGACGGAAAAGCCTCCCACCCCGATGCGGCGTAGGGTCTCGAGGTGCGCTCCGCACCCCAGGGCCTCACCGAGGTCCCGGGCGAGCGCGCGGACGTAGGTACCGCCTCCGACGTCCGCGACGAACCCGACTGCCGACTCCACGCGGTCGACAAAGGCGAACCGCATCACCTCGATTTCGGCCGCGGCCAGTTGAATGGGCCGCCCCCGCCGCGCGAGCCGGTAGGCCCGCTCCCCACCGGTCTTTTTGGCCGAGTAGACAGGTGGACGTTGCAGCCGTTGCCCGGTGAGTGCAGCCATCGCCCGGCCGATGTCCGCGTCACTCAGTCCCTTCCAGGAGTCGGAACTGACGAGCACGGTCCCCGTACCATCGTCGGTGTCGGTTCGGACCCCGAGCCGGATCAGGCCGTGGTACGACTTGGGGAGTGTGGAGAGGTAGGGGGAGAGACGGGTGGCCCGTCCCAGCAGCACCACGAGGAGGCCCGAGGCAAACGGGTCCAGGGTTCCCGTGTGGCCCACTCGGCGCATGCCGAAGCCTCGTCGCACCACGTCGACCACGTCGTGCGACGTGGGACCCGAGGGCTTGTCGATGAGGAGGACCCCGTCGCTCAGGGGTCGCGATCTCCCGTCAGGTCGTCGAGAAGCCGATCGATGCGTTGGGCGTGCTCGAGACCACGATCCAAGGAGAAATGCAGCTCCGGGGTAATCCGCAGCTTGAGTGCGCCGGCGAGGTGGGAGCGGAGGAATCCCTTGGCGCTGTTCAGACCATCCAGTGCACGCTCTTTGTCCTCCTCCGAGCCCATAACGCTCACCCGAACGCTGGCATGCGTGATGTCGGGGGAAACAATCACGCCAGTCACCGTGACGAAACCGACCCGAGGGTCTTTGACCTGCCTGGTGATCGCCTCCGCCAGGCACTCCTGGACGAGAGCGCTCACGCGCTCTGCGCGATGCCGTCCCGACGTCCTCATAGAAAATCCGTCGTGGAATCAATGATTCGGACCAGGCCACTCTCGCTCACCAGGCGATCGGCCGAGCTCAGGACCTCCTGGGCGTGCCGTCGATCCGTAGAAACGACTGCGCAAGTCAACTCTGCCCGCTGCCAGAGGTCCTGACGCGCTGTTTCGGCAACCGACACGTTGAACTTCTGGTGGAGCCGATCCTTGAGGCTCTTCAGGACGCGTCGCTTGTCCTTGAGAGACTGGCATCCCTGGACGTGCAGCTCCCAGGTCGCGATACCGACAACCACGTCAGTGGTCTTTGGCCGCGCCCGCGGACTCCAGGGATCGAGCCACCTCCTCGATCGAGTAGGCCTCGAGCACGTCAGCCACCTTGACGTCGTTGAAGTTCGCCACGCCGATCCCGCACTCCAAACCTTCCTTGACCTCCCGCACGTCGTCCTTGAAGCGCTTCAGGCTGCCGAGCGCGCCGTCGTACACTTCCACCGCGTCTCGGATCACTCGAATGCGTGCGTTGCGCTTGATCACGCCGTGCCGCACGTAGCACCCGGCAATCGAGCCAACCCCGGAGATCTTGAACACCTCGCGCACCTCTGCCTCGCCGAACACGGTCTCCTTTTCCTCCGGCACGAGCATGCCTTCGAGCGCCGCGCGCACGTCCTCGACCGCCTCGTAGATGACTCGGTACGTCCGAATGTCCACCTTCTCGCGATCGGCCACGCTGCGAGCGTTCGCGTCGGGCCGGACATTGAACCCGACCACGACGGCATTTGACGCCTTGGCCAAGAGCACGTCGCTCTCGGTAATCGCGCCGACGCCGCGGTGAATCACTTCCACCCGCACCTCGTCCGTCGACTGGTTGGCGAACGCGTCGGCCAGGGCCTCGGCTGGGCCGCCCTGATCTGCCTTGATGATGATCCGCAGGGACTGCACCTCGCCTTCCTCGATGCGCTTCGCGAGATCCTCGAGCGACATCCCGTGTTGGCTGCGGCGGTGTGACGCCTCCCGCTCGAGGCGTTGTCGCTTCTGCGCGATATCCCTGGCGCCGGCCGTGTCCGGAACCCCCGTGAAGCTGTCACCGGCCTGCGGGACACCGTCGAAACCCAGCACTTGGACTGGGATCGACGGGCCGGCCAACTCGACTCGCTGGCCCCGTTCGTCGAGCAAAGCCCGCACGCGGCCCGCGAGCGCACCGCAGATGAAGTCGTTGCCGATCGAGAGCGTGCCAGTCTGCACGAGCACCGTGGCGAGTGGCCCCTTACCGGGATCGAGCGAGCTCTCGACCACCGTCCCTCGCGCCAGCCGATCGGGATTGGCCTTCTTGTCGAGCAGCTCGGCCTGGAGCAGGATCTTCTCCAGGAGCTCATCGACGCCCTGCCCGGTCTTGGCGGAGATCGGCTGCGCCATGACGTCGCCGCCGTACTCGTCCAGCACCACGCCGTGCTTGAGCAGGGACTGCTTGACCTTCTCGACGTCTGCCGTGGGCAGGTCGATCTTGTTGATCGCGACCAGGAGCGGAACGCCGGCGTTCTTCGCGTGGCTGATCGCTTCGACCGTCTGCGGCATGACCTGGTCGTCCGCCGCCACCACTAGGACGACGAGGTCCGTAACCTGGGCGCCGCGGGCGCGCATGGCCGTGAAAGCCTCGTGGCCAGGCGTGTCGAGGAACGTGATGCCCTGCCCCCCAGGAAGCTCGACGTGGTACGCCCCAATGTGCTGCGTGATGCCGCCAGACTCGCCGGCGATGACGTTCGTCTTCCTGACGTGATCGAGCAACGAGGTCTTCCCGTGATCGACATGGCCCATGACCGTGACCACTGGGGGGCGTGGCCGAAGATCCTCCGGCCGATCTTCCTCTTCCTCCACCACGCCTTCGGTGGGGATGTACTCCTCTTCGCGCTCCGCTTGGAACCCGAAGGCCCCGGCGATGAGATCGATCTGATCGAAATCGAGCCGCTGGTTCACCGTGACCATCATGCCGAGCTCTTTGAAACAGAACGTCACGACATCGGTCGGCGAGACGCTGAGCACCGATGCCAGCTCCGACACCGTGATGAATTCATTCACGCGGACGAGTGTCTTCTCGCGCTCCCTCTCCTCGTGGCGACGCAGCTCGGCCAGCTCTCGAGCACTCGGCTCGTCGTCGCGACGGCGGGACTTGCGCGGAGACGAGCCTTTGATGCTCGCCAACGTCCTGCTGATGTTGGCCTGCACGGCTTCCTTGTCGACGGACGAGCGCCGACCGCCCTTGCGCCGGCGCTTCTTGTCACGCCGCCGCTCTTCGGCGATCTCGCCGGGCGCGGCCGAGGCCACCGGCCGTGGTCCGGCACTCGCCGCCGGACGGGTTCTCGGCTGCCGCGGTGGGCGCTCGACGCGGAGCGGGCGCTGCACTTTGCGCGGGCGCGGTGCCGTCGGCGGCGGCTCCGGCGCCACAACGTCCGGAGCGGATGCTTCCACGGAAGCTGGCATCGCGGGGGTTTCTGGTGCCACCTCGATCGGCGCCTCGGGTTCCGGCACCGTGTCTTTGAACAGGGCTGCCGCGCGCTCCTCAATGGACAGCTTCTCCGCGGCAGCCACCTCTTCGACCATCGCAGCGGCTTCAGCCTCACGCTCGGCTTCGGCCGCCACCCGGGTGGCTTCCTCCTCGGCCTCCTTCGCCGCTACCTCCGCGGCCGCACGACGCCGCCGGACCGGCCGCTTGGGCTTCTCGGCCTTCGCCGCGGGCTCCGCTGCCGCTTTCTTCCGCCGGGTGCGTGTCTTGGGCGGCGCCTCTGCCTTCTTGCGCCGTTCCCGCTCCCAACGCGTGCGCACGCGTGCCGCCTGTCCTTCATCCAGCGCCGAGAGATGACTCCGCACATGGATATCGATGTCGGCCAGAAGCTTGATCAACTGCCCACTGTCAATCCCGAATTCTGCCGCGAGATCGTGGATCCGCGTCTTGCCCACTACGTCCTCCTCGCTTCCGTCGACGACTCATCGCCGACGATACCGGCCGCCAACCGCGCGTCGCGCACACCTACCGCCTGAACCGCGTCCCGGCCAAGCCTGCGTCCCAACTCCCGTGCCTCGGGTCCCGAGAGCATGGGGATGCCCGTGGACTCCGCCAGCCGCACTACCTTCTGCTCCGTCCGGGAACTCACGTCGGCCGCCAGAATCAGCAGCTTTACTTCCCCTCGCTGCAGGGCGGCCCTGACCCCGCCAGTCCCAACGATCACGCTCCCGGCGCGGAGCCCTAGTCCCAGCATCCCGAGCTGACGCGCAGACATCACGCCGTCGGGGTGGCCTCCCCCGTGCTTTCCAGCTCGGGCGTGGCTTCCCCTTCGGTGTTCTCTTCTGTCAGCTCACTCAGAAATGCCATCAGCGCATCCGCCTGCTCGGGCGTCATGCCCTCAATCTTCAAGACGTCGTCCCGCTCGAGGTCGAGGATGTCGCGCAGCGTCTGCATGCCGGTCGCCTCGAGCGCCGCCACGAGGTCCGGTGGTAAGCCCTTGAGCTCGTTCAGCTCGACGTCGGCCACCAGCTCATCCTCGGGCGGCAGCGGAGCGAACAGTGGGCCCTCCCCACCGCGCTCCAGCCATTCGCGACTGGAATAAAGGTCGATCTTCCACCCCGTCAGTTCCGAGGCGAGCCGCACGTTCTGCCCGTTGCGTCCGATGGCCAGCGAAAGCTGGTCCTCATCCACGATAGCTTGCACCGTCTTGCTTTCCGGGTCGGAGAACACCCGCGAGACCCTGGCCGGCGCCAGCGCGAGCTTGGCGAACCGCTCGGGGTCTGGGGACCACGGCACGATGTCGATCCGCTCCCCACCCAACTCGTTCACCACAGCCTGGACCCGGCTGCCCTTCATGCCCACGCACGCGCCGACCGGGTCGACGGCGTCATCACGACTGGAGACCGCGATCTTCGTCCGGCTCCCGACCTCGCGCGCCGCCGCCCGCACCTCGATGATGCCCTGCTGGATCTCGGGTACCTCGAGCTTGAAGAGCGCCTGCACGAACAGGGGATCCGCACGGGACAGAATCAGTCGCGGTCCCTTCGGCGTCTCCTCAAGTCGCTTCAGCACGGCTCGAATCGCATCGCCCTGATGAAAGTGCTCCCGTGGGTTCTGTTCGCGATACGGGATTAGCGCTTCGGCCTCCCGGAACCGGTTGAGCATGATGACCAGACGTCCGCGCTCGATCTGCTGCACCTCACCGGAGATCAGGTCACCCACCCGGTGCCCGAACTCGTCTCGGATCCGCGTCCGCTCCCCTTCTCTCACTCCTTGGATGATCCGCTGCTTGGCGGCTTGCACAGCCAATCGCCCGAAGGCCTCGAACGGCACCTCTTCCTCCAACACATCGCCCACACTGAATGCGGGGTCCTCCCACTGAGCCTCCTCCAGTGAGACCTGCGTCCCGGCATCCTCCACTTCCTCCACCACGCTCTTCAAGACCACAGTGCGAATCGTGCCTTTGATGTCGTCGATCTCAATCTCCGATCGCACCTCGGGGCCGTAGCGCTTCACCAGCGCCGCGTGAATGCCGTCGCGCAGCAGGTCCACCATCTCGGCACGGTCCAGCTGCTTCAGCTCGGCCAGCTCCCGCAGCGCTTTCAGCACCTCGGCGGGACTCGTCATCCGGACTCCTTGGTCGACTTTGTGCTCGTTCGTTCCGCTGCTGACCGCTCGATGGCTTCCCAGTCGACGACCAGCGTGGCCTCCCGCACCCGCTCCAGCGGCACGTCCTCCGCATCGCCACCGGCGGTGGGCCGAAGCACGACGACGTCGGTGTCGGGACGCACGTCCTGGATCACGGCGCGCAACCGGCCCCGACCCTCGATCCGCATACTCACCTCGCGCCCACGATACCGCTCCCAGTGCTCCCGCCACCGCACGGGCCGCTCGATGCCGGGCGACGACACCTCCAGCACGTAGCGCGGGCCCAGCAGCTGGGCCTCGTCGAGCCACGATTGGAGCGCCCGACTGACAGCGGCGCACTCGTCGACCGTGATTCCATGACCCGGCTCCGCATTTGCCCGATCCACTCGGACCTGGAGGCGCACCCGGCTCCCGGCCCCCTGCCTCCGGAGGTCTACGACCTCGTACCCGAGGTCTGCCACCCGCCGGCGGATCTCCGCCGTGAACTCTGTCAGCGCCTGATCCATGACTGGCAAAGACTGGCAAAAAAAAGCGCGGGCCCACCGCGCCCGCTCCGAAGAGGTAATCTAGCCGGTCACACCGGTGGGTTCAAGACGGAAGCCGCCCGGCGAAGGCCACCATCCGGCCGGCGCGCCCGGCCGACCCCCGATGGGACTCGAACCGGTCTCCATGATGGGCGGTGCACCACTGGCTCACGGTGATCTCCCGAACCCCCGTGGCCCACGCTCGGTCAGCAATGGTAGACCGTAGGTCGAGCAACCCCTTGGCCGCCGCAGGACGGCCCAGCACGGCCCCTAGGACCTCAGGTCCCACTTCATAACATGCTCCGCAAATGCTTGTACCACAATGCATAACGATGTCCCGAGTTGAGCACTGCGCGACGTCGCACAGCGTCTCGATCCCGTGCTCGACGATCCCGGCCGCGATCCCTTTCCACCCGGCGTGGAGTAGGCCGATGGCCCTCGACCCGCGGTCCACCAGGTAGATCGGCGCGCAGTCCGCCACGGTCACCGCGAGGAGCTGGCCGGGCACGCGAGTCACGTGGCCGTCCCACCCGTCACCGATCAGGATCCCGGGCGGCAATGGGGCATACCGCGCGATCCTGGCCCCATGGATCTGCCGGCTCACGACGATTGAGGGGAATTGGGGGAAGGCATCAGCCTGGAGCCGCTGCCACCGCTCCAGGACCTCGCCCGTTGACCTCTGTGAGGCGAGCCCGAGATCGAAGCCCCGTCCAGTGATCCCGGCTAGGATCCCGAACCGCGCTTGCCAGGCCTCGAGCTCGTAGCGCTCGACCCCGCGATCGGCAATGCGCTGCTCAGCGAGACTCGTGCTGCGCTCGCTGCTCACCTGCCTGTCCGGTTCGACACCCGCTCGATCTTGGCTCCGAGCGAGCGCAATCGCTCGTCGATCCGCTCGTACCCCCGATCGATCTGCCCGATGTTGTGAATGACGCTTTCCCCTTCGGCCGCTAGCGCGGCCAGCAAGATCGCCATCCCTGCCCTGATATCGGGGCTTTCGACAGTTCCGCCTCGGAGCTGACTAGGGCCGGCGACGACCACGCGGTGCGGATCGCACAGCAGTAGGCGCGCGCCGAGAGAGACCAGCTTGTCCACGAAGAACAACCGGGACTCGAACATCTTCTCGAAGACGAGGATCATCCCCTCGCATTGCGTGGCAACCACCACCGCGATGGATGTGAGGTCTGCCGGGAAGGCGGGCCAGGGGCCGTCTTCGATCTTCGGGATGTGACCGCCCAGGTCGGGCCGGATGCGACGTTCCTGGCTGGCCTCGACGACCAGGGCTCCGGCTTCGAACCTCGGTCGCACGCCGAGCCGGTCGAACGTGAGGAGAATGCTCCGAAGATCTTCGGGACGGGTGTCGGAGATGGAGATCTCGCCGTCAGTCACGGCAGCCAGGCCAATGAAGCTCCCGATCTCGATGTGGTCCGGACCCACCGTGAGTGTCCCGCCGGACAGGCCCGCGCTCCCTTCCACGGTGAGGATATTGGTCCCGATACCCTCGATCTGCGCCCCCATGGTCACGAGAGCGCGGGCCAGATCCTGCACATGCGGCTCAGAGGCCGCGTTTTGCAGCACCGTGCGCCCATCTGCGAGGGTGGCCGCCATCAAGGCGTTCTCCGTGGCGGTGACACTCGGCTCGTCGAGAAAGATGTCCGCGCCGGAGAGCGCCTTGGCCTCCAGCTGGTAGTTCGCGCCTATCTCGACTTCGGCGCCGAGGCGCTCGAGCGCCAGGAAGTGGGTGTCCAGTCGCCGCCGCCCAATCACGTCCCCACCTGGCGGCGGCAGTGTCACCGAACCGTGTCTGGCGAGCAACGGTCCCGCGAGGAGCACCGAGGCTCGGATGCTCGCGCACAGATCCGGGTTGAGGGGTTTGACCTCGACCCCTGCCGGGTCGATCCGCACCTCGTGCTCCGCCGTCCACGTCACGTCGGCACCGAGGTCGGTCACGAGTGCGAGCATGGTCTCGACATCGCGGATGCGCGGGAGGTTCCGAATCTCGCTAGGGCCATCACCGAGGAGCGTGGCGGCGATCATCGGGAGCGCGGCGTTCTTGTTTCCCGACGGAGCGACCGTGCCGCGCAGCGGCACTCCCCCAGTTACGCGGAAGGATTCAGCCATGGTGCGGCGAACCATAGGGCCCACCGTACGGTCGCGCAAGCACCATGCTTGACACCTCCGCCGGGGGCGAGGATTATCCCCCTCGACCCGGCGCGGCCCATCGCGCCTGCCGATTTCACAGGAACTTGGAGCTATGGAGCTACTCGTCTGCGTGGTCAACCGTGAAGAACATCTCGACCGGGTGTTGTCGGGACTCGTGGAGCTCGGCATCACCGGGGCGACGGTGCTCAACAGCCAAGGCATGGCCCAGCGGGTTGCGAGACAGCTGCCGGTGCTGGCCGGCCTGCAATCGGTACGGGAGGGCATGCGTCCCCACAACGCGACGGTCTTCTCGGTAGTTCGGGACCACGACAAGGTCGAAGCCGCGGTGCGGATGATCTCGGAAACGTGCGGAGACCTGGTCCAGCCCGGGACCGGCGTTGTCTTCACGATTCCCGTGACTCTCGCCAAGGGACTGGCTGAAGAGACCACCGCCGAATCCTGACCGGCCGGCCAGTCTGCGTTCTGCGCGTGTTCTCCAGGGCGATTCCGCATTACCTTGGTTGGAGGTCGTGGACCCGCATTCACCGCGGATGCCGCGGCCATGGTTCCCGCAGAGGAGGATGCCGATGGTGTGGGCGGAGGTCCTAACCGCGATTTCGACCGCGATCATCGCCCTTGTCGTGCTGGCCGTGGGGGTGATGCTGCTGGCGCTCCAGCGCGACGTTCGGGCGTTGATGCGTACGGTCGACCGAACGGTCGATCACCTGGACCGTGACGCGCGCCCGGCACTGGACAGTGCGCGCAAGCTCGTGGACGACGCCTCGCAGCTCGTGTCGACGGTCCGATCCGAGACCGACGGGATCGTACATTCGTCAAAGGATGTCCGGAAACGGCTGGAGCAATTGATCAACCGCACAGAGGACCGGCTGCACGACCTCGACGCTCTGATCGACGTGGTACAGACGGAGGTCGAAGAGACGGCACTCGACGTCGCCGCCGCCCTCCGAACGACGCGCCGGGGGGCCTCGGTGTTCCGGTCGATGAAGCGGGCGTTCCTGAAGCGGGGCCGCTAGCGGGTGCAGCTCCGGCACATCGCCATCTCCACCGCGCTGGCGCTCGCGGCCATCGTTCTCTGGCCAGCCGTCGCCCACGCCTGGACCCCGGGGAGCCACATCTTCCTCGGGGAGTCCGTGCTCGCCAACCTGTCCCAGCTCCCTGCGGCGGTGGCCGACCTGTTGCGCGCATACCCGTACGACTTTCTCTATGGCAACATCGCGGCCGACACGTCGATCGCGAAGAAGTACGCGCCGGTGGGTCGGCATTGTCATGCATGGCACGTCGGGCACGAGATCTACCGTCGCGCCGAAACCGACGCGCTCCGGGGATTTGCCTTGGGCTATCTGGCACACCTCGCTGCGGACTCGGTGGCGCACAACTTCTTCGTGCCGCGTCAGCTCGTCGTGACGTCTTCCACCGTTGCCCTGGGCCACTCGTACTGGGAGAGCCGGTTCGAGACGCATCTGGGCGAGCACTACGCCCGCACAGCGATGGAAGTGATCCGTCTGGACCACACCAGTGCCGATGCGCTGCTCGATCGCGTGCTGGCCCCGACCATCTTCTCGGTCCGTACCAGCCGCCGCCTGTTTCGTGGAATGGTGGGCATCACCGAGACGCAGAGCTGGCAACGCGTGTTCCAGGTCATGGCCGACAAGAGCCGGTGGGACCTGACCGAGCATACGGTGGAGAGCCACATGGGGGTCGCCTTCGAGCTCGTGATGGAAGTCCTGTCGGACCGGGACGGATTGGCACACCGACTGGATCCGTCAGGCGACGCGTCGCTGGACCTCGCCAAGAAGATGCGGCTCGACGTGATGCGGAATCGCCTCCCGAAGGACTCCACCCGGCTCAGCGCCATCGCGAGCAAGCACTTCGGCCTCCCCAGCTACACCTTGGATTTCTGGGAAACCTCGGTACACAGCCGGCCGTGGATGGTGGACGGGAACGGACACCCCCCCACAGACCCTTGAGCGGCCGAATCGCCAGAGGCTAGGGTGGGGCCCCACCTCCGGGCTCTTCCCATCCTGCCGATGACCGTTCGGCGATCATCCGTCGGGTATCGACCGGGTCCGCACGCCCGCCCGAGATCACCAGCACCCGTCCCACGAAGAAGTCCATCAGTCGTTGCTCCCCCGCGCGCAGTCGCGCCACCTCGTGCGGATGCGCCTCGAAGACCGCGTCAATCCACGCGGATAAGGCTACAGGGTCCGCGGGTGGCGGAACGCTCACGCGCCCTCCATGGAGCGCTGGAGTCCTGCGTACGCGACGAGCAGGTGTTTTTCCCCCACCTCATCGTCCTCGAAATCCACGATCACCTTGAGGTCACGCCCGCGACCCGACACCCCGCGGATCACGCCGGGACCAAACCGTCGGTGATGGACGCGCTCCCCCTTAACAAAACGGGGCAGGTCTTGGGATTCGAGCTCCGACTCGGATACTTCCTCGGTCCGTCGGACACGTTGCCGAGGTGCCGGACGGTACCACTCCCCTCCGAAGAGGCCACTTGTGCGCCGCTCTTCCACCACCCCAGGCGGGAGCGACTCGATGAATCGCGAAGCCGTTCCCGGCATGATCTGTCCGCCCCGGCGCCGAGCGCGGGCCCAGATGAGGTACAGCCGATCCTGCGCGCGCGTCACCGCGACGTAGGCGAGTCGTCGCTCTTCCTCCATGCCCTCGGGGCTCTCCATGGCGCGGGAGAGGGGGAAGAGGCCGTCCTCCAACCCGGCGATCGCGACGACCGGCCACTCGAGCCCCTTGGCCGTGTGGACCGTCATCAGTGTCACGCCGTCGGGATCGCCCGAGATCTTCTCTTCCGACGTGGTCAGGGCAGCCGACTGGAGGAATCGCTCGACCGGTGTGCCAATCTCGTCCGGGCCGAGCTCTTCGGACCATTCGGCGGCTGCCGCGACCAGCTCTCGCACGTTCTCGAGGCGTTCAACGCCCTCGAACCCCTCACCCTTGAGATGCTCCTCATACTCGATCAGCTCAATGATCCGTTCGAGGAGGGCGGCGGGCGACGCCTCGGCGGCTTCGGCGCGCAGTACCTCGAACAACTCCGCAAAATCCTGCAGGGCCTGCTTCGCACCCGTCCGCATCCCGTGGATGCGGTCGGCGATTCCCGCGCTGTCCAGCAGGGGGCGCTTCCACGCCGTTGCCCCATCGCGCAGGGTCCGGAGGCTGCCGATGCCGATGCCGCGCCGCGGAACCTGGACTGCCCGCACGAAGGCCTCGTCGTCTGCGGGGTTCGCGACAAGCCGCAGATACGCCAGCAGGTCCTTCACCTCCCGCCGATCATAGAAGCTCACGGCACCGACCACGCGGTGGGGGACGGCCGATCGCCGAAATGCCTCTTCGAACGCACGCGATTGGGCGTTGGTGCGATAGAGCACCGCGACATCCTGATAACTGGTCACCCCGTTGGCGCAAAGGCTGCGGAGCTCGCGCGCGAGCCACTCGGCCTCGTCCCGTTCATCGGCAGCCTGGACGACAACGACAAGCTCCCCCCCGCCTCGCGAGGTGAACAGTGTCTTGCCCATCCGTGTCGTGTTGTCGGCAATCACCCCGTTGGCGGCATCTAGAATCACCTGGGTCGAGCGGTAGTTCTCCTCGAGTCGCACGATGATCGAATCAGGAAAATCGGTTCGGAAGTCCAGCATGTTCCGCACGTCCGCTCCACGCCAGCTATAGATGGACTGGTCGTCGTCACCGACCGCGCAGAGATCCCGGTGGCGGCGTGCCAAATGCCGGACCAGCAGGTACTGCGCGCGGTTGGTGTCCTGAAACTCGTCGACTAGCACTGCATCGAACCGACGCTGATAAAACTCCAGCCGGTCGGGATGCTCCCTGAACAGGGTCAGCGGGTGCAGCAAGAGGTCGTCGAAGTCCATTGCATTGGCACGTGCCAGGGCCGCTCCCATGTCGTGGTAGATATCCGCCGCCACCCGGGTCACGCGGTCCTCAGCCGCCGCCCCGAGTTCCTCGGGCGAGAGCAGCCGGTTCTTGGCGTTGGAAATCACCGATTGCATGAGGCGCGGCGGAAACGTCTTGGTCGACAGCTCGCGCGCCTCCATGAGCCGCTTAATCAGCGCGAGTCGATCGTTCTCGTCGTAGATGGTGTACTGCGGCGTGAATCCGAGCCGTGCGGCCTCACGTCTCAGGAGGCGGGCGCACAACGAGTGGAAGGTTCCGATCCAGAGTCCTCCCGGGTCGCGCCCCAGCAGAGCGGCGATACGCCGTTTCATCTCGGCGGCGGCCTTGTTGGTGAACGTCACCGCCAGAACCCGCCCTGGGGAAATCCCGCGATCGGTGACGAGATGCGCGATTCGGGCGGTGAGCACCCTCGTCTTGCCGGATCCCGCGCCGGCCAGGACGAGCAACGGTCCTCCCGCATGCTCGACCGCGTCCCGCTGGGCCGCGTTGAGCCGGAGTGGCACCCTACGCGTCCCGGGTGAGCGGAATGCTGGCCTGGAACACCGTCCCTTCGGCCGATGGCTCGACTTCGAGCTCACCGTCGTGCGCACCTTCGACGATACGCCGGGCCAGGGCCAAGCCGATGCCCCACCCACCCGTCTTGCTCGACACACCGGGCTCGAAGATTTTCCTGCGGATATCCGGGGCGATTCCCGGACCCGTATCGTGCACTCGGAGCACGGCACAGTCGGCCTCGTCCGTGACCGCGATCTCGATCTCCCCACCGCGACCGCTCAGCGCGTCCACGGCGTTACGCACCAACGCCTCCACTGCCCACTCGATCAATACTGCATCGCCATTGACGAACGGGCCGGCCGATGGTGCGGTGACGCTGATCGTGATCGGCGTGGTGTGACGCGGGAGCCGCGGCTGGAAGTAGGTCGCCACCCGCTCCGCCACGGCGCCCAGCGCAACGCGCTCTCGTCTGGCGGGTCGTCCGATCCGTTCGAACCGTTGGGCCACCCGCTGAAGACGGTCGAGATCACCCCGGAGATGTGCGGCGATCTCGTCCGGCGGCGTGGCACCTTCGCCAAGGCGATCCACCCATGCGCCCGCGCTCATGAGGGGTGTGCCGAGCTGGTGTGCGGACTCCCTGGCCATCGCGACCCACACGCGGTCTCGATCGCGTGTCACCGCAGACCGGTACGCCCATACGCCCACCGCGATCGCTGCCAGCAGGACGGCGAGCTGGATACCCCCAAGGCGGGTCAGGAGCCGCGCTTCCGGAAGCGCTCCGTAGTGGAGCTGGCCGATCCCCGGCAGATCGATCGGAGGGTTGGTGCGGTCGATCTGCCGGATGTAGGCGAGGACGCGCGGGTCGTCGAGCTCTGCGTTCCCGAAGCGGAGATTGGCGGCCGCCGTCGGTCGACCCGCGGGATCAGTGATGATCAGGGGGATACCGCTGGCGCGAATGTCTGGAACGATCGCGATGAGCGCCTCGGTTCCCGCGCTGGGTGAGGGATCCGCCAGGGCGGCGGTAACCCGTCCGTAGAGCCGCGAGGTCGCGCGGGCCTGGTGGCGCAGATGACTGGCGACCACCCACCACTGCCACGCGGAGACGCCGGCAAACAGAACGACGAGGACGAGGACGACACTCGGGCCGAGCCGTCGAAGGCGGCCGGCCATCCTACGCGCGTGCACGGGCCGTCAGGTGCTCCTTGCCGAAATACGGGACCAGGGCCTCGGGGAGTCGCACGCTGCCGTCTGCCTGCTGGTTGTTCTCCAGGAGCGCGATCAGGGTCCGCGGCAGGGCCACACCCGAGGCGTTGAGTGTGTGCACGAAATCTGGCTTGGCGTTGGGGCGCGGGCGGTACCGGATGTTTGCCCGCCGGGCCTGAAAATCGGTGAACGTGCTGGCACTGGATACCTCGAGCCAGGTGCCCACCCCAGCCGCCCACACCTCGAGATCGTACGTCTTGGCCGACGCGAAGCCCAAGTCACCGGTGGCCAGGAGCACGACGCGATAGGGAATCTCCAAGCGACGCAAGACCGCTTCGGCGTGACCGAGTAGCTTTTCGAGTTCGGCACCCGAACTGTCGGCCGTCACGAAGCGCACCAGCTCGACCTTGTCGAACTGGTGAACCCGGATCAATCCGCGCGTGTCCTTGCCGTGCGCTCCGGCTTCGCGACGAAAACACGGCGTATAGGCCACGTAGGTCCGCGGGAGGTCGCTCGCTGCTAGGACTTCGTCGCGGTGGAGATTCGTGACGGGTAGCTCGGCGGTTGGGATGAGGTAGAGTCCGTCCCCCGTCACGTACATATCGTCGGCCAGGGTCGGGAGTTGCCCCGTCCCGCGGGCAGTCTCCGGCGTCACGAGATACGGCGGAGCCACCTCGAGATAGTCATGCTCCTCGGTGTGCAGGTCGAGCATGAGGCTGATGAGCGCCCGGACGAGCTTCGCACCGTCACCCGTGAAGAGAGGGAAACCACTGCCCGATACGCGGGCACCGCGTGCCAGGTCGAGCAGGCCGAGGCGCTCGCCGATCTCCCAGTGCGGCCCGGGCTGAAAGGTGAACTTCGGCACCTCGCCCCACGTGCGAACAACCTCATTGGCGGATGCATCACCCTGCGGCACGTCGTCGAGCGGCAGGTTGGGAAGACGGAGCAACTGCTCCTCGAGCTCCGTCTCGATCTCCCGAACCTCCTGGTCCAGCTCTTTGATCGCGTCACTCACACCCTTGAGCTCGGCGATCAGTTCTTTGCCATCCTCCCCTGCTCGCTTGAGCCGCGCTACTTCCTCCGACGCCTTGTTCCGGTCCGCCTTGAGCTTCTCGGTCTGCTTGAGCAGCCGCCGTCGGTTGTCGTCCAGTTGGAGAACGACGTCAACGGCGCCGTCGAATCCGGGTCCACGGCGGGCGAGGGCCGCTCGCACCCGTTCGGGGAACTCCCGAACCAGCCGGAGATCGATCACGCGTTATTGGTCTGGAAGACCCGGCATGAGATCGCGATAGCCGCAGTTGAGATTGGCCATGAGCTTGAGGGTCATCGTCCGACCCACCGCATCGACCTCGAGGACCTCGGTCTTGGCGTATCGCGGGAGCGAGCCGACGAACACGGAACACAGGAGCGAAGAGAAACGCGACCGCAAAATCAGCACCTTGCCGGTCGTCACCGGCATGATCGTATCCACGACGAAGTTCTCGACCGGGGCACGCGCTATGGAGTCGAACGGGACGCTCGAGACTTGGAGGGCTGCCGATCCGCCGCGCCCCAGACGCGACGCCGGGTACAGCAGGGCTGTACCCGTCGAGTCGATGTCGAATGCGAAGTCGAAGTCGTTTCCGAGCTCCGGTCGGCTGAGGGTACCGGTGACGAGATCGATGGCCGACGGCGGGCCGATGGGCGTGCCGTTCAGCGCGGATAGAACGAGGGTATCCACGATGTTCGCAATCGAGGGCGCGGGCAAACCGATGTCGCCCCCACATGCCAACGCCAGCGGCAGCAGCGTGAAGACCGCCAACCAAAGTCGGGACAAGGATATACGGCGCATGATGGCTCGCCGAACACTATGCACGCCCGAGGGGCCGGTCAAGCCGTCACGATCGCTTGACTTCACCACCCCCCAGTCCTAGCTTGGCGGCCATGCCGACCATTCGCGACGTGTTGCGCGCCTTGAGCGCCCGCGAAGGTGTGGACGCGGTGATCGTGCTCAGTCGTGACGGCCTCACCATCGACGCCCACGTGGCCGACGGTCTCGATCCGGACGGCCTTGCGGCGCTCGTGCCCTCGATGGTGGCCGCGTGTTCCCAACTGGGCGCCGCGTCGGAGCGTGGCGGCTTCGGCATGGGCTTGATCGAGTGTGCCGAGGGCATGATGCTCGTCGCCGAGATCAGCGGCGACGCGCTCCTCGCCATGTTCTTCGCCCCGGGGACGAATGTCGGAAGCCACTTGTACGAAGTTCAGCGACATCGTCCGGCCATCGCCGATCTTCTGTAGCGACTCCGCCTCCGTGGATTCTGGTCCAGGCACCCGGGGGACGTTCTTCGACCCGATGCCACTGCCGAGACCGTCATGAGCCGATGGGCTGCCGTCCTGGCCGGAGGATCCGGCACGCGGTTCTGGCCGCTTTCCACGCCGGCCCGCCCCAAGCAGTTCCTGCCTCTCGCCGGGGACGAAGCACTTCTCCGCCAGACCGTGCAGCGCCTGGACGGCCTGGTGCCCCCAGAGCGGGTCATTGTGGTGACCGGTGCTGCGTTCGCCGACGAGACCCGTGCCCTCCTGCCGGAGCTTCCGCCCGACAACGTGCTGGGCGAGCCGCAGCCGGCGGGGACCGGACCCGCGCTCACCTGGGCCACGTATGTCGTCGGCGAGCGCGATGCCGGTGCCACCGTGCTATCGCTTCACGCCGACTGGCACATCGGCGACGGCGTGGCCTTTCGGCGCGCGGCGAGCCAGGCGCTCGATGCCGCCGAGCACCACGATGTGCTCGTGACGGTCGGCATCGTGCCGACGCGAACGGAGACCGGCTACGGGTATATCGAACCGGGCGATCCCCTGGACGACCAGACCCGCCGGGTCGCGCGCTTCGTGGAGAAACCGGACCGCGAACGCGCAGCCGAGCTGATGGCCCGGGGCGCGCTGTGGAACAGCGGCCTGTTCGCTTGGACCGCATCACGGTTCTTCTCCGAAACCGCGGAGTACGCGACGGAGATCGCCCCGCACGTCGACACACTCGCACGCCGTGGTCCCGCGGCGTTCTTCGCGGCCGTCACGCCCGTCGTGATCGACATCTCCCATTTCGAGCGGAGTCGGCGGGTGGCCGTCGTCCCCGGTCGGTTCGACTGGGACGATGTCGGAACGTGGGCTTCATTGTATCGCGTGCGCCCGACCGACGCCGATGGGAATGTTCGGGTCGGCCGTGCAGTGACCCACGACGCCGAGCGGTGCGTGGTGTGGGCCGACGACGGCCCTGTCGTGCTCGACGGCGTGCGTGATCTCGTCGTCGTCCGCGCCAATGGCATCACCCTGGTGACGACGCCGGAACGGGCTTCGCGATTGAAGACCCTGCTCGAACACCTACCCGACGACCTGCGGGCACCCCAACCATGACCGATCTGTATCTCCACCAACCCGATCTGGCTGGCGACTGGTACCCGTTCGCCCAGTGCCGTCCAATCTCCGAACTCCGGGTCGGGGCTTGGCTTCTGCGGGAGCGGTGGGAGGCGATTGCCGCCGGCGAGACGCGGGCCGTGTTCGGCCCGCCCCACCTCCACGGCTTCGCGGACGACTCGGCGCCGCTGGTGACGGCTGCGGAGCCCGTGACGGGACCCGCCATCATTGGCGTGTCCACGTTCGCCCCATCCGGCGTGCATCCCGACCTTCCCAAGGGCCCTGCCCGTCTCACCAACGATGGTGGCGTGGTGGGCTGGTGGGTCGCGCCGGGCACCACTTGGCGGCCGGGAACCGAATTCGGCGGCGATGAGGTGACCATCGAGGGGCTCAAGTTGCACGGGAGCTACGACCTCGTGACCGCGCTCGAGTACTTCCTCGTGGCTGACACCACCGACTTTACGCACGAGGGCGGCGACGCACTTCCGGACGGAAGCATTCTGATCGGCGATCCCGTCGACGTCGTCGTGCTCAGCGCAGTGGTGGAACCGGGTGTCGTGTTCGATGTCCGGCACGGACCCGTGGTGATCGAGCAGCACACCCACGTGAAGAGCGGGACGCGGCTCGAAGGCCCGCTGTACATCGGTCCCGGCTGCGAGGTGTTCGGCGGACAGATCTCGCACTGTTCCATCGGACCGCGGTGCAAGATCCGCGGGGAGCTCGCGTTCACGGTCGCGGTCGGGTACGCCAACAAGGCCCATGACGGGTTCGTCGGGCACTCGGTACTTGGCCGCTGGGTGAACGTCGGGGCCGGCACGACGACGTCGAACCTGAAGAACACCTACGGAGGGATCCGTCTCCAGATCGGCGACCACCGGATCGAGACTGGCCGACAGAACCTCGGAACGCTCTTCGGCGACCACGCCAAAACGGCCATCGGGACCCAATTCGAGACGGGCACCGTGGTCGGTGTGGGCGCCAACGTGTTCGGGTGGACCCGCGCCCCGAAGTACGTACCCCCGTTCGCGTGGGGCGAAGGTGGCATCATGCACCGGGATGGGTTTCTCGCCACCGCGACCCGCGTGATGCCGCGACGCGAGGTGGCGGTCACCGAGCCCGTGCGGCAGACCCTCGCCCGCATCTACGACCACGCCGTGTCCGCATGAAGATCACCGTGCTGGGCAGTGGCAGCGGGGGCAACGCCATCGCCCTGCAGTCGACGTCCACCACGATCATGGTGGACGCAGGGTTCCCACTGAAGGAAATGGAGCGGCGGGCCACCGACGCGGGCCTGTCCCTCTCCGGCCTCGACGCCGTCGTCCTCACCCACGAGCACGGGGACCATGCCACTGGCGCGGCAGCGCTTGCCCACGCGGCAGGCTGCCCCCTCGTCGCGACGTCGGGCACCCTGCGTGCGCTTGGACTGAACATTGCCGACATCGCGACGTGCGAGTTGCTTCATGGGGGAACGATCCGCAGAGGCTCGCTCGATATCGCCGCGTGCCGCACCAGCCATGACGCGGCCGACCCGGTGGCGGTCGCGGTCTCCGATCCGGGAACGGGGGTGCGGGTCGCCATCGCCTACGATGTGGGGCGCGTCACGGTGGGCCTCACACGGTTTCTCCGCTCCGTCCACGGACTGATCCTCGAAGCGAATCACGACGATGACATGCTTCGAGCAGGACCCTATCCCCCGCGTGTGCGCGCTCGGATCGCCGGGCCGACGGGTCACCTCTCCAACCGCTCGGCGAGCGACCTAGCCGCCGCAGTGTGCCACGGCGATCTCCAGATGGTGGTATTGGCACACCTGAGCGATCGGTGCAATCGACCCGAGCTGGCGAGGGAGACGGTGCGGCAGGCACTTCGTGACAAGGGGTTTCGGGGTCGCCTGTTGGTGGCGTCGCAGGATGAGCCTGTGGGACCCATCGAGGTGGGCGACCGTCAGTACGCGCTGGACGTGTTCGGCTAGGCTTCTTCGCCGTCCTCGCGCCACCGCTCCACGTCGGCCGGCTCCCACTCAGCGATCATTGCGCCAAAAGCACTCGTCATCTCTCCGTCGAACTCGCTCCCCGCCCGCTCTAACAGGTACGAGAGAACCCGTCCGTGGGGCCACGCGTCACGGTACGGCCGCCTCGTGCGAAGGGCGTCGTACACGTCGCACACGTGCACCAGCCGACTCGCGAAGTGGCAGTCGCGTGCATAGCTGAATGTCGGATACCCGCCGCCGTTCAACATGACATGATGCTCGTAGGCCACCACCGCGGCGAGATCGAGTCCCGGCTCGGAGGAAAAGATGATTCGCGCACCGTCCACGGGGTGCTGATTGATGAGCTCGCGCTCTTCGGGCTCGAGTTTCCCCGGCTTGATCAGCACCTCGATTGGGATCCGCACCTTCCCGAGATCGTGGAGCAATCCGGCCACGCCGAATGCACGGACATCTTGGGATCCCAGCCCGATCCACTCGGACAGCGCCATCGCGAGCACACTGACGTTCAGGGAATGTGTGGTGGTGTATTCGTCGAACTCCCGAAGTTGCAGCAGCGGAAGCATGACGTTTTGGTCACCGTGCATCGCGATGGTCAGCGAGCGCACGACGGCCTCCGCTTCAGCGAGCGGTAGCGCCTTCCCCCGGGTGATTTCCTGGTGCAGCCACCGTACCGCCGAGGCCTCTTCCACCATCCCCATGCTGAGCGTCGTCGCCGCCACTCTCACGTGTCCATCGAGATGCACATCATGAATTCCGATTGCCCCGTACCGGATCCCGCAGGGTCGCATCTGCCGTGCTTCGGTCGTGTCGACCGGCTTGCCCCCGAGCCTGGCGAGGATGAGATCGAGGAATTCCTCCAGCTCATCCTGCGTGACCGTGCCATCGAATTCGAGCTGCTGAATCCCGACAGCGGCAAGGCGCTCCGCCCACTCCCAGTCTCGCAGCTCGCGCACCGGCTGACCGTCGGCGAGCACTTCGCTCCCCAGAAACCCGAACGTGACTCGGGGATTGTCCTCCAGCATGCGTCGCAGGCCGGTATAGGCGCTGTCCACGGCCCGCTCGCGCGACGCATGGCCGGCCGGATAGAGCGACAACACCGACAGCGCCTGCGCCATTGCATGGAGAAACGCCAACCGCTCCTGCACGCCTAGAAGTCCTCTCGATCGATGCCCATCGCGGCTTCTCGAATCTCGGGATCTTGCGACCGCGCGGCGACTGCCAGCGTTCTCGTCACTCGTGGGTCTTCCCAGTGGCGGTGGAGCGCGCGCAGGGCTGCGAGATACGAAAGTGACTTCGCCGGTGCTCGCCGCCGGAACAACCCGCGCTTGGGGGCAGCGAGCTCGAGGAGGGCGTCTACCGCGAGGGAATCGTCGAGGGTCCCGAGCGCCCGGATGGCGAGAACGGTGAGGTCCTCATTCCGCCGCCCTCGGGCATGTGCCGTCACCTGGGCGATCAGTGCGGGGGGGCACGACGCCGTAGCTGCCAGCAGTCCCATCTCGGCGACCCGGGGATCCGAATCCTTGAGGGCCAATGTCATGGCCTGCTCACGGCGCTCGGGCGTGCGGATCAAGATGCGGATGGCCTCGATTCGAACGCGGGGATCGGAGCCGGCAACGTAGGACTCTGGCTCGAACCCCGGTGGCCAGACGCCAATGTCGGCGATGAGCCTCAGGAGATTGCGCTGCACGTACCAGGGGGCACCCGGCAACCTCTCGCCCGCAAACGGCGTGACCTCCGACCCCAGGCGGGTGAGGCGATCGAGCAAGATACGGCGGGTCTGGGATACCTCCGAGGTGGCCAGCGTATCGAGCATCGGCTCCGCCGCCGCGATCCCCGCGCGAGTGACGAGTTGGTCCAACACGACCGTATCGAGAGGGGAGGCACTGAGGACCCGATCGAAGATCTCCCTCCCGGCCAAGCGCTCCCAGATATGCTGTGTCACATCGGAAGTTTCCTTCGCGGCGAGCGTGTCGAGGAGGTCTCGCACGCTGCCGTCGCTGATCATGCGCTCGATGGCCGCGCTCAAGACCTTGCCCGTCTCGCCCACCTCGATGGCCATTTGGACCACCCTCGTTGGCTCCGGTCGGTGACTCGCGTCCGGCATCGAAGTGCGCGCGGATGACGCCGATGCCATCCTGGATAGGGCTGCCCCATAGGCCGTGGGGTTGGGATCCTCGAGCGACCAGTCGTTCACCAACGCCCTGACCTGATCGCGCAGTGCCGATTCTGCCGCCCCGCGGCGAGTCTCGCTTTCCCCCCCGGTATGTGCCGCGAGCTTCCGAAACATGCGCAGCAGCGACTCCGAGATCGCATGGCTCTCCGTCCGTCCACTCGCTCGAACGAGGGCGACGACGGCATCGACGCTCATGCCCTCCGTGGCATTCAACAGAAAACGCCGCCGCTCCGCGGCCCCACCGGCGAGACGAAGCAGTTCGTCCAGAACCTCCGGGTCGAGGGTCGAGATCAGGGACGACACGCGATACCGGAGTTCGTTTGCCTCTCGGGGTCCCCGCTTCCGGAGCTCGCCGGCGATCTTCTTCATGTAGTCGACGATCACCTTGTCGTAGGCCTCGACGCGCTTGACCCGCTTGATCGCAGCGGCCAGTTCCTTCGGTTCCAATTCATGAGAACCAGCGTCCGTTTCGGTGGCGGCCTGCGCCAACGCTACCCACAGCCCATTCACCTCGGAGATCTGGTCTTCAAGGTGGGCGTCACCCTCGGCCATGAGCTCCAGGCGGCCGTACTCCTGCGAGTGCAGATGCACGGATTGCCACGCGTTGCGTCGTTCCGGAGGGGCGAGACCGAGCGGCTCCCCGGTTCGATCGGCCTCGAGCGAGAGCGAGGCGAGGAGCTCCCGCAGCTCGGCCAAGGTGGCGCCGCGCAGCAGGCTCACGCCTGCCAGGTGATGCCGGTGAAGACGACCCGCCAGCTCGGCCAGTACCGGGTTCATTGGGTCGGTGGAAACCCCTTCGATCACGAGCCGGTCCCGCGCTATCCCCAGCCGCAGGGTCTCCCGACTCGCATGCAAGGGCTCCAAGCGCTCATGCAGCCGCGCAGCGGCTGGTCCGAGCGACGGATGTCCTCCCGGGTAGATGGCGTGCTTGTTCAACGCGATGGCAAACTCGATGAGGAACGCCGAGAGCTCTGGGGAGAGCGCATCACGATCCTCGCTCACAGGCGCGTCCGTCCCAATCGGTTACCTCCGTCAGGCCGGGTCAGGATCCTGCGCGAACGCCTCCAACGGCTGCAGGGGGTGTGCCAGGCACCGGAGGAACCGGAACGCCGTCGGGTCGCGGCGTGGGCGGACCGATCCGCGCCAGAGCGATGGGCTCCTCCAGATCGCCTCCCGAAAGCATCAGGGTGCCGTTTCGGAGCGAGAAGTTATAGGCGAGCCAATCTCCCCCGATTGCCAGATACACCGTATCGGACGCGATTCGCCAGCGCACGATCTCGTCACCGAAGCTCGCCGACGAATCGGGTCGTACGATGACCGTGATGGGGCCGTCCGGTGAGTCGGCTTGCCAGGTCCCTGACAGGTCGGGCAGCTTGGAGGCTGAAGAACCCTGGGCGGCAACGGGATGGGGCGTTGCCAACGCCAGAATTGCAGCGGCAACCAGCCAGGGAGCCTTCATCGAAACACCTTTCGCCACAGATGGTTACGCTCGACCAACACGCTTGCGACCCTAATATACACTTTGAGGAGGAGTTGGATGCGTCTCATCCTCGTCTTGGCCGTCGCCGCCACCGCGCCGGCCCTCGCGCAGGACCCGATGGCCCGCCCCGTTCACACCTACTCCATCGTGGCCATGGATTCGGTGAGCGGCGAAATCGGCGTGGCAGTGCAGTCCCACTGGTTCTCGGTCGGCAGTGTTGTCCCGTGGGCCGAGCCCGGAGTCGGCGCCGTGGCGACCCAGTCGTTCGTGAATCCCTCCTATGGTCCGCGGGGCCTGTACCTGATGCGGACCGGGACGCCGGCGCCCGAGGCGCTGGCCGCCCTGCTCCGCGCCGATCCCGACAGTCAGGTACGTCAGGTCGCGATGATCGATGCCGCCGGGCGCGTCGCGGCCCATACGGGATCCCGCGACATCCCTGCGGCCGGCCACTCCCAGGGTCGACACTACTCGGTGCAGGCCAATCTCATGCGCAACGCGACGGTGTGGCCAGCGATGGCCCGCGCGTTCGAGACGACCAAGGGCGATCTGGCCGATCGCCTGTTGGCGGCGCTCGACGCGGGCGAGGCCGCCGGGGGCGACATTCGCGGCAAGCAGTCTGCAGCACTCATGGTGGTGAGCGGCGACCCGACCGACCCGCCCTGGGAGCGGATCTTCGATCTCCGCGTGGAGGACCATCCGGATCCCCTGGGCGAACTGCGGCGCCTGGTACGTGTCGCGCGCGCGTACCGGGCGGCCACCGACGGCGATAACTTCGTGGCCGCCGGCCAGATCGACCAGGCCCTCGAGAGCTACCGCCTGGCATCCTCCATTCTTCCCGACTCGGCGACGAATGGCGAGCTGATCTACTGGGTGGCCGTGACCCTGGCCGATCTCGGCCGCGTGGACGAGGCAATTCCGCTGTTCCGCCGATCCTTCCGACAAGACATCAGCTGGGCCGAGCTCCTGCCGCGCCTGCCGGGCGTAGGGCTGCTTCGGGCCGATCGGGCGACGATCGACCGCATCCTGCGCGAGCGTCGGCGCGAGTGAGGGCGGTCGCCCTCAGCAGCAGCATCCAAACGGAAAAGCGCCCCGGGGAGTCCCCGGGGCGCCGTGTTCTTCCCGCCAGTGCGTCCTGACTGTGCGGCCTAGTACATCCCACCCATACCGCCGCCGCCCGGCATCGGAGGCATCTTCTCGTCCTCTTTCTTCTCGACGACGACGCACTCGGTGGTGAGCAACAGGCTCGCGACCGAGGCCGCGTTCTGCAGCGCTGTCCGCGTCACCTTGGTGGGGTCGATGACGCCGGCCGCCACCAGATCTTCGTAGGAGTCAGTCTGCGCATTGTACCCGAAGTTCTTCTCCTTCGAGTTTCGGATCTTCTCGACGACGATCGAGCCTTCGACCCCGGCGTTCGACGCGATGATCCGCGTCGGCTCCTCGAGGGCCCGGCGCACGATGTCTATGCCGACCTGCTCCTCGGTATCGGTGACCTTGATCTTCTCGAGGACCTTCTGAGCACGGAGCAGCGCCACGCCACCGCCGGGCACGATGCCCTCCTCCACGGCAGCACGCGTCGCGTGGAGCGCATCCTCGACCCGAGCCTTCTTTTCCTTCATCTCGGTCTCTGTAGCCGCGCCCACGTTGATCACGGCCACGCCGCCGGCGAGCTTCGCCAACCGCTCCTGCAGCTTCTCGCTGTCGTAGTCCGACGTGCTCTTGTCGATGGCCGCTTTGATCTCCTGAATGCGACCCTTGATCTGGTCCTCGGCACCGGCGCCGTCGACGATCGTCGTGTTGTCCTTGTCGATGACGATCCGCTTGGCGCGACCGAGGTCGCCGACCACGGCGTTCTCCAGCTTGAAACCGAGCTCCTCGGAGATCACCTGGGGCGCACCGGTCAGAACGGCGACGTCCTGCAGCATGGCCTTGCGACGGTCACCGAAGCCCGGGGCTTTGACGGCGCAGATCTTGAGCGTCCCGCGCAGCTTGTTCACCACGAGCGTGGCAAGGGCCTCGCCCTCAACGTCCTCGGCGATGATGAGCATCGGCTTGCCCGTCTGTGCAACCTTCTCGAGAACGGGCAAGAGGTCCTTCATCGACGAGATCTTCTTGTCGTGGATCAGGATGTAGGCGTCCTCGAGAACGGCCTCCATCTTCTCGGGATCGGTGACGAAGTAGGGAGACAGGTAGCCGCGGTCGAACTGCATGCCATCCACGGTCTCCAGAGTCGTCTCGAGACCCTTGGCCTCCTCGACGGTGATCACGCCATCCTTGCCGACTTTCTCCATCGCGTCGGCAATGAGGTCACCGATCTCGGCGTCGTTGTTGGCCGAGATGGCGCCGATCTGCGCGATCTCCTTCTTCCCGGCCGTTGGGACCGAGAGCTTCTTCAAATCGTTGACCGTGGCTTCCACGGCCTTGTCGATGCCGCGCTTGATGGCCATCGGGTTGACACCAGCGGTGACACTCTTGAGGCCCTCGCGGAAGATCCCCTGCGCCAGCACGGTCGCCGTCGTGGTGCCGTCGCCGGCCACGTCGGACGTCTTGGTGGCGACTTCCTTCACCATCTGGGCGCCCATGTTCTCCACCGGATCCGTCAGCTCGACTTCCTTGGCGACGGTGACGCCGTCCTTGGTCACGGTCGGGCTACCGAACTTCTTGTCGATGAGCACGTTCCGGCCCTTCGGGCCAAGCGTCACCCTGACCGCGTCGGCCAATTGATCGACGCCCGACTTGAGCGCCGACCGCGCGGACACCTCGAAATGCAGCTCTTTTGACATACCTGTTACCCCCTTTTACGTCACTCGACGATGGCGAGGACGTCGGATTCCTTGATGATGAGATACTCGTCGTTGGCAATGCGCACTTCCGTGCCCGCATACTTGCTGTACAGCACCTTCTGACCGGCGTGGAGCTCCATGGTAACCCGCTGGCCCTTCTCGATGCGGCCCGGGCCAGCCGCCAACACTTCGCCCTGGAGCGGCTTCTCCTTCGCCGTGTCGGGGATATACAGCCCGCCACGCATTTCCTCTGTCTCCTCGAGGGGCCGGATCAGGACCCGGTCACCAAGAGGCTTGATGTTGAGCTTGGCCTTGGATTTCGTCGCGGTGGCCATATGCACGTGCCTCCGAATTCGTAAACGGTTGAACTCTAATGCGTTGTGGGATTGCTAGCACTCGCTACCGGAGAGTGCTAATGGACGGAAAGATATCCACTGTCCCTGGGGTGTCAAGGGGCGGGGAATGCTCTCGTAGCGTGAACGCTGCTGCCGGCGGGCACCTACGCCGTTACGGCCCCTGCTGACCGATCACCCGGGTCGGGACGGCCACCGACGCGAACGCGCCGTTGCCGATCAGCCCATCCAGTCCGTAGCCCCAACAGTAGACCACCCCGCCGGTCGTTTGGCCGCAGGAGCCCGTTGTGAACGGGCCGAGCGCGGGAACGACCGATTGGAACGCGAGGCCGCCGCTCACCGCGGTCGGGGTGTTGCGGATCATGCTCGTGCCGTCACCGAGCTGACCTGAATCGTTGAGCCCCCAGCAGTACGCCTCATTGGTGAGGCTGACGCCGCACGAGTGGTTTCCCCCGGCCCGGATCGACCGAAACGCAAGGCCGCCGACCACGAGGGTCGGCACGTCACGGGGGCCGCCCGAGCCCACCCCCAGTTGCCCTGACACGTGATCGCCCCAGCAATACCCGTCACCGTCGAGTGTCACGCCACACGTGTGGAGACCACCCGCATCGAGCTCGGCGAACACGTGCCCGCCCGACACGAGGGCAGGCACGTCCCGGTTCCCGGCCATGCCGATGCCGAGCTGGCCTAGGGCCCCCGATCCCCAGCAGTAGGCCCTGCCGTCAGGGGTGAGCCCACACGTGTGGTCGTTCCCGGCGGTCAGCGCGGCGAACGGCTCTCCGAACACAACGGAGTCGGGCGTGGGCCGGGTGATTTCCACCCCACTCACCCCGTTGCCAAGCCGGCCCGATTCGGCGAGACCCCAGCACCAGGCGAATCCAGCCGGGTCCAGGCCGCAGGTGTGGGCGCCGCCCGTCGCAATGAACGTGAAGAGCTTCCCTGCCCCGACACGCGTCGGCTGCCCCACTGGCAGGCCCAGCGTGCCCTGACCGAGTTGGCCGCGATCGTTGAGTCCCCAGCAGTGCGCCACCTGCGTACTCAGCACCGCGCACGTGTGCCCGCCACCCAAGGAAACTTGTCGATACACGGCGCTTCCCTGCGCCACGGGTCGATGGACGGCCTCGTCCTCGAACGTGCCCGTCCCGAGCTGCGCAACGCCATTCGCACCCCAGCAGTACGCACGCCCCGATGCCGTGAGACCGCACGCATGAAAGGCGCCGAGGTCGTACGAGGCAAACGCCACGGTGTCGGCGGGTGGAAGCGGCGGTCCGGTAGCATCGCCCAGACATCCCGTCGCCGCGTAGGCGCCGGCCATCACGGCAGCGCTCTTCAACCAACGCATCATAGGCCCCTGTCCTCGCTCCAATAGCTCTCGAGTTCCACCCCGAGGCCGTGCGCCATCCGGTTCACGAAGCTGAAGTACGCCGCAATCTGGCAGACATCCAGCACCTCCGCATCCGACAGCCCGGCTTGCCGCAGGGACGCGACATCCGCCGCGGTCATTTCCGCCGGGTGCAGCGCAAGCTTCACCGCATACTCGGCGATGCTCCGCTCACGCGAGGTCAGCGGCGCGGAGCGCACGTCGCGAATAATGGCCTCCGCCTTGTCAGAATCCCGCTCGTGCCGACGGAGCGCCGCCCCGTGATGGTGCAGTCAATAGAAGCAATCGTTAGCCGCCGACACAACCACCCCGATCATCTCGCGCTCACCCCTCGAGAGACCGGACGGCCCGCGCATCAGATGGTCGTAGAACCGGTAGTGCCGCTCGAGCGACTCCGGGTTGAGCGAGTGGATCTTCAGGATGTGATCCATCCCGTGTCGGGCCCCGTACCGCCGATAGAGATCTGCCAGGTGGCCGGTCGCCTCCTCCTCGGACACCCAGGCGATCCACGGCATCAGGCCACCGGCCGTCTCGACGTCGCTGATACGACCCTCAGTGGAGAATCCTCCGGGCCGCCACCCAGCGGTCGCGCCACCACCGTGCCTCGGGGTCGCTCGCGTCCAAGCCGGAGAGCCGCACCCCCCCCGACGAGCTGTGGATAAACTGGCCGTCGCCGACATAGAGGCCGACGTGGCTGACCCCACCACCACCCTCACTGAACGCGAGAATGTCTCCCGGGTTGAGGACCGCCACCCGGCGCTCCACCTGGACGCCCTGGCGGGCCTGATCGCGGCTCATTCGAGGCAGGACGATGCCGTGCTCCCCATAGGCCCACTGGATGAGTCCCGAGCAGTCGTACCCGGTGGCATCGCTCCCTCCCCAGCGATAGGGACTCCCCATCGCCTCGAGCGCCGTGCGGACCACGCTGGACGCGACTCGAGCAACGTCCTCCGGCACGCTTCCGTCCTCGACTGGGCGCACCTCCGGAACCGGACGCGGGGACGGGGGCGGGGGCGGGGGCGCTGGCACCCCCCCGCTGCTGCGAGGCGTCCGGGATCGGCGCAGGCGTCCACTCACGACAACGCGACCCGCTAACGAGAATCCCCTTCGATCCAGAGGATCGAGTCGCCAAAAACCACTCACCCCGGTGTCCTCGACACGGTACCGGCCCTCGAGCCCGATGGCGAAAAAGGGGAGCACGGGAAACGTGTAGCCGACGCCCGCGCTCCACGACGCATCCGCAGTCCCGTCGTCGTGGTCGACGCCCAGGCCGACACTGCCGAGCCCGTACCATCCGCGGCTCCGCTGCCCCACCGTTACCAACAGCTCTGCGCCGGTCTGCGTGCGGTCGATGGGGGCAGCGCCGTCATCGAGATAGAACCCTCCGAGACCGAGTCCGATGGGTCCGAAAAGAGGCCGATCGTAGGCAAACCCGTAGTGGACGCTCGTCTGGTCATGCCACCAGGCCCCGTAGGAAAGGCTCACGCTTCTTCCCTGCGCGACGAGGGAGGAGGGCCACAGGATGGCGAGCACAGTTGTCAGCGCGAGGAGGCCGACGAGTCGGTGGTTGGGCACGATGGCGTAACTTCCATAGTAGCAACATCATAGGTGAAGGTCAACGACGCTCGTCACGCCCGTGCTTGACGGCGCCTCCGAGCCCCGCTTAACTACCTCCCCATGCCAAACCTCACCGTCACGCGTCGCGTACACTTCAATGCGGCGCACCGACTCCATAACCCGAAGCTCTCCGACGCTGACAATCGCCGGGTTTTCGGACCGTGCAACAACCCGAACTACCACGGTCACAACTACGAGTTGGACGTCTCGGTTGAAGGGGAAGTGGATCCCACAACGGGGTACGTTGCGGATCTGGGCGAGGTGAAACGGATCGTGGAGGAGCTGGTCCTGAGCCGCTTCGACCACAAGAACCTCAACCTCGACGTCTCGGAGTTTCGGGAGCGCAATCCGACCACCGAGAACCTGGTGGTCGCGATCTGGGAGATACTCGAAGGGCGTCTCCCCGGGAGGCTCACGCGCCTGATCCTATGGGAGACGCCCCGCAACTACGTGACGTACGAGGGTCGCTGACGCGACTCGGCTGCCGCTAGGCGGGCCAGAGCCAGCCGAACATCCCTCCGGTCAGTCCGGCGTACACGAGCGACTCGAACAGGAGCTTCCCGGTCGAGTGCCACGGCTTCCCGAACCAGATCGAGTCGGACACCGCGCCGAAGAAGTGCGCCGTCCACGCCGTCGCGCCGGCGACCCGGAAGACCGCCAGGTAGTGCGCGCCCGGATCCAGCGTCCGGCTCGCGAGGTAGGCGACTACCACGCCGATCACTACGTAGAGGAGTAGCGAAAGCAGCATCGCCTTCCCCATCCCGGGCCGTCCGGGAGGGAGGATCCGCACGAATCCCACCGGCCCCTCTTCGGCCTTCCGCACGAACTCGGGATCTTTGGCAGCGGCAGCATCTTTGGCGAAGGGTAGGTTGTACTCCCCCGGTGGGGCCTTGAGTGCTTTCCGCGCCGCCTCCTCGTCGGGCAGCTTCTTGAATTCGGAGCGGCGATGCGGCATCACCGTCCACACGATCGCGCTGGCAATCCAGACCGCCACCGCCGAGAGGAGGATCGGTAGCCACAGGGAGGGTATAGAGATCATGGCGTGTCTCCGGGAGGCGGGAAAGTCGTGCAGGAAAATACGGCCTGGCGCTGGGGGCGCCAGGCCGTATCGGTTCTTCCGGGCGCGCGTGGCTACAGCTCGACCACGCTCATCGTGTCCCGCACCGCGTCGGCCGACTTGACGAGAGCCGCCCTCTCCTCCGCGCTGAGCTCGATCTCGACGATCCGTTCCACACCGCCGGCCCCGAGCAGGCACGGCACACCGACGAATACGTCTTTCAATCCAAACTCCCCTTCCAGCCATGCCGCACACGGCAGCAGCCGCTTCTTGTCCTTGACGATGGCCTCGACCATTTGCACGGCGCCTGACGACGGGGCGTAGTACGCGGAGCCGGTCTTGAGGTAGCTCACGATCTCGCCCCCACCCTTGCGGGTGCGTTCCACGATCGGGTCGAGCGCGCTCTGCTGGATGAACTGCGTGATGGGGATGCCGGAGACTGTCGTGTACGAGATGAGCGGCACCATCGAGTCTCCGTGCCCACCGAGCACCATGGCCTGGATGTCTTCGACGGACACGCCAATGGCCTCCGCCAAAAACGTGCGGTACCTCGCGGTGTCGAGGATACCGGCCATGCCCATGACCCGCTCGCGCGGGAACCCGGTCACCGTCTTCGCCACGTAGCACATCACGTCGAGCGGGTTGGACACGACGATGATCATCGCCTTCGGCGCCACCTTCTTGATCTCGGCGGCAACCGATTGCACGATCCCTGCATTCGTCTTCACGAGGTCGTCACGGCTCATGCCGGGTTTGCGCGGAATGCCCGCGGTCATGACGAAGATCTCGCTGCCCTTGGCCGGACCGTAGTCGTTGGCACCAATGATCCGGGTGTCGAACCCCTCCACCGGACCCGACTGCCACTGGTCGAGTGCCTTTCCCTGCGGAATCCCTTCCAGGATATCGACGAGGACGATCTCACGCGCCAGTTCCTTCTCTGCCAGGCGCTGCGCGGTCGTTGCGCCGACGTGACCCGCTCCCACTACCGTGATCTTGTTCATGGTTCGTTCCCGTGTTGTGCACTGAGGTTGGCTGACGAATGGGGAGGGGAGTCGGGACGCGCACGGTCGATCGGAACGGCCACTTGTCGGATCGCTTCGTACAGCACGATCCCGGCGGCCGTCGCCAGATTGAGGCTGCGGACGGCTGGACCCATCGGAATGCGGAAGATCTCCTCGGTGTGTTTTTCCAGAATCCGCCGCGGCATCCCATCCGTCTCACTGCCGAACACCAGCACGCTGTTCGGCAAAAAGGGAGCGTTCAGGTACGATCGCGTCCCGTGCGAGGAGAAATATATGCAACGCTCACGCGAGACGACATGACGGAACGCGCGCCAATGAGGGTGGACCCAGAGATCGACGGCATCCCAGTAGTCCAGGCCGGCGCGCCTGAGCCGCGCATCGTCGAGGCCGAAGCCCAGAGGCTCGATGAGGTGCAGCGCGGTATCGGTCGCGGCGCACATCCGCGCGATGTTGCCCGTGTTGGGGGGGATCTGCGGCTCGATCAACGCGATCGCCAGTCCCATCACCACACCTCCAGGGCCCCAGCTCCGTCAGCGTCGCTTAGGCGTCTCGCCACTGTGCGGTGCCGTCGTCGAACCGCTCGCGCTTCCACACCGGCAGCCGCCGCTTCGCTTCCTCGATCAGAAAGCGACCGGCCTCGAACGCCTGCGCTCGGTGCGGAGCCGCGGCCACGATCCCGATGCTGGCTTCTCCCGTCGGCACCGCCCCGAGGCGGTGCCGCGCCGCGAAACCCGCTTCCGGCCACTTGGCGCGCGCTTCCTCGATGATCCGATCGAGTTCGGTAACGACCATCGCCTCGTAGGCCGTGTACTCGATAGCGGTCACGGGACCGTCATCCGGCCCGCGGCGAACCGTCCCGAGAAATGCCACCGCGCCCCCACGCTCGGGCGCCGAGACCTCCGCGAGGAGGGCAGCCATGTCGATCGGCTCCCGGGTGAGGTAGCGCAGATCACCCACCCGCCAGCGGTGGCAGCAGCGCCAGCTCGTCTCCATCGCGAAGTCGTCGGTCCAATTGACTGTGCTCGCGATTGACGGCGGCGAGGGGGGCGGCTGGCAAAAGGCCGCCCTGCTCCAATTGACTGCGGAGGGCTGCGATCGCCTCTCCCACCGTTGCTGTCTCGGGAAGCGTCAAGGTAAGCTGGTCCCGGCCCAGCAGCTCGGCATAGCGCGCAAACAAGCGGCACTCGACGGTGATCGAGGCGCTCGGCGTTCGGGGATCCGCGATGCGAGACATGGTCAGGCGGAATATAGCCTCTCCCCGATACGTCGAGCAGGCCACCTTCCGTGTCTGACGAATCTTGACACCGCCTTGCATCACAACGAGCTTCCCAGTCCTCGCGGACGCAAACACGCTTCGTCAACCCCATCAACAGAAGGACCGGAGATGCTGAGAGCACGCGCTCGCCTTTTCTACGCCGCGGCGGCCGTGACGGCTGGAAGTCTTCTGGCCCCTGGAACCGTCATCGCCCAGTTCACCGAGCCGCCACCGGCACCGGCCTACGCGCTGAGCGGGGTCACCGTGATTCGCCCGAACGGCAGCCGTCTGGCCAATCAGACAATCGTCGTCCGGAACGGATTCATCCAGGCAATGGGAGCAGACGTGGCGGTGCCGCCCGATGCCGAGCTACTGGCTGGCGATTCGCTGATGGTCTTCCCAGGAATGATCGATGCCCAGGGAGCGGCGAAGGTGGAGTTCCCGGAGGTGGAGATCAACCGGCAGGAACTCGAACCCTGGAATCCGCCCCGGAACGTGCAGGGATTCATGCCGCATCGCCGGGTCGCAGATTTCCTCACGGCCACGGGGAAAGACCTCGAGAAGCAGCGCTTGGCGGGCGTCGTCGCTGGTGCCGTTCATCCCGAGGGACCCGTGATGCCCGGTCGCGGCGCCGTGCTGGTCAACCGGAAGGGTGCTGACGTCCCGACTGGTCTGGTACTCAATCCAGAGCTGGGGCCCGTGTTTGCCCTGCAGGGGGCGCGAGGGGCGTATCCCGGCACACTGTTCGCGGTGGTGGCTTTCATTCGCCAGAGCCTGGAAGACGCTCGCCACCACGGGGCGCATGCGGCAGCCTACCGGCGCGATCCTCGCGGCGTGGCGGCACCGCCCTGGGATCCCGACTACGAGGTGCTCCGCACGGCGATGACTGGCCAAGTGCCCGTGTTCTTTGCTGCCGACAAGGCGGAAGACATCCGATTGGTACTCCGGCTGGCCGAGGAGTACGGCCTTTCGCCGATCATCGTGGGCGGAGACGAAGCATGGAAGGTTACCGACCCCCTGAAGCGACGGAACGTCCCGGTCCTGGTGTCCCTGGATTTCCCCGAGCCGAAGCAGTGGAAGCCCGAGAAGAAGAAGCCCGAGGCAGGCCAGAGCGACTCGGTTGCCGCGCAGGCGCCAAAGCCGCTCGATGCCGCGGCCGAACGCGAGAAGCGCGATCTCGAGCAGCTATACGCCAACGCGGGCAAGCTGGCCGCTGCGGAGGTGCGATTTGCTCTCACCAGTGGAGGTGGGAAGGCCGACCTGCGGCAGGGAACGCGCAAGACCATCGAGTATGGTCTGCCTGAGGCGGACGCGCTCCGTGCCCTCACCGTCACGCCGGCGGAACTCCTCGGTGCCCCCTCTCTGACCCGGATCGAAAGCGGGCTACCAGCGACGTTTGTCGTGGCCGACGGTCCTCTCTTCGCCGAAGAGACCAAGATCGCCTACACATTCGTTGAAGGAGCACTGGAACGGGGTAAGCCGAGCGCCAAGCCGGGGAGCGGCGAGGCCCCCACCGTCGACGTGACAGGTACGTGGACGGTCGACATCGACGCGGGCGGCGAGGGCATGGGCGGCAAGATGACGCTCGAGCAGGACGGGGCCGAATTCAGCGGCACCCTGGTCATGGACATGGGAACTATGCAGATCCGCGGCGGCGCCGTCTCGGGCACGTCCTTCACGTGTACCTGGGTGCTGAGCATGGGAGGCGAGACGATGGAATTCGAGGTCACGGGGACCGTCGAGGGAGACGAGGCATCGGGAACCGGCGGCGGCCCAATGGGTGACTTCTCATGGACGGCCCGGCGTACCGGCACGCCCGAGAGGGGGAACGAATGAGCATCGCACGCACGCTCCTCACCGCCGCGCTCATGACGGCGGTCGTGACGCCGTCGGCGTCGGCGCAGTGGAAAGCACAGATCGAGCCCGGCGCGGTGGCTGTGCCGCGTGGGGATCTGTTTGTTCGGAACCTCGACGCGGTGTGGACGGCGAATGACACGGTCCATCGCAATGTGTCGATCCTGATACGGGATGGAGCAATCCGCGCCATCGGGTCTGATCTGTCGGCCCCACGGGGTGTGCCCGTCGTCGACGGCAGTGGCCAGACGGCGATTCCCGGTCTCATCGACGAGCACTCCCATACGGGCATGCGCTCGACCAACGAGGGATCCGTACCGATCTCGGCCGAAGTGCGGGTGATGGATGCCCTCGATCCCGAGGACTTCAGCATCTACCGCGCGTTGTCCGGCGGGGTGACGACGGCTCAGGTCCTGCACGGCAGCGCGAACCCGATCGGAGGACAGAGCGCGATCATCAAGATGCGCTGGGGCATGCAGGACGGTCGCGCATTGTTGCTCGCAGGAGCGCCCCAAACGGTGAAGTTCGCGCTTGGCGAGAACGTCACCCGCAAGAACTTCGGAGGCCAGGGGCAACGGCGTTTTCCGGCGAGCCGCGAGGGGGTGGAAGTGGTCTACGTGACGGCGTTCACGGCCGCGCAGGAGTACCAGAAGGCGTGGGACGCCTATCGGGCCAACCCGAAGGCCTTTCGCGTCCCGCCGCGCCGCGATCTCCGCCTCGAGGCCCTGGTCGACATCATGGAAGGCAGGATCCTCGTCACCGCCCACTCGTATCGATCGGACGAGATCCTCATGCTGATGCGGGTGGCCGAGCGGTTCGGCTTCCGGATCAACTCGTTCACCCACGTCCTCGAGGGTTACAAGGTGGCCGACGAGATCGCGGCTCACGGGGCCGGGGCGGGCACCTTTTCCGACTGGTGGGCCTACAAGCTCGAGGCCTACGATGCGATCCCCTACAATGCGGCGATCATGCACGAGCACGGGGTGAGGACCGCGATCAACTCCGACATTCCGTGGCTGCAGTCGTTCATGGTGTACGAGTTCAACAAGGCGGTGAAGTACGGCGGCGTGCCGAAGGAAGACGCCCTGCGCATGCTCACGCGGCATCCTGCGGAGATACTCCGTATCGACGACAAGGTGGGCACCCTCCAAGTTGGGAAACAGGCCGACATGGTGCTGTTGTCGGGCGACCCGTTTGACGCCTACAGCCGAGTGGAGAAGACGATCGTCGACGGCATCGTGTATTACGATCGCCTGCGGGAGGCCGAAACTCGCGGCGATCCGGTCCGGCCGCCGCCGCAGACGCAGGTGGTTCCTGACGCCGTGTCGCCGTCCATCTCTCCGACTCCCTCGCAGCCCGACGCGCTGACGACCGAGCGCGGAGGCGCCATGCGGGGACCGAGCGCCGGAATCGACCGGCGGCCGGGTGCGGCCCGGCAGCAGGGTCAGGTGACGGCTCTCGTGGGAGCCACGGTGCACCCCGCATCACGGCCTCCGATTGAGAGCGGCGTGGTGTTAGTTGCCAACGGGAGAATCCAGGCCGTCGGGACAGCGGGCGAGGTCACCATTCCGGACGGCGCCACCGTGATCAACCTGGCCGGAAAGCACTTGTATCCGGGCATGATCGATCCGATGACCCGGTTGGGTATGGTGGAGATCGGGCAGGTGGCGGCGAGCCGCGATGACCGGGAGGTCGGGCGCTACAATCCGCACATTCGCGCGCTCACGGGTGTCCATCCGCACAGTGAGGCGATCCCGGTTGCCCGCGCCAACGGTATCCTGACCGTCCTCACGGCGCCCGCGAGTGGCGTCATCCGAGGCATGGGATCGGTGATTCAGCTCCACGGCGACACACCCGAGCGGATGGCCGTCCGGGACAGCGGTGCCCTGGTTGTAGCCTTCCCCAGTCCGAAGGGGGATCCGTGGGACGAGCCGAGCCTGGAAGGTGAGAACCTCGAAGACTTGGTCACTCTGTTCGAGCGGGCCGTCCTCTATGCCAAGGGCACGGCCACAGACGATGATCCAACGGCCCGTTTCGATCCGAACATTACGAATCGCCAACGCTTCCTCGTGGCGTCCCTCGCGCCAGCCGTGACGGGCAGGATCCCGGTACTGTTCATAGCGCGACGCGAGCGAGACATTCGATCGCTCCTGCTGTTCCTCGACAAGTTCCCCGAGGTCCAGGCCGTTGTGGTGCGCGGCGATCAGGCGTTCCGGGTCGCCGGTGAGCTCGCCTCGCGCTCGATTCCGGTGATCGTGGGCTCGGCGCTCTCCCCGACGATGGACCGCGACGATCCGCTGACCGCCGGGTGGGAAAACGCTGCGCTCCTGCACGCCGCCGGTGTCCGGGTGGCGTTCGCGACGGACGACGTGAGCAACGTCCGCAACCTCCCCTATCATGCTGCCAAAGCCGCGGCGTTCGGTCTGCCCCAAGACGAGGCCCTGCGCGCCGTCACGCTGAACCCAGCCGAGATCCTCGGTCTCGGGAGTGAGATGGGCAGCATCGACGTCGGCAAACGGGCGGACCTCATCGTCACCGATGGCGATCCGCTCCAAATCGTGACGCAGGTGGAGCGGGCGTTCATTCAGGGGATCGAGGTCTCGCTCGAGACCAAGCACACGCGGCTGTACGAGGCATTCCGGAACCGGCACTGAGTTCATTGGGGGCTCGGACGGCACACGGGGCGGTCACCTGCCGGCGACCGCCCCGCGCTGTCGGCCCTGCCCGGGCCGGCGTCACCCTGTCGTCCGTGCCCGATCAGCCCTCCGCCACCGCCCGCTCCCCATCGTCCTCCGAGGACGCAACCATGCCGCGCAACTCCTTGGATGGCTTGAACACCGGCACCGGGCGCGCAGCAACCTCCACTGGCTCACCCGTCCTGGGATTGCGCGCCATCCGCGTCTTGCGCCGTCGAATCTTGAAGGTTCCGAACCCGCGGATCTCGATGTTGTTCTGATCCGAGAGCGAGAGCTTGATTGCCTCGAGGAACGCGTCGACGACCCGCGCACAGTCCTTCTTGGAGATCATCGGCCCGGCCGTCCGGGCAATGGTGGCCGGGGCCCCGGAGTGGCGGCCGCCGTGCCCCGTCGGAAGCACGGCGTTGGGCCGACATTAATATCGGCTTAACCGTTGACTGTCAAGAGCTTGGACGAATTCCCTAAAGTGCCCTTGTGCGTCATGAGGGCCCGGAGAGGCCTCCGGATGGTACTGCACACCGAACGTTGGCAGCTCGAGGTGTCTAACACCTTCCACCGTGTCATCATTGAGGTTACGATGAGTCACCTCAAGTGCTTTGGCACCTGACACGACCTTACTTGTTCCCCTGACAGCAAATCCGTGATTCTGGCTGGTAATGAGGACTCGCTCAGTCTGGAAGTCGCGAACGGGATGGTTTCCACCCCGATGGCCGTAGGGGAGCTTGTCGGTCGCGCCGCCGTAGGCCAGGGCGAGCAGTTGGTGGCCAAGGCAGATGCCAAACGTCGGCAGACCGGTGTCGGCGAGGTGCCTGATCTCGGGCAGCACGTACCGGACGGCAGAGGGATCGCCGGGACCGTTGGAGAGAAAGACCCCGTCGGGCCCCAACTCCCGCACGCGGGCGGCCGGCGTGGTCGCGGGGACCACCGTGACTCGACATCCGAGCGACGTGAGAATCCGCAGGATGTTGCGCTTCATCCCAAAGTCATACGCCACCACATGGAACCGGGCCGACCCGTCACCTGCCTCTCGCTCGTCGGGTACGGTGGCCCGTGAGGCGAGGTCGAGACCCTCCATGTGGGGGCTCGCGTCCAGGGCGCGGCGCGCCTCGTCGCTCGGTTGCTCTCCCAGGGCGACGATGCCACGCATCGCGCCCGCCGACCGGATGTGCCGCGTGAGACGCCGGGTATCGATTCCCTGGAGGATCGGGATCCCCCGTTCGGCGAGCCACGTGTCCAACGCGCCCGTCGCGCGCCAACTCGAGTGCTGGCGCGCCAGCTCGCGGACAACCACGGCCGTGACCTGTGGCCTGCCCGACTCCACGTCCTCCTCGTTCGTCCCGTAGTTGCCGATCATCGTCGCCGTCATGACGACGATCTGTCCCAGATACGAGGGATCGGTGAAGACCTCCTGGTAGCCAGTCAGGTTGGTGGTGAAGACCACCTCCCCAGGCGTATGAGGAAACGAATGGCGCGCGGTTCCGGGGAACCACGCGCCATCTTCGAGCAGCACGTAGGCGGGCTGCGTCGTCGACACTAGTTCTGGGGCTGCGGCGGTGTCGTCCCCTGGGATTGCTCGGGCTCCACGTTCAGGGGGAGCTGGGTCGGGGGAACAATCGGGGCCGGGGCGACCGGTTCACTGTCGAGCACCGACCGGGGCACCGACGTCCTGGTGCTCATGCCGGCCAGCAGAAGTGACAGACCGAGAAAGATCCCACCGAGCCACCACGTCGCCTTCGTGAGGATCGTCGTCGCTTGCCGACCACCGAGAAACGAATCGCTGGATGCACCGCCGCCCATAGCCGCGAGGCCCCCACCCGTTCCAGCCTGGAGCAGGATGGCCGTCACCATGGCAACGGCGACGAGAATCAGGATGATCAAGAACAGTGTGAACATGCTTAGCTCGTATCGAGGCGCA
>JBDHEI010000020.1:0-48664 GCA_039591075.1 Gemmatimonadota bacterium
TAGCCAAAGTGCCGGTACGCGCCGGGGCTCGCCGTGCGACCCCGCGGTGTCCGCTGAAGGAATCCCTGCTGAATGAGGAACGGCTCGTATACCTCCTCGACCGTCCCGGGGTCCTCTCCGACAGCCACCGCGATGGTGTTCAGGCCTACCGGACCCCCATCGAACTTCTCGATGATGATTTGCAGGATCCGGGCGTCCATGTCGTCGAGTCCGTACTCGTCGACGTTCAGCCGGCTGAGCGCTGCCACTGCCACGTCGCGGGTGATCGCCCCGTCGGCCCGTACCTGGGCGTAGTCGCGTACCCGTCGCAGCAGGCGGTTGGCGACGCGAGGGGTCCCGCGGCTCCGCCGCGCGATCTCGGTTGCCCCGTCGGCGTCCACCGCGACCTCCAGGATGGCGGCCGATCGCGAGACGATCTGCTCCAGGTCCTCCGTCGGGTAGTACCCGAGACGCTCGACCATGCCGAATCGCGCCCGCATCGGCGGCGTGAGCATGCCGTACCGCGTGGACGCGCCGACGAGGGTGAAAGGCTCGATGCTCATGGGGATGGTCTGGGCGTTGGGGCCATCGGCGATCCGGATATCGACCCGGCAGTCCTCCATGGCCGGGTAGAGAAACTCCTCGAGTGCCGGGCGGAGGCGGTGGATCTCGTCGATGAACAGGAGGTCGCCCCGGCGCAGCGTCGTGAGCAGCCCCACCAGGTCACCGGTCTTCTCCAGCACGGGCCCGCTGGTGGTGCGGATGTTCACCCCCATCTCGCGGGCGAGGAGAATGGCCAGGGTGGTCTTGCCGAGCCCCGGCGGGCCGAAGAACAGGGTGTGATCGAGGGGTTCGCCCCGCTGCCGCGCGGCATCGATCGCGATCTGGAGGTTCTCCTTGACGGTCGCCTGACCGACGAACTCGCTCAGGTCCGAAGGCCGCAGCGACTGTTCGGCCGACGCCTCTTCCGGCAGGATCTCGGGGGTAGTGATCTGCGGCCGGTTCACGTCTTGGCCACGGCGTTCCACCGTACCGGCCTGGCGTCCCGCATGAGCCGATGCCGGGCGTGGCAGGTTACGCACCGGTCATTGGCCTGCGCCTGGTCGCGGTTCACCAGTTTCCGATTGGTCACGCCGCACTTGGTGCAATTCCACTCAGCGGTCTGCATCGTCTCGATCATTTGGGTTTCGTTAACAGTTGTAGCGCGCGACGAATTAGGTCAACTGTCGGGCCCTGGCCCCCATCGGACACGGCGGTGCGCACGGCACGCTCGGCGTCGGCGGCGGCGTACCCGAGATTGACGAGCGCCTGCACGGCGTGCTCGGCTGGCGCGCCGGCCGATTCCTTTGCACCCGGCACCGCGATGTCCCGGAGCCGGTCTTTCAGCTCGAGCACGATCCGTTCGGCGGTCTTCTTACCCACGCCGGGCACGGTGCACAGCGCGGCGAGGTCGCCGTCCTTGATCGACCGAACCACGCGGCTGCCACCCAGTGTCGAGACCAGCGCGAGCGCGAGCCTGGGCCCGACTCCGGTCGCGCCGAGCAGGCGCTGGAACAGGGTCCGCTCATGGTCCTCGTCGAAGCCGAACAGGAGCCAGCCGTCGTCGCGCACGACGAGGACGGTCTTGAGTTCCACCCGACCTCCCACGCCGGGCATGGCCTCGAGCACGCCGAGCGGAACGGCGATCTCGTAGGTCACGCCGCCCTCCGTGACGACATGCACGCGGTCACCCGTTGTTGAATGCAGCACGCCGCGCACGCCGGCGATCATCGGCGGACACCCCTGGTGAGGAGATACGTGAGGGCCAAAGCCACGCCGTCTGCAGCATCGTCCGGGGTCGGTGGCGTCGCGAGCTGCAACAGCCGCTGCACCATGAATCCCACCTGGGCCTTCGCGGCCGCTCCGGATCCCACGATGGTCTTCTTGACCGTCGCCGGCGAAAACTCCGCCACGTCGAGACCGCCGCGGGCCGCGGCCAGGAGAATGACGCCCCGGGCGTGTCCCAGTGTGAGGGTCGTTCGCACGTTCTTCGCGTAGAACACGCTCTCCAGCGAAAGGACGCCGGGTTGGTGAGTGGTGATCAGGTCGGTGATCCCTTCGTAGAGGGTATCGAGTCGTGTCCACAGCGGTGCGCGGGCCGCTGTCCGAATCACTCCGCATTCGATGAGCTGACCGAGCCGACCCTCAGCCGGCTCGACGACACCGTATCCCGTGACCGTCGTACCGGGATCGATGCCGAGGACCCGAATGGTCACCCGTCTACCGCCGCGAGGGTCTCCGCGTCGATATCGAAATTGCTGAACACCTTGGATACGTCCTCGTGCTCTTCCAGCGCGTCCAGCAGCCGCAGCATGTGCTCCGCCTCCTTGCCCTCGATGCGCACCGTGGAGGTCGGAATCATGCCGATCTCGGCCTCGGTCGGCTCGATACCCCGATCGGCGAGTGCGTCCCGCACGGCGTGGAGCGTGGTCGGCTGTGTGGTGATGATATGCTGGTCGTCCTCCGTGGTCAGATCGTCGGCTCCGGCCTCCAGCGCGGCCTCCATCGTCACGTCTTCCGGATAGCGGGTCGCATCCACATAGATCAAGCCGCGCTTGTCGAACAGCCAGGCGACCGAGTTGGGCTCCCCGAGGCTCCCGCCGTTCCGCGAGAACATATGCCGGATGGCGGCCACGGTGCGGTTGAGGTTGTCACTCGTGACCTGGACGAAGATCGCCACCCCGCCGGGGCCGTACCCCTCGTAGCTGGCCTCCTCGTAGGTCACGCCCTCGAGTTCCCCCGTCCCTTTCTTGATGGCCCGCTCGATGTTGTCGGCCGGCATGTTCTCGGTCTTGGCGTTCGCGATCGCCGTACGGAGGCGCGGGTTGCCGGCAGGGTCCCCGCCGCTCTGGCGCGCAGCAACGGTGATTTCCTTGATGATCTTCGTGAATTTCGCGCCGCGCTTGGCATCGGCCGCGGCTTTCTTGTGCTTGATTTGCTTCCACTTACTATGGCCGGCCATGCCACTCCTCCAACGATGCTCACCGAGCCGGAGCTCGGCTCGGGATTCCCGTCTCACCGCCCAGGGAGCGCCCGTATGAGCTGAAGACTGTGAATGTGGGCGATGACGCCGAAATATACGCGTCCGGCGGCGTGGAGGCGGCGCGCCTTGCCGGTCAGCCCGGGTGTCGCTACGCTTCCCGCGTGACGAGCATCCGTAGCATCCCGTTCCTCATGCTGGCGCTCACGCTGGGCATGGGAGCCTGTGGTGAGCCCGAACGCGGACCCGACCGCCCGGCCGGCGATGTCATGCAGGGTGCGCCCCTGTTCCTCCCGGCCCGCCTGGTTTCCAGGTCCGGTAGCGCGGAGTCCGTGGAGTTTGTGTATGCCAGCCCCATCAGGGCCGACTCGGTGGCCGCCTGGTATCGGAACGCATTCGACGACCGTGGTTGGGACGTCGTCGGTGACGTTGCGATGGCGGACGGATCGATCTCGCTCCACGTCGCCCGGAAGGGACCGCCGCTGTGGGTGATCGTCCGACCCGCCCAGGCCAGTCAGGGCTCGGAGTTCAGCGTCATCGGCGCCGTGCGGGACACGGCCCGCGTGCGACCGTAGCACCCGTTCCGCCGCGAGGATGCAAGCACTCTCCGGCCGCGTTCTCGCGGCCTACGTCTCCATCAGTCTGATCTGGGGATCGACCTATCTGGCCATTCGGATCGGCGTGCAACATCTCCCGCCGGCGCTGTTCGGGGGCATCCGGTTCGTAGTCGCCGGTGCGATCCTCCTCGCGATCGCGCGGCTCCTGAAACGCCGCCTCCCCACTCGCGCGCGTGACTGGCGCACGGCGGCCGTGGTCGGCATCCTGCTGCTCGCGATCGGCAACGGGCTGGTGATCTGGGCGGAGCAAACGGTGGAGTCGGGCTTCGCGGCCATTCTCATCGTGACCGGCGCCCTGTGGATGGCGTTGTTCGATGCGGTCATTCCGGGGAGTGGCACGCGACCGACGGCGAGGCAGGTGGCCGGTCTCCTGGCTGGTTTCGTCGGTACGGTGCTCCTCGTCGGAGACTCCCTTGGGACCTTGGGGGTGGCGGCACTCTGGGGCGCGGTCGCGCTGGTCGTCGCGTCGGCGTCATGGGCCCTGGGGTCCATCTATTCCAAGCGGCACCCGGTCGACACGCCACCCTACGTGCATGCGGCACTGCAGATGCTGGCCGGCGGCATGGTTCTGGCCCTGCTCGGTCTCTTGCGGGGCGAGGCGGCGGCCCTCACCCTCTCGGCAGCCGGCGTTGGCGCGGTGCTCTATCTGATCGTGTTCGGATCGATCATCGCCTTTACGAGCTACGTGTACCTGTTGCGACATGCGTCCCCGACGTTCGTCGGGACGTCCGTGTACGTCAACACGGTCGTCGCGGTCCTCCTCGGTTGGGTCGTGCTCGATGAGCACGTCTCGCTGCGGACCTTCGGGGCCATGGCAATCATTCTCGGGTCGGTGGTGTGGGTACGGCGGGAAACGGAACGCCCGCGTCCGATCGCGGCGGCGCTGGAACGGGTGTAAGGCGTTCGGCGGCGTCGGGGATCACTGCTCCGGATCGAGCATGTCCTCGAATCGCAGCCACTGCTGGTAGAAGTAGAGATCGATGAAACCCGAGGGACCGTTCCGGTTCTTTGCGATCCGGAGTTCGGTCGCTCCCTCTACGCCACCGCCCGGCGTGTACATCTCTTCCCGATAGAGGGCCAACACGATGTCGGCATGCTGCTTCACGGATCCCAACGCTCCGAAGTCGTCGAGCGTCGGCCGAGGGTCGGGCCGAGTGTGGACGTGCTGTGGGAGTTGAGCGACGACGAGACAGGCGATGTGCCGCTCGAGTGCCAGGGTCTTCAGCGCTCGAACCGTCACGGCGAGATCTTCGTCCTGTGTCGCGCGGAAGGCGTGGGGTGGCAGGAGCTGCAGGTAGTCGATCACCAGCAGGGCCGGTTCTTCGTCCCAGGCCGGTGCGAGCGCCTCGTCGAACGTCTGCCCCACGATGGGATGAATCCGTAGGCTCAGATCCCGGAACTTGAGGGCGGCGGCTCCCACGGCGGCGCGCTTGGGCTCCGACAGCTTGGCGCTGCGCATCTCGTCGATGGTGACCCGTGCCTCGAGGGCCACCGCCCGCTCCATCAGCCGGTCCTCGTCCATCTCGCCGGAGAAGAAACTCACCCGGTATCCGGCTGCCGCTGATCGCAGTGCCATGGCAAGTGCCAGGGACGACTTTCCCGATCCGACGTCGCCACCCAGCCCGATCAGATCGCGGCGCCGTACTCCACCGCCCAGAATCTGGTCCAGTGACGCGAATCCGGTCGGAATCGTATCGGGTGGAATGGAGCCCGGCACGAGGGCATCCACCTGGTTGACCAGCGCGGTCAAGGAATCGCGGTGGAGGCGTTGTGGCTCGCTCATATCTTTCCTTCGGCCGGGCTCCGTTCACGGATCACCCTGCGCGCCGCCCGTGCGCCGGCAACTAGCGCCTCGGCCGCCGATGTACCGACCCCCTCCCGGGCGGGTGCCGCGAGCTGCTGAAGCGCCACGGTGATCCGGGCGGGCTGACCGGCGCGGAGCTCACGGAGGCATGCCGGCAGCGCCCTGCGCAGGGGTGCAGGCAGCGACAGGCTGCTCAGCCGGTGCTCGAGACCGCCAAGACGAGCGCGACCCGCCCGCTCACCGAGTGCGGTGGGTGGGAGCGCGCCGTCGCAGTGCCGCACGACCAACCACAGGGCGAATAGGGCGTTGCGCTTCGGCCCGCGGGCCGCCTCCGCCAACTCAGCGAGCAGCCGATCTTCAGTAGCGGGAAGGTGGTCGAGCATAGTGCTCCCGAGCGGGAACCATCATCGGTCCACGGAAGGTTGGGTTGAATTCGCAATGTAGGCGAGCTCGGGGATCACGGCCAGCATGCGTTGAAGCCATCACCGGATGGGTCTAACTTGGGGGTACGGTCCGGTGCCTCTCGTCGAGGGCATGGAATCGGTAGTCCGACTCGACGGAACCGTCAGCCAGGAAGATGTGACCCCACATGCCCCGTCCAAAGACGATTCTCTGGGTCGACGACGAGTTTGAATCCCTCGGTGCGCATGTCCTGTTCCTGAAGGAGCATGGGTACGAGGTGGAGCAAGCTGCGCACGGTGACGACGCGATTGCGCTGCTGCAGCGGCGGCCCTACGGGCTCATCCTGCTCGACGAGCAACTACCTGGGCGACGAGGGCTAGATCTGGTGATGGAGATTCGCGCGATCGACCCCGCGGCTCCTGTCGTCATGGTTACCAAGAGCGAGGAATCCACCACGATGCACGAGGCGATCGGCATCGAGCTCGACGACTATCTGGTGAAGCCGGTGAACCCCCGACAGGTGCTCACGGTTGTGACGCGTCTGCTTGAGGGGGATCGAATTCGCCAGCAGCGACTGGCCCGCGACTTCGTGATGCGGTTTCGAGAGCTCGAACAGCGACGGGGGAGCCGACCGGGGTGGCGGGAATGGATGGAGCTCGTGGTCGAGGTGTTCCAGTGGGAAGCGCGGCTGGGGCAGACCGAAGAGAGTGGCCTGCAGGAGGCGCTGCGGGGCTTCCAAGTCAGTCTGCACGATGATTTTGCGGCATTCATCCGCGAGCAGTACCCGGGGTGGCTGGCGCATCCCGACCGGGATCGCCCACCGCTGTCGGTGGACGTGTGCGGGGAGTTTCTCATGCCGCTGCTGGAAGCCCATGGACGGGTGATGTTCGTGGTCGTGGACTGCCTCCGGCTGGACCAGTGGGAACTCCTCAAGTCACATGTGACGCCCTTGTTCGATCTCGAGGAATCGTACTACTACAGCATTTTCCCGACGGCAACACCGTTCTCGCGCAATGCCATCTTCAGTGGACTGTTTCCGACGGAGATCCAGGCCCGTCACCCAGACTGGTGGGGGGAGCGGGACGACGAGAGCCTGAACGCCCACGAGGATGCCCTGCTGGCTGAGCAGCTCCGAGATCTGGCCGGTCGGGCGGTCCCCGTTCGGTACGAGAAGGTGGCCACCGCCCAGGAGGGCGAGCAGGTACTCAGGCGCATTCCGGGGTACCTGTCCCAGGACGGCGTCACCGCGCTCGTGTTCAATTTCGTTGACCAACTCACCCACGGCCGCGCCGAGAACGCCATTCTCTATGAAGTGGCCAAGGACTCGGGAGCCTTGCGCAGCGTGACGCGCACCTGGTTTGAGGATTCCGCGTTGTTCCGCGCGCTTCGGGAGGCGGAGCGCCGCAGTGTACCCGTCCTGCTCACCACCGATCACGGGTCGATCCACTGCCACACTCCGGCCACGGTATTCGCCAAGCGGGATGCGACGGCCAATCTCCGGTACAAGTTCGGGGAGGACCTGAGGGCCGAGAAGGCGTCGACGGCGATCCTGGTCGACGATCTCGCCGCCTGGGGTCTCCCGAAAGGCCGTCTGGGCGTGCGGATGCTGCTCGCGACCGGCGATCACTTTTTCGTGTATCCGACAAAGCTCCGGGAGTATCAGGCGCGATACCGCGGGTCGTTCCTGCACGGTGGGGTGACGCCGGAGGAGGTCATTCTTCCGGTAGCATTGCTCACGCCGAGGAAAGCATCGTGACGGCGAGCCGCTTCGGGCGGCTCGTTGGGTACGCCCGACCTTTTCGGCTTGCCTTTCTCGCGGCGTTTGCCGCTGCCGTCGCGGCATCGGTGCTTGACGGCTTCATACTCACGCTGCTCATCCCCTTGTTTCGACTCCTCTTCGGCGCTACCGCCGCCGTGGCCGAGTCGCCCACAGTGGTGGAGCGGGTGCTCGACTGGGCCGTGGGCGGCCTCATCTCCGGCGATCCCCGTGGTGCCCTCCGGGCAGTGGTGCTGGTCATTCTCGCCACGGTCGTTCTCAAGAATGTCGCGGCGTATGTGGCGGGCTTCCTGAGCCACTACCTGCAGGAATCGGTTGCCCGCGACCTCCGCACCGATCTCTATCGGCACCTCCAGCGGCTCGGGCTCGGCTTCTTCCAGCGTACCAAGGGCGGCCAGCTGCTGAGTCGGATGGTGGCCGACGCCGATCAGGCGAAGTGGGTGGTCAGTGAGGCTCTGGTGGCCGTGCTGCAGAATGTGATACTGATCGGCGTCTACCTCGCGATCCTGTTTGCGCTGTCCTGGCGTCTCGCACTCGTCACGCTCCTGGTCGCACCGACGGTGGCGCTCGTGCTGCGACCGATCCTCAGGCGGATTCGGTCGCGGGTCGCGGCCGCGTTGGAGGACCGGGGCGAGCTGACGGCGATCATGAGTGAGACGCTCGAGGGAGCACGGGTCGTGAAGGCGTACGGAGCCGAGGAGTACGAGCGGCGACGCTTTGCCAAGGTGGTGCAACGCTACCGCCACGGGGTTCTGCACGTCCAGCGGGCGGCGATGCTTGCCGGTCCCGTGAGCGAGACGCTCGGGGCGGTCGTCCTGGTGCTGCTCCTGTTGATTGGTGCTGTGGCCGGAGGGGGCACAGCTCTGCGCCCGGAGATCTTCGTCGCGTTCCTGACGCTGTCCCTCCGCCTGCTCCCGCCGGTCAAGCGGTTGTCGCAGTTCCCCGCCCACGCCGAGCAAGCGCTCGGGGCGGCGCAACGCATCTTCGAGGTTCTCGACGAGCCGTGCGACGACGTCGATACCGAAGCGACAGTGCCATTTCCGGGTCTTCGGGAGACGATTGCGCTGCAGGACGTGTGGGTGGTGTACGAGGGGGACGACTGGGTGCTTCGCGGGATCGATCTCGAGCTCCGCCGTGGGGAGATCCTCGCCTTGGCCGGCGCGTCCGGGGCCGGGAAGTCTACGCTGGCCGATCTCCTCCCACGATTCATCGAGCCGACGCGTGGCAGGGTACTGGTGGATGACGTCCCGCTCACGCGATACTCACGCCGCTCGCTACGTCGGAGCCTCGGCATCGTGAGTCAGCACACGGTGATCTTCAACGATACCGTACGCAACAACATCGCCTACGGCGATCACGCGGACGCGACCGATGCCGACGTGGAAGCCGCGGCACGGGCGGCCAACGCCCATGTGTTCGTGGAGCGGCTGCCACACAAATACGACACGATCCTGGGCGAGCGGGGGATGCGGCTGTCGGGCGGCGAGCGACAGCGGATCGCCATCGCGCGGGCGCTGCTGCGCGATCCCCCGATTCTCATCCTCGACGAGGCGACGTCTCACCTCGATCCGGACTCGGAGCGGCTCGTGCAGGATGCGATCGACCGATTGCTTCGGGATCGGACCGTGTTGCTCATCGCGCACCGGTCGTCCACGTTGACGCGCGCCGATCGGATCGCCGTACTGGAGGGCGGACGGATCGTACAATCCGGTCGCCACGACGATCTCATGTCGGCCAGTGGTCCCTACCGGCGCCTGCAGATGGTGGCCGGCCCAGCAACGCCTCGATCGATCGTGGAAGTGTGAACCGGTGACTGACTCCATGATCCCGGCCCCCGCGCTCGAGGAGGTGCGGCACACCGTGCGACGTCTCCGCAGTGCCGAGTTCCCGTGGACGGCAGAGACCACGTATCTCAACAGCGCCAGTAGCGGGCCGCTCCCGGAACGCGCTCGGCGAGTCATCGATGACTTCGCGGCGAAGCGGACGGCACCACATCTCCTGCCGGACCGCATGCTGCAGGAGATGCTCGCCGAGGCGAGGGCAACCGTGGCACGGTTGCTCCATGCGGACGTCGAGGAGATGGCGTTGGCAACGAACACGAGCTACGGGCTGAACGTTGCAGCTGGGTCGCTCCCCGTCAGGCGTGGCGAGATCGTGTTGGTCTCCGACCATGAGTTCCCGGCGAACGTCTATCCGTGGCTTGCGCTCCGACGCCGAGGCGTCGAGGTGGAGCTGGTTCCGACCACGGAGAACGGATGGCCCGACGAGGCGCATATGCTCGAGCGGCTAATGGATGCGCGAGTCAGGGTGCTCGCCATATCCTTCGTGCAGTTCTCCAACGGCTACCGAGCCGATCTCCCCACGCTGCGCAACGCCTGCCGGGCCAACGGGACCTACCTCGTGGTCGATGCCATCCAGGGGCTGGGACAGCACCCACTGGACGTGCACGAGCTTGGGATCGACATGCTCGCCAGTGGTGCGCAGAAGTGGCTGCTCTCGCCCTGGGGATCCGGCTTCCTCTATGTGCGCAAGGACCTGATCCCTCAGCTGGAGCCTCCGTTTGCCGGGTGGATGGCCTTCGAGGACACGGACGACTTCACCCGCCTCACGGACTACAGCCGCCGCCACTGGGCCGACGCCCGTCGGTTCGAGGTGGGCACGTTGCCGTTTCAAGCCATGGTGGGGATGACCGAGAGCATCCGCCTGCTCCTCGAATTGGGCATCGATCGGATTCGGGACTACCTGTGCGAGATCCGGCGACCCCTGCTCGAGGCGGCGCGCGAGGGGGCTTTCGAGCTCACGTCACCGACCGATCCCGTCCACGCCTGCTCGATCATCTGCGTGCGGACACGTCACGTGGTCGAGACCTATCGCGCGCTCAAGCACGCAGGAATCGTGTGCGTGCTGCGTGAGGGGTCGATCCGTCTGTCACCGCACTGCTACAACACGATCGAGGAGATCGAGCGGGTGGTAGAGATCCTGCGTCGAGGATGAGCCGATCCTGCCTGTTCTGCGACATCGTTGGTGGCACCGCCCCGGCGAGCCTCGTGTACGAGGACGACACCGCCATCGCGTTTCTCGACCTGTATCCGGTGCACCGCGGGCACACCCTTGTCGTGCCCCGCGCCCACGTGCCCGACCTCACGGACTGTCCACCGGCGACCGCGGCGCACCTGTTTGCGGTCTGTGCCCGATTGGCCCCGCACATCGTGGCCGAGGTGGGCGCACAAGGCTTCAATGTGTGGACGGCGAACGGGAAGGCGGCCGGACAGGAAGTGTTCCACCTCCACCTCCACGTCCTGCCGCGCTTCACCAAGGACTCGTTTGGCCTGCGATTCCCCGAGTCCTACCCGCAGGAGGCGGTGCGCGCCGACCTGGAGGCAATGGCCGCGAGACTCAGGACGCGGATGTGACGAGGATGGCGTCGGTCTTCTTGCCGCGCCGCAGCCACAGAAACCCCCCGTCCATGAGCCGATCCGTGCCGACGGTCACGTCCTCCGTCACCGCTTCGGCGTTGAGGTAGAGCCCCCGCTGGGCGATCAACCGCTTGGCCTCCCCCTTCGACCTGCAGATGCCCGCGAGCATGGCGAGATCGACTGCCGATTGGGGAATCGAGAGATCGACTTCGGTCGAGGGTAGTTCCGCGGCGAGCAGCTGCCAGGTAGCGGCGTCGGCCTCGCGGGGCTCGAGCTCTCCGAACAGGATCTTTGACGCGCGGGCCACCCGTTGGGCCGTGTCGGATCCGTGCACCCGAGCCGTCATCTCGTTGGCCAGGACCCGATGCGGCACTCGCCGGCTCCCGTCACCGACGTGCTCGGCCATGAGACGGGCGATCTCGTCTTGCGACCTGACGGTGAAGATTCCCAGCTGCGACTCCACGTCGCGGTCGTCCACATTCATCCAGAACTGGTGGAACTTGTACGGCGACGTCATCTCCGCATCGAGCCACACACCACCTTCTTCGCTCTTGCCGAACTTCCCGCCCGTGGCGGTCGTGAGCAGCGGTGCACACAGCCCGTGCACCTCCGCACCTTCGACGCGCCGCACCAACTCGCGACCCGCCGTGATGTTCCCCCACTGATCCGATCCACCCAGTTGGAGCTCGCAGCGGTGCGAGCGGTACAGCTCGAGGAAGTCGTAGGCCTGGAGCAGCATGTAGCTGAACTCAGTGTACGAGATGCCCTCCTCGAGGCGGCTCTTGACCGACTCCTTTTGCAGCATGTAGGAGAGGGTGAAGTGCTTACCGACTCCGCGCAGGAAGTCGACGAGGCGCAAGGGCGTGAGCCATTGGGCGTTGTCGACGAGTTCCGCGTCCGACGGACCGGGGCCGAACTCGAGGAAGCGCGCGAATTGCTCACGCTGTCGCGCGACATGCTCCTCGATCGTGGAGGCATCGAGCAGCGGTCGTTCGGCGCGTTTGCCGCTGGGGTCGCCGATCAGGCCGGTCCCGCCGCCCAACACGACGAGCGGCTTTCCGCCGGCCCGTTGGAGGTGGGCGAGCAACATGAGGGGCACCAGGTTGCCGATCTGGAGACTCGGAGCCGTCGGGTCGAACCCCACGTATCCGGTGATCGGCCCCTCGGCGAGCCGTTCGGCCAGTCCGGGGGTGAGGTCCTCAACCAACCCCCGCCACGTCAGTTCATCGAGGAGCGTTTTCACCCCGCGAAGGTTATGTGGGCCCCATACGGCTGGCAAGCGAAACCGGGGGCGACTACGTTTCGGGTCTGATGACCGAACATCCTCTGGGCGAGCCTCCCGAGCGCAGGCCGCTGTTCACCCGGCCGGGGCGGGAGCGCGAGCCTGCTCCGACGGCTGCGTCGATCGGTGTCCGTGACCGCCTCCAAGCCGCGGGGGCACGCCTCAGACGCCTGTGGGGCAGCCCCGTTGCACGCGCGGCCGCGGTCGCGCTCCTCTTTCTGGGAGCCCTCGGTTTCGGCATGGCGATTGGATCGTGGAACCGTGCCTGTGCCGGAGGCGCGTGTCCGTCCATCGCCGTGCTGGATTCCTATCGCCCAGATCAGGCGCTCAAGGTCTTTGCGGCCGATGGCCGCCTCATCCAGGAACTGGGGGTCGAGCATCGGACGGTGCTCAGCGCCGATGAGATCTCGCCCGCGGTGCGGGCGGCCTTCTTGGCCGCAGAGGACAAAAGGTTCTACGATCACGGCGGGATCGACCTTCGGCGTATCGCGGGGGCAGTCCGGGCGAACGTCGTCGCGATGGAATACGACGAGGGCTTTTCCACCATCACGATGCAGCTGGCCCGCAACGTGTGGAGCGAGGCGCTCCCGAGTGCCAAGTCACTGCGCCGCAAGATCCGGGAAATGCGGGTCGCCCTGGAGCTGGAACGGACCTACTCCAAGGATCGGCTGTTCGAGTTCTATCTGAACCAGGTGTTCCTCGGCGGCAGCGCGTACGGCGTGGAGGCCGGCGCGCAGCGGTATTTCGGCAAGTCGGCTCGTGAGTTGAACCCGGCCGAGGCGGCGCTCCTGGCGGGGATTCTCCCCGGCCCCAACGCCTACGACCCCCGGCGTTACCCTGCGCGGGCGGTCCGGCGCCGGAACATCGTGCTCAACCTGATGCGCTCGCAGGGCTACTTCACCGAGGCTGAAGCAGAGCGGTGGAAGGCCTATCCGCTGCGCGTGAGCTCCCGTGAGGATTACGGGGATGTGGCGCCGTACTTCGTCGAGTGGGTGCGCCAGCAGTTGTACGCACGGTTCGGGACCGCCATCTACGACCGGGGCTATCGCGTCTATACGACGCTCGACCTCGACATGCAGCTCGCTGCCGAGCGGGCGATGATGGAGCAGCTCGAGCGCATCGAGGGCGGCGAATACGGCCCGTTTCGTCACCTGCCCTACCAGCGGTACGTCGACAGCGTGCAGACGCCGGGCGAAAAGCACACGCTCACGCCGTATCTCCAGGGTGGACTGGTGACCCTCGAGGCCAACACGGGCTACGTGCGGGCGATGGTGGGCGGGCGCGATTTCGCCGACTCCGAGTGGAATCGCGCCACGCAGGCTCAGCGGCAGGCGGGTTCGACGTTCAAGCCCTTCGTCTTCTCCGCAGCAGTTCGAGCCGACAAGCCGCCGAGCCACATGATCGACGACGGTCCGGTCAGCCTGATGCAGAACGACACGATGCCGTGGGAGCCCCAGAATTTCGACGAGCGGTTCTACGGCCCGATGACGATGCGGCGCGGACTGATGCTCTCGCGGAACCTGGTGGCGGTCAAGCTGGGATTGGAGCTCGGCGTCCAGGCCGTCATCGGCGAAGCCGCCAGGTACGGGATCTCGACGCCGCTGCCGCGGTACCCGTCGCTCTTCATTGGGTCGGCCTCCGTGATCCCACTGGAGATGGCGTCGGCCTACACGGCCTTTGCCACGCTCGGAGTGCAGGCGGCTCCACTCGGGATCCTCCGCGTCGAGGACGCGGACGGCAACATCGTCTGGGAGCCGCAGGTGCGCCGGACCAATGTCATGGATCCGGAGCACATGTGGCTCGTCACGAACATGCTGCAGGGTGTGGTGGACGGCGGCACCGCGGCACCCGCGGTGCGGGCACGCGGGGGATTCAGGCATCCTGCCGGCGGAAAGACCGGCACGACCAACGACGGGACCGACGTGTGGTACATCGGGTTCACCTCTGAGCTGGTCAGCGCGGTGTGGATCGGCTTCGACCAACCCACCAAGATCAAGGCCAATGCGCAGGGCGGCCTGCTCGCCGCGCCCGCCTGGGCGGCGTTCATGAACGAGGTGTACGAGCGCCGCCCGGCTCCGAAGGACTGGGCCCGGCCCAACGGGCTCGTTCTGTTGAGCATCGACGCCACCACCGGTTATCGGGCCACCGATTTCTGCCCGCGGCAGAGCGTCTACTTCGAATGGTTCATTCCCGGCACGCAGCCCACCGAGTTCTGCCCGTACCACAATCCACTGGGTCGCATCCTCGGACACCATCCCGGTCACCGCGACGGCCACATCGGCGACCAGCAGTGATGTCCCGATGGTCTCCCCCGTGCCGGTGGCCCCGGGGGTGAGCGATCGTCCATGAAGACCCCGCGCCATGCGGCGATCCTCCGCGTGATCCGCACCGAGCGGGTCGCGAGCCAGGGGCAGCTCCGGGATCGGCTGCGTGCCGAGGGAATCGAGGTGACCCAGGCGACGCTCTCTCGCGACCTGCACGAGCTCCGGCTCGTCAAGGCCACCGGACCGGACGGCGCCTCGTACTACGCGGCCCCCGCCGAGAGCGCAGTCCTGCATCCGCCTCTGGAGCAGGTGCTTCCGGCCCTCCTGGTGTCCGTCGACGGTGTCGGGAACCTCCTGGTGCTCCGCACCTCGGCTGGCAGCGCCAACGCGCTCGCGAGCGCAATCGACCGAGCTGAATGGCCGGAAGTCTTGGGTACGGTGGCCGGAGACGATACCATTCTGCTCGTGGCCCGCTCGGCGAGCGCCCGGCAGCGAGTCAGCGAGCGGCTCGCAGACCTCGCCGGGTCCCCGGGTTGACGCCGCACTGCGTGGCTGTATGTTAATGCATCCTACTGCATAGAAATACAGGCACGGAGCATCGTTATGGGTCCTCTCGTCACGCTTGCCTATTCCGGCGGCCTCGATACGTCCGTCATCGTCCCCTGGCTCAAAGAGACCCGGGGCGCGCGGGTGCTGTGCTACGTCGCCAATGTGGGTCAGGGGGCCCAGGAGCTACGGGGCATCGAAGAGAAGGCGCTCCGGTCCGGCGCGGTGGGCTGTTCGGTCGACGACCTGCGGGCCCGGTTCATCTCCGATTTCGTGTTTCCCACGTTGCGCGCGGGCGCAGTCTATGCCCGAACCTATTTGCTGGGCACCGCGATGGCCCGGCCCGCCATCGCGGCCGGGCAGGTGCAGGCGGCCCGGACTGCCGGCGCGTCCCACTTGGCGCATGGATGTACGGGGAAGGGAAACGACCAGGTACGCTTCGAGCTCACGTTCCAGGCGCTCGCCCCGGAGCTTGGCATTGTGGCGCCCTGGCGCGAGTGGACGTTTCGTGGACGGGAGGCCCTGCTCGCCTACCTGCGGCAGCGAGGGATTCCGGTGGATGCCACCAGCGAGAAGCTGTTTTCCCGCGACCGCAACCTGTGGCACTGCTCGCACGAGGGCGGCATCCTGGAGGATCCCGAGGTCGCTCCACCCGACGACCTCTTCCTCCTGACCGTCGACCCGGCAGACGCGCCGGACACACCGGCCGATATCACGATCGGGTTCGAGACCGGTACACCGGTCTCGCTCGACGGTCAGGACCTGGCGCCGGTCGCCATGGTCGAGGCACTCAACGATCTGGCGGGGCGTCACGGGGTGGGGCGCGCCGACGTTGTCGAGGATCGGCTGGTGGGCATGAAATCTCGGGGCGTGTACGAGACGCCGGCCGGCACGGTGCTGCGCACGGCGCACCGCGACCTGGAGCAACTCGTCCTCGATCGCCGCACCCTCGCGCTCAAGGACTCGCTGGCCGCTCGGTACGCCGACCTGGTCTACGAGGGACGGTGGTGGACCACCGAGCGGGAGGCGCTGGACGCATTGGTGGACGTGACACAGCGTCGCGTTACCGGGACGGTTCGGGTTCGGCTGTTCAAGGGCACCGCCGCAGTGCTCAGCCGAGCCAGCGCGCATTCGCTCTACTCCGCGGCCCACGCGACCTTCGAGGCCGACGACGTGTACCGCCAGGCGGACGCCAGCGGATTCATCACGCTCTTCGGTCTTCCCGTGCGGATCGACGCCCAAGCTGCCGGTCGGGCCAAGGGTTCGAATCTCCGCGAGGTGGCGTGACCGACGGGGCCACGCCTCCACCACCACGCCGTCTCTGGGGTGGGCGGTTTGCAGGCTCCCTGGACGAGACGGCCGACCGGCTGAACCGAAGTCTCCCTATCGATCAACGCCTCTGGCCCCAGGATGTCCGAGCGGCGCGAGCCTGGGTGGCGGTCCTGCATGGTGCCGGTGTGTTGACGGCACCCGAAGCGCGTGCGATCGCCGCGGGCCTCAATCGGGTGGCAGCACGGCTGGACGGCGGAGTTGCCGCGGATGCACCTGACGAGGACGTCCACGCGCTGGTCGAGCGTCTGTTGTTTGACGAGGTCGGCGAGCTCGCGGGGAAGCTCAACACCGGGCGCTCCCGGAACGATCAGGTTGCCACGGATCTCAGGCTGTGGTGCCTCGACGCCTTGGCCGAGGTGGATCGGGAGGTTGCCGCGCTCGGAATCGCGCTCATTGAGCGGGCGGAGCAGGGCATCGACCTGCTGCTTCCGGGCTACACGCATGGGCAGCGGGCGCAGCCGGTGCGATGGGCGTATGTGTTGCTGGCGCATGCATGGCCGCTCGCCCGTGACCGACGCCGCCTCGGTGCGGTGGCCGAAAGCACCTCGGAGCTTCCCCTGGGGGCCGGGGCACTGGCCGGCTCGGGCATCGCCATCGATCGCCAGGAACTCCGAAACGCGTTGGGCTTTGCCCGCATCGCCGGCAGCAGCCTCGACGTAACCGGCGACCGTGACTTCGTCGCAGAGTTCCTCTTTGCCCTCGCCATGGTTGCGTTGCACCTCTCGCGGCTCGGCGGCGAGCTGATCGACTACGCCTCGAGCGAGTACGGATTCGTTCGCTTGGCGGACGGCTACAGCACCGGGTCGAGCCTGCTGCCCCAAAAGCGCAATCCAGATGTGTTGGAGCTGGCCCGGGCAAAGAGCGCGCGGGTGACGAGTGGGCTCACGGGTCTGCTGACGCTGCTTCGCGGGCTACCCTCCGGGTATAGCAAAGACCTTCAAGAGGACAAGACCTATCTCTTCGACGCCGTCGACACGCTCCTCGCCACCCTACCGGCCGTGCGGGGCGCGATCGAGACGCTGACGACGTGTCCGGAGCGCATGGCGGCGGCGTTGGATGGAGGTCTCATGGCGACGGACCTTGCCGATGGGCTGGTGGCGGGTGGGGTGCCGTTTCGCGAGGCCCACGAGCTGGTGGGACGGGTGGTGCGGCTGGCCGAAGAGCGAGGTCTCGCGTTCGGGGCGCTCCCGACTCACGAGATTACCGCGATCCATCCACTGCTCCCGGGCCTCGTGGAGGCGCTCGGCTCGTGGGAGCACTCCGTGGAACGCCGGGCGACGCCAGGCGGATCGGGTCGGGCATCGGTGGCCGAGCAGATCCAGGAGTTGAGAGGCCTGCTTGCTCGCCCGCTGAGCCAGAACCGCGGGCTGGCACGGTGCACGTGAACGTCCACACGACGGGCAACCCTGCGGGCGAAATCCGCGGACAGATCATCCTTCCCTGATCTGGCGGCAACGGTCGAGGGGGAGGGATGTGAGATCCCTCCCCCTCGGTGTCTGGCGCATCGGTCCGGGCTGTGCGTGGTCCCGCTCGTCCCCTCGACGCGAGTGCCTCGCCAGGCGGCAAGGCCGCCGACGCGCCGTGTGCTGTCCTTCCGTCCATACGGGGCAGTCGGCCGCGTGGTTTCAGCTCGTGCAGCGGCCACCCAGGGGTGAGGATGCCTTGGTGCGGGCGATGGTCGCGTCCGGCGCGTCGCGTCCCGAGCGCCCGGCCAGCGAGGGTCGCCGTTTGCCTTCCGTAACACCACCCATTGCAATGTCTTAGGAGGAGGCGTACAATTAGGGCAATCTGCCCTCCCCCGCCCGTCCCGGACACGGACGTGGCGGGGTTGTCGTAGCGGGAATGGAGGCCCGGTGCGCTGCTTGACGCTCAACGCCTCGTTCGAGCCCATCACGATGGTTCCCGTCCGTCGCGCGCTGCGGCTCGTGATCGACGGCAAGGCGGAGATCGTCGAGGCCGATGGGCGCCGGGTGGTCCGCAGCGAGCGGCTCAGCATTCCCCACCCGGTCGTGATTCGATTGGTGCGGTTCGTTCATGTGCCCCGGAAGTTCCGCCGGCAGGTTACCAACACCTTCCTCTTCGCCCGCGACGGCTATGCGTGCCAGTTCTGCGGGCGGTCCGAGCCCGAGTTGGGGTTCCGAGAGTGCCTGACCCGCGACCACATCGTCCCGATCTCGCGGGGCGGGACCAACGACTGGACCAACGTCGTGACCGCCTGCTCCACGTGCAACACGCGCAAGGGAAATCGGCTGCCCGACGAATGCGGGCTCCACCTCCGGGCAACCCCGGCGGTGCCGCACTTCGTCTACCTGACGTGGGCTGTGCGCCGACTCACGCCGATTCAGGAAAAGTATATCCGGCTCTTCTACGGCAGCGAGACAGTCACGCAGCTGAAGGCGGTCTGAGTTTCCGAGCCGGGCTAGCCAACGTAGCGTCATGCGGCGAGCGGTACCCATTTCCACCAGCGACACCAATCCGAGACCCGTCGATCATGAAAGCCCACACCGAGTATCTCTGGTTCAACACCAAGAAGCGACAGGACATCATCGACATCACCGACCGGGTGGCGGAGGAGGTGGAGGCGAGCGGCATCCAAGAGGGCATGGTGCTTGTGTCCGCGATGCACATCACTGCCTCGGTGTTCGTCAACGACCACGAGTCGGGGCTCTGGCAGGACATCCTGAAATGGCTCGAGCAGACCATCGCGCCATGGGATCCGGACCGCTACCGGCACAACGAGACGGGCGAGGACAACGCGGCCGCCCACCTCCGAAGCCTCACGATTGGGCACGAGGTCATCGTACCGATCACGGGCGGCGCGCTGGATCTGGGGCCGTGGCAGCGGGTCTTCTATGGTGAATGGGATGGCAAGCGCCGCAAGCGCGTGATCGTGAAGGTGCTCGGCGAGTAGTTGTAGGGGGTATCGGCGGCCGTTACCTTGAATGGCTCGGGCGTGCAGGAGGAGGATTGAGTTCGTACCATCTGGCGGAGCGATTCGACCAACAGGTCCGTTTGCGCCCCGACCACGAGTGTCTCGTGATGGGCAACCGGCGGCTCACCTATGCCCAGGTGAGCGCCGAAGCATCCGCACTTGCGTCGGGTCTGGCGGCGCTGGGCATTGAGCAAGGGGATCGGTTGGCGGTCGATCTGCCGAACTGGCCAGAGTGGGTCATCGCGCTCCTTGCCAGCGCGCGGCTGGGTGCCGTCTTCGTGCCGCTCCACCCGGCACTCGGGTATCACGAGGTGCGCTATCAGTTGCGCAACACTGAGGCGGTGTTGGCGCTGGCCTCCGAATCGCTGGGTGACGTCGACTACCTGGAGCTCTTCGAGGATTTGATCGGCGAGCTGCCCGACCTCGAGTATCTGGTGTCGGTGGGTCGCGAGGACTTCTGGTACGACGACCGCGTGTTTCGGTTCAGCGATCTCGTGACGCGCGGCCGACGAGGGTCGACACCGATCGCCGACCTCGATCCCGCGGGGGCGCCGCTGGCCATCATCTACACGTCCGGCACGATGGGGAAGCCCAAAGGATCGGCTCTGACCCATCGTAACTTGGTGCACACCTCCTTGGCGGTGATCGACGCGCTGCAGCAGAGCGACACCGACCGCGTGCTGGCGGCCGTGCCGTTTTTCACGGTCTTCGGGATGCAGGTCGCGATCGCGACGGTGCTGAGCGGCGCCACGCTGGTGCTCGACGGGGAGTTCGAGCCTAGGAAGGCGCTGGATCTCGTCGAGCGAGAGCGGATCACCCTCTTCAGTGGTGTGCCCACCATGTTCCAGCTCCTCATGACGGATGCGTCGATCGGGAGCCGGGACCTTTCCTCCGTGCGGTCCGGCATCGTGGCCGGAAGCCCGGTATCCGTTGACCTGGTGCGCCGGATCCGACGGTGGAACGATGTACAGATCGCCTACGGCCTGACCGAAACCGGACCGACGGTGTCCATCACCCGCTTCGACGATCCTCCGGAGCGGCGCGAGGGGACCGTCGGTCGGCCGATTGAGGAGGTGGAGGTGCGGGTGGTGGACATCACATCGGAAGCGTTACACGGTTCCGAGGCAGTAGGCGAGTTGGCGGTCCGGGGCCCAAACGTCATGGCGGGCTACCACCGGATGCCGTCGGCAACGAAGAAGTCGTTCACCGCGGACGGCTTCCTGCTCACAGGTGACCTCGCCATGATCGATGACCAGGGGTACGTGAGCATCGTCGGTCGTCGCAAAGAGATGATCATTCGCGGCGGCTACAACGTCCCTCCGCGGGAACTGGAAGATGTCCTCCGGATGCACCCTGCGGTGGAGTCCGCGTGCGTTGTCGGGGTCCCCAACGAGGTCCTCGGCGAGATGATCTGCGCATGCGTGGTTCCCGTGGAAGGGGCCATCGTCGCGGGGGACGAGTTGAAGGACTACTGCCGAGAGCAAATGGCTGACTACAAAGTCCCAGACCGGGTCCGTTTCTTCGACGCCTTTCCGATGACCTTGAGCGGCAAGGTGAAGCGACAGGAGCTGGCACAGGTCGTGGGACTGGAATTGAGTACGACGTGAGGGAATTCAATCCGGGGCGACCCACGCGGTCCGCCTCCCGAGAGCCGCTGGCGCAAGCGCCCAACGCGGCTCTGCTGATCGATTTTGACAATGTGACACTCGGGATCCGTTCGGATCTCCAGAGCCAGTTGAGGCGCCTCCTCAATTCGGAGATGATCAAAGGCAAGGTCGCGGTCCAGCGGGCATACGCCGATTGGCGACGGTACCCGCAGTACATTGTGCCGCTGTCGGAATCGTCGATCGACCTCATTTTCGCGCCCGCATTCGGCTCGAACAAGAAGAACGCCACCGATATCCGGCTGGCCATTGACGCGTTGGAGCTCGTGTTCACCCGTCCGGAGATCGGGACCTTCATCCTGCTCTCCGGCGACTCCGACTTCTCGAGCCTCGTGCTTAAGCTCAAGGAATACGGGAAGTACGTCATCGGCGTGGGCATCCGTGAATCGTCGAGCGATCTCCTGATCCAGAATTGCGACGAGTACTTCAGCTATACCGAGCTGACGGGCCTCAAGAAGGAGGCCTACGTCGAGTCCATGCGGCGCGACCCGTGGGAGCTGGTCGTCGAAGCCGTAACGCAGATGAAGCGCGATGACGACGTGATGCGGTCTGACCGGCTCAAGCAGGTCATGCAGAGCCTCGACGCGAGCTTCAACGAGAAGGACGCCGGCTTCAGCCGTTTCAGTAAGTTCGTCATGGAAGCCGCGCAGCGTGGTCTGTTGACCATCGAAAAGATGGAGAACGGCCAGTACGCGATCGACGTGGGCGAGAACGCAAACGTGTCGCCTGCGGACGAAGCGGAGTTCAAGAAGCGGGCTCCCGCAGAGCGCGAAAGGGCACCCGCAGCCAAGTCGCGACGCAAGCGCACCCCCCGACGACGAAACGGCGAGCCAACGGATCGACAGGAGCCGCGCGAGCGTCAATTGACCCTCGCCGAGGCCTTCGAATTGCTGAAGCAGTCGCTCCTCGTGCTCGGGGCCGTGGGCGAGAAGTCGGTGGGATCCGGCGAGGCACGAGACAAGATGGTCGAGCTCCTGGGTGAGGAAGGCGACCCGCTCTTCGAACGGCCGCGCTATCATCGGATGCTGCGCCAGGCACACGATGCGCATGTGATCGAATTGGCAAAGACCGACGGCGAGGGCTATGACCTTCGGCTCACGCCGGAAGCCGAGGCGGGTGGTGAGGATCGCGATCGATCGTCGTCGGTCACGCCGCCGGCTGAGCCCCCGGGCGAGCAGCCGGCTGCGAAGTCCCCACGCTCGCGTAGGGCCAGCACTCGCAAGTCCTCGCGAGGGAAGGGGCGTGCGGCCACAACCGACGCTGCGTCGACGACGGCTGAAGCTGAAAAGGCCACGCCGGACGTGAAGGCCGCGCCACCCGAGAAACCGGCAACGCAGACCCCGGCGGCGAAGAAGCGGAATCCGCGGTTTCGGCGTGGTTCGCGCGGAGGCGCCTCGACCCCGCAGCGGGCGGCGCCGGCCAACGAGACGACGCCCAAGGAACCCTCGGGCCGGACCTCCGCGTCGACGGCCGATACGAAGCCGCCGGTCCAGGGAGCGCGCTCTGTCGGTCCCCGCATTCGCGGCCGAGAGCGGCGGCACGGGGCGCAACCCCCGGTGTCAGATGCTTCCGGGGAATCTGGGTCGGGGAGCGCCGGGGAATCGGCGTCCCGCCCGAAACCCGAAGACACCCTGGCGCCCGCGGGATCGGGTCATCGGCGTGATGCTCCCCCATCGCCGTCGCCCACTGCGAAGCCGGACGCCGCGGACGAGGACAGTCTGCTGCGGCGGATGTCGGCGGCCTTGCAGCGGGTGATGAAGGGGCCGGACGCCGAGTGACAGAGGGGGGGTCTCCCCTAGGAATGCAATTCTTCGCGCGCGACACCGTCAGGGTCGCGCGCGATTTGTTGGGATGTGTCCTCGAGAGCGCCATCGATGGAGCTACCGTCGCGGGACGCATTGTGGAAGTCGAGGCCTACGTGGGGAGCCACGACCCGGCCGATCACGGGTACGGGAACCGACAAACGCCCCGGAACCGGTCTCTCTTCGGCCCACCGGGGACCATCTACGTATTCCGCAGTTACGGTGTGCACTGGTGCGGAAATGCCGTGACCGAGCGCGCCGGCGTCCCAACGGCGGTGCTCATTCGCGCCCTCGAGCCGGTGCGCGGGCTCGACGTCATGGCCGAGCGTCGCGGTGTTGCGGATGCGAGGCTCGTCTGTTCCGGTCCGGGACGCCTATGTCAGGCACTGGGCATCACCGGAGCGCACGACGGCATGTCGTTGGTGGGTGGTCCACTCCGCGTTCTAGGTCGGAAGGCCGGAACGAAGCGACGTATCCTGGTGGGCCCTCGCATCGGGATCTCACGCGCCGAGGATTGGCCGCTCAGGTTCTGCCTACCGGAGCGCCGCTGGCTCTCCCGGCCGCCCGTCACGTCCGGTTAGGACGGCCGCCTCAACGGAGGCTGCTCAACAGGAGCGCATTGAAGAGCAGCTTGAACGTGCCGTGCGTCTGCCCCCGATGCTGTGGGCGGAACCCGAAGAGGATCGCGCGACCCGAGCCGACACGCACGTCTACCAGCGCCGCCTTGCCGGCGAGCTGCTCTTCGTTCAGCGCGTAGCCCGAGCGGAGCGGAGCGTCGACGTACCGCGCCAGCACGGTGGCCGGCTCCGCTGCGTCAAAGGCCACGCCGTTGGCGAAATACACGAAGGCGGCGGAGTCGACCCCCGACGTGAGCGGCGTGCCAGTCCAAACGTCGACGGCGAACACCGAGCCCGGAGCGTAGAAATCGTCGGCGTCCGGCATTCCCCGTCGCTGTCCGAATCCGTTGTGCACGGGCAGCTCGAGCTGCGCGATCGCGAAGTCGCTCGAGCCGTCGAGCGTGACCAGTGTCCCCCCGCGACGAACGAAATCGACGATGTGGGCTGCGCCCGGTTCCCCGATCCCACCGGCGTAGCGGGCCGGCACGATCGACGCAGGGTATCCGCGGAGGATGGTGTTCGCTCCCACGTCGGGGAGGAGGAGCACGTCGAGCCGCCGGTCGAGTCGACCGGCGCGGATCATAGAGTCCGTGACGGTGACGTAGGGAATGCCGTTCTGCTCGAGCACCCAACGGGTCCATCCCTCGTCCATGCTTGCCGCCCACGGCTTGTAGAGGCCGATCCGTGGGACGCGCTCCACCACACCGCCGGACGGTCGGAGTCCGCGCGCTCCCCACGCGTCGAATCCGTAGGCCTCGGCATGGTCCCGTACGAGAGCGGCAAGGCGCTCGGGCCGTGCCGACAACTCGAGCACGACCGACCCTGCCGGCAGCGTTGTGCCGGTCACCTCGACGGGCGTCCGCGTAACCCAGGCGCGCCCCCCCATTCGCAGGGCGTCGCCAATGGTGCGGCTCTCCGCCGCCGCACGGTTGGTGAGCACCCATTGCGAGCCTGAACCGTGCACCACGCCGGGTCGCGGCTGGACGGTGCTCACTATCTCGGTGGGAACGTCGAACGGCTGAGCAATGGTGCGCACGTCGAGGCCCAGTTGCATGGACAGCGTCCACCCGGCGGCGTCGTATGGTGGGATCGGTGGGCCACCTGGGTACTGGCGCCGGTCGGGGTAGGCCTGAGGCTCGAGCAGGTCCTTCACATGTGCGCGGAACGGCTGGGCCAGGGGAATAACCACAGTGCCCGCGGGGTAGCGGTCGCCGTCAGCCACGAACGGCTCCGTGGCACGCCGGATCTCGATTCCCGCCCCCATGAGCGCCCGGAGCAGGGCGGCCTCGGCGCCCCGGTCGCGCTGCTCGGGCGGCAAGAGGAACGCGTGGGGACTGCCCACCTCTCCAGCGGCAATGGCGCGCTTGCCGAGCGTGACGAATCGGCGCACGAAGCTCTCGCGTTGAGCGGCCACGAGTTGCAGCAGGCCGTCGGCGGCGAGCAGCTCGTACTCGATGATGTCGCCCAGTCGCCACCACCCGCCCTCCCACGGGCCGGGGTAGTTCACGCCCCGGTCGCCTTGCCGCAGAGCCTCGGGTGACTGGAAGATCGGTGAGGCCAATCGTGCGCTTGCGGCTTCCGAGAGAATGCCGATCATGTTGTGCCGCGCGGGCACCGTGCGGAAGCCGCCGTGCCACCAGAGATCGAAGCGCGTCTGGTGCGCCACCCCCGTCTTGCCCGCGTCATAGACGGATGCGGCCATGGCCGAACCCACGAGATTGATGGCTTCGACCACGATCGGGTCGATGTTCGGATTCACCGGATCGCTGAACGGCGGGACGAAGAGCCGCGGGCCGCTGATGCCCATCTGGTGGACGTCCCACACGACCGCCGGGAACCACTCCTGATAGAGCACGCGGGCGATCGCCTGGCTCTCCACCTGGGTGAGCATGAACCAGTCGCGGTTGTTGTCGTGCCCGACATAGGGATGGTACAGCCAGGGAAGTGGCCCACCCTCGAACCGGGTGCCTTTGTGCTGGCGGTACCACGCGACCACAGTATCCAGCCCGTCCGGGTTGGCCGACGGCGTCATGAGTACGACGACGTTTTCGAGGACCCGGCGGTACCGCGGTTCGGACGCGAGCCGGTGGGCGAGTATCATCGAAAACTGGCTGGAGGCGACCTCGGTGGAGTGAATGTTGTTGTTGATGAACACGACCGCCGGCATCGAGCGAATCAACGAGTCCTCGAGCGCCGCACTGAGGCGTCGTGGGTCGGCGAGCTCGGCCTGGTGTTGCCGGATGGCCTCGAGGCGCCGGTGATGCTGCGGCGCCGTAATGGTCGCCAGCAGCATCGGCTTGCCGAGCGTGGTACGTCCGATCGTATCGAGACGTACCGCGTCCGATTGCCGGGCGAGGGTGGAGAAGTAGGTGCCGATTTGCGACCAGTCTGCGAGGATCGAGTCGGCGCCGATCTCGATGCCGAGCACGGTGCTGGGATCGGGGACCGACGAGTCCTGGGCAAAGACGGTGTGGGCCGGCTGCACGAGCAGGAGCAGCGCAACCCCCATCCCGCGTGCAACGTGCCCGACGAGGTTCCTCGAACGCAGACTGTGCGGCATGTTGGTCTCCCTGTTGGCGTGCTGAAACCTCACACGATACTCCGGACGAATCCACCGTCGATGGCAAGGGCGACGCCCGTGATGTATCCCGCCGCCTCGGACGCAAGGAACGCGACCGTGGCGCCCAGTTCTGCGGGCTCACCCAGGCGGCGCATGGGGATGGTCGCCACGAGGTCGCTGGTGATCTCCTCCACGGTTCTCCGCTGCGTGCCGGCTCGGCGGCGAAACAGCTCCTCGGAGCGCTCTGTGCGCATGTACCCCGGGCAGATGGCGTTTACCGTGACGCCGTCGGCCGCGACCTCGTCTGAGAGCGCCTTGGCAAACCCGAGGACACCCGCCCGTGCCGTCGTGGACAGGATGAGGTCGCCCAGCGGCTGCTTTGCCGCCACACTCGTGAGGCAGATGACACGGCCCCAGCGCCGCTCACGCATGCCCGGCACTGTGGCGCGACACAAGTTGACGGTCGACAAGAGGTTGAGATCGAGCGCGGCTTGCCAACTCTCGGGTGGGGCGGCCCCGAATGTGGTGGCGGGCGGACCGCCCGCATTGCAGAGGAGAATGTCGATCGGTCCGAGGGAAACAGTGGCCGCGGAAACCACCGCCGTTACCTGTGCGGGGTCGCTGACGTCGGCCTGGAATCCTCGGACCGGCCTGGCCGCATCCTTTGCAACGGACGCCACCGCGCGATCGAGTCGCGCCCGATCGCGTCCGTTCATGGCCACGGCGCATCCCTCCCGCGAGAGCGCTTGGGCTATGGCGAGGCCGAGTCCGGATGACGATCCGCAGACGAGGGCCACTCGGCGGTCGAGTTTCAGATCCATGGTCGTGTTGGGTCGCTGGGTTGTCGAGACAGGGGTGTCCCCTCGGGGCTGGCGGGGAATGTGCGAATGGCGCCCCGGCACAGCAAGGTCCCGCCTCGATTCACCGTTGCGCGAGGTTGCGCGGACGGGCCACTATTGGAACGCGTGATCGTTTCGGGGTACACCTAGCGTATGACTGTGAATCGACGTGACTTCGTGAAGACCTCGTCCCTGGCGATGGCGGCCCTTGCCGTGCCGGGTGGGTCCGACCTGCTCGCGCGTGAGCTGATGCCCGCCCAACAGGCTACCGATCTGGCATCGCGCCAGCTTTGCATGCTGGCGCTCGATGCGGCCAGATCGGCGGGAGCCTCCTATGCCGACGCGCGCGTGGTAGGGATCCGCCGTCAGACGGTTCGGACCCGTGAGGAACGGGTGAGCGCGGTGGAGGAATCCGACAGTCTCGGCCTCGGCATCCGGGTCCTCGTGGACGGCGCGTGGGGATTCTCGGCAAGTCACCGGCTGACGCGGCCGGAGGCGATGACGCTGGCTCGTGCGGCGGTCGAACAGGCGCGGGTGAATGCCAGGCTGGGCGGAGGCGACGTGCAGCTGGCACCGATCGAAGCCTATCCGGACGGGGAGTGGCGCAGTCCCATCGCCATCGATCCGTTCGAGGTGACGGTCGAAGACAAGATCGCCCTTCTCCTCGAGGCCAATGCCGAGGCGCTCCGCGTCGATCGCGTGCGGTTCGTGAACTCGGCCATTCGGGCGGAGCGGATCGAGACGACGTTTGCCTCGACGGCCGGCAGCATGATCCAACAGGCCGTGTACCGGACCTACCCGTCCATGACCGTCACGGCCGTGGCACCGGATCGTTCGGGCTTCGAGAGCCGGTCCTCCGGTGAAGTGGCCCCGATGGGTCTGGGATACGAATATGTCGAGCGCGTCGATCTCAAAGAACGAGCGGGCCCGTGGGCTGAAGAGGCGGCCGCCAAGCTCACCGCGCGGTCGGTGGAGCCGGGCGAATACGATCTGGTTCTCCATCCCAGCCATCTGTTCCTGACGATTCACGAGAGCATCGGGCACGCAACGGAGCTGGATCGGGCCATGGGGTACGAGGCGGGGTTCGCCGGCACGACCTTCCTGGCACCGCCGGAGTCAGTGCTCGGCAAATTTCGGTTCGGACCGGAGTTCATGAACGTCCAGGGCGACCGCACGCAGCGCGGAGCGCTGGCTACGGTGGGCTGGGACGACGAAGGCGTAGCGGCCGATAGCTGGCCGATCGTCCAAGATGGCGTGCTCGTGGACTACCAGACCACGCGCGAGCAGGCGCGGTGGATTGCGGAGTTCACGGGCAACGAGCGATCTCATGGTTGCGCCCATGCCGAGTCGTGGCAGCACACGCAGTTCCAGCGCATGCCGAACGTCTCGCTGCTGCCCGGTGAGGAGGGACACGGGCTCGACGATCTCATCGCCGCGACGGATCGCGGCATTCTCATCAAGGGGCGTGGGTCGTACAGCATCGATCAGCAGCGGTACAACTTCCAGTTCGGCGGGCAGGTGTTTCACGAGATCAAGAACGGCCAGATCGTTGGGATGCTCAAGGACGTGGCGTACCAGAGCCGCACCCCCGACTTCTGGAACTCGCTGGACATGTTGGGGGGGCCGCAGACATACGAGCTCGGCGGCACGCTCTCGGATGGCAAGGGGCAGCCTCCGCAGTCCAACGCGGTGAGTCACGGTTGTCCCGTGGCGAGGTTTCGGAAGGTCCGCGTGATCAATACGGCAGCCGCATGACCGCGGCGATGGCGGACCTCCTCACTGAGGTGGAGGCGCGCACCCTCTGCGAGCGCGCGTTGCGGCGGATCACGGCCGACGCATCCGAGGTCCGGGTGGTTGGCACGATCGCCGGAAACACGAGGGCGGCTGTGAATCGCATCACGACCGGCGGCGACGCCTCCGACCTGTTGCTGGTGCTTTCGGCATGGCTCGGCGCCCGCGGGGCGTCGGTCGCAACCAACCGGACCGACGATCGCGGACTCGCCGCGGCAGCCGAGCGGGTGATGACTCTGGCCCGGCTCGCGCCCGAAGATCCCGAGCACATGGCTCCGCCGAGCGACCAACGCTACGCGCCCATCGAGGCGTTCTTTCCCGCGACGGCGGGACTCGAGGCGACGACTCGAGTCGATGCGACGGTGGCGATGCTGAATGAGGCGAAACAGGCGGGTCTGGTCGGGTCGAGTTACGTCTCCCACGAGGCGAGCGCCCAGGCGATAGCAAACTCCGCGGGGCTGTTCGGCTACCACCGAGCGACCGGCGTGAGCCTGTCGACCACGGTGCGGACCGCAGATGGCCGGGGGTCCGGCTGGGCCGGCGCGACGCACAACGATTGGGAGCGGATCGGGCAGGCTCAGCGGCTTGCGCGGGTGGCGGCGGACAAGGCCCGAGCCAGTGTCAACATTGGGGAGGTCGAGCCGGGTGCCTTTACGGTGGTCCTCGAGCCGACCGCCGTTGCCGATCTACTCCGCCTCCTCCCCCGAGCACTTGATGCCCGAACCGCAGACGAAGGGCGCTCGCCCTTTTCGGCGCAGGGCGGCGGCACGAGAGTCGGCGAGCGGGTCGTGAACCCGCTGGTTTCGATCTTCTCCGATCCAGCCGACCCCGATCTCTTGACCGTGCCGTTCACGGACGAGGGGCTCGCGATCCCACGGACGCCGTGGATCGAGAAGGGCGTCCTGCGCAATCTCGCCTCCAGTCGGTATTGGGCGGACCGGCAGGGCCGTGCTCCGACGCCCCTGGGGGGCGGACTGAAGATGGTTGGGGGGAACGCATCCCTCGATGCGCTCATCGGTGGGGTCGAGCGTGGTCTCCTCATCACGCGTTTCTGGTACGTCCGCGCGGTCGATCCCCGCACACTGCACTACACGGGACTCACCCGGGACGGAACCTTCCGCATCGAGGGAGGACGTATTACCGGGGCCGCTCCCAACCTCCGGTTCAACGAGAGCCTACTCGGGATGCTGGAGCGGGTTACGGCCGTCGGGGTCACCGGGCGAACGTTGTCATCGGGGGCGGGTGATCCCGGCCCGGCGATCGCTGTGCCCCCGATGGTGGTCGACGACTTCCATTTCACTTCGGTGTCGGACGCAATCTAAGCGTCGCGGGTCCGCGAGGAGATCGTGGAGGGGTCGGCGCGCCGGCCCCTTCGTGTTCTCGGCCTCACGGTTTGGTGGCGACAAATCCGCGTGAGGCGTGATCGTGAATGCGCTCGAAGCGCCATCCCGCGTAGTGCGACTTGACGATTTCTGGGGCGAACGTGATGACACCGTGGGCGGTGTCCGAGGTGAGCAGGTGGTGGACGCCTCCTGATGGCGTCCGTTCCATCAGCTCGTGGAAGAACTGCTCTCGGTCCGGTGCGTCGAGTCCGGCCAGCGTTCCGGGATCGAGAACCGCCAGCGCCGGTGCCACCTCCGGAAACCACGTTCCGAGGCTCACGACGTACGCCGAAATCCGCGTTCCCAGGGCCTCGGCAGCCGCCCGCGTCTCGAGCGCCTCGACTTGGGCCACTTGTGGACCGATGAACACGACCGGCCAATCATGGGCTGCGAGGTAGAGGCATACCCCCTGGGCGCCGGTGCCGACGGCCAGGGCTTCTCCATCCAGCTCCAGTCCCGAGACGAGCGACACCAGCGGTGAGTGCGGATCGATCCCCCAATGGGTGGGCTCTTGCTGCGCCCGCCGCAGTCGGAGGTGTCGGGTGCGCCAGCGCCGGTAGGTCGGCAGGTTCAGGCGGCGAATGATGAGTCGATCTACGTGCTCGAGCACGAGCACTTCGGTGAGCACCAACTGCTCCTCGGCACCCGCATCGAGCTCACGCACCGCGTCATCCGCGATACGCATCAGTTGCGTGCGGCTGATCTGCTGCTTGAACTCCTCGATCCGCTCGAGAATGAACTCTCCATATTCCTGTCGGAGCGAGCGTGGCGGTCGGCCACGTCGGGGACGAGGCTGCGGTGACGTCAGCACGGTTCGACGTGAACGATGACCTCATGAAACCCGAGGTCGTTCCTGAGGCGGTGTTCGACGTCGTCTGCCAAATCGTGCGCGGCCTCGACGGTCGCGCCGCCGTCGACCGCGATCGTCAACTCGACAAAGCGACGCTCGCGCACACCGCGAGACCGAATGTCGTACGCTCTGACGACGCCGTTCACGTCTTGGGCAGTGTGCTGGATCTCTTGCGGCTCCGTCACGAGTTGGTCGACCAGGACCGGAACGGAGCGGGCGACGATCTTGTACGCCAGCACGACGATGACGGCGGCAACCACGAGGCCCATGATCGGGTCCACATAGGCGTAGCCGTACCGAGCGGCCACCACACCCACGAGCACACCGATGGTGATGAACACGTCTGCCCGGGTGTGCGCGGCGTCGGCGAGCAAGATGTCGCTCTTGAGCTCCCGACCACGCCGGGTCTCGTACACCGTGACGACAGCATTCACAATGAGGGTCGTGACCAGCAACCCGAACTCAGTAGGGGTGATGTCGATCGTGACGCCACCCACCAACAGGCGTCCGATTGCCCGCTGCACCAGCTCGAATCCCGTGATCGACAAGAACACCACGATTGCCAGAGCACCCAACGTCTCGAACTTCTCGTGTCCGTAGGGATGGTCCTCGTCCGGCTCCCGTGCGGCGACTCTGATGACGGCGAGTGCCAAAATATTGTTGAAGGCATCCACTGAGGAATGCACCGCATCGCCAAGCACGCCCAGGGAGCCGGTTCGGAGCCCAATGACGAACTTGGCCCCAACGACGCCCAAGTTTGCGATGAGGAGGCCGATGAGAACGCGACGAACTTGTGTGGTTCGGTCGGATCGCGCCAAGTGCGGCGGCGGCATGACCTGCAACCTCGCTCGGGGCCGCTTCGATTGTCAACGGTTCGGTGTGCGTTGAGCCTGCGGCGATCGACTCTCGCTCGGCGGGATGGTCAGTCGGCGCGCACGAGAGCCCCTTTCAAGTAGCTGCTCTCGGGCACAGCGAGCACTTCCGGGTGATCGTCACTCTGGCCTCCCAGTCGCTCGAGCACGATGCGTCGTCCGCAGTCGGCCGCGGCCGACGCGAGCATGTCGAGGAAGCGGGCCCGACTCACGTGGTACGAGCACGAGCAGGTGAGCAGCCGCCCCCTGGGCGCGAGCATCCGGAGCGCTCGGAGGTTGATCTCCTTGTAGCCTCGGAGGGCGGCGCGCACGGCGTTGCGGCTCTTGGCGAACGCAGGCGGGTCCAGCACGATCGTGTCGAACTGCGCAGCTTCGTCGTCGAGCGATCGCAACGCATCGAACGCATTGGCCTCCAGCCATTCGATCGGACCACCGGCGTTCAGTTGGGCGTTGGCGCGCGCCGCATCGAGAGCAGGTGCGCTCGAGTCGATGGCGAGCACCGAGTCGGCCCGTTGTGCCATGTGGATGGCGAAGAGCCCCTGATACGTGAAAACGTCCAGAGCCCGACCGCGGGCGACGTGCCCCATCAGTTGGTGGTTCGCGCGCTGATCCAGAAACGCTCCGGTCTTTTGTCCAGTGCGGAGCAACGCCCAGTAGCGCACGGTGCCCACCCGCACCTCCACCCGTTCCGGTACCGAGCCATCGATCGCTTCGATCGCGAGCGCCAATCCCTCGTGTCGTCGCACGGAGGCGTCGTTGCGGAGGAGGATCCCCGCCGGTCGAAGTGACGAGGCGATAGCCCCGAGCACGTCATGTCGCACCGCCTCGATGCCGGCGGTGAGCAACTGGACGACGACGAACTCCCCGTACCGATCGATCACGAGGGCGGGCAACCCATCACCCTCGGCGTGCACCACCCGATAGGCCGTGGTGTCCGGCGCGAGATGGGCTCGACGGGCCGCGGCCTGCGCAATGCGCTCCGCCCACCATGCCTCGTCGATCGCGCCGTCATCGGGGGTCAGGAGTCGGAGGCGGATCTCCGACTGCGGACTCCAGAGGGCGCAGCCCAGGGTGCGTCCCCGAACGTCGCGGACGCGCACTGGTCCAGCTGGGAGGTCGCTGTCCTCCACGTCCGAACGGTAGACCCAGGGGTGGCCTCCCCGGAGCCGGCGCGCGCCACGTCGTGAGACAGCGATGGTTGGAGTCATAGGCACCCCACATTCGCGAGAGGCCTCGGGTTCCGAACACGGGTATCTTGCACGTGGGCGACGTGGGGGGACAAGGAGGCTTTCGTGAAGTCGGAACTGCGCCTGCTGGCCATCGTTGGGCCACCCGTAGTCGAGCTCGTGGATGTCGTCGATGCCTGTCGCGAGGCGATTGCCGGTGGGGTGACTGCCGTGCAGCTCAGGGCCAAGAGCACCCCGGCTGGTGCGCTCGTGGAGTTGGCGCGCCGGCTGTGCGCGGCGGTGTCGATCCCGGTCTGGGTCAATGATCGCGCCGATGTGGCGCTCGCTGCTGGCGCGCGCGGCGTGCACGTGGGCGCAGACGATCTCCCGCCGGCGGCAATCCGTGCTCTGGCGGGTGATGCGCTCCGCGTGGGCATGTCAGTCGGTGATCATCGGGAGGCCGAGAACGCGCTTGCCTCGTCCGTCGACTACTGGAGCGTGGGGGCGATCTACCACACCGGAACGAAGCTGGACGCGGGCACACCCATCGGGCCGGAAGGATTCCGTGCACTCGCCGCACTCGCACCGTCCGATGTGCCCGTCATGGCGATCGGCGGCATCTCGTCGACCAACGTGACCGACATCCTGGCGGCCGGAGCGTGCGGTGTCGCGGTCAGCGGCGCGATTTTCGGAGGGTCCAACGTGCGGGATGCCGCTCGAGAGCTCCGCGAGATCATCGACGCGACGCTCCGGTAGGCTCGCGGCGGGCCGGTGGCGCACTTCGGACATCGCGGATGGTGCGGAGGTGTTCGGCGTAGGTGCGCGAGAAGACGTGTTTGCCGTCGGATCGCGCGACGAAGTAGAGGAATGGCGATCGAGCGGGGTAGAGCGCGGCCTCGAGGCTCTCCTCCGACGGCGAGCCAATCGGGCCGGGCGGTAGGCCATCGATCAGATAGGTGTTGTACGGCGAGCGCGTTTGGTAGTCGCGCTCGAACAGGCGTCGGCGCCGTCCCAGGGCGTAGATCACCGTTGGGTCGGCCTGGAGGCGCATGCCCAGCGCCAGGCGGTTGTGATACACCGACGACACGTAGTGCCGGTCTGGTGGGTAACGCACCTCCCCCTCGATGATGCTCGCAAGCGTCACCAGCTCGTCCGGCGAGAGCCCCAGGGTCTTCAGGCGGGCGTCCCAGGCCGGCTTCCAGCGACGCCGGAACTCGGCCGCCATCTGGCGCACGACGTCCTTGGCGGACGCACCGACCGGCACGAGATACGAACTCGGATACAGATACCCCTCCAGCGTCGCGCCGCGGACGCTGAGCACTCGCCCCAGGGAATCGTCTCGAGCCGCCGCCAAGACACTCTCAGCGGGAATGCCGAGTTGCGCTTCGATGGCGGCACCGATTTCGACCAGGGTGAGCCCCTCGGCGATGGTCAGCCGACGCTCAGCCGGTCGCCCCGCCACGAGGATGCTCAGCACCGTGCCGATCGAGGCGTTTCGCGGCACGTCGTACGTGCCGGCTTGCACCGCACGGCCTTGGCCCTTGAGGGTTGCGTAGAAGCGGAACAGCGATGCCGACTCCACCACATCCTGCGACGCCAGCGATTCCGCGACGGCGCGCAACGTGGCGCCTCGGGGGACGGTGAATGTGACGGTGTCGGTAGCCGACGGTGCATCGGCACAGGCGACGAGCCCGAAGAGGAGAACCACGCCGAGCCTTGTGCTCATCGCCGGGAGTCCAGGAAACTCTGGAGCAGTGTCGTGGCGGCGAGCTGGTCGACCTCCTTCTTGCGACCCCGCAGCCCGCCGCCGAGTGTGCGAATGGCTTCGAGCGCCCGGGCCGTGGTCATGCGCTCGTCCCAGAGTGTCACGGGGAGTCCGGCCTGATTGGCGATGCGGGTTGCCGTGGCTCGGGCTTCGCCGGCTCGCTCTCCTTCCGATCCGTCGGGGAGCAGGGGGAGGCCGACGACGATCCCCACGGGCCGGTGGGCGTCCAGGTGTTCCTTGAGGCGCTTGAGCGGGAACCGCCGCCCGGGGCGACGGGTCAGGGTCGCGAGTGGATTGGCGACGGTCTGCAACGGGTCGGTGAGGGCGAGCCCGATCCGCTTGTCGCCGATATCGATCGCGAGCAGGCGACCCGTGGTGGGGAGGTCGTCGGGCCGCGGGCTATCGGACTGTCCCTCGACGCTCATCCCTCCTGCATGGTGGCGAAGAACTCCTTGTTGGTCTTGGCGCGCTTCATGCGCTCGAGCAGAAATTCGGTGGCCTCCACGGTGGGCATGTCTGCCAGGAAGTTGCGCAGCAGATAGATCTTGTTCAGGGCGTGAGGCTCGAGCAGCAGCTCCTCCTTCCGGGTCGAGCTGCGCTGCACGTCGATGGCAGGATAGATCCGGCGGTCGGCAATGCGCCGGTCGAGCACCAACTCCATGTTCCCCGTGCCCTTGAACTCCTCGAAGATCACCTCGTCCATGCGGCTCCCGGTCTCGATGAGCGCGGTGGCGATGATGGTCAGCGAGCCGCCGCTATCGATGTTCCGCGCCGCACCGAAGAAACGCTTCGGCTTCTGGAGGGCGTTGGCGTCTACACCGCCCGAGAGGATCTTCCCGGAGTGAGGGATGACGACGTTGTGAGCGCGCGCGAGCCGCGTAATGGAGTCGAGCAAGATGACGACGTCGCGACCGTGCTCCACCATCCGGCGGGCCTTCTCGATCACCATGTCGGCAACCTGCACGTGCCGATCGGCGGGTTCGTCGAAGGTCGAGGCGATCACCTCCGCCCCCTTCACGTTCTCCTCCATGTCGGTGACCTCTTCGGGTCGCTCGTCGATGAGGAGCACGATGAGCACGGCCTCGGGATGATTCTGCGCGATCGAGTTGGCCATCTTCTGCAGGAGGATGGTCTTCCCTGCCTTGGGCGGGGACACGATCAACCCGCGTTGGCCGAAGCCGACAGGGGTCAGGAGATCCATTACCCGCATGGAGAGATCCCCCGAGGTCTGCTCGAGCCAGATGCGGCGATCGGCATAGCGCGGCTTCAGGTTGTCGAAAGCGATCCGATGCTTGGCCTTTTCGGGGTCTTCGCCGTTGACTTGCTCGACCTTGAGGAGCGCGAGGTATCGCTCACCCTCTTTGGGTGGACGCACCTGACCGAGTACGGTGTCGCCCGTGCGCAGATCGAACCGCTTGATCTGACTCGGGCTCACGTAGATGTCGTCGGGACCGTAGAGGTAATTCCAGTCGGCGCTGCGCAAAAAGCCGTAGCCCTCCGGGAGGATCTCGAGCACGCCCTCGCCGCGGAGGACCGTGTCGGAATCCAGAAGCGACTGTTCGATGCGGAAGATCAGATCCTGCTTGCGGAGGCCTGAGTAGTTGGTGATGTTCAACTCTTCGGCGAGTGCGTGGAGCTCGGCGACTGATTTCCGCTTGAGTTCTGCGATGTCCACGGTTTTGGATGTCTCCGTCGTGTGACCCGAGTCAGGTGAGAGTCCGGCCGCCCTTGCGTCGGGCGCAAATCGGATCGCGTGGTGAGGCTGAGCGTCTCTTGGGGATAGCTACTGGATGAGTGGGTTTCGTAACGATACGGGTCGCCCCGAGGGGCGTCAAGGGGCGCCGTGAACGCCCTCATTCCGTATCTCTCCTGGTGGCGCACGATCAGGACCCGCGATCGCGAGATCGTGGAAGCTCTCGTCGACCTAGCGCACCATGGCCCATCGCCCGAGTTACAGGCGGCGCTTGATGCGTGGGACGGGTTGCACTATTGGAGCCGGATCGAGGGCGTCGATCGGCTCGTCCTCATTAGATCCCTGCAGCCCCCGCAGCGCGAGCGGTGGTGGCTTCATGGCATCCTGTTCGCCGCCACGTTTCTTACCGTGTGGATGAGCGGAGCATTGCTTACCGGCTCCTCGCTTCCGCTGGCCTTTCCGTTCTCCGTCGATTACGCGCGAGCGCCGGAGTTCGTCAGTGAGCTGTTGGCGGAGCTGCTACGCCTCCCGGGGAGCCTCGGCTTTGCCATGGCCCTGATGGCCATCCTCCTCGCGCACGAGTCGGGGCACTACATCCGGGCCCGACGTTACGGCCTCAATGCGTCGCCACCCTACTTCTTGCCCGCACCGCCGATCGTCAACTTCATCGGAACATTCGGCGCCTTCATTCGCCTGCGAAGCCAGGTCCTCGATCGGCGTCAACTCATGGACGTCGGGGCCGCGGGTCCGTGGGCTGGTTTCATCGTGGCCGTTGTCGCGCTCGGGGTGGGTCTCCTCCGCTCGCAAGTCGTTCCTGAGGTCGGACCGTCTCATCAATTCGTGCTGCTCGCCGAGTCCCAGATCTACCTCGGGGACTCTCCAATCTTCATCGCGTTCCGTGAGTTCCTAGTGGGCGAAGGGACCGTGTTGCTGCATCCCCTCGCCTTTGCTGGCTGGATCGGGATCTTCGTGACCACACTAAACCTCCTGCCGCTGGGGCAGCTCGATGGCGGACACGTGCTCTATGCCCTGCTCGGGAGGCGGCAGGGTGTGGTGAGCGCCGTTGCATTCGTGGGACTGTTCGTCCTAGGGTACGTCGTCGGTCGTGAGGTCTCCCCCTGGATCGCGTGGTTCTGGTGGACGTGGGCAGGTCTCATCTTGATTGTCGGACGCGGCAGGCTCGTACATCCCACCGTTCTCGATCCCCACCGGCCGTTGCCGACGAGCCGCAAGCTCTTGGGCGTGGCCACACTCGCCCTATTCCTCGCTACGTTCAGTCCGGTCCCCATATTCCCGATGTGGTGAGCCGCACCATCACCCACTCCGAGGCGGATCGACGCGTCGGCGCAACACGCTCCGCCTTCAGTCCAGGCACCCCGATTCGCACGATGGTGTATTGCGTAAGTGCTGAATCCCTTTATATTTGCGCAAACCAACGGACGAGTCGCTCATGGCGGGGAATCCGGTCCGCTACGGTGCGCCGAACCCCTCAGATCCAGTCATCCATGACCTTCCGCCTTTGCGCTACGAGGGCGGACTCGTTGCGTTGCAGCTCGAGGTACGTCGCACCGAGGACGGTGTGTGGCGCGGGCGGCTCCACTTCGGATCGCCAGAGACGGGGGCCACCTCCTCGACGGTGGAGATCTTCTGCGCGGTGAGTGAGGCGGACCTGTGGGAGTGCGTCCACGACCTGCGGGAACATCACGTCCGAGATCTGTACCGATCCCTCACCGAGTAGCATTCTCCACTCTGCAGTCTATTCAGCCAACACGCCGCTAGCGGGGAACTCGGTCGCGGCACGACCTGCCCGGCGCGGGACTTGCAAGCTACCGTGAGTTGAGCCCGGGTCGGGGGCTGCTTCTTGACGACCCGTGACCAAGGGCGCAAGTTCGCTCCTCCAGTCCTGTGGTCGCCTCCCCCACGTTTGTGGATGGGAGCACCGGAGCGTCGTATGCTCGAGATCCGCACCGCTTCCGACCGTCCTCGTTGCCTCGTTCTCCTCGCAGTGTTGTGCCTTCTGACCGGTGTCTGGAGCTGTGCCCCCAGGGCCGCCCAGCGGGTCTCACCGGAGGAAATTCCCGACCTTGAGGCTCAGCTTGCCACGCGGCCGCAGGACGGCGCCGCGTTGCTTCGCTACGCCGCCGCCCTGTATGCGGCCGACCGGTGCGACAGTGCGACAGTCGTCGCGCGGGCGGGCATGGCGCGGGAGCCGGCGCAGGCGCTCGGACCACTCGTGTTGGGCCGCTGTCTCGAGCGAGCCCAGGAGTACGACCAGGCCCTCACGGTCTACGCGAGCTACCTCGAGGCTCAGCCCGATCGTGCGGGATCGGCATCGGTTCGCGCGCGGCAAAGCATCGCGCGGCGCAACCGCGCCCGGGTGATCGCACGCAGTGCGTTGAATCGCGAGGCAGAGCTCGCCCAGACACCGAGTGATCCGACCACGGTGGCCGTTCTGCCGATCGACATCGTGGGCGACTCCACCTACCGACCTCTGTCGCGGGGACTGGCGCAGATCTTCACGACCGACCTCGCGCTCCTGCAGCGCTTCACCATGGTGGAGCGCCTGCAAATCGGAGTGTTGGTCGAGGAGATCCGGGTCGGCGAGACGGGCCGGATCGATCCCGCAACGGCCGCGCGCGTGGGTCACTTGGCACGAGCCGGGAGGCTGGTGCAAGGACTCGTGACGATCCCGCCGCGAGGAACCACGCGCATGGAGGCGAGCGTCGTGCTCGGCACGGGTGAGGTGACAACGCCCGCGCGACAGGCCGGCAGGTTGCGCGACCTGCTCAAGATGGAGAAGCAGCTGGTGGTCGACATCGCGCGGCAGCTCGGGTACCAGCTGTCGCAGGCCGAACTGCGCCTCATTCTGGAAAACGGCACGCAAAACCTGGTGGCGTTCCTGGCCTATTCGCAGGGCCTCGATGCGGAGGATCGGGGAGACTATCGGTCGGCGGCGCTCTACTACGCGCGGGCTGTCCGGGCGGATCCGAATTTTCGCGCTGCCCGCGAAGGATACCAGGCGGCGGCTGTGGGCCAGCAGGCGGTCGATGCAACCCCCGGCGCGATTACCCAGTTGGCCGCCGTGCCCACGCCCGTGCCGGACCAGCTCATCGTTGGCCCGCAGGGGAGCGCCCTCACGACGACCATCCTCGACGTTGCAGGGACACAAGCTGAGGTGACGGCACCGACGATCACGCCCACCAATACGGGGACCAACACCACGTCGTCCAGTCCACCGCCCACCGTCCGAGTTCTCGGTACGCCACCAACGGCGTCGGGGTCGGTTCGCATCTTCTTCCGACTGCCATGAGCCGCACGGCCCTGTCTCTCGGCATTCTGGTGGCCTTCGGCGCACCGCACGCCGCGGCTCAATTGCCCGTTCGGGTGTCGGTATCGGCGTCGGCGGAGGGATACTCGTTCGACCAGGGCGTCGTGTTCTCCAAGGTCGAGGAATACGCGTTTCCGGTCGGCATCGCCGTACGGCTGGGGCGGGTAGGTGAGCTCACGATCTCCACCGGGTACGGCTATGTGCGACTGTTGAGCCGCGACCAGAACCAACTGGCGCATCAGGAGATCGCGGGCGCGCTCGACACGCAGGCACGCCTGTCGTGGAACGTGATTCCTGGCCGGCTCGTGGCGTTCGCGACCACCACGGTCCCGACAGGGGTCAAGACGGTGGAAGAGCAGGAGCTCGCGGTGCTCGGGGTGCTCGCCAGCGACATTATCGGCTTTCAGGCCCCGAGTCTGGGAAGTGGTGGCAGTGCGGGTGGGGGATTCGGCGGGGCCGTGCCGATCGGCTCCTCGTGGTCCGTCGGTGTGGGTGGGACCGTACGAAAGCCGTTCAACTACGTCCCCATTGTGGGCGACGGGCGAACGCTCAAGCCGGGCCTCGACATTCGAGTCCGGGCCGGCGTGGAGGGCTCCCTCGCGAGTCGAACCTACCTGCGCGTGGCCGGGATCTTCGCTCACCAGAGCAACGACGCCTTTGGCGATTCCACGAGCGGCATCGGCAACAGAGTGATCGGCTACCTCTCGCTGAATCAAGGGATCGGCAACGGCTCGCTCACCCTCTATGCGTTCGATGTCTATCGGGGTAGTGCCCAGCTCGAGCAAACGTCGATCGGCACTGCGGTCTTGCCGCGGGGGAACCTGTTCGCCGCCGGGCTGCATTACGAGTTCCGCGTGACCGGGCGCCTGCAGGTTGGTCCACGCGCTGAGTACCGGTGGTCGGCGCAGGACGCCGGCGGTGACGCCTCCGGACTCGATATTAACGGCGAAGCGTTTCGCTACGGCGGCGACGTCCGGTTACAGCTCATGCAGGGGCTCGCCGCAGTGCTTCAGGGCAGCGGCACCACCGGGTTCTTGGTCCAAGGCACTGAGCGTATTCACTTCAGGGGCCCAAGAGGAACGCTGTTTCTCGAATGGAGTCCGTGACGGGGAGGGTGCGCGACTTCGGAAGCCACCGGCCTCGATCGGCTTTAAAGCGCGCGCTCCTCGGCACTGTCGTGGTCGGTGCGGTCGTCCTGAGTTGCACCGATCGGACCGGTCCTCCAATCCCACTCGCCGGCCACCTGGCCATTGCCCCGACGTTTGCGAGCACTGCCGCCGGCATCGTGCCACTCGCCACCGGCCGGTTCACCATTCGACGGCTTCCCGGTGGTGAGGTCGTACGCGATACGGTCGTGACGTTTGCCGCCGGCACCGATTCGGTGGATCTCACCCTCACTGTTCCGGTGCTCGACCCAACCGACATGTTCGAGCTCCTGATCGCCCTGGTGACGCCCACCGGCGACACGGCCTTCCGTGCGGGTCCCGTGCCAGTGAAGCCGGCAACCTCGGGTCCGCCGCCGGTTGTTCCGGTCGCGTTCCGGTACACGGGCATCGGGGCGAATGCCGCCGGTGTGGCGATCCTCACCAATGGAGCGACCCTCATGTCCGGCGAATCGACGCTGCTCGTCGCGCAGGCGCTCGACAGTGCGGGTGCACCGATTCCCGGCACGCCGATCGAATGGGTCTGCTTGGATACGGCGACGGCGCAGGTCGCTCGACCCGACTCCGGACGCGTGATCGGCAAGTCAGAGCGCGGGAATGCGCGCGTCATGGCCCGTCTGCTCACGGGACAAACCGACACGACGTCGGTGTCGGTACTTCTGCCGCCGGCAACGCTCGTGGCTGAAACGGGATCCGGCCAAGCCGCTCCGGCGGGCACGCTCCTCCCCGATCCCCTGGTCGCACGGGCCGTGGCGAGTGACGGCGTCGGCGTAGCCGACGAATGGATGAGGTTCGCGGTGGCGACAGGTGGGGGATCGCTGTCGGCGGATTCCGTCTTAACCGACGCGGACGGCCGAGCGGCGGTCTCGTGGACGCTTGGGAACGTCGTCGGGTCGCAGATCGTGCAGGCGTCGACCGCTCGACTGTCTGGAGTCACCGCGAGCTTCACGGCCACGGCGCAGGCGACCGGTGTCGGTGGGATCGCGATCGTGAGCGGCGACGGGCAGAGCGCGCAGGTGGTGACGGCGGTCGCCACTCAGCCCACCGTGCGCGTGACTGATGCGCAGGGCAATCCGGTCCTGGGTGTGGACGTCACCTTTGCGGTGGCGTCCGGTGGCGGCAGCGTCACCGGGGCGGCGGCCGTGACCGACGCGGCCGGACTTGCCGCCGCCGGGTCGTGGGTGCTCGGACCCACGGTCGGCATCAATACCCTCACGGCGACCGCCGATACCCTGACCCCAGTGATGTTCACCGCCACCGCGACGGGTCCGGGTGGGGCCGTGAGCATGGTGGCCAGCGCCGGCGACGGCCAGACCACACTCGCCGGAACGGCGGTAGCGGTCGCGCCGGCCGTGCTCGTTCGCGACGCGGGGAGCAACCCCGTGCCCGGCGTCACGGTCGACTTCGCCGTCACGGCCGGCGGGGGCAGTGTCACCGGCGCTGCCGCGGTCACCGATGCCGGCGGCATCGCTCGCGTCGGCTCGTGGACGGTTGGGTTCGGCGTGAACTCGCTCACCGCGACCCTCACAGGACTCCCTCCCGTCGGGTTCACGGCCACAGGCACGGTGGGACCGGCGGACACGGTACTCGTGATCTCCGGATCGGGGCAGTCCGCCGATGCGGGGACCGCGCTCCTGCAGCCGCTGGTGGTCGAGGTGCGGGATTCCGCGGGCAACGGTGTGCCAGGTGTCGATGTGACCTGGTCGACACTCACGGGCTCCCTGGCGCCATCCACCAGCACGACGGATTCCACCGGCCAAACACAGTCGACTTGGACGCTCGGCGCGAATAGTCTGACGCAGACGGCGACTGCTGCCGTGGCCGGTCTCACGCCCGCCGTCTTCACAGCGACGGCCGTGTTCCCCAACCCCACCATCCTGATGGAACTGGTGGGAGCGAGCCGCATCCGCCTGGGTGATTCGGCTTTCCTCAAGGTGATGCTCACTGCGCCGGCTGGGGCTGGCGGTGTCTTCGTGAGTGTGACCTCTGACAATCCGGCCGTCGTCGCGGTCGATACGGCCGGTGGAGGAGGCGTCACGATTCCCTTGGGTGGGACAGTCGGGCAGGTCAAGCTCTTCGGCATCGGTGCCGGCACCGGCGTGGTCCGCGCCAACGCCAGCGGCTACAGCGAAGGCACCCTCTCCGTGCTCGTGTCGGTGCAGGTGCTCAGTATGCCGAGCACGCTGAACGTGGCGTACGGCGGCCAAGCCTCGCTCCCGATCCAGATCTCCGCACCAGCGCCAGCGGGCGGAACGACCGTCACGTTGGTGAGCGACAACCCGACTGCCGTGGCGGTGGTGACCCCGAGTGTGGTGATACCGGCCGGGCTGCAAACCACGAACGCCACAGTGGCTGGCGTCACCCCCGGAACCGCGACGGTGACGGGAACGACTACCGATTTCGGGACGGCGCAGTCGCGCGTCTCCACGACGGCGAACCTGAACATCGTGCAGACGTCAGCAACCATCGACGAGACCTTCGGGGCACAGCTCACGGTGCGGCTCGAAAGCGGTGGGAGTGCGGTGGCTGCGCCGTCACCGGGCATTGCGGTGACGATGACACCCCGCGATCCGGAGTGTCTGGCGGCCACGTCTCCGGTCACGATCCCGACCGGCCTGGTCAGCACGACGACCGATATCTCCTTTGCTAACGGTGAGGTGACCACACCCTGCACTACCTATCTGGTTGCCGAGTCTCCCGCGATCGATCCCGACTCGGTGTTCGTTAGGGTGAACCCGGCCCCCGGCATCTCTGTGAGCGCACGGACGCTAGGCACGGGGTTGCAGCGGGTGGCGGACGCGTCGCTCGGTGCGTCGAGCCATGGGGGCGTGGACGTGGTGATCAAGAGCACCGATCCGAGCATGGTGCTGATCGCGCAGGACCAGAACACGGTGGGCGACGACTCGCTGGTGGTGACGCTGCCGAACGGGCAAAGCTACCTCACCTACTACCTGCAGGCGCTCGAGGGGGTGGCGGATACGGGGGTGGCGAGCGTGCCGGTGACGGTGTCGGCGCCGGGCTTCACGACCGGCAGCGCGACGCACACGTTGCGGCGGCCGGCGTTCGATATCAATGGCGTTCCGTCCTCGACGACGACGCTGTCCGATAGTTCGCAGTTCTACGTACGGGTCGGGTATCAGCTGCCGGGCTACAGATACTTGTGGGAGGCGCAGACCGTGCGGCCCGGTGCCCAGCCGCTGACGGTGACGGTGTGGAACGTGACGCCGGGGGTGGGGCGGCTGATCACCACGGCGCACACGGGCGACACGGTGACGGTGCAGATCCCGGTGGGTGGCTACGACTCGCCGTACACGGTGGCCACGGGCGGGGTGGCTTTCGATCCGCTCACGGCGGGGACGACAACGGTGACGGGGAGCATTCCAGGCTTCGACCCGACGCCGGATGGGGGGACCCGACCTGTGACGATCAGCGCGCCGGGCATCACGGTGAGCGCGCGGACGGTGGGGACGGGGCTGCAGCGAGTGGCGGACGCCTCGCTCGGTGCGGCGAACCACGGGGGGGTGGACGTCGTAATTAAGAGTGGCGATCCGAGCATGGCGCTGATCGCACCGGACCAGAGCACGGTGGGCGACGACTCACTGATCGTGACGCTGCCGAACGGCCAGAGCTACCTCACCTACTATCTCCAGGCGCTGGAGGGGGTGGCGGATACGGGGGTGGTGAGCGTGCCGGTGACGGTGTCGGCGCCGGGCTTCACGACCGGCAGCGCGACGCACACGTTGCGGCGGCCAGCATTCGACATCAACGGCATTCCCACGACGACCACGACGCTGTCCCGGGGGTGGGGCGGCTGATCACGACGGCGCGCACGGGCGACACGGTGACGGTGCAGATCCCGGTGGGCGGCTACGACTCGCCGTACACGGTGGCCACGGGCGGGGTGGCTTTCGATCCGCTCACGGCGGGGACGACGACGGTGACGGGGAGCATTCCAGGCTTCGACCCGACACCGACTGGCGGGACCCGACCTGTGACGATCAGTGCCCCGGGGATTACGGTGAGCGCACGGACGGTGGGCACCGGGTTGCAGCGGGTGGCGGACGCCTCCCTCGGTGCGTCGAACCACGGGGGGGTGGACGTCGTGATCACGAGCGGTGATCCGAGCATGGTGCTGATCGCGCCAGACCAGAACACGGTGGGCGACGACTCGCTGGTGGTGACGCTGCCGAACGGGCAGACGTACTTCACCTACTATCTCCAGGCGCTGGAGGGGGTGGCGGATACGGGGGTGGCGAGCGTGCCGGTGACGGTGTCGGCGCCGGGCTTCACGACCGGCAGCGCGACGCACACGTTGCGGCGGCCCGTGCCGGTGACGGTGTCGGCGCCGGGCTTCACGACCGGCAGCGCGACGCACACGTTGCGGCGGCCGGCGTTCGACATCAACGGCATTCCCACGACGACCACGACGCTGTCCGATAGCGCGCCGTTCTACGTGCGTGTCGGCTATCAGCAGCCGGGCTACAACTTCTTGTGGGAGACACAGGCCGTGCGAGCCGGTGCCCAGCCGTTGACGGTGACGGTGTGGAACGTGACACCGGGCGTGGGGCGTCTGATCACGACGGTGCGCACGGGCGACACGGTGACGGTGCAGATCCCGGTGGGCGGTTATGACTCGCCGTATTCGGTGGCCACGGGCGGGGCGGCGTTCGATCCGCTCACGGCGGGGACGACGACGGTGACGGGCAGCATTCCGGGCTTCGACCCGACACCGGACGGTGGGAGCCGGAACGTGACGATCAGCGCGCCCGGTATCACGGTCAGCGCCGCCACCGTCGGATCGGGCTTGCAGCGGGGCGCCAGCCTCTCCCTTGGTGCCTCGAATCACGGTGGTGTGAACGTCACCATCAGGAGCACCAATCCTGCAGTAGCGCAGGTCGCGCCGGACGCGACGACGCCCGGGACCGATTCCATCGTGGTCTCGGTGCCTAACGGCAATACCTATGTCCCCTTCTACGTCCAGGGGATGGAAGGGCAGACGGGGAGTCCGCAGTTCATCGTGCGGGCGAACGGCTTCACCGATGGTTCGACGGTGATGACGGTCCTCCAGCCGGCGGTGGACATCGCTTCGCTGCCGTCGAGCGTCTCGTTGTCGTCGGGCGCCGACAGCATTCCGTTCAATGCTCGGGTCGGCTACGAGCTGCCGAGCTATTCCGGATTGTGGGAAGTGCAGGATGTTCGCGCCGGTGGAACGCCGCTCACCGTGACGCTCACTAGCAGTGCTGCGGGAGTGGCGAGTCTGCTGACGAGTGTCCAGACGGGCGCCACGGTGACGGTGCAGATCGCGGTGGGCGCGTACCGCTCGCCGACGACGGTGGCCACGGGCGGAGCCGCCTTCAAGCCGCTCGCAGAGGGCGCCTCCACGGTCACCGCATCGATCCCCGGCTTCATCACCAATACGAACGGGATTCGAACGGTCACGGTGAATCCGTAAACGTCCCGAGCCGGTCGGTTGCTCGATCAGGGCACCCCCGAGACCATCCGCCGCGGGCAGGGTGGCAACGCCTGTTCGGCCGCCACGAGGTCCGACGGCATGCTCTGCAGGCACTCCAACGGGTCACAGCACGTGTGGCACACGCGCTTGAATCCACGGAATCCCAACAGCTCGATCTCTGGGCTGACATAGCCGGGCTGGGTGGGTTCCTCACGCAACAGGTCGGTGCTAAGGTACTTCTTGTTGTCGTCGGGGAAGACGGTGACGACGACGGCATCGGCATCCAGCCGATCCTGCACGGCGAGCGCGGCGAGGAAATTCGCTCCGGACGAGATCCCGATGGCGAGTCCGAGTTGGGCGGCGAGCCGCTGCGCCATGAGAATCGCGTCGCCGTCGTCCACGGCGATCACCGGATCGAGGGCGGAAAGATCGACGATCGGTGGTATGAACTCGTCCGAGATGCCCTGGATCCGGTGTTTCCCCACGCGATGTCCAGTAGACAGCGTTGGGGAATTCGCGGGCTCCACCGGGTGAAGCTTGATCGCCGGGTGCCGGTCCCGAAGGAACCGTCCCACCCCCATGATGGTGCCACCCGTGCCCACGCCGGCCACGAACGCATCTGGCAGGATGTTCCGGAAACGTAGTTGCCACCAGATCTCCGGGCCCGTGGTGTACGCATGCGCATGGATGTTGTCGGGATTGGCGAACTGCCGCGGGAGGAAGACGTCGTCGGATTCCCGAGCCAGCTGTTCGGCGCGGTCGATCGAGCCGAGAAATCCACCGTCGTCGTGGCTCATCAACCGGATGTCAGCGCCCAGGCTCCGAATCAGGTTGACACGCTCGTGGCTCATCCAGTCGGGCATGAAGATCGTGACTGGATGGCCCATGGCCCGCCCGATGGCGGCAATCGAGATGCCGGTGTTCCCGCTCGTCGCCTCGACGAGCCGCATGCCCGCACTTAGTTCCCGCCGAGCGTATCCCTGTTCCAGAATGAACAGGGCCATCCGATCCTTGATCGATCCGGTCATGTTGATGTGCTCGGCCTTGGCATAGAGCACACGATGGCGGCCCCGGAAAGCGAAATCGATGGCGAGCAGCGGAGTGTTACCCACGAGACACTTGAGCCCTCGGAGGCGATGCTCCAGATCGTTCGGCGAAACGCCCATGTGGATGCTCCAAGGATGAGAGTCGGGCGTGGCACCAGGGGCCCAACACCACCGGATTCTACGGCATCATGGGACCGTCGGCAAACGCGAGCGCGGCCCCTGGTAGCTGCTCGGTCCCGGCAATACCTTCCTCCAACGGTCGGTCTACAGCGACCGTTGTCGAGTCCCCCAAGAGGAGCATGTATGCGAGCCGTGATGGCAACGTCGACTCTCCTATCGGTGCTGACGACCGTGTTGGCCCCTCCCGCGCTGCTGGCGCAGGAGCCCTCAGTCGACGATGTGCTGAGCCGCTATTACGAGGCGGCTGGTGGCGTGGAGAGACTGAAATCGGTCATGACGCGCAAGATGACCGGTCGAATGCAGGTCGGACCGGGTATCGAGGCCACGTTCACCATGGTCGCAAAGCGCCCCGCCAAGATGCGGATGGAGTTCACGGTTCAAGGCATGACCGCCGTGCAGGCCTTCGACGGCGAGGTGGGCTGGATGATCTCCCCGTTCATGGGGCAGACCGAACCGGAGCCGATGCCTGCGGATATCGTGCAGACGATTCGGGAGGATGCCGACTTCGACGGTCCCCTGGTCGACTACGCGGCAAAGGGTCACAGCGTCGAGATGGGCGGCAAGGAAGACGTGCAGGGGACCGAAACATACAAGCTGAAGCTCACGCTCAAGGACGGCCAGGTCACCTACTACTATCTGGACAGCGAGTACTTCCTGCCCATCAAGACGGAGGCGAGGCGGACGGTCCAGGGGATGGACATCAACGCCGAAACGTTCATGAGCGACTACAAATCGGTCGATGGCATGATGCTGCCGTTCTCGCTTCAAATCATGGGGCAGGGTCCCCAGGCCCAGACCCTGAGCATCGAAAACGTCGAGTTCAATATCGACATCGATGACAAGGTGTTCGTGATGCCCGAGCATACGAAGACGCCATGATCAAGCGAGCGACCCGGTAACTCGGGCTGGCGTGACCAAGGAAGTGCGACGCCCCGCGATCCGCTTCGATCGGGGGGCGTCGCCGTCGCGGGACCGGAGAAGCGACCGTTGATCCGATTCGTCAGCACGGGAGGCACGGCACCGCCCGTTGGCCTCACCGAGGCGATCGAGCAAGGGCTGGCACCAGACGGGGGGCTGTATCTCCCCGAACCGCTCAAGCCGTTGCCTTCGGGACGGGTGAGCGG
>JBDHEI010000021.1:0-66825 GCA_039591075.1 Gemmatimonadota bacterium
CTTGGTTGAGCCTGGGCTCGGCGACGATTTCGAGCAGGTCATGCGCTGGGCAGACGAGCGCCGGAAGCTCCGGGTGCGCACCAATGCCGACACGCCCCGCGATGCCGAGCGGGCGCGTCGTTTCGGGGCCGAAGGCATCGGATTGTGCCGCACCGAGCACATGTTCTTCGAGGGCGACCGCATCTCGTCGATGCGCGAGATGATCGTGGCCAAGTCCGTCGATGAAAGACGCCGTGCGCTCGACAAACTGCTGCCCATGCAGCGGGAGGACTTCATCGGGATTTTCACCGCGATGGACGGCTATCCGGTCACGGTACGCCTCCTGGATCCCCCGCTTCACGAATTCCTGCCCCGAGACGCCGGGGAGATAGCGAGCGTCGCCGCCGCGATCGGTCTCGATCCCGAGCTCGTGCTGAAGACCGTCGATACGCTCGCCGAGAGCAACCCGATGCTTGGACATCGCGGATGCCGGCTAGGCATCACCTACCCGGAGATCACCGAGATGCAGGCGCGGGCCATCTTCGAGGCGGCCTGCACGGTTGCTGCCGACGGCGTCGAAGTCCATCCGGAAGTCATGGTCCCCCTGGTTTCACACGTCGAAGAGCTGCGCCGCCAAACGGACATCGTTCGGGCGACGGCCGAGCAGGTCTTTCGGGACCGGAGCCAGCGGGTGGACTACGTGGTCGGGACGATGATCGAAATCCCGAGGGCGTGCATCACTGCCGACCAGGTCGCGACGGTGGCCGAGTTCTTTTCGTTCGGAACCAACGATCTCACCCAGACCACGTTCGGGATCTCTCGGGACGACGCCGGTCGGTTCCTGCCGTTGTACGTGGAGACCGGCGTCCTGTCGGACGATCCGTTCCAGACCCTGGATCAGTGCGGCGTGGGTGCGCTCGTGCTCATGGCCGTGGAGAAGGGACGCGCCACTAACGCGGGCCTCAAGATCGGCATCTGCGGCGAGCACGGCGGCGATCCCCGCTCCGTGGCCTTCTGTCACCGCGCCGGTCTGAACTACGTGTCGTGCTCCCCGTTCCGCGTTCCCATCGCCCGGCTGGCGGCGGCCCAGGCCGCTATGGCGGACCAGCCGCCCCAGGCGTGATCGCGAGATCCGGCACCGAAGGAGCCTGACAACAGGATGACGCCGCCCGGAGCAGGCGCATCCCCCCGCACCGACACCCGCAGCTGACTGCGAGCCGAAGACCCGATCCGAACCGACGGCGGTCCAAGCGGTGACCTGTCGTCATGACACACGCCTGGTGGCCTCGGGAATCCCGCCGGGTACCCGTCTCTACGGCATGACTACCGACGATGCGGAGCAAGAATCCGCGAATTGTCCACACCTAATGTGCAACTTGATCAAATTCATACAATACATTGAAAAATATGCATTTATGTCACGAACTTCGAGAGGAATAGGAGGGATTGAGCCAGGCGTAGCGCGTTTTCCACATGCAGCGACGCCGCCTCATCCGCCGGGCTGGCACTCCCTGCTCCGCATGTGCGGGGTGTCGCGCGTGCCACAACGGCAAAAGCAACGGGCCCGCCAAAGGGCGGGCCCCGTTGTGTGATGGAGGCGCGGGGAATCGAACCCCGGTCCGAGCCTCGATCCAAAACCAAGCCTACGTGCGTAGGTTGCGTTTGAGGTCTCCGCGCGTCGGGTCGCAACCCCCCGGCTCGCGGACGAGCTCCCTTAGATCTCGCAACGCACGCGGAAGCGTCGTGCGTCACCAGCCCGATTTTGCGATACCCGCGCGCCGCCTTGGGCCAGGCTGCCACGCGGGCAGGTGCACTAAGCGCGAAGCTTAGGCAGCCAGAGCCAAATCAGTATTGGCAGTTGTGCTTTGCCCCAGTGGTTTATCCAGGGTACTGGGAACCTGGGCACGCCTCGGAATCTTCACTAGACCCGTCGAATCCAGTCGCCCCCTCTCGATGTTCGCCCTAAAGATATCCTATTCATCTAGTTAGGCACAAGAACCTACGGCACTTCATCAGGTGCACCGGTCGGCTGCCTCTCCGACTGGTTGATGCGGGAGGCCGCGGCGGCCGCCCCGAAGCCGTTGTCGATGTTCACGACCACTACGCCCGATGCGCAGGAGTTCAGCATGGCCAGAAGGGCAGCAACCCCTCCAAAGGAGGCCCCGTAACCCGTGCTGGTGGGGACGGCTATCACCGGCGCCTTGACCATTCCACCCACCACGCTGGGGAGGGCCCCGTCCATGCCCGCCACCACGATGACCACAGAGGCTGAGCGAAGCGCCTCCCGATGCCGGAGGACGCGGTGGATACCGGCCACGCCGACGTCCACTAACAGCTCCGCCTTGTTCCCCAGTGCCCGTGCCACCTCTAGCGCCTCTTCGGCTACAGGGAGGTCACTAGTCCCGGCGGTGACCACGAGGACGGTGCCCCGCCCGGCCGGCACCGGTCGCGGCTCGGGCTCGAGGAAGACCGTCCGCGCCGTCTCGTTAATCCGCGCGCGCGGGAAGCCGTGCACGAGCGCTTCCCGCGCGTCCGGACCGGCCCGCGTCGCCAGGAAGCTTCCACTGGCCCGGGCGAGGCTCTCACAGATCCCGAGGACCTGATCCACCGTCTTTCCCTGGCACAGCACCACCTCGGCGAATCCTTGAGACAGCGGGCGATAGTGATCGATCTGGGCAAAGGGAAGCTCCTCCACCGGGAATGTACCCAGCCGCTCCATCGCCTGTCCCGGCGACACGGCCCCATGGGCGACGTCGGCCAGCAGTCGCTCCAGGTGCTCCCGGTTCATCCAACGGCCCTCAACGGTTCGAGGTATTCCCGAAACACCTGCTCGGCTTCGGTCATCGACTCGATCCGATGGAGCCGCTCACGCAGGCCCGCCGCCCCGGGGAGCCCGCGCGTGTACCATCCGAGGTGCTTGCGGAATTCCAGGGCCGTGCGTCTGGTATCCCCCTGAATGCGGGTCTGGAGCACCGCGTGCCGCAGCGCCACGGCGAAGCGCTCGGCCGCGCCGGGGACCGGGCGCGGTTGGCGTCCCTCGAGCAGCCCCCGGGCTTGCTGGAAGATCCAGGGATTCCCGAAGCTGCCCCGCGCGATCATGATCCCGTCGCACCCGGTTTCGCGCCACATGCGATAGGCATCCTCAGCGGTCTTGATGTCGCCGTTCCCCACGACGGGAATGTCCAACGCCGCCTTCACCCGAGCGATCTCCTCCCACTGGGCGTCGCCACGGTACATCTGCGCCCGCGTCCGGGGATGAAGCGTCAGCACCGCGGCCCCGGCATCCTGGCAGCGCAACGCGATCTCCACCGGATCGCGAAGCCGCTCGTCCCACCCGGACCGCGTCTTGACCGTCACGGGAAGCCCCACCGCGCCCTTCACAGCCCGAATGATGCTCGCCACGAGTCCGAGATCCTTGAGGCACCCCGAGCCACCGTTGCGCCGGACGACCTTCTTCACCGGGCAGCCAAAATTGAGGTCGATGAAGTCGGGCGCGTAGTTATGCGCCACCAGCTCCGCGGCCTCCGCCATCCCATCGGGATCCGCGCCGAACAATTGAATCCCGATTGGCCGCTCTTCAGCGGTAAAATAGGCCCCGTCGTGCACGCTCCGCACCCCGCGTCGCAGTCCCTCGCACGACAGGAACTCCGATACGAGCACGTCGGCACCGAACGAGCGGCAGACGCGGCGAAATGGGGGCTCCGAGACCCCCGCCATCGGGGCGAGGAACAACGGAGTACGGTACCGTACGGGATACGGGAAGGTCATGCGTGCGAAGTTAACGATCCCATTCTGGCATTACAACCAGTCGTTTGACACGGAGATCCGACGTTCGTTAGACTTCTCCTTTTCCATTACCGACAGAGTGAATCACCACAATGCACCTGAGAGAGTTCTTCGCACCCGATGCGATATCCCTCGGCCTCCACGCCACGGAGAAGGACGAGATTCTGAAGGAGCTGATCGGACTGCTCAAGCTCGACGAGAAATCCGACGCAATGCTCTACAAGATGTTGAAACGGCGGGAGAATCTCGGCTCGACGGGGATCGGGCGAGGCATCGCCATACCCCATTGCCGCTCGCTGGTGGTCCAGCGCCTACGCGTTGCTTACGGCCGCAAGCCCGAGGGAGTGGACTTCCGCGCGATCGACGAGAAGCCGGTGTACAACTTCTTCCTCATCGTTGCCCCACCACTGGAAGTCTCCAACCAGTACCTGCCAGTGCTGGGGAAGATCGCCCAGTTCGCGAAGGAGCCCGAGGTGCCGGACCGCCTGGAGTCGCTACGGGCGCCGGAGCAATTCCTGACGCTCCTCGACGAGAAGGGCGCGTAGCGCGCGCTCACTCCCACTCGATGGTGGCTGGGGGCTTCGAGCTGACGTCGTACACGACGCGGTTGACGCCGTCGACCTCGTTGATGATTCGGTTGGCGGTACGGGCAAGCAGTTCCGACTGAAACGGGTACCAGTCAGCCGTCATTCCGTCCGTGCTGGTGACCGCCCGGAGCGCCACGACGTTCTCGTAGGTCCTGGAGTCCCCCATCACTCCAACGGCCCGCACCGGCAGCAGCACTGCGAACGCCTGCCAGATCTCGTCGTAGACCCCAGCGTCGCGGATTTCTTCGAGATAGATGGCATCCGCCGCTCTGAGGATTCGCAAACCCTCCGGGGTGACGGCTCCCAGGATCCTCACGCCCAACCCGGGCCCCGGGAACGGATGGCGGCCCACGATCTCTCCCGAGAGCCCCAGCTCCCTGCCGACCTGCCGGACCTCGTCCTTGAACAGCTCCCGGAGAGGCTCGATCAGCTCGAACGGCAGGTTCGGCCGCAACCCGCCGACGTTGTGGTGCGTTTTGATGGTGGCGGATGGCCCCCCCCGCGGTGACATCGACTCGATGACATCGGGATAAAGCGTCCCCTGCACCAGGAACCCCACGTCGTCGCCGACGTGGCGGGCCACATCCTCGAACACGTCGATGAATGTGTGCCCGATCAGTCGCCGCTTCTCTTCCGGATCCTCGACCCCGGCTAACCGGGACAAGAACCGGTCTGTTGCATCCACGACCCGCAAGTCGATGCCGAGATGCGCACGGAACACCCGCTCCACCTGATCTCCCTCGTGCAATCGCAGCAGTCCGTTGTCGACGAAGATGCAGGTCAGCCGGTCACCCACGGCCCGGTGCACGAGGACCGCAGCCACCGCCGAGTCGACGCCGCCCGAGAGGCCGCAAATGACCCGCGCCGTGGGCCCGACGCGCTCGCGGATGTGCACTATCTGGTCCTGGATGAAGTGTCCCGCCGTCCAGTCGGGCGAGCACTGGCAGATATCGAACAGGAAGTTCCTGATGACCTCGCCGCCCCGAGTGGTGTGGGCAACTTCGGGATGGAACTGGACGCCGTAGAGTCGGCGTTTCGGGTTCGCAAACGCCGCGATCGGGGTGTTCCGGCTCGATCCGATCAAGCCAAACCCCTCTGGCAACCGTGCCACCCGGTCACCGTGGCTCATCCAGACCTGGATATGCTCGCCGGGCTCGAACCCGGCGAAGAGATCGCCGGCTCGGCAAATCTCGAGGTCCGCCCGACCGTACTCACGCTCGGTGGCGGCCACGATCGCCCCGCCCACAGCTTGCGCCACCAGGTACATGCCGTAGCACACGCCCAGCACCGGGACGCCGAGCTCCACAACTTCTGGATCGATCTGGGGCGCGCCCGAGTCGTATACCGAGCTCGGCCCGCCGGACAGGATGATGCCGCGGGGCTCGAGCCGGCGCACCGCGTCGAGCGACGCCGGTGGCGGGTGAATCTCGCAGTACACATGCTCCTCCCGCACGCGGCGGGCGATGAGCTGGGTGTACTGGGAGCCGAAGTCGAGAACCAGAATGCCGTTCTTGAGGGTTGTCATGGCGTCTCGAACTCCGTGGCGGCCGTGTCGCGCCAGGCATCGGCGGCTTCGATCTCATCCAGCGTGCGTTCGCCGACTATGAGATCCTCCAACGACTCCCGACGGCGGGCGACGGCCCACCGTTCACCGTCGATTACGACCTCGGCGGCCCGTGGTCTGGAGTTGTAGGTCGAGCTCATCGAGAACCCATATGCCCCGACGCCCGAGATGGCGATGAGCGCTCCGGGTTGGGCCGCGGGCAGGCATCGGTCGCGTCCCAGGAAATCACCGGTTTCGCAGACGGGCCCAACGACGTCAACCCGCTCCCGACTCTCGGACGGCGAGGCGCGGTCGGCGCCGACGACCTGGATGTCGTGTTCGGCCCCGTAGAGACTCGGACGGAGCAGATCGTTCATCGCGGCATCCAGCACCACAAACGCCTTTCCCAGCGCCTCCTTCCGGTAGAGGCAGCGCGCGAGGAGCACGCCGGCGTTGCCAACCAGATACCTGCCGGGCTCCACGAACAAGGTGAGGCCGGTGTCGCGAGCCACCGGGGTCACCGCCCCGGCAAACACCTCGGGCTCGAGCGCCGTTTCGTCCGTGTAGCGAATGCCCAGACCGCCACCAACGTCGACGGCTCGCAGGGTCTCAACGCCGAGGCTTCGCACTTTCGCCACCAAGTCGGCGATGCGCGAGCCCGCCGTCACGTAGGCCTGGGGATCGCAGATCTGCGACCCGAGATGCATGCCGATGGACTCGAGCCTAAGAAACGGGATGGCGAGTGCCCTTCGGACCAGATCGAGTACTTGGGGTAGCGGCACGCCGAACTTCTTGTCCGCCTCTCCCGTCTGGGTGTACGGATGTGTCTTGGTCTTGACGTCGGGATTGACGCGAATTCCGATCCGTACCGGCTGTTTCACCGCGGCGGCGATGTCGGCGAGTTGGGCGAGCTCCTCTGCCGACTCGACATTGATGAGCCCGATCCCATCCCGCACGGTTCGCCTCAGTTCGTCGAGGCGCTTGCCGACTCCGCTGAAGATGATGTCGGCGGCTCGAAAGCCCGCGCGGCGAGCACGGACGAATTCCCCGATTGACACCACATCCGCTCCCGCCCCCAACTCGTGTAGGACGGAGAGCATGCCCAGATTGCCATTGGCCTTGACCGAGTAGAAGACCCGATGGGGAACGACCGAGAGCGCACGGGTGAGGGCCCGATATTGCGTGCGGACATGCCCGGCGTCGTAGACGTAGACGGGAGTCCCGACGTCTCGCGCGATGTCCTCGAGGAGCGCAGCTCGCTCGATCAGTAGGCGCGCGCCCACACAGCCTCCACCACCGCCTTCATCCCGCACCACACGCACGTGGCCGGTGCCGGATCGGAACGGAACTCCTCGTCCGGCAGCACCCGCGTCGTGGCCTTCGTGTGCTCCTGAATCGCCGCCTCACACGCTTCGGAGCCACAGTAGCCACCGAAGGCGAACCCGCCGGACCCGTTCATGATCTCGAGCAGCTGATCCTTCTCGACACCCCGGAACGTGTTGGCCTCGCGCCGATCGCGGGCAGCCGCGAGGAGCGCAGCCTGGATCTCGTCCAACGAGGTTCGCACGCTCATCTCCAGTCCGTCCAGCGGCACCGCCGCCTTGCCGCCGGTCCGTCGGGCGAGCATGGCCTGACCATTATCGACGTCTCGCGGCCCCACCTCCAGCCTCACGGGTACTCCGCGGCTCTCCCACTCGTAATACTTCGCCCCGGGCTTCATGCCTTCCCGCTCGTCGAGCAGCACGCGGATGCCGCCGGCCCGAAGCTCGTCCATCATTTGGCTGCCAACCTCGAGCACGCGGGTTCGCTCGTCGTCGTTGCGGAAGATCGGCACGATCACCACCTGCGTGGGGGCGAGCCGCGGCGGACACACCAGGCCCACATCGTCGCTGTGCGTCATGATCAGACCGCCGACGAGACGGGTCGACACGCCCCACGACGAGCTCCACACGTAGTCGAGCTCGCCGCTCGCCGTTTGAAACTGGGTCCCGAATGCCCGTGCGAAGTTCTGGCCCAGGAAGTGGGACGTGCCGGCCTGAAGCGCCTTGTTGTCCTGCATCAGCCCCACACAGGCCAACGTGCGCACGGCGCCTGCGAACTTCTCCGACTCGGTTTTGACGCCCGTGATGACGGGGATCGCCATCCACTCCTCCATGAATCGACGGTACAGACCCAGGATGAGACGGGATTCCTCTTCCGCCTCCTCGGCCGTGGCGTGCACGGTATGGCCCTCTTGCAAAAGGAACGCCGTAGTGCGCAGGAAGAGCCGGGTCCGCATTTCCCACCGCACGATGTTCGCCCACTGGTTCAGGAGAACCGGGAGGTCACGGTAGCTCTGGATCCACTTGGAGAGCATCGCATAGATGATCGTCTCCGACGTGGGGCGCACCACGAGCGGCTCTTCGAGCTCTTTCCCGCCCGCGTGCGTGACCACGGCGGTTTGGGGCGCGAACCCCTCGACATGCTCCGCTTCCTTTGCAAGGAAGCTCTGCGGGATGAAGAGCGGGAAGTACGCGTTCTCGTGACCTGTCTTCTTGAACATGCCATCGAGCGCCTGCTGCATGAGCTCCCAGATTCCATAGCCGCGGGGCCGGATCACCATGCAGCCACGCACCGGGGAATAGTCGGCCAGCTCCGCCCGCATGATCACGTCGTTGTACCAGGCGCTGAAGTCCTCCGAACGTGGGGTAATGCGTTGACGGTCAGCCATGACGGTGGTATCGGGTCTCTGGTTGCAGGTGCCCCATCCGAGCATATGGGTAGATGGGTCTCGAGCGGGGTGCCATCAGCGGTCCGCCGTATGCGATGGCGACTCGACGAGACGGCTCAGGGCCATGCGCGTCTCCTCCCCAGTTGCGAGATCGCGCACGAGCGCCTCGCGGCGGGCACGTTCGTCCGGTCCGATGAGTACGGCCTGTGACGCGGCACGGGCCGACGCGAGCTTGAGCTGCTTGGCCACCGATTGCGCCTTCAGGGCGTACTCCACCCGCCGCCCTGCGTCCCGGAGCTCGTGGGCCAGCCCGAGCACGGCCGGGACGTCTTCGCTGGTCACGGCGACGAGGAAGATGTCGATCCCTCCTGCCGCCTCGTTCGCGTGCCCCCGCTCGCGTACCAGCTCACCCAGCACCACGTCCCCCATCCCAAATCCGGTGGCCGGCAGATCGATCCCACCCAGCGCCTCGAGAAGACCGTCGTATCGACCGCCGCCGCAGATCGCGCGCATGGTCCGCCGGGCATCGAACAACTCGAACACGATCCCGGTATAGTAGGCCAAGCCCCGCACGACCGACATGTCGATCGCTACGTAGTCTGCAAGGCCCATCGATGCCAATGCCTCGATACACTCCAACAGTGGTGACACGGTATCGGGATCGATTGAGGCATCGGACACGGCGGCCCGAAGCGCGTCGATCGAGCGGATGTCGCCGACGGCGAGCACGCGAGCCGCGGCATCTTCATCGAGTCCAGCCGTTCGCATCAGATTCTGCAACAGGTCTTCGCGCGGGTCGCGATCGAGCTTGTCGATCTGCGCGTACGCCGCCACAATCTGCGGTGCTGTGAGTCCGTGCGCCGACAGCAGGGCCTGCGTGACGCGGCGGTCCGAGATCCGCACTCGGAAATCGGCTGCGGTCAGACCGAAAGCCCGAACGACGTCCACGGCGGCGGCGATCAGCTCCGCGTCCGCGAGCGGTCCTGCCTCACCGATGAGATCCATGTTGAGCTGGAAATGCTCCCGGAGCCGCCCCCGCTGCTGCCGCTCGTAGCGAAACAGCTGCGGCATCGTGAACCACCGAATGGGTTTCTTCAGCGCCCTGGCGCGCTGCGCCACCATCCGAGCGAGCGTGGGTGTCATTTCCGGCCGCAGCGCGACGGCGCGTCCGCCCTTGTCCTCGAACGCGTACAACTGCGCGACAATCTCCTCCCCGCTCTTCTGGGTGTAGAGCTCTAGCGGCTCGAGCGGCGGCCCGTCGTACTCCTCGAACCCGTAGCGCGCTGCGACGTCGCGCCACACCGTGAAGATCCGGTTTCGGAGCGTTGTCTCGTCGGGGAAGAAGTCGCGGAATCCGGGTAGGGCCTGGCTGTGCATCGGAGCAATCTATCCGAGTGGCGCAAAACCCGGCAAGCGCGCCATGGCGTCACCCACCGTGTAAAACGATCCCGTGACGAGCGAAGTGCCGGCACCCTCGTGCACCAGCCGCAGAGCGCGATCGAAGTCCCCTTCGACCGTCACGTGGGGAAAGGCCTCCGCGACTGCGGCGAGCGACCAGACGCGCTCGGGGGGCGCCGAAGGAGCGATGGTCACCCAGATCCGCTGGGCCACGGTGCCGATCCGGTCGATCATGGTCCGCCAATCCTTGTCCGCGAGAATGCTGACCAGTGCATGCACCGGGGGCGGAAGTGGGTCAGTCCGGAGCCCTTCCACCAGGACGGCCACCCCACTCGGGTTGTGAGCCACGTCGAACAACCACGTGCCACGCCGCTCCATCCGGCCTGGGATCCACGCCCGGGCAAATGCTCGCGTCAGCGCGTCGTCCGTCGGGCGCCAGTCTCCCGGGAGCGCCTCGAGCACGACGCGAGCGACGGCCGCGTTTCGTCGCTGGTGCGGACCGGCGAGCCTCAAGGCGCCGGCGTACCGGGCGGCTGCTTCCACGACCACTGGAAGCGCCCCCACGACCTCGGCCGCCTGGACGAGAACCGCCCGCAGGGCAGGATCGGTTTCGCCGATCACGAACGGCCGGCCGCGCTTGGCGATGCCGGCCTTCTCGCGCGCGATGCCCTCGAGCGAGTGGCCGAGGAAGTCTGCGTGGTCCAGGCCGATATGCGTCACGGCGCTCACCAGCGGATCGACGACGTTCGTGGCGTCGAGCCGCCCGCCGAGTCCCACCTCGATCACGGCAATGTCAACGCCCCGCGCAGCGAAGTCTGACAGCGCGATCGCCGTCGTGGCCTCGAAGAAGCTGGCCCCTGCCTCGAGCACCGTGGTCCGGAGCTCTGCCGTCCAGCAGGCGAACGCCTCGCGCGCGATGGGCCGCCCATCGACCAGCATCCGCTCACGAATATCAACCAGGTGCGGGGAGGTATACAGCCCCACACGCCCTCCCGCGTCTCCGAGTGCCTCGGCAACCAAGGTGGCGACGGAACCCTTCCCATTGGTGCCACCGATGTGGACGCAGGCGTAGTGCGTTTCAGGGTGGCCAAGTCGGGCGAGCAGAGCCCGGGTTGGATCGAGCGACCACTTGGCTCCGCCGGCTGTACGGGGATAGAGGAAGCCGAGGGCGTCCTCAAAGGACAGGATCAGTCGTGCGCCTCCAGCGCGGGGGCGCTCACCATCATGCGCAACACACTCGCGACCGTTGCTCGCAGCTCCGAACGCGGAACCACGGCATCGACCATGCCGTGGGCCTCCAAGAACTCGGCGGTCTGGAACCCATCGGGCAGGTCCTGTCCGATCGTCTGTTTGATGACACGCGGGCCGGCGAACCCGATCACGGCACCGGGCTCGGCCAGGTTCAGATCGCCCTGCATGGCGTACGAGGCCGACACACCGCCCGTGGTCGGGTTCGTCATGATGGAGATGTACGGCGTCCCGGACTCCCGGAGTCGGGCCATGAGAGCCGATGTCTTTGCCATCTGCATCAGACTCAGGACCCCCTCCTGCATCCTGGCGCCGCCTGAAGCAGACACCAAGATGAGCGGCGCCCGATGCTCCAGCGAGCGGTCGATGAGTCGAGCCACCTTCTCGCCGACGACCGAGCCCATCGAGCCGCCCATGAACTTGAAGTCCATGACACCGAGATTCACGGCGAGCCCGGTGAGCGTGCCGTGGCCCGCGATCATCCCATCGTGGGTCCCCGCTTTGCGGCTGGCGCTGGCGAGCCGGTGCTCGTACCCCTCGAACCCCAACGCGTCCTTCGATCGTAGCTCGCGGTAGAGCTCCGTAAAGCTGCCGTCATCGATCAGGATCTCGATATAGCGCTGCGCCGAGATGCGCCGATGGTGTCCGCAGGACGGGCAGACCTGCAAGGCGCGCTCGAATTTCTCACTGATGTCGACGTGCCCGCACTGCTCGCACTTACCCCAGGCGTCCGGGGGGATCTCGAGCTTCTCACGCTGCGCCGTGCGTTTGCGTTTGTCTTTGCGAAACCAAGCCATGGTTGTCTAGCGCACTCCTGTGGCGCGCGGCAGGCACGTCATCTCGACGCGCTGCGCGGCTATAGAATCTCGCGCTTCCCCACACCACCCGCTAGCCCATCGCGGTGTCACGGTGTGTACCCGGAGTGACGCGCTTCGAATGCGACCCGGGCAGAGAGCCCCAGCGCCAGAAAGCAGACGACGAGAAACGAGCCACCATAGGACAGGAAGGGAAGCGGAATCCCGACGATGGGCATGATGCCGACGGTCATGCCGATATTCACGAAGATGTGGGTGAGGAGGATACCGCCGATCCCCGCTACAGCAAGCGACGAGAAGGGATCGACCGCGCGTTGGGAGATCCTGATCAGACTGAAGATCAGGAGCGCGAAGAGCAACAGCGATACCAGTACCCCGAGGAAGCCGAGCTCTTCGCCCAACACGGAAAACACGAAATCGGTATGCTGCTCCGGCAGAAACGCGAGGCGTTTCTGCGTGCCCTCGGTCAGGCCCTTGCCGAGAATCCCGCCCGAGCCGATCGCCACCTTGGACTGAATGATGTGCCACCCCGTGGCCCGCGGGTCGATTTCGGGATTGAGGAATGACAGCAATCGGTTCTGCTGATAGGGCGCCAGTCGGCCCCAAAGCTCGAGGGCCAGCAGTCCCATCGCAAAGTTCACCAACCAGATCACGAGTCCTTCCGCGACGTATGGACGCACCCACACCAACACGATCGTCAACAGCACGATCCACACGCCCCAGGAGAGCGTGGAGAAGGCCATCAGCAACGACAAGAACGGCGACGCGAGCAAGAGCAGGAGCCAGTGATTGACCCCCGCCCAGAACAACATCGCAAACAACAGCCCCACGAATACGAGGGCGCTCCCCAAATCCGGTTGCAGCCCGACGAGGACGAATGGGACCCCCACGATCACGAGCGGCGGCAACAGCTGCGTGAGCGTCAACGGAGGCTCCCGCTTTGGCCCGAGGTGCCGCGCCAGCATCAGCACCGTCGCGAGCTTCGCCAGTTCGGCAGGCTGTCCGAGGCGCCGGCCGCCGATTGCAAGCCACGATTTGGCACCCGACGCCGTACCGGCTCCGGTCCCGATGATCAAGGTCAGCGCGAGGAGCAGCACGGCGCCGACATACACGGCGGGCGTCACCCACTCGAGAATGCGCGGAGAGACACGAAACGCGAACACGGCCGCGACCAGGCCGATGCCCACCCAGAGGGCCTGGCGCTTCCAAATCTCCGAGGCCGGCGACGGCACGTCGGTCACACCGGCGCTGTAGAGCAGGATCAGGCCGAGCCCGACCAGCAGCACGCTCCAGAGTGGCATGGCACTGTCGAGCGTCCTACCGCGCACGGCCCACCGGATCGCGTCCCGTGTCCCGAAGCAGAGCGGTGTCTGGGAGAATCGGGATAGGCTCTGGGGCTGAGTCGGCCGGCGTCTCCAGCCGGTACTCCCCACCCCGGGCCTTCACGGCATCCGCACCGAGCAGGTGCCGCGCGATGATCCGCGTGACAACCGGAGCGACGCGGGACCCGTGCTCTGCGAACTCCACGATGGCACCGACCACGATCTCTGGATCGTCCGCAGGAGCAAACGCGACAAACCACCCGTGGTCCGGCCCGTGGGGATTCTGCGCCGTGCCCGTCTTGCCCGCGATCCTGAGGTCCACGATCTGCGCAGCCACGGCCGTGCCCCGGTCGACGACCGCCACGAGGGAGGCGCGGAGGTCAGCGAGATCGCGATCCGAGAGACCCAGCGTGTGCTGCTGGCCCTGGCGCGTCGCCACGAGATGCGGCGCGGCCGTCGTGCCGTGCGGGCTCGCCAGCATGCCATAGAACCGCACCACGTTGATGAGGGTCTGCGTGTTTTCTCCCTGACCGATCGCGAGATTCAAGGTCACGGCACTCGTCCAGCCCCGGGGTCCGTACCGACGGCTGTAGTACTCGGTCGATTGGGGGAAGATGGGCTCCGTCTCGCTGGGCAGGTCGATGCCTGACCGGCTGCCAAAGCCGAGTGCCGTGCCGTCCTGCAGGAGGTCCGTCAGGCCCAGTTTGAGCCCCAGTTGATAGAAGTACACGTCACACGAGTACTGAATGGCCTCGGCCAACGTCACGCTTCCGTGTCCCTCGACCCGCCAGCATCTAAAATACCGGTTGTAATACTGGAAGCCGCCGCGGCAGGGCGCCGTCATCCGTGTGTCAAACGTGACGATACCTCGTCGGAGAGCCATGGCGGCGATCGCGAGCTTGAACGGCGAGGCAGGCGGGTAGCGGGCCTGGATGGCGCGGTTGAATAGCGGGAAGTCTTGGCTGGCAGCGAGACGCTGCCACTCCATTGGATCGACGCCCCCGACCAACACGTTGGGATCGAAACTCGGGGCCGAATAGAGGGCCAGCACCTCGCCCGAGCGCGGGTCCATGGCGACGACCGCACCCCGACGGCCGGGTGGAAACGTGCCCTCGACAAACCGTTGCAGCTCCAGGTCGACAGTCGTGCGGATGGTGCGCCCCGGCTCGGGCTCGAGCGTCGATTCAATCCCCGCGTCGCGTACGGTGCGGTTCAGGGCATCGACCTCGATGTATTTCACCCCGTCCCGGCCGCGCAGCTCGGCGTCGTAGAACTGCTCAATGCCATCGCGGCCGACGAGTGTGCCGAGACGGGCGCCCGGATGCGAGCTTACGCGAAGCTCCTCTTCCGAGACCTCGCCGACATACCCAACGAGGTGGGCCGTGGTCGAACTGAAGGGATATCGGCGCTTGGGATCGCTCTGAATGACCAAACCCGGGTTCCAGGGGCGCAGCTCTTCGAGTGCCGACACGACGTCGAATGGTGCGTTTCGTTGGACCAGCACAGGCTCGGACGGAGTAAGGCGGTACCGCTCGAAGATCAACTCCCGCTCGACAGAGTCCGTGCGAAGAATCGGATTCAGCCGGTCGAGCGTGGTGCGAAGCGACTCCGCGGAAACGGCGTGCAGCGACACGGAGTAGCCCGGTACGTTCTCGGCAAGCACCGCACCGTGCCGATCCGTGATCAGCCCCCGTGGGGCTGGAATGGGTACGGGGCGGAGGCGGTTTTCCTCGGACTGCACGCGGTAGCGGTCGGATCCGATCACTTGCAGCCTGAAGAACGCGACCGTGAGCACGGTGAATGTGGCGATCACCATCACCCGTCCGAGGTCGGCGCGGCGCGCCACCGCACGCCGATCTCCCCAGCTCATCCGCGCACCCGGACGTCCAGCCAGCGCCGGAACACGATCAGGATCGTGACTCCTACTGCCGCGGTCGTGAGCGCCTTGAGGGGCGACCACCATAGCAGTTGCCACACCAACGCCGAGTCGGTCATGTGTCGGCCCGCCACGAGTACAAGGACGTCGCGGAGCCACGTCCCGACGAGGAAGAAGCCACCGCTCACCAACAGGCTCTCGGCAAAGAACACCGCTTTGCCCCACGCCGCGAGGTACCCCACGCAGCTGTGAGCCAGCGCGCCCGCTCCGAAAGCAACCGGCGTCAGCGAGTCCGCCAAGAGACCCACCACGAAACCCGCGATCGCCCCCTCACCCGGCCGCGCCTGAATCGCGAACACAAGCAGCGCGAGGAGCAGAAGGTCCGGCGCGAGCCGCACATCCCCGAGAAACGGGCGCAGGGCAAAATGGAGCGTCACGAGCACCAGAAGGACGGCGATCTGACGAGCGCGAATGTGGCTCACGACCCGATCACCGTATCGCTGAAGGCCCCACGCAGATCGACCGCCGGTCCAACCAGCACGACGACATGGGAGATCGAGGCCGGGTGCACGGCCGGACGCACGACGTAGGTCCGCGACCACCCCACCTCTTCCTCGCCCACGGCGACGATCGTGCCTATCGGGATACCGCGCGGATACACGCCCTGCCCACCACCCTGCCCCGAGGTGTAGATCACGGTGCCTGGCGGCACGTCCTGCTGGTAAGGGACCCCACGCAGCTCGAGCATCGGCGTGCCCGGTCCCTCGCTGCCGCGTGGTGCCACGATCCCGAACACCGAGCCGTCGAGCGCCATGCCGCTCACGCGGAAGTCCGGGTGAGTCCACAGCAACGCCACCGACTGAGTTCCGGAGGCACGCTGTACCACGCCAACCAGTCCCCCTGCGGCGACGACCGGTGCCGCGGCACGCACGCCGTCGTCACGCCCGGCCGACAAGAGCACCATGAGGCCGCTCGTCGGTAACGCCTGATGAAGAACTTCCGCCGACACGTGACGGCTGCGAAGTCGGGATGACAGCCCGAGGATCCTTCGGAGCTCCTCGTTCTCCTGTTCCAGGCCCGACATCTGGAGCGCCAGCACGAGCGTGGAGTCTCGTGCACCGACCTGCTGCAGGTACCGGCCACGAGACGCCCGGACCACTTCGGCCTGGCGCTGAACGAACAGGAAGGGCGCGAGGACAGTGCGTGTGATGCCGGCCGCCACGGCGTCCTGAATCACAGGTGGCGACATGCGCGCCGCCACCGCCAGCACGAGACAAACGACGAACGCGAGGGTGTCGCGACGTGACGAGTATGAGTCCGGCGCGAAGATCACGAGCCGCCTAGGTCGTGAGGACCGAGCGGTACCTCTCGGGGTCCTCCAGTATCCGTCCCGTCCCCCGGACCACGCACGTCAGGGGATCTTCGTCCACCCGCACCGGAAGACCGGTTTCCTGGGAAACCAGAACGTCCAGTCCGCGGGTCAGCGAGCCACCGCCCGCCATTACGATACCGCGATCCACGATGTCGCTGGCCAGCTCAGGAGGGGTGATCTCGAGGGCGCGGCGCACGGCGTCGATGATCTGCTGGATCGGTTCCTGCACGGCCTCGCGAATTTCGCTCGAATGGACGCGCACGACCTTGGGAATCCCGGAGACCAGGTCCCGGCCCTTCGCCTCCATTTCCTTCTCGTCCTTCATCGGCACCGCGCTGCCGATCTGGATCTTGACGGCTTCGGCGGTGGGCTCGCCGATCAACAGATTGTAGTTCTTGCGCATGAACTGCACGATGGATTGATCCATCTCGTCGCCACCGGTCCGGATCGAGGTGTCGCTCACGATCCCAGACAGCGCAATCACGGCGATCTCGGTCGTGCCCCCACCGACATCGATGGCCATGTTCCCCGTCGGCGTCTCCACCGGGAGCCCCACGCCGATAGCCGCTGCCATGGGCTCGGCAACCATGTAGACCTCTTTAGCGCCGGCCGAGTGCGCGCTGTCGCGGACGGCGCGCTTCTCCACTTCCGTGATACCACTCGGAACGCACACGATCACGCGCGGCTTCACACGGAAGAAGTGCTTCTGAATGATCGTCGACAAGAAGTAGCGCAGCATCTTCTCGGTGACGTCGAAGTCGGCAATGACCCCGTCCTTCAACGGACGCACCGCCAGGATACTCTCGGGCGTCCTACCGAGCATGCGCTTGGCCTCGAGCCCGATGCCCTTGACCTTGCCCGTTGCCTTCTCGATAGCCACGACCGAGGGCTCGTTGAGGACGATCCCCTCCCCGCGGACGTAGATCAGCGTGTTGGACGTGCCGAGATCGACCGCGATCTCGTTCGCCGGCAGGATACTCCCGAGACGGAATTTGGTCCAGTTGATCGACATCGTTCGACGGGTCAGGGATCGGGGCGCCCATAACGAAAGGACGCCTTCGGTTTTCCGAAAGCGTTCTAAGTTAATTGCAAGCGTAAGTGAAAGCAAGCTCTCAACTTACCGGCCCTGCCCCCGGTTGGCGAGAGGCCACTCAGACCAGCGTGCTCGGATCGCTCAGGTCGAGGCCAAACGCCTCGGCGACTCCGGGATACACCACCTTGCCCTCGATCACGTTGAGGCCCAGGAACAGCGATCGATCGGCCTTGCAGGCCTGGCGCCAGCCGGTCTTTGCCAGTTTGGCCGCATACGTGAAGGTGGCGTTGGTGAGCGCCAGCGTGGAGGTCCGGGGCACTCCACCGGGCATGTTGGCCACGCCGTAGTGCACGACGTCTTCCACGATGTAGACCGGATCGTCGTGGGTGGTGGGCTTGATCGTCTCGACACACCCGCCCTGGTCGACCGCCACGTCGACCACGACAGCACCCTTTTTCATGTGCGTCAGGTCGGCCTTCGTCACGAGACTGGGCGCCTTCGCGCCCGGCACCAACACGGCCCCGATCAGCAGATCCGCCGTGGCCAACAGCTCCAGCAGGTTGTGCCGGTTGGAGTACACCAGGTCGACGTTCGCCGGCATCACGTCCGACAGGTAGCGCAGCCGCTCCAATGACAGATCGAGGACCGTCACGTGTGCCCCGAGCCCGGCCGCCATCTTGGCGGCGTTGGTGCCGACCACACCGCCCCCGATGATGACGACCTCGGCCGGCAACACGCCCGGCACACCCCCGAGCAAGATCCCGCGCCCACCATAGTACCGCTCCAAGTACTTGGCCCCTTCCTGGACCGCCATGCGCCCCGCGACTTCGCTCATCGGCGTGAGCAAGGGCAGCTCACCTGAGGGGAGCTGGACGGTTTCGTACGCGATCGCCACGCACTTGGATGTCATCACCGCCCGGGTCAGCGGTTCGCTGGCGGCGAAGTGAAAATACGTGAAGACCACCTGCCCGCTCCGCATGAGCCGCCATTCCGGCTCGATGGGTTCCTTGACTTTCATGATCATCTCGGCCTTGGCCCACACGTCCTTCGCCGTCGATGCGATCGTGGCACCCACGTTCTGGTACACGTCGTCGGTGAACCCACTCCCCTCCCCCGCTCCCCGCTCCACGAGCACGGTATGTCCCTGTGCCTTCAGCGCCTCAGCCCCTGCCGGAACGAGGGCAACGCGGTTCTCGGCGGTCTTGATCTCCTTCGGAACACCTATGATCATCGGAACCTCGACGAAATATGGTGACGGTGCCTAGTTCGGCCCGAGCCATACCTGTGTTTGTCGCTCCGGGTCGAAGAACTCCGCCGCTACACCTGCAGCCCCCTCTGGACCCACCGCGTCGATATCGGCCAAGATCTGGCCGATGGTCCGATACGGCTCCCGATAGAGCTCCACCGTCGCCAGCCGATGCATCCGCGCGGTCGGGCTCTCCAGGGACAGCGTCACCTGCCCTTTGAGCTGTCGCTTGGCGTCGGCGAGATCGTCGGGCGGAAGCCCGTCGGACGCCAACACACGCAGCTCGTCCAAAATGACGTCGACGGCCTGGGCGGCCGTGGACGGATGGGTGCCGACATACACGCCGGTCACACCAACGTCGTGGTAGAAGGATTGGTGCGTGTGCACCGCATACGCTAGCCCCAGCTCTTCGCGCACGCGCTGGAACAGGCGACTGGACATCCCCCCACCCAGCACCGTGTTGAGGGCCACGAGCGCCTCGCGCCGCCGATCGCGGTACCCGAAGGTATCGGTCCCCAGAACGATGTGCGTCTGAGCGAGGTCGCGTCCCACCCGCTTGGTGGTTCGCACGGCCGGTGGCGCCAGGGGGACCGCCGGTGGCTCCGGACCGGCCTCGGACGTGAACCATCCGCATTTCGCCACCAGCTTGAGCAACAGGTCGTGGTTCACGGTACCTGTCGCCGCGATGATCACGTGACGCGGATGGTAGGCCCGACCATGCAATGTCCGCAGATGCTCGGTACTGAGCGCCGACACCGTGTCGCGCGTGCCGAGTATGGAGTAGCCGTACGGGTGATCGGGCCAGAGCGTCCGAGCATGGAGCTCGAAAACAAGATCGTCAGGCGTGTCCTCGACCATGCTGATCTCCTCGAGCACCACGTTGCGCTCGAGTTCGAGATCGGCCGGGCGAAGGGACGGCCAGCGAACCAGGTCGGTCAGGACGTCGAGGGCGCGTGGGAGGTCCTCGTCGAGCACTCTCGCCTGATAGGCGGTGTATTCTCTCGCCGTGAACGCGTCCAGCGAGCCCCCGCGCCCTTCCAGCTCCAGAGCGATCTCCCGAGCGGTTCGCCGCTCGGTTCCCTTGAACACCATGTGTTCCAGGAGATGCGAAACGCCCATGAGGTTGGACGCCTCATGGGCGGATGCCGAACGGACCCAGATTCCCACCACAACCGATCGTATTCCGGGAAGCGCCTCGGAGAGCACGGTGACGCCGTTGTCGCCTTCCGTGCGATAGAGACGCTCGTCTAGCCTGACCGTCTGCATGGACGGGCGGTCAGGAGCGGGATCGGGATCGCCTTGGCTCCTCCTCGGGAGCGTCCGCCGGTTTCTCCAGCAGCGCCTTGCGCGACAGACGCATCTTCCCGCGATCATCGATCTCCAGGAGCTTCACCCGGACCATGTCGCCCTTCTTGACGACGTCCTCCGTCTTCTGGGTGCGAGCGTGCTGCAGCTCGGAAATGTGCAGCAGGCCCTCCCGCCCGGGGATGATCTCCACGAAGGCGCCGAAGGCCGTGGTGCTCTTGACCATGCCTTCGTACACCGCCCCGATCTCGGGCTCCTGCACAATCGCCTCGATCATCTGCCGCGCCCGTTCGCCGGCATCGCCGTCGATCGACGAGATCGTCACCAGGCCAGAGTCATCGACATTGATCTCGGCGCCCGTCTCCTCCTGGATTCCCCGGATGATCTTGCCCTTGGGTCCGATGATGTCGCCAATCCGCTCGGGGTTGATCTGTACCGTGATGATCCGGGGAGCGTACTTCGACAGCTGCGACCGCGGCTCGGCGAGGGTCTGCGCCATCACGTCCAGAATGTGGAGCCGGGCTGTGCGCGCTTTGTGGAGCGCTTCGCGAATGATCGCGATCTCCAGCCCCTTGAGCTTGATGTCCATTTGGATCGCGGTGACCCCGTCCCGCGTGCCCGCGACCTTGAAATCCATGTCACCCAGGTGGTCTTCAGTCCCGAGAATGTCGGTCAGGACGGCCACCCGATCGCCCTCCTTGATCAGTCCCATCGCCACGCCGGCACAGGCCGCTTTCATCGGGACCCCCGCGTCCATCAGCGTCAGCGATCCACCACACACCGTCGCCATCGACGACGAGCCGTTGGACTCGAGCACGTCGGAGACGATCCGAATCGTATAGGGGAACTCGTCGTACGGTGGCAACAGCGCCTGCAAGGCCCGCTCGGCCAGATTCCCGTGTCCGATTTCCCGCCGCGACACACCACGCACCGGACGGACCTCCCCGACCGAAAACGACGGGAAGTTGTAGTGCAGCATGAAGCTCTTGGTGGTCTCTTGCGGCACGTCGATGTTGTCGATCCGCTGCTCGTCGGACACCGTCCCGAGCGTGGTGCTGACCAGCGCCTGGGTTTGGCCCCGGGTAAACAGTGCCGATCCGTGCGCCCGCGGCAGCAGCCCCACGTCGCAAGAAATGGGTCGCACGGTGTCGAGCCCGCGGCCGTCGACGCGCTCTCCTCGGTCCAGGACCTGCCGGCGCATCGTATCGGATTCGGTCTCGTCCAGCACTCGGCGAACATCCGCGAGGTGCTCCGGGAAATCGTCCTGGAGCTCGTCGATGATGTCGGCACGAACCGACGCGAGCGCCTGCACCCGCTCCGTTTTCTCTTCGAGAGTCAGCGCCTCGGACACGCGCGCCGCCGCGCGATCCCGTACCCGCTCCGCCAAGCCCTCGGGCGCCTCGGGCCGGCTCCACTCGAGCTTGGGCGTCCCGACTGCCTTGATGATCTCCTGCTGCATGGCGACCAGCTCGGCAAGCCCCTGCTGCGCCGCGGCCAGGCCGTCGGCGATCTCGTCCTCCCCAAGCTCCAGCGCCCCCCCTTCGACCATCGCGATCGAAGTGGCGTTGCCGGAGACGACCATGTCGATGTCGCTATTCTCGAGCTGTTGGAAGGTGGGGTTGACGATCCACTGGCCGTCGACCCGCCCCACCCGAACACCGGCCACCGGTCCCTCCCACGGCACCCGCGAAATGGAAAGCGCCTGGGAGGCCGCCGTCAGTCCGAGGACGTCCGCGTCGTTCTCCTGGTCGGCGGAGAGCACATAGACGTACACTTGAACCTCGTTCTTGAATCCCTTCGGAAACAGCGGCCGAATGGAGCGATCGATCAGCCGTGCGGCGAGGATCTCCTCCTCGCCAGGGCGACCTTCGCGCTTGAAGAAGCCACCGGGGATCTTGCCGGCCGCATAGCTCTTTTCGCGATATTCAACGGTGAGGGGGAAGAAGGGAAGGTGTGATTCCTGGTCGGAGACCGTCACGGCAGCGAGCACCAGCGTTTCCCCAAACTGTACCACTGCGCTCCCAGCTGCCTGCTTTGCCAGTCGGCCGGTCTCGATGCTCAACCTTCGACCGGCGAATGACCGTTCAACGTGCTGCACGAGTTCTTTCCTTGTCGAGCACCCTGAATGCAATCAGGTGTCCGATGTGCTCAAATCGGACACCCGTGGCCCGCACCGGAGGACTAGTGTCGCAGACCCAGCCCGTCGAGGAGCTTCCGGTAGGTCTCGAGGTCGGCCCGCTTGAGGTAGTCGAGGAGACGACGGCGCCTACTCACCATCAACAACAGCCCCCGCCGCCCGTGGTGGTCTTTCTGATGAGTGCGGAAATGCTCTGTGAGCGTATTGATACGCTCCGTGAGCACCGCGATCTGGACCCGGGCCGATCCCGTGTCCCTGTCGTGCATGGCGTATTTCTGCGCAACCGCTTGCTTATCAACCGGCATGAGACCTATATCCTCCACACAGCGGGCATCTCTCTTCTCTAATGCCCAAAAAACATGACAACCACTAAGTCTAGCCGTCCACTACTCGACTGTAAACCCCACGAACTCCCGTGCTGAGCCCCCACGACATGGTGGGCCGGGAGCTGGGGCCCTACAGCATCGACCGACTGGTCGGGCACGGGGCACTTGCCTGGGTTTTTGCGGCCCATCTGTCTGCCACCGGCGATCCCCTGGCCCTAAAGGTCCTCAAGCCGGCCTACGCGGGCGACCGCCGGGTCGCGGACCGGTTCCAGACCGACGCCCGGGCGGCGAGCCGCCTCCAACACCCGAACCTCGTCGCCATCCTCGACGTGGGGCGAGACGGCAGGTATACCTACTTCGCGATGCCCTTCTATCGAGAGTCCCTGGCGTCGCGTCTCACGACGGCCGGGGAGCTCGACGAGCGCACCGCCATCCGCATCGCCCGCGACGTCGCGGACGGCCTCGCCTTCGCCCACAACGCGGGCCTGGTCCACCGGGACATCAAGCCAGCCAACATCCTCCTCGCACCCGACGGCGCCGGCGTCGTTGCCGACCTCGGGATCGGTCACGCAGCCTCCGACTACGTCGCCGGGACAGGGGGGGACATGACCGTCGGCACTCCCCAGTACATCTCGCCGGAGCAAGCCCAGGGACGGCGCCTCGACGGCCGCAGCGACCTGTACGCCCTCGGGATGTCCCTGTATCGGGCCACGACCGGCGAGTTGCCTTTCGAAGCGATCGATTGGTACGAGTTGGCCCGGATGCACGTCGAGGCATCCCCCGCCCCACCGCGGACCAAACGGGCCACCTTGTCGGCCCCGTTTGACCGGATGGTCATGCGTTGCCTAGCCAAGCATCCTGCCGACCGGTACCCGTCGGCCGCGGACCTGCGAGAGGCCCTGGACCGGCTGAGTCGAGACGGGCCGGAGTCGGCATCGCGATAGGGAGCACCTACAGCAGTCGCTTTGCCTACCCCCCGAGAATCCTGAGGATGTCGTTGGTGAACACATAGATCATGAGACCAAAGAGCAAGAACATCCCGAACTGAATGAGTCGCATCCTCGCCGCGAGCGACAGCGGGCGGCCCCGCACGCCCTCCACAGCCAGAAACACGAGGTGGCCACCGTCGAGTACCGGAATCGGCAGCAGGTTGAGGATGGCGAGATTCACCGAGAGCAGTGCCATGAACTCGAGCAACGCCGCCAGACTGACCCGCGCGAGCTCCCCGGAGAGCTGACCGATGAAGATGGGTCCGCCGATTTCGCGGGGCGAGACCTCGCGGGTCACGAACCCCTTGAGCGTCACGTAGACCAGCTCTCCCGCGACCACGGTCTGGCGCCAGCCTTCGGCCATCGCCCCAACGAGACCGTACTTGATGCGGAGGTAGTCGATCGGCGGATCGACACCGATCCGTCCGACGCGGAGCGCCTCACCGGTGGCGGGATTCGTCAGCTCCACCACCTCCGGCACCACCACGAGTGGCACGAGCCCGTCGCCGCGCTGCACGACGAGGTCGAGGGTGTCACCGGGGTGCGCGTCGACCACGCGAAACAGGCCGTAGAACGATGCGGTCGTGTCGCCCTCGATCGACACGAACCGGTCCCCAACCTCGAGACCGGCTTCAGCGGCCGGCCCGCCCGCCCGCACCGCTCCGACGGCGGGCTCCCACTCCCAGTAGATCGCAGCAAGCACCGCTCGGCGTTCCTCGGTGTCCGTCCCGCGGATGGGCAGGATCACCGGCTCAACGTCGCCGGCGAAGTCGAGGCGGAGCCGGTCGGATGCCGGATCGGCGACGGCTCGGTACACGGCGTCCCGTGAGCGCATGCTGTCGCCGTTGATCCGGACGATCTGGGTCCCACGGGGGATGTCGGCCAGATGCTTCGCAGCGGGTGGCAAGAAGTCCGCGTTCACATGCGCCACGGTCGTCGTGGGATCCTCGGTCCGGCCGTAGATGCCGGCGACGGCGGCATACACCACCCAGGCGAAGAGCGCATTCATGAACACGCCCGCCGAAATCACCATCACCCGTGCCCACAACGGCTTGCTCTCGAAGAGCTGCTCCGGCGGAAACGTCTCGGGCGTCTCGCCGCCCTCGAGGCCCCCCATTGCCTCCTGCTCTTCCCGGCTCGCCATCTTCACGTACCCACCGAGCGGGAACCACGCGACGACGTACTCCGTCTCGCCACGGCGAAACCGCAGCGGTGTCGCCGGTCCAAAGCCGATCGAGAATCGCGGCACGCCGATCCCCACGGCCTTGGCCGCGAGGAAATGCCCAAACTCGTGCACGAAGATGAGCACGCCAAGCACAAAGACGAACGCGGCTATCGTGACGAGCACAGCAATTCCCCCCGTTGTCGCGCCCACGCATCCGCCGCCAGCACAGCCTCGACGTCGGTCGCGGGTCGCACGTCGTGACTCTCGAGCACGCCCTGCATGATCTCCGAGATCGCCCGAAACGGAATTCTGCCGTCCAGAAAGGCCTGAACGGCCACCTCGTTACTCGCGTTGTAGACAGCTGGGGCCGTCCCACCAACCGTCCCAGCCGACACTCCCAGGGCGAACGCCGGGAAATCGTCGCGGCGAACGGGCTCGAAGGTGAGCGTCCCCGCCGTGACCGGATCGAACCGAGGCGTCCCGTCGTCGTCCAAGCGCTCGGGGTGTGTCAGCGCATAGAGGATGGGCAGCTCCATGCTGGGAACACCGACCTGGGCGAGCACCGAACCATCCGTGAACTCCACGAACCCATGCACGATGGATTGGGGATGGACGACGACATCGATCCGTCCGTACCCCAACTTGAAGAGATAGTGCGCCTCGATCACCTCGAGGGCCTTGTTGGCGAGGGTTGCGCTGTCCACAGTGATCTTCGGTCCCATGTCCCAGGTCGGATGTCGCAACGCCTCTTCCACCGTCACGTCGTGGAGGCGATCCCGGGACCATTCTCGGAACGGCCCCCCGGACGCCGTCAGGATGAGCCGCTTCACCTCGTCCACCGAGCGTCCGCTCAGGCACTGGAGCACGGCGCTGTGCTCGGAGTCCACCGGAACGATCTCACCCCCACCGTCGCGCGCGGCGCGGGTCACGAGGTCGCCCGCCATGACCAGCGATTCCTTGTTGGCGAGCGCCACCCGCTTGCCCGCACGGAGTGCGGCGAGCGTCGCGCGCAGGCCTGCCGCCCCCACGATCGCGTTGATCACGATCCTCACCTCGGGATGGGTGGCCGCCTCGACCAGGCACTCGGGTCCCGTGCCGTAGCCGACATCGGCGGCGTCCGCCACTCCCTGTTCTCCCACCAAACACACGTAGTCGGCTCCGCACTCCTTGGCCTGCTCGAGCAGCAGGTCCCGGGAGCCGTAGGCCGTCAATGCCTTCACGGCGAAGCGCTCCGGATGACGACCGAGCACACGAAGAGCGCTCCGTCCGATCGATCCGGTCGAGCCCAGGATCGCGACGCCCTGGCTCATGAGACGCCAAACAGGGTGAGGAGCACGGCCGTGGCCGGAAGCACCCAATAGAGGGAATCGAAGCGATCCAGCACCCCGCCGTGCCCGGGAAAGAACGTGCCGGAATCCTTGACGCCTGCCTCCCGCTTGAAGAGCGACTCCGCGACGTCGCCGCTCTGCCCCACAATCGAGAGCGCAAGCCCGAGCACGATTAGCTGCCAGCTCGGCACGTGGACCCCTACCGGTGACAGGACGAGCAGCCCGTACAGTGGCGCCAGCACAACGGCGCCGACCGCGCCCGAGACGGCCCCCGACCATGTCTTGTTGGGGCTCAGGACCGGGGCCAGCTTGGGTCCTCCTAGCCACTTCCCGCCGAACATGGCCAGCGAGTCACCAACCCAAGTGATGACGAGGGGAAGAAACACGACGGCCGTTCCGGCCTCCCGCGACAGGCCGGGCGCATGGCGGAGCAGCAGGATGAATGCGGGTAGGCCGCCGGCGTACAGCGCGGCAAACACGGTGAGCGCCACCGAGGCCAGCGGTCTCTCGTCGGGTCGGCGGGACGCGGCCGCCAGCCCCACGGCGAGGATGAACCACGAGACCGCACCGAACAGCACGGACATCGGGCCGAGGTGGGCGCCACCGGCCGACATCGTCGCGAGCGCGACGAGGGGGATCAGTCCGGCGCCGAGTGCGCCGACCGTGGTCAGTGGCTGCACGCCGGTGCGTCCGCCCAACCGGTACAACTCCAGCGCCCCGACCACGCCGAACACGGCAAGGAGAACAGCGAGGACCCACCCACCCAAGTAGACGACCCCGGCGGCCACGGGAATTCCGACGGCAGCGACAGCCAGGCGGCGGGTCATGTTATTGGACATGGGGGGATCGGCGGGTCGGACCGGTGGACGCACGCCGATCCGAGGTCCGACGCGTCACACCTCCATGATCTCCGCTTCCTTCCCCTTGACGATCTCCTCGACCTGCTTCATGGCGTCGTCGTGGAGCTTCTGCACCTCAGCCTCGACGCGGCGCTTGTCGTCGTCCGAAACGTGCTCGACCTTTTTGATTTCGGTCCGGGCCTCTTCCCGCGCGTGGCGCACGGCAATCCGACCCTCTTCGGCCAGCCTGTGGACGATCTTGACGAGCTCCTTGCGTCGCTCTTCGGTGAGCGGGGGGAGCGGGATCCGGATGATGGTTCCGTCGTTCGAAGGATTGAGCCCCAAGTCCGCGGTGAGGATCGCCTTCTCGATCGCGCCCATCAGCGACTTGTCCCACGGCTGAACGGTGAGCAATCTCGGCTCCGGCGCCGCCACGGTTCCCACCTGATTGACAGGCATCTGCTGGCCGTAGGCGTCGACCCGGACCGTGTCGAGCAGGCTGGTGGTGGCGCGGCTGCTGCGAATGGAGGCCAGCTCGCGCTGGGTACCCTCCACGGACTTGTGCATGTGCTGCTTGGCGTGCTTGGCGATCTCGGGAAGCGTGCTCATTTGACAATGGTTCCTACGCGCTCGCCCTGAAGGACTCGGGCGATCGCGCCCTGGTTGTTGACGTTCATGACGACGATCGGCAATCCGTTTTCCTGGCAGAGTCCGAAGGCGTTGGCGTCCATCACTCGAAGTCCTTCGACCAGTGCCTGCTGGTAGGTGAGCTCCGGGATGAATGTGGCGTCCGATACCTTCTTCGGATCGGCCGTATAGACGCCGTCCACGCTGGTGGCCTTGATGAGCACGTCCGCTTCGATCTCCAGCGCACGGAGAACCGCCGCCGTATCGGTGGAGAAATACGGGTTCCCCGTGCCCCCCGCGAACAGCACCATGCGGCCCTTCTCGAGGTGTCGCAGCGCCCGCCGTCGGATGTACGGCTCGGCGAGCTCCTCCATGCGAATGGCCGTCATGACCCTCGTCTGGACGTCCTTCCGCTCGAGGATGTCCTGGACGGCGAGGGCGTTGATGACGGTGGCGAGCATGCCCATGTAGTCCGCGGATACGCGATCCATGCCCTGCTGACTGGCCACGGTACCGCGGATGATGTTGCCCCCACCGATCACCAGGCCCAGGGCGACGCCGATGTCCGCGACGGACTTGACCTCCTCGGTCAGGCGGTCCACCACGGTGAAATCGATCCCGGATCCTCGTTCTCCGGCGAGCGCCTCGCCGGAGATCTTGAGGAGTGCCCGCCGGTAGGCGAGCTTGGCCACGCGCTATGCCCCCAGCTCGAAGCGAGTGAAGCGCCGGACGATCACCTTCTCCCCCACCTTTCCCGAGACTTCCGAGACCAGGTCACCAATGGTCTTGGCGTCGTCCTTTACGAAGGCCTGATCCATCAACACGTGCTCCTGCAGAAACTTCTTGACCTTGCCTTCCACGATCTTCGCCCGAACCTGCTCCGGTTTCCCCGACTCCGCAACCTGAGCCTCGTAGATCGCCCGCTCGCGGTCGAGGATGTCCCGTGGGACATCGTCACTCGTCACGGCTAGTGGCTTGGCCGAGGCGACGTGCAGCGCCAGATCCTTGGCGAGGGCCTGGAAATCGTCGGTTCGTGCTACGAAGTCGGTTTCGCAGTTGACCTCGACGAGAACGGCCACTTTGCCGTTGAAATGTACGTAGTGACCGATAATGCCCTCGGTGGCTGTCCGGTCCGCCCGCTTTCCGGCCTTGGCCATCCCCTTCTTGCGCAGCAGGTCCACTGCCTTCTCGAGGTCACCACCGGTCTCTTCGAGCGCCTTCTTGCAGTCCATCATGCCGGCACCCGTCCGCGACCGGAGCGCACCGACTTCTTTTGCCGTGATCGTAGCCATCGTCATCGTCCTGTCGTTCCTAATCCCCTACGCGGTGTCGCTTCTCGACACCGCCTCGCGATGTACGAACCGCCGCCTCGCGCCAGCTTCGGCCCGATGGGCGGCGGTTTCGAATGTCCGCATCGAGCGAGGTGCGGTGTGCTACTCCTTGCCGCTCTCCGCCGCTCCAGCGGTTCCCGCCGATTCCTTCGCTCCCGCCTTCGGCGCCGACTTCTTGGGCTGAGCCTTCTTGGCCTCGGGCTTGGAGGCTTTCCGCTTGGCCGGCTCCGCCGTGGCCGCCGATTCGTCCTCGGCTGGCGGGGCGCCCTCAGCTGGCGTAGCGTCCTCGGCCGACGCGGCGTCCTCGGCCGCGGCCGGCTCACCCGACTCGGGCTTGAGCCGCGCGGCAATTGCCTCAGGCCGGGGCCGACGCTTCCGCCGCGGCCGGCGCCGTCGGGAGTCCTCCTCGCTGGCCTCGGTCCCTTGCGGCGAATAGCTCGAGTATGCCTCGGAATCGCTCGCCACTTCCCGGATCGGCACTTCCTTTCGCGCCTCGGCCACCACGGACACCAAGGCCGCCGTGATGAGCTGGACCGACCGGATGGCGTCGTCGTTCCCCGGGATCGGGACGGTGATGAGGTCCGGATCGGCGTTGGTGTCGACGATCGCCACCACCGGGATCTTGAGCTTGTTCGCTTCCGCGATGGCGATCCGCTCCTTCTTGGCATCGACGACGAAGATCGCCCCCGGGAGCCGCGACATCGACTTGATCCCCTCGAGATTACGGTTGAGCTTCTGCCGCTCCCGATCCAGTTGCAGTTGCTCTTTCTTCGTGAAGAAGTCGAACGCGCCCTCGTCTTGGCCCTGCTCGAGCTCCTTCAGGCGACGGATCTGGTGCTTCATCGTCTGGAAGTTGGTGAGCGTGCCGCCCAGCCAGCGCTCGGTTACCCAATGCGCGCCGCACCGTTCGCCCTCGGTCTTCACCACCTGATTCAACTGCTTCTTGGTGCACACGAACAGGACGTTGTCGCCCTTCAGCACCACATTGCGCAGCAGATCCTGCGCCGCCAGCAGCTGATTCAGGGTCTTCTGGAGATCGATCAGGTAGATGCCGGACCGCTCCGCGAAGATGAAGCGTCGCATCTTGGGGTTCCACCGCTGGGTCTGATGTCCGAAATGGACCCCGGCTTCGAGCAATTCCTGCAACTGCGGCTGCGTCATGTACCTCGTTCCTCTGGGTTCGTCGTCCATCACCGTCGCGCCCCGTCCAGATCCGCCGCCGTGCGGGGACACCCAGGACGAGATCGGGCGATGTGAGTTGATTGGTCGCGTCGGGAGCCCCAGGCGCGTGACCGCGCCAGGCCCGCCCCCGTCGACCGTCCTACCGCTTCGAGAACTGGAAGCGTTTCCTCGCTCCCGGCTGACCAGGCTTCTTGCGTTCCACGGCGCGGGGGTCGCGGGTCATGAGCCCATGCTCCCGCAACTTGCGCCGATGCGTCTCGTCGGCCTTGACGAGGGCCCGCGCAATGCCGAGTCGGAGCGCGCCCGACTGCCCGGTCATGCCCCCTCCATGCACGTGGGCCATCACGTCGAAGGCGCCCAGCGTGTCGGTCACCACGAAGGCCTGCTGAATGTGCTGAATCAACGACCGCCGCGGGAAGTAATCCCCCAGCGTTCGCCCGTTCACCTGCCACTTCCCCGATCCTGGGGTCAGGTACACCCGCGCTACCGAGGTCTTGCGGCGACCGATCGCGTGCCAGCGAAGTTCCGGCTCGGCCTGTACTGGAGTCGTCATGGCTGCCCGTTTACCTCACGTCGATCGGTGTCGGATTCTGTCCCTGGTGCGGGTGTTCGGATCCAGCATACACACGGAGCTTCCGGCGCAAGACCTGCTTTCCCAGCGTGCCTTTGGGCAGCATGCCGAACACGGCGCGCTCGATCACCCGTTCCGGGTGCTTGGCCAACACGGTGGCCACCGGCGTGAGCGTCTCGTGGCCCATGTAGCCGGAATGCCGAAAGTACTTCTTCTGCTGGAGCTTTCTCCCGGTCAGCCGCACCTTCGCGGCGTTGATGACCACCACGAAATCGCCGCCGTCCGCGTGCGGTGCGAACGTCGGCTTGTGCTTCCCTCGGATGATCTGCGCCACCTTGCTGGCGAGCCGTCCGAGCACCATGCCCTCGGCATCGACGAGATGCCATTTGTGCTCGAGATCCGCCTGCCGCGGCATGTAGGTCTTCATCATCGATCCAATATTCCGTAAACCCCTGCAAGCTCGCAAATTACCACAGACTTTAATGCTAGTTACCCCACTCGACAGGGTCAAGCCTCCTCACTGATCTCGACCAACACGACCCCCTTCTCCACCGCCTGTCCTGCCGCGACCCGTACGGACTTCACCACGCCCCCAGTGGGTGACGTGATCTCGTTCTCCATCTTCATGGCCTCGAGCACGACGACCCCGGCACCCGGCTCGACCCGCATCCCGGGCTCTACCTCCACCCGGAGCACGAGGCCGGGCATCGGCGCCTTGATCACGCCGCCGCCGGTCCCCCGCTTGCCCTGTCCGGTAAGTTCCCGGAGCTGTTGGGTGCGCTCGTCCACGACCGAGACCGACCACACCTCGCCAGCCACCTGAACCAACCACCCGCTCTCGGCACGGAGCATCGCGAAGGTGCGCGCTCGCCCGTCCAGAGCGAGTTGGCGGAGCGGAGTGCGGGGAACGCTGGCCAAGCGTGCCTGAATCGGCGCACCGTCGACCAACACCACGTCGCCCTGTACATCCACTTGGACCGTGTGCTCGCCCACCACGACGGTGTACTTCACGCGGCCTCCAGGACAGCCACGGACTCGACATGCGCGGTCTGCGGAAACAGATCGTAGGTCTGCAACGACTGGATGCCGAGGCTGGGCAGCCGCGTCAGATCCCGAGCCAGGGTGGCAGGATCGCAGGAAACGTAGCTCGCACGGGCACCGGGGCGCCCCTTGGCCCACCCCTCGAGCGCCGCTGCCACGGATCGGGATAGACCCGTTCGTGGCGGATTGACGAGCACCATGTCGGGGACCGGGAGCAGGGAGACCTCATGCTCCACCAATCCCGCCCGCCACTGCAGGCGGTCCCCGAGCCCTCGGGATCGGCCTTGGGCGGTTCCCCAGTGCACCGCCCGCCGATCCGCCTCCACCGCCCAGACCTCCGCCCCCCCCTCGGCAAGGCGTATTGCTGCCTCGCCCGTGCCCGCATACAGATCCCACACGACCCTTCCGGCCACCTCACCGAGCGCCGCGAGCGCATCGGCTCGGATCCGATCGCCAAACTCCGGGTGCACTTGCTCGAACGCGAGCGCAGGAAACCCGCTCTTCGGGCCGGCCACCACGCGTGCGGCGCCGCGAAGCGGCTTCCACCAGAACGATGCCGCGGCATCACCCACGGCGGCGGCCAAGGGACGCGCATCCCAAGCCCGCTCGTCGCGCGCCACCGCGACCACGTGCCGACCCCCAGCCGGGTCTTCCCGGAGGCTGACCGACACCAGCCCAGGCGGGAGACGGTCTCGGTGCTCCGATACACCTCTCCACAGCGTCATCAGACTCTGTCGAGCGATGTGGCAGTCCTCGAGATCGAACACCGCGCCCGGTCGATCACGCCGGTGATACCCAATGCGTCCGCGGTTGGCCGCCAACGTGATGCGGGCCCGGTACCGCCACGCCGACGGCGAAGGCGTTATCGGGGGATCGTCGATCTCCCGCCCACCCAACCGGCACAGGGCGTCGGCAACGATCCGCTGCTTGGCCCACTGTTGCGCATCGATGCTGAGGTGCTGTATCTGACATCCCCCGCATTGGTCGCCCTCGTAATGCGGACACCGCGGCGCCACGCGATCGGGCCCGGGCGACTGAACGCGGACCAGCCGGCCCCTCGCGTAGCGGCGCTTCCGCTCCACGATCTCCAGCTCGATTACCTCGCCGGGCGCCGTGCGCGGCACGAATACGGCAAGGCCATCGTCGAGCCGACCGACCCCGTCGCCACCCGCGGCGATGCCGCGGATCGTCACCTCCATCGGAGGCCCGCCCGCCTGGCCACGCGGAGCCACGCGCTGTCCGCTGCGGTCTCCGAGCCTTCGCCAGCCGCCAACGACACGTTGGCCGACCGCACTTCGTCTTCGGCGAGCGCGGCGGCCACCGCAATCTCCTCGACATCGGACGGCGACAGGGTTCGCTCGAGCAGCGCGTCACCGACCCGCTCGAGGAATCCGATGTCGTACTCACCTCGGAGAAACGTCTCGTCGCGCATGACCCGACTGTGAAACGGCTGACTGGTCGACAGTCCCACGACGAGGAGCTCCTTTAGCGCCCGTCGCATCCGGCGAACGGCGCGCTCCCGGTCTTCCCCCCACACGATGAGCTTGCCGAGCAGCGAGTCGTAGAACAGCCCGACCTCACTCCCGGTCTCGATACCGCCATCCCAGCGCACCCCCGGCCCGGTCGGCGCCTGGAAGTGCAGAATGCGTCCCGTCACGGGGAGGAAATTGGCGAACGGATCCTCAGCGGTGATCCGGCACTCGATCGCGTGTCCGCGGGGCACGCGAGGTTCGGCCGGCAGGTCGAGACGCTCGCCAGCAGCGATGCGCAGCTGTTCCCGGACGATGTCCACCCCGTACACCAATTCGGTGATCGGATGCTCGACTTGAAGACGCGTGTTCATCTCGAGGAAGTAGAAGGTGCCGCTGGGGTCGAGTAGAAACTCGACGGTCCCTGCACTCACATAGCCCACGGATTGCGCCGCTCGCACGGCCGCGTCTCCCATGGCGGCCCGCAGGTCCGCATCCACTGCCGTGGACGGTGTCTCCTCGACGAGTTTCTGATGGCGCCGCTGAATGGAGCATTCCCGCTCGCCGAGATGGGTCACGACGCCAAAGGAATCCGCCAGCACCTGGATCTCGATGTGCCGCGGCCGCTCGACGAACTTCTCGAGGTACACCGATCCGTCCCCGAACGCGGTGGCGGCCTCCGACGACGCCTGCCCAAAGCCCTTCCGCACCTCGTCGGGCGTGCGCGCTACGCGCATGCCTTTGCCTCCTCCGCCCGCCGCTGCCTTGAGCAGCACCGGATACCCCACGCCGCGGGCTGCCTCCAGCGCGGCATCGGCATCGCGGAGCGGCTCGGTCGTTCCGGGAACGATGGGCACACCGGCCGCCGCCATCCGTCGGCGCGCCTCGGTCTTCTCTCCCATCATCCGGATCGCCGACGAGGGCGGTCCGACGAACACGAGGCCGGCCTGCTCCACGGCCTCCGCGAAATGTGCCCGTTCGGCGAGGAAGCCATAACCGGGATGAATCGCGTCGGCGTCGGTGTGTCGCGCCGCGGCCAGGATCCGCTCGACGTTGAGGTACGAGTCCTTTGCGGGAGGCGGTCCCAGTTCGACGGCGGCGTCGGCTGCTTTCACGTGCGGCGCAATGCGGTCGGCCTCGGAATAGACCGCTACCGCTTCGATCCCCTCTTCGTGGCACGCCCGCACGATCCTGAGGGCGATCTCGCCGCGGTTGGCGACGAGGACGCGGTTCAACACGGGCGGTAGGATGGCAGGCGGGTAGGGCGGTCGGACCTACCGCCGAACCGCCTTCCGGCCTTCCCGCCCTCAGAGCGGTATGTTGCCATGCTTCTTCGGCGGGTTGGTGTCGCGTTTGGTGCGAATCGCCTGCAACGCCGAAATGAGACGGGGTCTCGTCTCTCGCGGGTCGATCACGTCGTCGAGGAACCCGCGGGCTGCAGCGAGATAGGGGTTCGCGAACTTCTCTCGATACTCGTCCACATGCTCGTCGAGGCGTTGCTGCGGATCCTGCGCCGCCGCAATATCGCGCTTGAACAGGATCTCCGCCGCACCCTTTGGGCCCATCACGGCGATCTCGGCTGTGGGCCACGCAATGTTGTAGTCGCCACGAATGTGCTTGGAGTTCATGACATCGTAGGCACCACCGTAGGCCTTCCGGGTGATGCCGGTCATCTTCGGCACCGTCGCCTCCGCGTAGGCGTAGAGCAGTTTTGCCCCGTTCTTGATAATCCCACCGTGCTCTTGGTCGACACCGGGCAGGAACCCCGGCACGTCCTCGAAGGTGACGAGCGGAATGTTGAAGGCGTCGCAGAACCGGATGAACCGCGCGCCCTTCTGCGACGCCTTGATGTCGAGCACGCCCGCCAGCACCGCCGGCTGGTTGGCGATCACCCCGATCGGCTGTCCCGCGAGTCGCGCAAACCCCACGATGATGTTGGGCGCGTAGTCGCGGTGCACCTCGAGCAGGTCTTCGTCGTCGACGACGCGTCGAATGACCTCGTGCATGTCGTACGGTTTGTTTGGATTGTCCGGTACGACGGTCAACAGCTCTTCGTCCCGCCGGTCCGGGGGATCGTCGGACGGCCGCAGTGGGGGGCTGTCGATGTTGTTGCTCGGCACGTAACTGAGGAGGCGCCGGATTTCGGCCAGGCACTCCATCTCGGAATCGTGCGCGAAATGTGCCACACCCGAGACCGACGCATGCACATCCGCACCCCCCAACTCCTCGGTCGTGACGTCCTCGTGCGTCACCGTCTTCACGACGTTCGGGCCCGTCACAAACATGTAGGAGATACCGCGGACCATGAACACGAAATCAGTGATCGCGGGGCTGTATACCGCCCCGCCGGCACACGGTCCGAGCACTGCACTAATCTGCGGCACGACCCCGGACGTCATCGTGTTCCGCAGGAAGATGTCGGCGTATGCGCCGAGCGAGACGACCCCTTCCTGAATCCGCGCCCCACCCGAATCGTTCAGCCCGACGATCGGCGCGCCATTGCGCACCGCGAGATCCATGATCTTGCAGATCTTCCCGGCATGCGCCTCCGCCAGGGAGCCACCGAATACGGTGAAGTCCTGGGAGAACACGTAGACGAGACGGCCGTCGACGCGGCCGTACCCGGTCACGACCCCGTCGCCCAGCACCTTCTTTTCCGCCAGATCGAAGTCCGTGGATCGGTGGGTGACGAACCGATCCAACTCCGCGAACGACCCGGGATCGAGCAGGAGGTCGAGCCGCTCGCGAGCGGTGAGCTTGCCCTTGGTGTGCTGCTGCCGGACGCGGTCCGGTCCTCCCCCAGCCTCCGATTCGGCCCGGAGACGGTGAAGCTGATCGAGTCGCTCTTGTAGGGTCACGGCGGGATGGGGTTCGGGGTGGTGGCCCGCGGGAGCCGCCGGTCGGCGGCCCCCTCCCTCGCGCTAGGCAGTCGGTGGGTCCTTCTCGGGCTGCTCCGACTCGGGCTGCTCCGACGGTTCCTGCGCCTCCGCCTCCGGCTGGTCGCCGCCTTCCGCGGTCACGGCCTCCGCCTCGGGTGCATCGCTCTCGTCATCGGACGAGATCTCGGCTGGCGTGGGCTCCGGCTCGTCCGGGGGCAGTTCACCGAACTCGGTGGCGGCGAGGATGATCCGGTGATGGATGGGATCCACCTCCAACACTTTGAGCGAGGCCGCCTGCCGCACCTTGGTCACGCTCTCCGCGCTCTTGCCTTCCGGAATGGGGAGCTGCGATTGCGGCACGAAGCCCTCGAGGTCACCGCCGAGATCCACCACGATACCGCTGTCCTGATACCGGACGATCGTGCCGTCGATTTCCATATCCACCGGGTGAGTCTCGGCGATCTTGAGCCACGGATCTTCGATCATCTGTTTCAGACCGAGCGAGATCCGCTTGTTCTCGGGATCAATGTTCAGGATCACGACCTCCACGGTGTCGTTCTTCTTCACGATCTCCGAAGGATGCTGCACCCGCTTGGTCCAGGACATGTCGGAAATGTGAATGAGCCCGTCGATGCCCGGCTCGATCTCGACGAACGCGCCGAACGAGGTCAGGTTGCGGACTTTGCCGCTGATGCGCGTCCCGACCGGATACTTCATCGGCAGCATCATCCACGGATCCTGCTCGGTCTGCTTCATCCCGAGCGAGATCTTCTCCTCCTCGGGATCCACCTTCAGCACCACGGCCTCGATGGTCTCCCCGATGGACACGATCTTGGACGGATGGCGCACGCTACGTGTCCAGCTCATCTCACTGATGTGCACCAGGCCTTCGATGCCGGGCTCCAACTCGACGAACGCGCCGTAGTTGGTGATGCTCACAACCTTCCCCTGCACCCGCACCCCGACCGGATAGCGCTCGGTCACGTTCTCCCACGGGTACGCCTGAAGCTGCTTCAGGCCAAGCGAAATCCGTTCCCGGTCCCAATCGATGTCGAGCACCTTCACATCGATGTCCTGCCCGAGGTTCGCCATCTCGGACGGGTGGGACACGCGGCCCCAACTCATGTCCGTGATGTGGAGCAGGCCATCCACCCCGCCGAGATCGATGAACGCGCCGAAATCGGTGATGTTCTTGACGACGCCCTTTCGCACCTGACCCACTTCCAACTCCTTCATCAAGTGCTCGCGCTTGTGCGCTCGCTCGGTCTCCAGGATCACGCGTCGAGACACCACGATGTTACGGCGCCGCTTGTTGAGCTTGATGATCTTGAATTGGTACGTCTGACCCAGCAGCTCGTCGATGTTCGGCACCCTCCGGAGCGCGATTTGGCTGCCCGGGAGGAATGCGTCGACTCCCATGAGGTCGACGACCACACCACCCTTGATCTTCTTCTGCAGCGTGCCGTCCACCGGCTGATCGTTCTCGTAGGCGTGGCGGATTCTCTCCCACACCCGCATGAAATCCGCCTTCTTCTTGGAAAGAACGATCGAGCCCTCGTCGTCCTCCAAGCGTTCGAGCAGCACTTCCACCTCGTCGCCCGGCGAGACGGCTGCGAGATCCTTGAACTCGTCGATGGCGACGGCGCCCTCGGACTTGAATCCCACGTCGAGAATGACGTGGCTCTCCGTCACACGCAGGATCTTCGACTTGACGATCTCCCCCTCCTGAATGCTCTGGAGCGTTCCCTCGTACAGCTCGAGCATTTGCTGGTATTCCGCGTCGGAGTACCCCTCGTCATACAGATCCTGCCTGACGGGGAACGCCTGAGCGCTGCTGGAGCCGGTGGTCGAAGAGGGCTGGGGAGGAGAGGGTGGAGTTGAGGTCTCTGACACGGATTCGAGCATGTGCAACGCCAACATCGGGTTGAGGGTTCGAGCGCGCGTCTGCGGTGTGCAGACGCCGTCCCCCACAGTCGGGGAACGGAAGCCACGAATGCTAGACCGGCAGCAGCCCTATGTCAAGTCAGGAGAATGCCTTCCGGGCTAGGGCCACGATGTGTGCCACTTGGGCCTCCACGGTCATCCCCGAGGTGTCCAGGAGCACGGCATCGGGTGCCGGCTTGAGCGGTGCCAGTGCCCGGGAGGAGTCGGCGGCGTCCCGGCGCGCCAGCTCCGCGACCTCACGCACAAGATCGTCCCCGCCCAACGGTCGCCCCTCCTGCCTGAGCCGGCGCCGAGCCCGCTCCTCGGGCGTCGCCGTCAAGTAGACTTTGAGCAGAGCGTTTGGAAAGACCACGGTGCCGATGTCTCGACCATCGAGCACCGCCCCCGCAGGGTAGCGGGCCACCGCACGGCGGACCTCTTCGTTCACCCAGCGTCGCACCTCCCCGATCGCGGAGACGGCGGAGACGTGCGCTGTGACGCGTTCGGTGCGGATCGCCTCGGAGACATCGGTTCCGGCGATCTCGGGCCGAAACCCGGAGGCCGTCAGGTCCAGGCGAATCGGGAGGGCGTGAGCGAGCGCGACGAGCCTGGGACCCTCCACCGGCACGTCGGCGTCCAACGCCGCCAGGGTCACCGCCCGGTACAGCGCTCCGCTCTCCACGTGCGGCACACCGAGCGCCCGCGCCACCGCCTTGGCCGTGGTGGATTTCCCCGACCCCGCCGGGCCATCGATGGCCACCACCCGACTGCGCATACCGCCACCACTCATTCGTCGAACCGCCTCCGCCACCCCGCCCCGGCCTCCAGTAATCGACGGACCTTGGCGAGATCGTCGTCGTCGAGGGCCTCCCGAAGCGCATCGACTTCCCCGGCAAAGTGCCGCAACGCTTCGAGCACCTGACGCCGGTTGGCGATCAGGATTTCGGCCCAGGCCTCGGGCGAGCTCGAGGCGGCGCGGGTCGCCTCGAGTGCCGTCTTGCCATGCGTGACGCCCGCCGGCCCATGCTTGGCGAGCGAACCGGCCAGCGTCGCGGCGACGAGGTGGGGGAGTTGGCCGGTCCACGCCACCAGCGCATCGTGCCGGTCCGCATCGATCGTCACCGGATGCGCACCGACTGCGCGACTCCAGAAGTCCTCGATCTCGCGACCGGCGTCACCTCCACCCTCAAGCGGGGTCACATAGACGACGGAGCCCCGAAATTGGCTCGGCCTCGCCCCGGTGAAGCCGCTCTCGCGCGTGCCGAGGAGGGGATGTGATCCCGCAAAGACATCGTGGAGGGCCTGAGCCTCGGCAACGCGCATCACCTGAACCTTGATACTCGTGACGTCGGTGCCAAAAACCCCACGTTTCCGCATGGCTGGGCCCAAGGCCTCGAGCAACTCGAGCGTGTCGCCTGGGGGCGTCGCGAAGACCACGAGGTCCGCTGCCTCCACGACCGCGGCCGCGTCATGCATCAGCCCCGTCACGGCGCCCGCCTTGACCGCCGCCACGGCATCCCGCGTACTCCGGGAATACCCCACGACCCGCGGGACACCCGATTGCGTCGCGTCCCAGGCAACTGAGCCGCCCACGGCGCCGAGTCCGATGATCCCGAGTGTCCGCGGGAGCATCAGCCGGCGAGCCACGCCCCCAGCGCAGCGATCGCGATCGTGGCCGACGCATAGGCCGCGAGCCGACCCCGCGACCGCAGCGTTCCGAACGCGAGCGCGAGCGCCGCGATGAACGGTGTCGCGATGAGGAGAGACAAGCCACCAATGACGGGGGTGTTCCTGTGGGTCACAATACCCACCAGCACCGCAGCGACGGTGGTAAGCAGACACCCGGTCAACAGACGAGCGAGCCAGCGGCGCCCGGACCCCGGCGTGGACGGGTCAGAACTGGGCGATGCCACGTCCTACCATCCTGACAGCTACCACCACGAGGAGCAGAGCGAACCCCAGCTTGAGCAACCGCCGGTCGAGCCGCACACCCCACGCGGCGGTGAGCGACGCCCCGACCACTGTCCCCAGCATGGTGGCGCCGGCCACGCTCACGTGCACGTCGCCGCGCGCCAAGTACACCGCGGCTGCTGCGCCCGCCGTGACACCGATGATGTAGATGGAGCCGGCTACCGCCCGCTCGAACGGCAACCCGAGGAGGAGGTGCAGGATGGGCACGTTCAGCACCCCCCCGCCAACCCCGAGCAACCCGGAGACGAGGCCGGCTCCCACCGATGCTCCTCGAGCCGCACCGCGGCGTGGCCGATCGGCCCGGTCGGGCCCGCGCGTGGCCGGCCGAGGACGCATGTGGTACGCCGTGACCAGCAGCAACCCGGCAAAGCCGAAGTAGAGTGGCGCGGTTGGGATGACGGCAGCGGCGAGGCCGGCCGCCACGGCGCCGACCACCGTGAAGAACTGGAGCTCCACCGCGATGTCGAGATCGACGACCTGGCGGCGCAGGAAGACGGCGCTGCCGGCAACCGACGTCGCGACCACGCACACCAGACTCGTAGCGACCGCACCGGTAAATGAGAGATCGGCAACGAAGATGAGGCCCGGCACGAGGATGATCCCACCGCCCACGCCGAACAGCGCTCCGAGGCTTCCGCTCGCCAGCCCTACCGCCACGAGCTCGAGCAGCTGCGAGCTCACCGATCGGTGCGCCGACGAGTTGGGTCGCGCTGGTCACGGACCTTGACGTGACGCATGCGCTCGTCCGCCCGCGCCAGAGTGTGCTCGAACGGCTCCCCCGCCCTACGCACGGCCACACCCAGTGAGAACGCCGCCGGTGCCGCCGCCCCCGCCGCGGCACGGAGGCGCTCGGCGATCCTCTCTGTATGCTCCGTGCTCTCGTTCCTCAGCAGCACCAGGAACTCGTCTCCGCCGAAGCGCACGACCGCATCCTCGGTCCGCAGGCACCGCCCGAGGAACGCCGCCATCTGCTGCAACCGCGTGTCACCCTCCAGGTGGCCGTGCTCGTCGTTGAACGTCTTGAAGTCGTCAAGATCGACCATCAAGAGCCCCCACCGATCCTGCTCGGCGTGGGCCTCGTCGACGACCTCGGAGAGGTACCGCCGATTGTAGCAGCCGGTCAGCGGGTCGCGCACGAGGAGCCGTCGAAGCTCGTCCTCACGCTCGGCGTAGCGGGACACGTCGACGAGCACACCCTGATAGACAGTTGCACCAGACGGCTGGCGGACGACGGCACCAAAATCGAGCGCGGTGCGGCGGCTTCCATCGAAGCGCCGAACGGTCCGCTCCACCTCCCACACCCCGTGTCCATCCCGCGCGGCCGCCACCCGGCGACCCCATGCTTCCGGCTCGTCAAAGCTCTCCGCGATCGAGCGATCACGGAGGTCGTCAGCGCTGGTGGCACCGAGAAGATCGACTAGAGCCTGATTGGCATCGAGGAAGGCCCCCGCCTCGTCGGTCACGTAGACACCTTCCGGCAGGTTCCCAATGAGCTGTCCAAGCAAGTCGCGCGTGCGCAGTGGCCGCTCTCCGGCAGGGGAACGAGGCATCGCGCGCAAGTTACGTACGGTAAAGCGGCGGACGCTAGGGCGCGTGTTGCCGCGTAGGGCGGCGCCGGCGATCTTACGCCCGCTCCGGTAGCGATCCGTCTCCACGAAAGGAGGGCCCGTGTCCCAGGACGACCGGATTCACCCGGCGGTCGCCGGGTTCCCCGTCGTGCTCACCCTGCCCGTGCAATGGGGCGAGATGGATGCCTACGGCCACCTCAACAACACCGTGTTCTTCCGTTACTTCGAGTCCGCCCGCGTCGAATACCTCGCCCGATGCGGGTTCCTCGAGACCTACGAGCGAGATCGGATTGGCGCCATTCTTCACTCCACGACGTGCCGATTCCGTCGCGCCCTGGTGTACCCGGACACGGTACAGGTCGCGACCCGAGCATCGCACGCCGAAGACGACCGGTTCACGATGGAGTACGTGTTGGTGTCGCTGGCCGCCGGAGCCATCGCCGCCGAGGGCACGGGGGTCGTGGTCGCGTACGATTATCGGGCTGACCGCAAGACGGCGCTTCCCGAGGACGTCCGCCGCCTGATCACGGACCTCGAGGGGTGGTAGGGGCCGAGACGCTCAGCGGCGCGTGAGCAACAGTGCGTGCTGACACCCTCCCGGCGGCGGCGGCTCGCCGATTCGCTGGAGCACCTCGATGTTCCGCCCCGTGTCCAGGTCGAACACGTCCGCCCCGCTGATGACACCCCGCTCCCCCGGGCTCATGTAACAGACCACAATCCGGCGGCTCCCGCCCGCCGGGCGATACAGCACGCGCGAGCCGGGAGGTGCCTCCCACTCGATCTGGTCGCATGACTGGGATCGGGGATGTGGTCTGTCCTGGCTCACGATCCGGCACAATCCCGGGCTCGGCAGTGCACTGCCCCGGATGTCCAACTCGACGGGGGAGACCGCGGGGCCCGGTGACGTCCCAGCACAGGCGGCCGCAAGCGCAGCGGCGACCAGGGCGGCAGTGACGGCACGGCGGGAAGAGGCGTTCATGCGCACTCCGCTGACTCGCGGATGGCCGGCTCCAACGGACATTCCAGGATGCGCCCGGAGGGACTCGAACCCCCAACCCCCTGGTCCGAAGCCAGGTGCTCTATCCGATTGAGCTACAGGCGCAGAGTGTAACCGGCCGAAGTCTACTCTCTCCGTTCCGAAAAGGACACGTCCGGCGCCGACGGCAGGCGCTCGCGCCCACCCTTCATGGCCTCGATGAAGGCCATCGCATCGGCAATCGCCTCGGGGGTGGGCGGGATCGACGGCCGGCCCTGCCGCCACGTGCGCACGGTGCGCAACTGTCACGATCCGTCACGTCCCGACGGCGGCGACTCGACGCCCGGCAACGGACGTCCGGTCTCGTCCCACAGTCTCAGTTCGAAGGGCCCGCCCGACCGGTAGGTTCCTTCGGCAGCCTTCCGGCCGTTCGGATGCCACCGTGTGTAGGCACCGTCTGGCTCACCCGCTTTCCACGAGGCCTCACTCATGAGCTGGCCATTCTCGTACCACTCGCTGGCCGGGCCGTGTGCGTACCCGTCCCGGTACGAGCGCTGGATCTTCTGCTGACCGTTCTCGTACCACTCGAGATACTCGCCCTCGAGGGAGCCGTTGCCGTAGGTGGACTCCGCTTTCCTCGCGCCCGATGGGTACCACGTCCGAGCCAGCCCGTCGGCGACTCCGCTCTTCATGGAGCGTTCCAGCACCTGCTGCCCCGACTCCGCCCATTCGCGCACCACTCCGTGCCGCTCACCGGCAACGAACCACTCCTCCGGTCCCGTCCGGGTGGTACATCATGGCCCTGCCCTGCCTGATGCCGTCACGGTACCGGTCTTCGCGCTGCACCTGGTCCGACCCGTCGAGCCGCGTGACCACGATGCCGGTGTACGGCTGGCCACTTGCATGGGCATAGAGCCGTCCGTCCCGCTCGGCGGTGGCTCCCGCCTCCACGCGCTCCACCGAACATGAGGGGAGCGAGAGGCCTATGAGCAGCAAGGCGGCACCCGTTAGGAGACCACGCGACGCTGAGGCTCGATCCATCATTCGTTTTCCGTGTGCAGCCGCCACAAACGACTCGGGGCCGGCTCAACGAGCCGACCCCGAATGATACTGCCTACCCGGCGCGACCCGCGGGCTCAGTGGATGATGGCCGCCCGCTGGGCCAGCTGCCCTATGGTCTTGATGCTCCGGCTCCCGCCGACGCCCGACGGGTCCTTGTGGCATTGATAACAGGCGACGTCGAGGCTCACGTAGTCGGCCGCGGCGCTGCCCCCCATCATGTCGGTCCTGGTGATGAGGCTATCAGGATTGATCCGGAACAGGTGCGTGCGGATGTCGGCACGATAGACGTCCCGGTTCTGCGCGCTCTTGGTGGCCCTCGCCATGTGACAGGACTCGCACGCGATGGGCACGTGAGCGAGCGTCTTTCCCTGATGGCAGTCCTCGCAGGTGGTGTGGATGCCGCCGGCGGCTGCCTGGCCATACAGCACGCCAATGTGCGGGCTGTGGCAGTCGTTGCAGCTCCGGCCCGCATGCGGGCTCGCGAGCATCTCGTTGTACTGCTCGTGGTGGCGGATGAATCCGCCGCTCACGGGAATCGACGCGGGATCGCCGCGCACGTGGCAGCTGCCGCAGAGGGCCGCGCTGTTGTCGACCACGATGTTGGCGGCCGTTTGCGTGGCCACGTGGGTCGCGCCCGGGCCGTGGCACTCCTCACAAGTGATTCCCGTCTCCTCCCACGTCCCCTCGATACCAATCAGCCCATCCTGGTTGACCCCACCGTTCTCGGCGGTGGTCTGCCAACCTGTGGTGTGGCAGGCGCCGCAGTTGTAGGGCTTCGGGCTCATGAGCGCCGCGTCGTAGGAAACCCAGTTTTCACTGTAGCCCAGGTCCGAGCGCGGGAGGTTGTACTGGCTCAGGGTCCCGAACACGCCGTCGGTGAAGATGTACCCGTCTTTGTCCATGTAGCGGGTCTTCCACCCGAAACCGCCGATCACGTAGGTGATGTCGCTCCAGGAGTACCCGGCGGGCGGGTTCGGGACGGTGGAGTACGGATACTGGGGTGGACCGCCCATGACCTTGTTGAGCTTGTACGGGTGGCCAGAGGCGAACACCTCGGTGTACGGGCCGATATGGCAGTTCTTACACGTGTTCGAGGTGACGTAGCCGCGGGCGGAATGCGTGACGACCGCGAACATGTCGCTCTCGTCGGTCGCCGTCTGCCCGGCAGCATCCTTTGCCGTCGCCCGCACCTTTGCGGCAAACAGGTTGGCGTTGGGCGCGGTCCACGTGAAGCTCGAGCCGGTGACGTCCCGGGCAATCACCGCCGGACCGCCGGCAGACACGACGAAGAGATCCACCCCCACGACCGCGTTGTCATCGGTAGCCGTCCAGGTGATTTGGACGTCCGACCCCGGCTGAATGGCAGCGCCCCCGGTGGGGGCCGTCAAATCGACAGTGGGTGGGTCGTCGATGGGTTCGACCACGACTTGCTCGTCACCGCAGGCGGAAAACACGAACGCCGAGGCCAGCACGCCGAGCCCCCAGCGAGCCAGTAGCGAACGTTGCATAGGTGAACCTCCCGGTTGGCCGTTCCACCCGCCCAAGGGCAAGTCAGCGGTCATCCTGTCTTCGTGCCCCCATAAAACCCACGGAGGTACCGGCACGACTGGTACTTTCGGACCATTTGCAACCTTAGTGATAAAGTCTAAAACTGCAATGAAGACCTGGTGAAACCCTCCCGATTCCCTCGCGTGAAGTCCGGTGGTTTGAATTCACGCCAGCCGCAGCCCGTGAAGTGTCGGGCCGAACCCGCTTATCGATTGCTCTCAGGGAGTGATGAAAACATGGGTCCAGCGCTGGTCCCGGAGACCCACCCCGTGCTGGCTCAGCTGGCAGTTCTCGATATTGGCCCGGTGGCCCGCGCTCCCCAGCCACGCGTTGAGCACCGCCTCGGCCGTCGGATGGCCCCGGGCGATGTTCTCGGCCGCCCTGGAATAGGAGATGCTGGCGGCGGTCAGGCGGTCGAACGGGGACGCCCCGTCCGGATTGGTGTGGCTGAAGAACGCCCGATCTACCATGTCTTGGCTGTGCACTTGAGCCACCGCTGCCACCTCGCCGTTCCAACTGAGTTCCGGGCAACCGACGGACGCTCGGTGGTCGTTCATGAGCTCGACAAATCGGGTCACTTCGACGTCGACGGCCGGCCCCGGACCAAGACCGCCGGTGTCACTGCAGGCGGCAACGAGAAACGAGAGAACGGTGAGGGCAAGCTTCAGCACGGGGAACCTCCAGAGCGATACCGGGAGCAGCGCACGATCGGAGCAGGCGCGATTCCCAAGGTATCCGCCCGGCGCGGTGCCACACGGTGATCTGACTCACGCCGTGGGGGGTGGAGTGCCAAGACCGTCAGCCGCCCCGCCCGTCCAACAACCGCTTCAGAACGAAGCCAACGCCGAGCAGGCCGAGTCCCGCGAGCCAGATGGGGGGCTCGACGAAAAACGCCAGCGCGAAGCAGGCAACCAGGCCCGCCACAGCAACCCAACGCGGGAAGCGCCGTGAGGCCGGTGGCAGCCGCAGCGCGGCCACGTTGGTGATCCCGTAATAGATCAGCACCGTGAAGGCGCTGAACGACCAGGTCGTCTTCACATCGCCGAGCAGTACCAGTGCGCCGATCAGGACGGCCACGGCCAGCACCGCTCGGCGCGGGCTCTGCGACGTCGGATCAATGTGACTCAGCGCTGCAGGCATCTCTCGCCGCCGGGCCATGGCCAGCGCTACGCGCGAAAGGCCAAGCACCAGATTGAGCAGCACGCCGGCCATGGCGGTCACGGCCCCGAGGGCGACGACGAGTGCCACCTGCGGGATGTCGAAACCCTGCGCCACGATCTCCAGTGGGGCTGCCTCCTCGCGCGTGGCGCGTGCGAACGCCTCCGCGCCCGCCACCCCGACCGCCGTTGCACTCACCGTCACGTAGAGGATCATCGAGATCACCAGGGTGCCGATCACCGCTCGCGGGATCGTCCGAGTCGGGTCGCGGACCTCCTCTCCCAGAGTGGCGACGCGGCCGTAGCCCGTGTAGGCGACGAACATCAACGCGGTGGCGTGGAGGAGGGCGGCGGGGGAATCGATCCCGTCCAGCATCGCTCGCCAGCCGAGGGTGGAGCCCAAGGCCTCTCGGTCGAAGCTCGATACGCCGAAGGCGACAAAAGCGATCAGCGCAACGAGGGTCAGCGAGACGATCACGGCATTGACCGCATTGGAGCGCTGTAACCCTCCGACCACCAGCGCGGCGATGGCGACGACGAGCGCAAGCGCCACCGCGACCCGCATGGTGGCATCGGCCGCAGCGCCGAACAGGTGCAGCAGGTACCCAGCGAACCCGAGCGCCGCGGTCGCGGCCGAAGCGCTCTTGGCGCAGAGGAACATCCAGCCGGCCGCGTAGCCGGCGGCGGGATGCACGTAGCGGTGCCCGTACTCGTAGGTCCCGCCGCTCACCGGATGGGCCGCCGCGAGCTGTGCACTCGACAGCCCATTGGCCGTCGCCACGAGTGCGGCGAGTGCCACCGCCACGACCACCCCCGGTCCCACGATACCCGCCCCGATACCGAGGCTCACAAACACGCCGGCACCCAGGATGGAGCCGAGCCCCATCCACACCGCGCCCCAGAAACCCACTACCCTGGCAAGGCTCGCGTGTTGTTGGTGGATCATCGGCGCCGCTCGTTGGATTCGGGCATCTCAGTTGCTACCATCCCGCGGATCATACTATGACCGAGCGCCTGCACCGCCAAGCGTCCTGACTCAGAGCCCGTGAGCCTGACTCCCTGTCGAGGGTAGGATCCCGCTCACACTCCGACCTCGGCCTCGCCTATTAGATTGCCTGGGGTGCGCTCTCCACATGCGCGTCCACACGCAGGACAAGCTTTCCCCTACGAGCCACGGGATCACCCATGAGCGACTGGCAGGCAACGCATCGCGTATCGGCACAGGTCACGTTCGCCCACGGCTCGGTGCTCGAAGGCGAGTTGCACTTGCAGTCCAGCACAGCTCTTCACCAAAGCGCCGAAACCACGTTGGAGATGTTGAACCGACCGGACCAATTCTTCGCGATGACCCTGCCGGCAGGAGAGATCGCCCTGGTCGCCAAGGCCCAGGTGGCGGTGGTCGCCTGCCAGGCCTCCGAACCCTTCATCGCCGATCCCGAGCGCGCTTCGGTGGCCACGGAACTCACGCTGGAGGTGCACGTGGTGGGAGGCCGCCGCTTCCGAGGCGCGACCCGATCGGAGTTGCCGCCCCTCCACACGCGCGCCATGGATTTCCTGAACGACTTGACCGGGTTCTTCGACCTCTCCGATGGCAAGATCGTCCAGTACATCAATCGTGCATCGGTCCTCTACGTTCACCCACTCGACTAGGCCTACCCGTGGCTCAACTGAACCGTTTCATCGAGATCTTGCATCAGCGCGGCGCCGATGCGCTCACCCTCACGGGCGGGGCGCCTATGGGACTCCTCACCGGTGAAGTGACGAAGCCGGTCACGCAGAAAGCCCTCGAAGTCGCGCAGATCCTGGCACTCATCAAGGAGATCGCGCCTCCCGAGCTCCGCACGCAGATCCAGCCCGGAGCCGATGTCACGTTTCAGCACACCGCCCCGTCCGGAGACGTCGACGTCGAGGTGCGGCCCGAAAATGGTTCGCTGACGGCCACCGTGCGCGTACGGACGCCATCGCGCCAGCCGCAACCGGCGCCGCCGGCAACTGCACCGCAGGACACCACGCCACACGCTGGTCGAGATGCAGACGCCGACCGCGCGCAGCTCGACGAGCTGCTGCGGTTGCTGGTTCGCTCCGGCGGCTCGGACCTGCACCTGCGGGTGGGCGAGCCCGCCATTCTTCGCAAAGACGGTGCCCTGGATCGCGAGGAGGGTTCGACGTTCGGCGTCGATCAGCTCCGGAGCATGCTCGAGAGCATCATGCCACCGAAGGATCTCAAGGCGTTTCGCGAGGCGGGGGATGCCGACTACGCGTACGAGCTCGAGGGCGTGGCACGCTACCGGTGCAATGCGGCAATGGACCGCCGTGGTCCCATGGGGGTGTTCCGCGTCATCCCGAGCGAGATACCGACTTGCGAGCAGCTCGACGTCAGCAAGGCGATCCAGAAGCTGTGCTACCTCACGAAGGGTTTGGTGGTGGTAACCGGGCCGACCGGGTCCGGCAAATCGACCACGCTGGCGGCACTCGTGAATCTGATGAACCAGGACCGCAACGATCACATCCTGACGATCGAGGACCCGATCGAGTTCGTGCACCAGAGCAAGCAATGCCTGGTCACCCATCGCCAGGTCGGGTTGCACACCACATCGTTCAAGACCGGCTTGCGCGCGGCGCTGCGAGAGGACCCCGACATCGTCCTCATCGGCGAGATGCGGGATTTGGAGACCGTCGAAATCGCCATCGAGACCGCGGAGACGGGGCACCTGGTGTTCGCCACGCTCCACACGACGACCGCCACGTCGACGGTGGATCGTATCATCGACCAGTTTCCAGCCGACCGGCAGGCGCAGATTCGCGTCATGCTCTCGGAATCACTGCGCGGCGTGATCGCGCAGGTGCTGTGCCGCAAGAAGACCGGTGGGCGTGTCGCGGCGCGCGAGATCATGCTCACCACCCCAGCCGTCAGCAACCTCATTCGGGAAGGCAAGACCTTCCAGCTTCCGTCCATCATTCAGACCAGTAAACAGCTTGGTATGTCCACCTTGAACAATGCCCTGGTCGACCTCGTGGAGCGGGGAGTCGTCGAGCCCAAGGAGGCCTACATGAAGGCCGTGGACAAAGCCGGCATCGAAACGGCGTTCAAGAGCAAGGGGTACAACATCGGCATCCTCACCACCTAGCACCCCAGCGAAGACCGCAGTCCCTGCAGAGCGCGGCCCCGTTCCCGGGCGGTACCATCGCTCAACCGCAGCGGCGCCAATTGTCCCGACCCCACGCTTCACAGCCTCGGAGTCCCGTGGATCATTCGCGTTGCGTCACTCCAGTATTTCATCGGCCGGTCAAGGCCTTTCAGGATTTCGTTGAGCAAGTCGAAGCGCTCGTCGAAACCGCCGCCGACTACAAGTGTCAGTTTCCGGAGATCGCCCGGGCCGCCGCTCAAGGCCGCCGGGTACGCCGTCAGCGGCCAGAGCGGGCACTGGCTCGTCGAAGACCCCTGGGGCACTGCGGTGGAAATCTCCTCGCTCGAACGAACGACTGAGGACGGTTGACCCACGACGGACCGGCGGGCGGGCGCCTACCGGTCTCTGCTGCGCTTTCCGTTCTCCGACGACGGCTTGATGCCGAACACGTGAATGTCGAGCCACGCTATGAACAACCGCTCCAGCTCCTCGCCTTCCTGGCCGGGCTTGTGCGGCATGACCTCCCAGCGTCTGCCTTCGTTCATGAGGAACCACGCCGGCTTGGTCGGAGGCTGCTGGCGCTTCGCGTTCCCGGGCTGGCCATCGTATGCCACGAAATGGAACGCGGCACCGCGGTGCGTGAGGCGTCGCTGCTCGACCGTGAATTTGCTCATGCCCTCCTCATGATCGATGGAGGTGGAAGGAACACGTCAGAGCAGATCGGCGACGGTGCAGTGAGGCACCTTCCCGTCGATGATGCGGCGCCCGTACTCGCGGCAGCCGGCGATCGCCACCGCTTCCGTCGGGTACGTTGCGTGACCGCTGAACCACCGCGTGCACCGGTGCCGACTGATCACAACGTCGAGCGTCCAGCGCCCCGAGCCCCGGATCTGGAAGGTCCGCGGTACGATGGTATACGTCTTGTACGCGAAGGTCGTCAGCGATCAATCCCCTGTGGGGATATGATGGCGTCGCCATGGAACCGCGCGCCGGCGAAGTGGACCCGCACCATTGATTGTAATATACCCAGGGGGTGACCAGCTCGGGGGCAGCCACGGCCGCCGCGTGGAACATCCACCGCGCTCTCTGGGGTACCTTACATGTTGCACTCGCCGCAACCTTTCTCACGCCGCGGCGACCGAGTCTCATCACCGATACAAATGGGAGTTTGGGATGATCAGGAGCTCGATGACTATCGCGGGTGGGGTGCTCTTCGTGTGCTGCGCGACACCCCTCGCCGCCCAGTCGGCGGTCCATCAGTCTGATCTGCACGACTACCGCATTGTTACCGTCGTGAACGACCTGGAGCACCCGTGGGCCATCGCGTTCCTTCCGGGTGGGGACATGTTGGTGACGGAGCGGCCCGGGCGACTCCGCGTTGTCCGCGGCGGCGTGCTTCTGCAAGACCCGGTCGCTGGTGTGCCCGCGGTCTTCGCCCGTGGGCAGGGCGGACTGCTGGATGTGGTCCCCCATCCCGAGTTCACCTCGAACCGGCTCATCTACCTGAGCTTCTCGAAGCCGAACGCCGACGGGTCCGGGGCCACCACCGCGGTGGTACGGGGCCGGCTGGAGAACGAGCGCCTCACCAACGTTGAGGAGATCTTCGAGGCCGCGTCGCGGGGGAACGGCCACTACGGTTCGCGACTGGCGTTTGACCGGGACGGGTATCTGTTCATCACCGTGGGCGATCGCCAAGCGCCGCCCCGCGGCAACCTGGAGGCGCACCCGGCGCAGGACCTCTCGAACCACCACGGGACCACCATCCGCCTGCACGACGACGGCCGCGTGCCGGTCGACAACCCGTTCGTCGATCGGACTGGGACGCGCCCGGAGATCTGGACGTACGGTCACCGCAATGCGCAGGGCCTCGCGATCCATCCCGAGACGGGAGACATCTGGATCAACGAGCACGGGCCGCAGGGGGGCGACGAGCTCAACCTGGTTCGTCGGGGGCGGAACTACGGGTGGCCGGTGATCGGCTACGGCGTCAACTACGGGAGCGGTTCTCGGATCCACGCGAGCACGCATCAGGGGGGGATGGAACAGCCGGTCCACTACTGGGTGCCGTCGATCGCGACCTCGGGGCTGCTCATCTACACCGGTAACCGGTTTCCCAAATGGCGCGGGAACATGTTCGTGGGCGGCTTGAGCGGACAGCAGCTCGCGCGGCTCACCATGGACGGGCAGACCGTGGTGGGAGAGGAGACCCTCCTCGAGGGGTTGGGCCGCATCCGCGACGTGCGCCAAGGCCCGGACGGCTTCATCTACCTCGCGATCGACCATCGCGGGGGCGATCCGACGCCCATCCTGCGGTTGGAGCCAGTCGGCGGGAACTGAGAGAAACTGGAGGCCGTCATCCAGTCATTGGAGTCTTCCACTCGCCGATGGTGGGATTGCATTCGGCGAGGGGAGGCTTGCAACCCGGAATTGTGGGCCTGCCATAGGCGATTGCACGCTTCCATCTGCTGCTTGTAGACCTACAATTGGCGATTGCGGGCTTACAAATGGCGATTGTGGGCTTACAAATGGCGATTGCAGGTCTACAAACGGCACGTGTACAGCGTGTTGACCGCCCTTGCGCAGCCGCTTTCTGCGCCGCACTCTCCAGCGTCCCCAACCCCCCGAGACCGGCTGTTGGCACTCGAAGTCCGCTTGAGCCGCGAGATGCGGCTCATCGACGTGACCATGATTGGTGTCGGCGCCATGATCGGCGCTGGCATCTTCGTGTTGACTGGGATCGCGGCCGGTGTTGCCGGTCCGGCCCTGCTCCTCGTGTTCATCTTGAACGGCGTAGTGGCGCTCCTCACGGCGGCCGCCTATGCCGAACTCGGCAGCGCAATCCACGGCGCCGGCGGCGGGTACCTGTGGATCAAACGCTCGCTCCCCGATCCCGCCGGCTTCCTCGCGGGCTGGATGGACTGGTTCGCTCACGCCGTGGCGTGCTCGCTCTACGCCCTGGGGTTCGGCGCCTACTCCAAGGAGGTGCTGGACCTGCTCGGCGTGCCAGCGATCGCGCTGCCGTTCGCTCCCATTCAGATTTGGATCGCGATCGCGGCCTGCGTGCTGTTCTCCTACGTGAACTTCAAGGGCGCCGCCGAGACCGGGAAGGCCGGCAACGTCGTGACCATCGGCAAGGTGGCGATCATCCTGGCGTTCATCGCGGCCGGGCTGTGGGTTCTGGCGGGGCGCGCCGACTGGCAGCAGGCTTTCACACCGTTTCTCAGCACCGGGTGGGGCGGCGTGTTCGCAGCGATGGGGCTCACGTTCATCGCGTTCGAGGGCTACGAGATCATCGCCCAGACCAGTGAAGAGGTAGAGGACCCCCAGCGGAACGTCCCCCGCGCCGTCTTCCTGTCCCTTCTGATCGTGGTGCCGATCTACCTCCTGGTGGCCTTCGTCGCGGTCGGAGCCGTGGTCCCGCCGGCAGGGATGAGCGTCACCGAGTACCTCGGCGCCGAAAAGGAGATCGCCCTGGTGACGGCGGCCGAGCAGTTCGTCGCGGGCGGGGCCTTCGTGGTGCTGTTCGGTGGCCTCCTCTCGACGCTGTCGGCGCTCAACGCCACGATCTACTCGTCGTCCCGCGTCGCCTTCGCCATGGCCCGAGACGCGAGCCTGCCCAAGATGGTCGCCAAGGTGCATGCGGTCCGATCGACTCCGCACGTGGCGATCCTGTGTTCCACACTCCTCATCATGGGCATGGCGGTGGCACTCCCGATCGAGGACGTGGCCGCTGCCGCCAGCGTGATGTTCCTGTTGCTGTTCGGCGGGGTGAACGTGGCGGTGATTCGCCTGCGCCGCTCGCACCCGGACCTACCCCGGGGCTTCAAGGTCCCCTTCATGCCCCTCACCCCAATCATCGCGATCTTGGCGATGCTGTTCATCGCGGGCCTCATGTTCTTCCAGTACCCCATGGCCTGGGTGGCGGCCGGCGGCTGGATCGTGGCCGGGTGGATCTTCTATGCGGGATACAGCCGCAAGCGGGAGACGGCGTTTGCCGCGCGGCGGGAGTGGATGGGCCGGATCGAGCGCCGCGAGTACCGTGTGCTCGTCGCGATCTCGAGCCCGCGCACCGTCGAGTCGCTGATGGAATCCGCACTGGCCGTGGCGCGGGCACACGACGGCGACGTGGTGGCGGTCACGGTCGTCGAGGTTCCCGAAGGTGAACCGCTCTCCTCCACCCGCCCGCTCGACGACGAGGTGGCCACGGTGCTGGAGACCGCCGTGGACTATGCGCGTGAACGCGGCATGCAGGCGCGGCGCGTGGTCAAGATCGGCCGGCGCATCAGCCACGGGCTGGTGCAATCGGCGCGTGAGGAAGGCTGCAACTTCCTGATCATCGGACAGCCACACAAGCAGTCGGTGCTCGAGCGGGTGGTCTCGTCGATCGTGGAGCGCGTGCTGCAGGACGCGCCGTGCCACGTCGGCGTGCTGTACGGAACCGTGCGCCACGATTCCGTGCGGGAGGTCGTCGTGCCGGTCACGAAGGGGGCCAACTCGGCCTTGGCCGCGACGCTGGCGCCGGCTTTTTCCCGGTGGTTCGACGCGCGTATCCGGCCTATCACGGTGATTGGGCGAGGCCTGAGCAGCGACGACGTCCACACCCTCACCCAGCAGGCGCTCGACACGCTCCACACCGCCGGCCTCGAGGCGGAGCTGGAGGTGCTGCGTCGGCGTGAGCTGGCCCGCGGACTCCTCCGGTTCATCAGACCCAACCAACTGGTGTTGATTGGCGCACCGAGCATCGGGCCAATCGTCCCGCTCATCGGGGAGACCATCCCGGCGACGATCGCTCGGCGCGGCCTCAACCCCGTGCTCGTGGTGCGGGAGGTCGAGGAGCATCGGGCCCATCGATTCGAACGTGTGTTCTTTGCGGAGACCTCGTAGCCATGCAAGACCCGACCGCGTCACCACCGTCCGCCCAGACCACGACCGAAGGACCGCTCGCCGAGTTCTTCCGTCGGCTCACCGACTTTCTGCCCGACCTCGCCGCGGGACTGTTTGTCCTCGCCGTCGGCATCGTCATCGGCTGGCTGGTCAAGCGGCTCGTGGTACGGGTCCTCGTGTGGCTTCGGCTCGACCGGCTGGGCGGGCGGTTGGCCTGGCGTGCCGCGTTCGGGAAGGGTGACGTCCGTGCCGCGCTCTACAACCTCGTCGGCACCGCGGCAATGATCCTGGTGGTGCTGGTGTTCCTGGACGACGCGCTCCAGATCTGGGGACTCGTGGCACTGTCGGAGATGATTGGCCGGCTCATCGTGTACGCGCCGAACCTCCTCTTCGTGGCGCTGATCGTGGGCGCCGGCGTCCTGCTGGCCAACCTGCTCGCGCGACGCGTGGAGGACGCACTGGAGGAGGAGGGGTTCGCCCATCCGCGCTTCGTCGCGCGGATCTTCAAGTCGGCACTGCTGGCGGTCGTGGGCGCCCTGGCGCTCTGGCAGTTGGATCTCGCACGCGAGATCGTCCTCGCCGCCTTCCTCATCGCGTTCGGTGCGGTCGGCGTGGCCTTCGCCTTGGCCGTGGGGCTCGGATCGGCCAAGCCGATGCAGCGCGTGTGGGAGTCGCTGTTCAAGAAGTCGAAGGACTGACCGTTTCGCGGTCGTCCCGGGCCAACGCCGTCCTCCCGTCGACGGCGAGCGAGAGGATCGAGCGTCGCTCGCCGGCGACGCGAGGATCAATCCTATGCCCGGGGAGAGATTCGACGCAGTGCGACCGTGAGGCGGCGAACGCCGCCGACCGGGAGCGAGCGGATGGAGCAGCGGGCGCTGCCGCTGCGAACATCAACTCTCACGGCGCTTGCGCGCCGAGGGATTTCAAGTCCCGCAAGGCCGTCGAGCGGATGGCTACCGATGGGCTCGGATTGATTAGTGACGATTTGGTGACAGGTGGGCTGCTCCAGTACTCCTTCGCAATCCCTTGCGGGTCCTGCTGCAACCGAGAGCCCCGAACGCCGGGTGACGCTCGGGGCTCATATTGCAGGTAGGGGGCCGCGCTCTGCCGCTGTGGTCGGCGTATGAGTGGCGTCAGGAACGTGGCTACGGCTTCCCGATGGGCGTCAGCCGGATGTTCTCCACGAGGATTTTCAGTTCACCCGTTTGGGGGTTGAAGAAATACCGCTGCTCCTCCGTGTAGCGCACCTGTCCGCCATTGACGAGGTCGGCAAGCGTCCCCCGAGCTCTCCAGCCGTCCGTTATCCTGCCCTTGTCACACGGAGCGATCCAGCTGCAGCTAGTGTTGAGCCTGAAGTGGTCTCCAATCCCCTCAGCCACACGCGGCAGCATCAAGGCGTCACAGAAGCTGGCCTGATTCCAGAAATTGAAGACCCCCGCATAGATATGTTGCGTGGGATTTTGCATGACGCCGTGTGACGGGATACCCCCTGAAGTCACGGCATCCTGGAACTCCCAAATGTCGGGGACCTCTGGGCCTTCACACGGCCAGCTTTGCGACGGGTCCAGGGTTCCCAAGCCGTTCACGCTCACGAGATCGCGAGCGGGATCGGTTCCGAGCCAGATAGCGGGAACCGCGCCCCGGCGCACTACCGAGTTACCGGGATGCGGAGGGCCGTTGCTGAAGTTGAACAGAGGTTGCTGGTCAATCGGGGCCTGCGTCTCCGTGCAGGCAATGAGCAGGAGCGGGAGCAGCATGAAGCGTAGGTAGCGCATAACACACCTCCTGAGAGAGAAGTGATGTTGACTTCCCCCGTCGGCGGTCCAGCGGTCTCGTCGTCGGTGGGCGTCCAGGTGGAGGGCGTCGCTCTAGCGGCAGGGCCGTCGAAGGCCACCGGCAGGTTTGCAGTCAGCGAGCCAGCATAGCAAGGTTCACGCGGATGCCCAAGGAAGGGAATTGTTCAGTTTGGATTGAACCGCAGCGCAAAGAAAAGCCCCGAGCGCCGGGTGACGCTCGGGGCTGGAAGGGTCATCCTTCGGACCTTGGTTTGCTATCCTTGGCATACGCGCGAGTCAGCTTAGATACTGCCTGATCCGGACGAAATACTCAGCCTCGAAGTCGACGCCGGATAACCCGAAGTTGCTTTGGAATGCATCGCTGAAGCTCATGCCGTCGCGCATATCGAGAAACACTTCCTTGACATCCAAGAGCGAATGACCCAGCCCCTGATCGTCAAGAAGGTATCGCATGGTCAGTTCGAACATCGGGTAGAAGTAATTCTGTGCCACGCCCTCGATTGCGGGGTACATGTCGTTGTGGATGGCGATGGGATTCAGCTCGCCATATTCCGCGATCACGTTGTTCAGGTCCGTCAAGTTCATGATGCTGCGCTCGGGATTCAGGACCGATACAAATTCTCCCAACCCCTCTTCAAACCACGTATGCGTGGAGTAACTATGGTTGGACCCGACGATCAGACCTTGAATCACATGAGTCAGCTCATGGGTCACTAGACGCGTATAGTTACCGAGTTCAGTCAAACCTGCTGCGGTTCGCTCCGGATGATCCAGAGAATAAACGATGAACCCCCCCCAGTATCCCTGCCCGCCCCATTGCGTGGGGTTATGGTACTTGAATGCATACAGGTGGATCTTGGTCTGATTGGCCGGAAAGATGAAAAGGTCGTTGCTTGGGATCTCAAACAATGTCTTCAGATCGGTAAGCACCCCTTCGGCAATCGCCGCAAGGTCCATGCGAGCCTGAAGACTCGCACCATCGCCATAGACAGTGAAGTTTTGACTTTCGTACGGATTCCCGTCGTGTGGCCACGGGGCGACCGTATTGCACCATGACACACACGGATAATTGAGTTCCGGCGCATCAACTGACCCGCAACCCGCGATCAGAGCCAACGACGCCCCCATAGTTGCACAAGTGATTAGCCGCACGAATCGCATTTCGGCACCTCCGTCTTCAGTGAAGGTGTTCGGTACCGTCGGGGCCAGCGGTTGCGTCGTCGGGCGGGCGTCAGACTGCGGCGTCTGTCAGGCGGCGGGGCCGGGAGGGCCACCGACGGGAATGGTTTCCTTTGTGTTTGCCTCAATACGACACGGGACTATTGCTGACAAGAATCGTAGCAATGCCATATCTGAAGTGGAATTATCGGGCATCGGGACTAACAGGGTGCCCAACAGCGTGTTGTGAGTTCGTTGACACCCTCGCCCTACCGTCACGCTTCCCTCACCGGAGGCCGCGATGGACCGAGTGTCTGCCCCTTTTGTCGTGACGTGACGACGTGCTGGGCGCGAGGCCGCTACGCGCTACCACTGTGCTTTGGTGCGGGTGCGCCGGATGAGCCGTGGGAACGGGCAGGCGTTCGATACCCTTTTGCACAGTATCTGCCTCGCGGTCGAGCGATGCCAGCGCGGTCGCTGGATCGTCTTCAATCAGGCTTGCGCTCGGCCGCGGTCGCCGCGATAGCGAGCCTAACCGGAAGGTTGGGGACGACTCGGGGGAAGACTCAAAAGGAAGCTCCAAAAAGCACTGCACCGACAACGGCACCCAAAACCAGCGGCGTCCAAGTTGAGACTGTCTTCTTCTCGTTCGTCGACAGGTACATTGAGAGTGCCAAGGTTCCCAACAGCAACAGCCCGCCGATCACGTTCACGATCGTAGCCACTGGCTCCACCGTCCTTCGGGAATAGGTCGGCTCATCCCCGGCAGTAAACACCGCAGCCACCAAAGTCAGGGCGCCCAGAACCCCTGACCATCCGAACGGCTTCCAAGTTTTCACCCTTTTGCCATTGGCCGTGACATAGATCGCCAGCACAATGCTGCCGAACAGCAATAGCCCGCCGATGGCACCCGCAACAAAGGTCATGAAATGCATACGGTTCTACCTGAACCCGCGACCCACATCACTGCGACCTCAACGAGTCATGCGGTCACTTGCCCTTTTCGTCCTGCGATGCACGTCCGGCAGTGAGCATGCGCTCTGCGAAGTCGAGGCGTTCCTGCATCTCGGCCAACTGTGCTCGTGTGTCATTGAGATCGTCACGCAGCGCATCGACCTCCGGTCGTAACTCCGGATCGCTGCCTCGCGTCTCCAGCTCTTTCTTCTTGAGCTTGTAACGCATGACCAGAAACGCGAACACGATGATCCCGGGGACGCCTACAATAGGGCCTACAATACTGCCGACTACATCTGGACCGAGCTGCGTCATGATATATCCTCCTCAAACTCTCGAAGGTGAGTGGACAAGAAACCTTAGAGGTCTCTGTCACTTCTTCGAGAGAAGAGGTCAGCGTTTCCCCTCCATTATTAACAACGCCGGGGGCCGGGAGGGCAAGAGTCCAGACACCAGTCAAGAAGGAAACGTCCGGTCCCGCCCAATCAGCGTTGATCTGATCTCGGCCATCTCTCGCTCCAACGCGGCGACTGTCTGACGCGGACCTCTCGTCGTTGGACGCCGCGACGATCAGCCGCATGGCCAAATACTCAGCCACGTTTCCGCCGGGGATCAGTGATGTCAAGGTGGCGTCCGCGGCCACCAGGCCATTGGAGTACGGCCTGACAAGGATGTTCGAGGCTTGCTCGGAGGATGTCGACACGCAGGTGCGAGTCTTCCATACCATCGAGGAGGCGGTCACCTGGCTGACCGAGTAATGCGGTTCTTCGCTAGCTTGCAACCGACAGCCCCGAACGCCGCGTGACGCTCGGGGCTGAGAACGCCGCTGCCCAACGTCGCAGAGCTACCGCCAGAAGGCCGTTCCGGTATAGGAGAACGGATACCAGCCCGGTCCCCACTTCGTGTGGAACTGGACTCCCTCGAGATCACCTGTTCCCCGAGCGTTCATCGTCCCGTCACACGAAACGCCAAGCGGCTGGGAAGCATCGGGCTTGCAGTTGGTGGTGAACTGTCCCGAGATGGTCCCTGTGCGTCCATTCCAGGTGACCTCGCCCTCAAAGGGCCTCCAGACTCTCTGCATCCGCGTCCGCCGCGTAGAGCCAGTCCCGTGTCAGCGGCCGCTCGTTGTCGATGCCGGGCGTGATGATGAGCTGATACAACTCGTTGTTCTTCCCGCACCGCATGTCGGCGACGCCGTGGGACAGGTAGATGCGGAACAGCCGCACGAGCGGCTCGTCGTACATGTCGCGGATCTGGTCCACGTGCGCCTCGAAGGCATCGAGCCACCGCTGCACCGTGTAGGAGTAGTGCAGGCGCAGGTTCTCCACGTCGTGGATCCGCATGCCAAGGTTGGCGATGCACTGAGTGATTTCCGGGAGCGATGGGGTGTACACGCCCGGGAACACGTGCTTTCTGCCGAACGCGTTCAGGGCGCCCGGCTTGATCCGTGAGATGGCGTGGAGCACGAAGGTACCGTCCGGCTTCAGCGACTCGCATGCAATCTTGAAGAAGAGGTCGTGGTTCTCCTTGCCGACGTGCTCCAGGCAGCCGACCGAGACCACCTTGTCGAACACGCGGCCCTGTTTGGGGAGATCCCGGTAGTCGGCGTGCTCCACGTGGATCCGGTCCTGGAGGCCGGCCTTCGCGATCCGCCGGTTCGACTCCTCGGCCTGCTCCTTCGACAGCGTCACGCCCACGCCGCTGATCCCGTGGTGCTGCGCCGCATAGATCAGCATCCCGCCCCAGCCGCAGCCGATGTCGAGGAGGGTCTCACCCGGCTGGAGACGCGCCTTACGGCACACGTGCTCGCGCTTCTGCTCCTGAGCGAGGTCGATGGAATCCTCCGGCGTCTTGAAGTAGCCGCAGGTGTACTGCATGTCCTTGTCGAGCCACAGGGCGTAGAACTCGTTGCCGAGATCGTAGGGCTCGGAGATGAACCGCTTGTCGTTCTCGTAGGTGTGCCGCTGGTACAGGTAGTGCCAGAAGACGCGGACCTGGCCCGGCAGATGGCGGAGGATGTTGATCGGATTGTAGACGACCTTCTTGAAGGCACCGATCAGATCCATCGTCATGACCAGCGTCATCAGGTCGGTCATCTTCCCTTCGAGGTCGATGTCCCCGACCATGTAGGCCTCGCCGAAGCCGAGTTCGACGTTGACCAGGATGGCGCGCATCGCCTTCTCGGTCCGGAAGATCAGGTTGAAGGTCGGCTCCCCCGCGCCCCCGTATTTGTCGGTGCTCCGGTCCGGGTAGGTGATGCTGAACGGCATCCCCTCAACCCGCGAGAAGAGGTCGTGGAAGAGCTTCTTCATGGTTCATCCCTCCCTGCGGATTCGAGGGCGGTTGGCGGCGGGCACGTGGGGTTAAGAGTGCGGTTCCGGCGGTGGCAAGCCACGATAGGACCGCTCGGCCGGAATTGTCCAGTGTTGACTAGGCCGCAGCCCATCCGAACGCCCCGAACGCCGCGTGACGCTCGGGGCTGAGGTTGAAAGCACCACTCACTGCCGTTCGTAGGTGCCCTCCACAATGCCAGTGCTAGACCCATCCGCGAAAGATGCTACATGCGTGAAAGTGCCGCTGCCTGACACCTTCTCGAACTTCCCAACACCATTGTAGCTGCCCCACGTTCCGCACATGATGGGACAATCTGGCGTACCGCCCTGCTCCATTCTCCACCATTGCCACCACCCGCCCCCGTCCGTGTCCGTGTCCGTGTCCGTGTCCGTGTCCGTGAGGAAACACCAGCCAGCCGCAAGTCTCAAGGGAGTTGTGTTGGTGGGGCTGGACAGCCTCCCGCTTCGATCCCCGTTGGGGCAACGTCGTCTGCGTGGTCTTGGTCGTCGTAGTCGTCTCGCCCGATGCTCTGCCGGTGCTGCCCGAGCCTATATCAACGTAAACGTGATGCGCTGCTCAACCAGCACACGAACCGGGGTGCCGCGCACGCGGCCCGGGCGAAATCGTGCTTGGCGAACCGACCGCACCGCGGCCTGTTCGAACTGGGCGTGGGACGACTCCACGACAACGATGCTCGCGGGATCCACCGTTCCGTCGGTGAGCACGATGTAGCGCACGTTCACGTATCCTTCGATTCCGGCCCGACGCAACATGCTAGGGTATTTCGGCAGGGGTGCATAGACCTGCTGCGGCAGCTCTTCCACCGCTGCTGCAAGGAAGACCTCGGGCTGATCGACGGGTCCCACCCCGCCCTCGACGCCGGCAAACACTCCACCTTCCACACCGCGGCCGGAGTAGTCGCGAGGATCGAACCGCTGATCGAGGTCGATCGGCGCAATCCCGGTCGGGATGTCGAGCGGCGCCTCGAGCACCTGAAATCCCACAGGCGGCGAGGCGAGCGTCGTGACGAGTGGCAACGCGTCGCGCTCTTCCGGCTCCGGCTCGGCATCGGGGGCCGCGTCGGTAAGGGTAAGCATGATCGTGTCCAGGGCGGGCGGACTCCGCACGGCCACCCCCATGGTCCCGAACACCGCGGCGACAACGACAGCCGTCTGGAACGCCGCGGAGACGAACAGGCCACCACACGCTCCGCGCACGTCGCGACGTCCTCGCCGCTTTGACTCGACAAGGCGATCGAACAGCTCCCCCCGCACGACCCGTGGACGCCGTGACTCTGGTCGAACTTCTTTGCGCTCACACTGCAGGCACGTAACCATCCATGCCAGCTGCCCCTCCCCTGCAACCCTGACCGGCCCACGAACGGCGAGCTTGCCCTGACACACGGGACACACGAGTGGGGCGGATGGCGATGCGATCTCATGGCGCATCCGTTCGACACCTTCAACGCTGGAGTCGAACATGGCACTCGAAGTGCCGATTACACGCGGGAGTATTCCACGGCGGGGAGTGCCGCGCGCGGCGCTGCGCCGGAGCTTGGGAAGCAGCCTATGGAAAGTCATTCCGCCCCTCCCGTCCAAGACCGTGCTCAGTCTCTATACTCACTACGCCAGATAGAGAGTTATGTTTCGCGAGCGGAATGGTCGGAGTTCGAAATGGGATGGATGAGTTTTCAGTTGTCAGTCATCAGTTGTCAGCTTCCAGCCGTCAGCCTTCTGGACCGCTGAGCTGCTCCCGCTGTGGGGGCGGAACGTTGACTTCGACGCGGGCGTCGTGCGGCTCGGGGTGGGCAAGACCAAGAACGAGGACGGGCGTACCTTCCCGTTCGATGCGACGTCGACACCCTCGCACTACCGTCTCGCACCCTACTGTGCCCCACCGAAAGCCCCGAACGCCGCGTGATGCTCGGGGCTGAGACGACACCGCCCGGCGCGAGACCGGGCGGTGGAAAGCACGAGTGCAATAGGTTTCTACTTCACGTAGATATGGCCGAAAAAGTCGTTCTCGTCTGTTCCAACTGTCTCCCGAAACTCCACCTTGTCGACCGGTAGACTGAGCACGACTCCGAAGAAGAACGCTTGGTCTATCGGCGGGTCCTCGGTCAGCGTCACGATCTCGGTATCACCCGCCTTAAACGTGAGGGTGAACTGCGAGTCCTGGGGGCCGAAGGGCGGGCAACTACCTACGGTGCCGATTGCAAATCCGTCCTGCATCCAAATGCCAAACGCGGTCACGGGTGTGAAGAACGTGACATTGATGTTCTCAGCACCGGACACGCCGAACTCATATCCGGGGAGGACGGGCGCCAGGAGTCGAGGACATCCAACCCGACGCTATACGTGAGGCGCACGAGACCCGTGCCGTCCGCGTCCATCATGTAGATCTCGTCATCGCCGTCGCGGTCGCTCGTGAACCCGATCCGCTGTCCGTCGGGAGACCACACCGAATACCGATCCTCCGCTGGATCATGCGTGAGTTGCGTCTCGTTCGTGCCGTCCGCGTTGATCACATAGATGTCGTAGTTACCATTGCGATATGCGTCAAACGCGATCCTGGAGCCGTCTGGCGACCACGCCACGCTGCGCCCTTCGAAAGCAGTGTTGTTCGTGAGCCGGACGACGTCCGTCCCGTCCGCCCGCATGACGTAGATTTCTCGGTTCCCTGCGCGCTCCGAAGCAAATGCGATTCTCGAACCGTCGGGCGACCAGGCACCGCCGATGTCAGTTTCGGGGTTCCAGGTGAGTCGGGTCGGGTTCGTTCCGTCTGCGCGCATCACGTACAGTTCGAGATTGCCGTCCCGATCGGACGTGAACAGCATCTGCGAGCAGTCAGGCGACCAGCGGGGAAAACCGTCACGCGCGGCATTGTTGGTGAGCTGCAGCAGCCGCCGCCTACCACCGGTGATCATGTCGAATACCTCGTAGTCGCCATCGCGGTCCGACATGAACGCGATCTTCCATCCATAGCCGTCGGGGTACCAATGGGCGCTCTGATCAACGGCAGGATGCGTGGGCAGGGGGATCGGAGCGGAGCCATCCTCCTCCATCATGAAGAGGTTGAGATTCCCGTCCCTCCCTGACGTGAACAGGATGCGGCTGTCACCGGGCGAGAATGGCCCGTCGAACGGATCGCCACTGCACGAGGTGGACAAGAGGAAGAGCCAAGAAGCGGCGAGGAGGCATCTCGTGAGCCGCATGATGCAACGTCCCATAGGCGGATGTGACCCCGCGAGGCACACGCCAGTGAGCTGTGCGAGAGCTTTCTTGAGCGGATACATCGGATGCATAGTGCTTACGGCCTAGTCGATGTGACGGAAGCGACGGCGAGGATGCGCAGCATAGTAGGGGGGCGCATGACAGACCTCCCTGTGACGGCGAGTGGTACCGGTGACCATCGGCTCTCGTCGTCGGTGGGCGTCCAAGGGCAGGCGTCTACTGCGGCGGCGGGGCCGGGAGGCCACCGACGTGCAAGGCTGTCTCGATGTGGCATAAGGGCCACGTGCCCCACGTTACGGTGGGGCACCGACGCTAGCTAGGGTGGATGTGGGACAGGAAGAACCTGAATTGGGGCATTCGACGGGGAACGGTTGGGAGTTAACGGCTCCCGATTTGAGAGTCTTTTGGTACCGTTGACGTGTTGTTGAGAGTTCCGCGTCGGGCAGCCGAATACGAACGACAACTACAGGACCGTCACCACTAGAGATGACGGTGCTTCACTTATTTCGCCTAATTCGTATTTCGCTCCGATTGCTGGAAGCGGTTAGCGACCCGTGGACGGCCCTCGAGGCGTCCCAGAACCGGCGACGATTCAGTGACAGATTGATGACGGCCACGCACTTCGGGGCCGCACCGGAGGGACTCGATGCGACCCCGTAAGTTGTTGTCCCACAACGATGCCCGGGGAGAGATTCGAACTCTCACGGCGCTTGCGCGCCAAGGGATTTTAAATCCAAGAACCTACGCAACCAACGTACACAGCGTGCGCAGTCTGCACACTGACTTCCGTCACTACCACTTTATCATTCAACGCCTTAACCGATTCCTTGCCCCACGGTTGAGAACGAGTCGAGTGCACTCTGCGCACACAGTTGACGCGAGTTAGTGGACAGTTCGTGGACAACTGGCGACGGAGCCCTGTGCTAGCTCCACAACGCGGGGATGGCATAGATGCGACTCGACACTGAGGGGCCGCTACAGCCTCAGCTGAAGGTGGTCTCCAACAGTGCGCCCCACCCGGTCAACACCAGGAAACAGGTCGCTTGCTTGTGCCTCGGTCTGCTCAAGTTGCGCGAGTATATCGCGCTTTGTTGACGCCGGTATCACGACCTGGACCTGGACCTCCTTCCCTCCGTGGGACCCGCCATGTCCTGCTGTCAAAACCGCATCGCTGATCGGCAGATGGCCTTACATCAGCCAGTAGACAGACTCGAAATACGGGAGGTCGTACCGGACCACGAAAACGACTTCTTCGGGGTGATCTACACCAATTGACGACGGTGGCGGCGTTCCCACTCTTGCGGAGCCGTGAGCCGAGGCCCACTCTGGCTCAAGGTCGCCAAAACCGGGACCGGCAAAGGCCTTCCAATCACCCATTCCAAAGGTCCACCAGTGAAACGCTTTCAAACCCCTGACGGTGTGACGAGAGTTGAGCGGTTCTTAGACCACATAGGGAGAGCTGCATGGGAACCGTTCCATAGGAACGAGCCGGGCTTCCCACGCGATGAGCCGGTTAGCGGAACGTACTTCGATCACCGGGGCAAGCGGTTCGGCCTATACTGGGAAGCAGTCGCGGGCATCATGGGTATGGTGTGTGGTCTATTACTTCGCGGTTCCGCGAAGCTCAATAGGGCACCCGTGAGAACAAAAGCCCCGCGTGGGTTCGATCTCGCTGAAGCTGGCTCCAGCTGGACTCAGTTCGAATATGAGCAACTGTTCGACATTCTCATCAGCAACGAAATTGTCTCGATAGCCGATGCCATGGTCAAGACCACTGCGCATCTGCGGAAAATCAGGAATACGATGGTCGGTAACCAACAAAGGTACCTATTCCGTGGGCAGACGGACATCAAGAACCGGTTGAGGCCACGGCTGGGGCGGTACCTGCACAAGGAAATTGAAGCACAAAGGGCTAAACCACCTTCCGATCCGCTCAAGACGACCGCATTGGAACTCAAGGCGTTCGAGGATTTTCAAAAGGCATGGCCTGTCGCGACAGCAGATGAGCTGGACAAGTGGGCTGCGGGGAGCCTCCCCCCTTATAGTGCAGTGTGGTGGATGCTCATGCAGCACTACGCAGACGCTGGTGGTGGACATGGCACACGCCTATTAGACGTAACGACATCATTGTTGTTTGGGCTGTTGTTTGCCTGCGTGGAATGGGACACAGGTACCATCGATGAGAATACTGACGGAGTCGTGTACCTCTTTAGTGAAGGACATAACGCCATAGTCTGCGACTTCTTGATCGATGGTCTCCCAAGTGCGCATGAGCTGTTCTGCGTTCCCCACGTTGTGCTGCACATGGTGTTCAACCCACCGCACAACGAGAGGAGCAAGGCGCAAAGTGGTGGGTTTCTCTGGTGGCCCGACTTTTGGAACGAAATTGGCCAGGGCGTGCCGTATCTGCGGATTCCCGGGGGCTACAAGGAAAGGATCGCCCGCGAACTGTTATCGTTTGGCGTTGGTCCGAAAGAGGCGGTCCGGGGGTCTAAGGGGTTGGAAAACGAGCGCAACCTTCGGCGGGCCCTTGGCTTCTATCGTTGGGAGCCCAAGGGAATCTGAACTGCAGGGAACGGCGCGCTGGCCGCGGATAGCCAGACGCCGTTCCTCTGGCCGCAGCCGCCAGCGTTTCACGCGGCGCTCGGGGCTTTCGGTGGCGCTGGCTCGCTGGCACTGCAAATCTTGTTGAACGTTCGCCAGTAAGCGCGAAACACTCTTCGATTGCGCCATCCCGTGACCCGAAAGTGGGGATGTTCACTCGACGCCATGTGCGGCAACAACGGCTCCACGTGGACCCACCGTCGCCACCACGAGTCCGGATTGCCGAACGTCAGGTGGACGGTAGGTAGGCTCTTACGATACCACAGAACCTCAATTCCCAGACTCTGCGCATGTTCGGTCATTTGCTCAATCGTCTCGGGGAGGTTGTACCGCTGACCCGCCGTGGCCTCAAGTTCCGCCAAGCCCGGTGTCTCCGGGTGGGGTAGCACCAACCTTCTTATGCCGTGCTTGTTCACTTCGAGGTC
>JBDHEI010000022.1:0-41927 GCA_039591075.1 Gemmatimonadota bacterium
CAGACTGGCGGAACTACGACACGATCTACACCGAGCGCTACATGCGCACCCCGCAGGAAAACAAGGAAGGGTACGACGTCGGCTCCGCGCTGCCGTATGCCGCAAACCTCAAGGGCAAGCTGCTGATCACCCATGGGAGTGTGGACAACAACGTCCATCCCGGCAATACGATCCAACTCATCAACGCGCTCATCGACGCCGGCAAGCGCTTCGATCTCATGTTGTATCCCGAGAATCGGCACGGGGTGCGTGGCGCCGGCGGCCGACATCTGAGCGAGCTGCGCATCGACTATCTGGTGGAGCACCTGAAGCCACCGACGTATCCCTGGTAGGCTTGGGGGACGGCGCCGATCATGCCGGCTGATCCACCGCCGGCGCCCCGCCACCCGTGTGGGATCCCTGCCATGCCCATGTGATCCACTGGGCGAGTGGCCAGGCGACGGCGTAGAGGAATGCCCGATGGGCCAAGCGCAGGGCCCGTCGCCACAGGAGGCCCAGCCGTGGGCTCCGTTCCTCCACAAACGAGATGATGCGGTACGTTGACGGGCCGCCGATGGAGCGGGTGAGCGCTCTGCCCCACAAGGCCCGACGCTCTGCCCGGCCTGCATTGATTGCGAAGACCCACTCGACCAGCTGGGGTGCCTCGAGCAAGACACGGCGCCGCCCCACTCGGCGCATGACCTCGTACATCACATACCTGGTGAATGCGGCGGATCGGTACCGGTCCGGGACCACTTCCCGGGACGCAAGGGCTGCCGCCATGTCTAGATTGCGCCGAAGCGGCTCCGCAAAACAGCTCTCTGTGGTCCGCCGGTAGAGTTCACGCTTTTCCGTCCCGGAACACGGCTGCAGTGCGTCGGCAAGCAGTATCACGTCCCGTACCCGGCCACGTCGACTGACGTGCGTGGTCGTAGCGTGGTGGAGCAGGAACCATGCGTGCTCCAACGGCTCGAGGCCGAGGAGCCCTCCGGCCAGCGGAATCGCTCGTTCCCACACCGCTTGCGGTGTCGGAGTCCCGTCCAGCTCTGTCGTGCGATGTACCTCCACTGGGAGTCCAGCGTCGACATATCGGGAAGCCACGTGCCTGGCAGAGGTGTATCGACCTCTAGCGACGGAGTGCGAGTCCAGCCACGTGGTGACCTCGTCCACCAGTGTGGCCGGAACGAGGATGTCGAGGTCGGCTAGATCGACCGGCGTCCCGGCTGAGCCGACGAGCGCACGACCGCCTTTGAGCACGATGACCGGCCAACCGCGCGCTGCAGCTACCCGGCCCGTCTCCGCGAGTTGGATCCGCCCCCGCAGCGTCCGCATCGCCTCACGCTGTCGGCGACCTTGGAGAAGATGCCCGACCTGCGCGGGCAGGTCGTCAAGGCGATCGGCGCGCTCCAGCCATTGCGCCATTGGTGCGGCACACCGCTCCGAGCGCAGGAAGACCTCCCAGGCGTCGGGCGATGCACCAATCGCACGGGACCAGGTATCGTCCACGGCTTCCGTCACGGGTCCCATGAGCGCGAAGCCGAGCCCCCGAACGTCGGTGGCCTGCGCCGCCAGCTGCGTCGGCGTCATGCGGTCCACCGGACCGGTTTCACCCTGCCGCGCAGCGACAGTCGGACGAGTGCTGTTGCGAGCGTAGGATGAATTGCGAGTGCGCACCGTACGAACCCGCGCCAGAGGGTCGCCCGACCACTGATCGCCCGAGCAGAGCTCGACCGCCGAGGCACCGTACGCCATTGGTCGTCACGCCATGCCGTCACCGATCCGAGAATGAGGTCGACCGGAACGGGCGGATCGCACAACGTCGATCCGTCGCCCTGGGTGAGCACGAATCGGCGGTTCCAGGGGAAGCGCCCCCGTCCTACGATCCGGTGGGCCACCAAACCGCCCGGGGTCACAATTGCCACCGTTGTGTCGACGGCAGGCACCTCCGGCCGCGGCTCGATGCGAATCAAGGCGCCCCGGGGGATGGCCGGCTCCATGCTCCCTCCGTCGACGACAGATTCCACCTGACCGCGCGCGCGGCGAAGCAGGTCGATGCGCGCACGGAGCTGCGCTGGCACGGGGGTTCCTTTGCGATCCAAGGGCGTCGGTCAGACGGCGCGGATGTGCGAGGCTGGCATGAGGTACGGACCCACGGACTGCCGCACGAACGGGTTTCGGAACGCCCATACGAGTCCATCGATGTAGAAGTGAATGAGCGACAGCGCGTTCCACGCGACGACGTAGACCATGGGCGCCCCCAACCACACCGTTGCTCGCTCTCCAAGGAGGACGATCGCCCCGACACCCACGACTGTCGCGACGACCGTGACCGGGTTCGCGCTCATCCTGGCGAGTGCGCGCTGCGCCACGGATCCGGGAGCGGAGACATACTTGCGGTGATTGAGCAGCCAGACGATGGCGAGGTACTGGATGAAATGGCCAATCAGCATGCCAAGCGTGGCCAGCCCCGCATCCTCGACCCACAGGTACGGATGGAACAGGAGCAGACTCGTGGCCAGAAACGCCCCTTCGGGAAGGCTGATGCCGTTCGAGCGACGAACCAGGCGATACGCCAGGACCCCGAGCGACGCGGCGGCGACGGGCAGCGCGATGGCCGGCAGTGCCCACGGCAGCAGCGGGTCAACCGACTTGAGCACGCCGTACAGTGGGGTAAACCGCTCCGCATGCCAGAGGGCCATGGTCGCGTTTACGGACACAATGGCGACACGAGCGACCGACCGCTCCGCAGGCGGTCCGTTGTTGAGTCGACGGTAGATCGAGAGAATACCGTGGCTTTGCTGGCTGACGTGATAGATGTTCCACAAGAACATCGTCACCAAGACGGGGGTATGCGCTCCGGACCCGCGCAGGGCAAACACCCCCGCCGCGATCACCACCGGGCCGCCATAGAAGAGCGCCGCATGTCGTCGGTAGTAGCGTCGGTTCTCGTCGCCGAAGAAGAAACTGAAGGACGACATGTAGTGCGGGATCGCAAGCAAGAATGTCGTGGCCGCCACCACCGCCGAGCCTCCGGGCAGGTTCAGCGCCCACAGCACGGCGACCGTGCCCATCAGCGGTGACAGGACGAAGAGCGCGAGATCGTACGCCGGCGCTTGAATCCATCCACGCGCCGTGGTTCCGTCGATGCGAGGGGGAGCCGCAACCCCGATGGCCGTCATCGCGCCATCATCCGCCACGGGCGGGTCCTATGGAGCCGCCTCTCGGGCGAGGATCGACTGGCGCCGCTCCTCATTCTTCGCATGCGCCAATTCCGCCTCTCCGCGGAAAAAGCCGGCTTCGATGCGCTCCGCGACGGCCATAGGATACTTGGTCACCTCACCGCCACCGCGGGCAGTAACCCAGGCCAACCCCTCCAGCGCTTGAGAGACAGCGCGCACCACCTGCATCACTACCGCCGGATCCTCGGCCGCTCGCTTCCAAATCCAGTCGTTGGCGTACTTGACGTGCATGACCTCGTCAGCCTGTTGGATTTCGTACATGGCCAGCACCTCGTGGTCACCGGCGGCCCTGGCTTGCTGAACGGCAGCGGTGACCGCATCGAGGCCGTCGGCTTCAAACGTTCGGTTCTGCACGGCGAACCGACCCACCAGACTGTCGATGCGCCCCAGGATCTTGTACTGGAAGTTCATCACGGGGTAGCGACCGACCTTCCCGCCCCGAGCCTCGTAGAGACGTTTGTACGTCGCTGCGTGTCGCGCCTCATCAGACGCTTGACGCGCGATCCCCTTGCGGATTCCCCATGCCACATCGGGGAACTCGACCAGATTGCGCGCACAGTTCTCCAACACATTGAGTTCTTCGTTCATTTGCCGGTGATAGAACTCGAGCTCGTGCTCCGGATCGTCATCGGACAGATTCATGCAGTCGGCCCATTGCTCGACGACCGTGAACCGGTCATCACGCGCGGGCCCGTCGCCGAACAGAGCGGGATCGGGTCGTGTCGAGGCCGTCACGCCGCTCCTCCTCGCCCAGGGAGAATCGACTGGAACCCGGCCTTCTTCAGGACCTCCATGACCTCTTCTTCGGTAAACTCCGCCTCGAGCCTGCCCTCGACATTGATCTCGACCTGCAGCTTGAGCTCTTGCACCTTGGTCCCCGCCGCATCCACGGCGTCTTCGTCGACCTGCATGGCCTTGTTGGCCTCTGCCAGGAAACGAACCGCCTTTGCAACCTGCAAGAGTACTGACGGGTCTTCCTCCGTCATTCGCCGAATCCACTGGTTCGCGAAGCGCACGTGCGTGATCTCGTCGGCGAGAATGCCGTCGAGCACGTCGGCCGTCGTGTCGTCTCCGGACTGACGCCAGACCTTGCGCAGCGTGCCGAGGATGTCGATCAACCCGGCTTCGAAGGTCCGGTTCTGAATGGCAAGCCGCCCCGGCAGATCGTCTACCATGAGCGTCACGCCCCATTCGAAGTTCGCGACCGGGAACTCGCCCTTTTTTCCGCCCATCTGACGCAAACGGCGCAATAGGACATCCGAATGCCTGGACTCATCCGCGCACTGCCGAGCGAGTCGCATGCGAAGGTCCCACGGAGCATCGGGGTAATCCGCCAGGCACTGTGCCGCGATCTCGATGGCGCCAGTCTCGTTGTTCATGTGGCGATGAAGCTTTTCCCGGCCCGCCTCGCCCTCCACCCCCGGCCAATTCTTCATCTCGATGTCGTGATGGACGACGTCGAAACAGGGCTCGCGTGCCGGGTCGCGCCACAGCGTCACGCCGCGTACGACTTTTGTGGTTGTGGCCATCGTTCAGTTCCGCTCTTCCCGGTAGTCAACGAAATTGGTGACGCCCGCCACGACCCCGCGTAGGGCATCGAGCCACTTCCGCGGTCCCCGGGGAAGGTCCGGCCGCTCTAACTGCATCGCCTCGCGCTCTCGCCGCAGGCGATCGATGTCCGTCAGCACCCGCTCCAAGATGCGAACCGATGGCTCATCGACCATGGCATCCGTCTCTTCGAGGTAACTGCGGTACCGGGAAGCCACGTCGGGCAGGACGACGTCGTAGAAGCCGTCGATGCGATCGCCGGTCGCCGTGGCCGAGGCAAGCGTGTCGAGTGCCTTGGCGTAATCCGGCACCGGTGCCCGCGTGAAGTGGAGCGCCGCACGGAGCTCGTGGGTACGCCGGCCAAACTGATCCGCGTGCTGGGCGAATTCCCAGATGTGCCGACCCATCAAGATCTTCGCTTCCAGTTCCGGCGTGGTCGGGATCCATCTGGCCAACGTTTCCATGAGAAACACCGATACGCCGCGAAACGTCGCCACGCAATCTGCACGTTCTCGAACCGTGGTGATCATCTGCGACCGAACTCTCTTTCAATGAGGGTGATGGTCTCGTCTGGCGTCCCCGCGCTCAACCGATGCCAGGAGACATCGGAAACCAGCTTGATCAGGCGGAGCACCTTGAAGCCGGAGCCCTCCGAGAAAGGTGTCGACTTCACGGGAGCAAGATACTGTGCATTCCGAGGTGCTGCGTCGATCCCCTCTAGCGTTGGAGTCGTGCCCCGGTCGGCGAGCACAATGACATGCGCGAAGGGAATCGCCGCGCCGAGCTGCGCGGCCCCGAGTGCGTCGGCCGGCACCAAGGTCTTCGAGCTACCGTCCGCAAAGGTCTCGACGGGGAAACCGGAGCCATTCAGCATCGGGGCGGCCGCCTGAGCACACGGGCCGGGTCGCATCCCTGCGGCTCGAGGAACTGGAAGCAGACCCGGGCCATCGAACCGAATGGCACCCACCTCATCGCTCAGGAATCCGGCGCCGCGCCGCGCCAGGCCCACAGCGAGTGTCGTCTTCCCTGTGCCTGTGGGGCCCACCAGGAGCAGTCCCGATCCCCCGATTTCCACGGCGGCGGCGTGCACAAAGAGAACACCGGCTTGCGCACACATCGCTCGATGGACGAGGGTGGCCCCGGCAACGTAGGGCCAGGGCCCGTCGTGCGGCATGACCAGCTCCGTTCCTTGAACCGCCATGTGCCACACCGGATTGCTGCGAGACGCCAGACCGACCCAGTCACCCGAGGTTCCGACACACCCGACACCATCATCCGCAAACAGCGCCTCGGCCAACCCAGCCGCGCCGGCAACTGGAACGCCATCGGCAACAACGAGCGCACCACCCAACCGAGTATCGGCCACCACGCTGCCATCGACGACTGGAAACCCAGACTCTGGACCCTCAACCGCGCAGGCGCCGAACAGCGTCCCGAACCGATCCAGGAACGCGGGGTTGTTGGACCGCACCGCCAGAAATCCATCGCCGATCCGGAACCACTGTCGCTCCGATCGCTCCGGTATCATAGTAAGATTGGCGGCCAGCGTCTCCGCTGCCGCCAACCATTCAAGACCTGCGGCTGTCACCAGCTTTGGATCTCAGCCTACATCATCCACCAGCTGCTCATCCCGGCCGTCGTGATCTGAAAGACCTCGAGAACTTCCTTTTCCGTCAAGACTGAAACGGACGGTGCGACGTACGGGCCTCGCTTCTGTTTGGACGCTCTCTCCATGGTGTCTCCTCGTGAGCTAAGCCTCTAGGATGATAGCCAGTCCCAACAACTCATCGATCACTGCCTGGACGTCCGACCGCGCCCGGTCCATCTCGACCCCGTCATAGGCATCGCAGATGTCTCGCGCGAGTGCATCGACCGAGCGCGCCTGCTCCAGGCACTCCCACATTAAGGCAGCCGTCCCGTTCAGGCGACAGAACTTCTTGGTGTCCTTGTGGTATAGCAGCGTCTCGCCTTCCATGGGCGCCTGTTCGATACCTTGTGCCCGCTGATACACTATGCTCACTGATGCCAGCCTCCAGTTAAGTCCTAGTAAATTGGTCGCTTATTCGCCAGTTTGCAACCCCATGCGCCGCACCTCACCCATCGTGCACCCGACCTGAGATGGCCGGCCTCGCCCTCGCCGCCGGCGGCCAGGCGGGGAACATCCTCCGCTTGCTCGGGCAACTCGATCTCGCGCAGAGCCATCGGGGAGGCGCGGGGCACTGGCTGCTCGCCGGTCAGGCAGACACTGAGCCTCACGTCGGTTCCTTACCAGTTGTCCCCCCGTCAAACCACACCAGATCAGCAATCGCAGCCGCGATCCGCGGTGGCAGTGCCGGCGGACCGGCTACGCCCAGGCGGGTCTGGGCCGCCGTCGACGGGTTCTTCACCAACCACCACACCCTCGCGACTGACCTTGGCCTTTCGCCCCAGGTCGACCCATCCAGGGTGGTCGCAGCGGCCTACGAACGGTGGGGCGACGGCTGCGTCGAGCGCTTCGACGGCCAGTGGGCGCTCATCATCTGTGACCTTCGACGCACTCGGGCGCTCGCGGCGCGCGACCACCTCGGCGTGGGACAGCTCTACTTTTCCGAAACACCCGACCTGATCCTCGTCGCGTCGGAACCAAGGTCGGTGGCCAGCGTGCGGGTAGGAGGCTTCGAGATCGAGCCGGTGCGGTTCGGGCAGTTCTTGAACGGCTTCCCCCCCTCGACGACGGGACTGTCCTTCTTTCGCGGCGTGCAGTCGATCCCCGCCGGCGCCGCACTGCATGTCGAGCTCGACGCCGCCGCCCGCCCCCGGACCAGCGTGCACCGTTTCTGGGATCCAAGCACACTCGTTGGATGGTCGTCCACGCCACCGCCCTTTGCCAAAGCAGCGCACCAATTCGAGAGGCTGCTCTCAGACGCAGTTCATCAGCGCTGTACGGTCAATGAACGCGCCACGTTGTTGTCGGGGGGGCTCGACTCCTCGGTGATTGCGGCGTTGGCCGCTCGGTCGGCGGGAACCGGCCGTGTGCCGAGCTTCTCGATCCTCCACGAGAATCCGGATCTGAGCGAGGAGCACTACGTCAGGGCGGTGGCAGTTCACGCCAACCTCGAAAGCTGCACATCCACCATCCGACCCGCAGACGCTTGGGACGTCGTGGACGCGGTCGTGGCGGCACAGGGCGAGCCACTCCTCGGCCAAGACCTCATCGGCCAGTGGCTTGCGTACACGTTGGCCGCAGAGCACGGGGCGGTCGCGGTGCTCGACGGAATCGGCGCTGACGAGCTGCTCGCCGGTGTCGGGACGGAGAGTCGCTATCTTCGCGAGCTGTTGGCGCGGGGAGCCGTGATTGAGCTCGCGCGCGAACTCCGCACCTTGGGGACACGGCATGACGCCTCGCTCTTACGCACAATTCGACGCTACCTCATGGGGCCTGCCAGGCAGGACCTGACCCGGGCCCTCCCAATCCGGCGATATCGATGGATGGCTCGGGAGATGCCAACGGATCCGTACCGTGGGCAGCTCAGCGCGGACGTGGCCCCGACTCGCGCCGGGCTCAACCGCTATCTCTACCGGCATGTGCGCCATCAGAACGCGCCGACGGTACTCGCACGCCTCGATCGGTGCGCGGCGGCGCGTGGCATTCGCCCGCTGGTGCCGTTCCTCGATCGCCGAGTGGTGGAGTGGTGCCTGCCGATGCCTGCGCACTACAAAGTGTTTCGAGGACAGACGAAGCGTCTGCTTCATGCCATCGCCCGTCGGCATCTGCCGATCGAGGTCGCCGACCGACGGGACAAGAGGGGGATCGTTCCGAGCAGTTCGTGGATGCCCATGCGCACGGAGTACGCCGACGCTCTGAGCGCCGTCCCCCATGAGCGCCGCGTTCGGGAATCGGGGTGGATCGAGCCGCGAGAGGCCGAACACTTCATTCAGTCGTACCTCGCCCACCGCCACGACGATCACCTCGCCGTTTGGCGATTGTTCACAGCATGGCGATGGCTCGAGTTGTTCCACCTTGCATAGCGACGCCGCCAGCTAGAAGGAGAGATCTACGCCAAGCGCCTCCCGCCACAGATCGAAGCCCACAAGTCGCCAGATCACAAAGAGATCGACACCCGAAGGAACCTGGCCCTCCCGGAGTGATGCGAGATGGCGGCGAAGCCACGGAGAAGAGATCCCCGGGACCTCGGCCAGGTGCCCGAGGCGGCGGCTGACATCGGGAAGAACCCTGGCCCAGGTACGGAGGGGAACGGCAAGTCCCACCTTGTCTCGCCGGTCCGCGACCGCGCTAGGCAGGAGATCCCACAGCGCTCGGCGTAGGACGTACTTGTTCTCTCCGCGAGGACCTACGAGGTACGCCTCCGGACACGAGAGACAGAATGCCACCACCTCCGGCAGCAGAAACGGGAGCCGGCCTTCGACCGACGCATCCATCGTGTTCCGATCCTCCCAGCGCATGATCGCCGGGAGGGTATTGGTGAGGTACCGCCGTACTTGGGCGGCAACCGTGAGGGGCCGCTCGTTTGGGCTGATCGCATCCCGCACCACCGCTGATTTCAAGTCGATCCACGGCCATCGACCCAGCGGCTCCCGCTGACCCAGCACGGCACGCGTCGCCTGGGCCAGCACCATGAGGCCGCGCAGCGGACCGGCATGCCGTCCGCCGGTTGTGGCAGCCACCACCCTGCCGGCCTCGAACACTCGGCCACGCCGCAACAGACCCGCAATCCGAAGCGGAACGGCGGCTGGATAGCCGGCCAGGATCTCGTCCGCGCCTTGCCCATCGAGCAACACTTTGATACCGCTCGCACCTGCGTGACGGCACAGTGCGTGGTGCACTAGGATGGCCGGGCTCCCCATAGGCTCGCCTTGGCGGTGGGCCGTAGCCAGGGCATCGGACCAGATCTCCGTACCCAAGTGCAGCTTCGAGACACGGCAATGGGACGCCGCCGTCACCATATCGATCCACGGTTCCTCACTCGGGGCGCCTTGTGTGCCGATGTAGCTGACTGCTCTGAGGTCGAGATCCGGCCCGCCAATCTGACGCTGAGCGAGCACGATCGCGGACGAGTCGATTCCGCCGGAAAGCAACGAACCGATCGGGACGTCACTGCGGAGATGCCACTTCACCGACTTCTCGAACAGATCGCGCAGCGTGCCAGCCGCGTCGTCCACGCCGTCGGGCCTCGAGGCGTGCTCCTCAGGCGGGACGGACCAAAACTTCCGCTCTTTGTGTTCGGCTGGAGTCGGGCCGGTGATCTGTATCGCCGTACCGGGGTCGAGCCGCCGCACGCCCGCAACCATGGTGTCGGTGCGGTGATCGGTTCGGCCGGTCGCCAGGTAGTCGAGCGTCGGGTTCAGGTTCGCCTTGGCACCAGTGCCACCGATCTCGAGGAGCGCCGGGATCTCCGACGCGAACGCCAAACCTCCCGCCGCCCTTCGCAGATACAGAGGCTTCTGTCCGAGGTGGTCGCGGGCGAGCACGATACGCCTCTGCGCCCGATCGACGATCACGAAGGCGAACATGCCTGCCAAGCGGTCGAGGCACTGAAGTCCCCAGCGCTGGTACGCGGCCAGGAGCACCTCGGTGTCGCTCGTGCCCCGAAACCGCGCGCCCCCAGCCTCGAGCTCGTGCCGCAGCTCGACGTGGTTGTAGATCTCACCGTTGTACGCGAGCCAGATCCGATGGTCGCGGGACGACATCGGCTGCGCGCCCGTGGGACTGAGATCGAGAATGGCAAGACGCTGATGGGCGATGACCACCGCGAGCCCGAGATCCGGCTCCGTCTCGGGGATGAGCACCCGACCGCCGTCGGTTTCGCGATAGCGGATCTCGTTTCGAGAAGACAGAACAAGGAGCCCTTCGCCGTCGGGTCCGCGATGCCGCTGTTTGCGACCAGCCGCACGCACGCCGGGGAGCACCAGGTTGGGATGCCCGACGCCCACCCATCCGGCTATGCCGCACATTCGCGCGTCCAAGACTCGAAGGAACGAGTCTCACAGGATATATTCTTGCAGGACGCCGACCCACGAATCTCACACATTTGGCTATGAATACCGTCCATCCAAACCATCCGCCAGCCAACTGGATCGACGAGCTCTCCGACGAGCAGTGCATGGAGATCTTCTGGCTCTACGTCGACCCGCCTGAGCCATTCCTCGAGTCTCATCCTCCCGCCCTCCTGGGAAGGGCGATGCGACACGCGTTGCATCAGGTGGCGGATTACCTGGGCTCTCGCGAGAGCGCATCGGGCTGATCGCCAGTGCGGCTGCTGCTCCTGAGCAACTCGACCAATCACGGATCGGGGTTCCTCGAGTACACAGAGGAGATGCTGCGCCGGTTCTTCGGCACGCAGGTCCGGGAAGTGCTGTTCGTGCCGTACGCGTCCGTGCGGTTTCCATTCGATGCATTTGCCGACCGCGTGGCCGATCGGTTCCGCGCCCTCGGCATCAAAGTGCGGGCCATCCATCGGGAGCTCGATCCGCGGCGGGCGGTCGAGGTGGCCGAAGCAATCGCGGTGGGCGGCGGTAACACCTTCCAGTTACTTGCTCAGCTCCGGGAGTTGTCGCTGATCGAGCCGATCCGCCACCGGGTGCTGGACGGAGTACCCTACGTAGGGTGGAGCGCGGGGGCCAACGTGGCCTGCCCCACCATCAAGACCACTAACGACATGCCCATCGTGGAGCCGGCCAGCTTCGCCGCCCTCGACCTGGTACCGTTCCAGATCAACCCGCACTACACCGACGCGCGCCTGCCCAACCACGGAGGAGAAACACGCTCCGAGCGCCTGCTGGAGTTCGTGACCGCGAACCCCGCGGTTCCCGTGCTCGCACTGCCCGAGGGCACCGCTTTGCTCGTCGCGGATGGTCAGACGACGTTGCTGGGCGCGACCGCCGCAACCCTGTTCTCGGCCGGGAGCGATCCTCGCGCGTTCGACCCCGGACCACTCACACTGTAGCGACCGAGCCAGCGTTACGGCTCGGGAATGCGGCGCACCACCTGGGACTGCGGATCGCCGCCGCGACGGACGACGACCGCGATCGGCTCCCCGCGCACAAGCCACCAGTTGCGCGGATCGAGCGTAGAGGGCGTGGCCACGTGCAGATACAAGCCGCGCACGTCGAGCGTGTCCATCGCCTCCTCATCGTCCAGATCCCCAACCTCACCGAGTACGAGCCCGCCCTGTGCCACGGGATCGTCGTAGCTGAGCGCCAGATCCACCGGTAGCGAACTTCCGTCCGGCAGGACGACTTGACCACCGAGGAGTAGGAGATCGTTGGCCACCCGGTGATTGACGGGGAGCTGCTCGTACGTCTCCGGGTCGGCCTCGACGTAGCGCTCGGTGGCGATAGCCTCGAGCGCCGCCAGCAACAGCACCACGTTGATCCGGCGTAGCTCCTGTTTTTCCGGATCGTCCTGCAGCGCTCCGCTCTCGATGAGCACGGTGCTCGTGCCCCATTGCTGGATCAGATCCCCGAACGCCCGCGGGGTGAACGTGTCGTCGTACTTGGCGATGCGACCGGGAACGACCTGTTGGAGGCCCGCGGCCAGCAGGGCTGCGAGCTGCCGAGCCCGGCTCCGTACGGGACCGTACGAGCGGGCCGAATCGGCCGCCGGAGCGAGCAGCGCAATGGCCACCTGGAGCCCATCCGGTCCGGTGGTGGTGCGCGCTCCCTGATCGTGCAGGTTGAACCCGAACGTCGGCGCGAGGCTGTCGCGGAGGGCCTTGAGCGCACGCGCCTCGGGCGTCGCCAGCCGACGCGCGTCACGGTTCACGTCCACCCCGGCGGCGTTGCGCCGCTGAAATCGCTCCGCCCCATCGGGGTTCAGCATCGGGACCATGGTCACGGTGAGACGCTCGGCGATGAGCGACCGTAACGGATCTGTGCCCCCTTCGGCGAGGAACCGAATCACGTCGGCGAGCGCCATCGTCGCGGTCGACTCGTCGCCGTGCATCTGCGACCACAGCAGGACCCGCACGGGACCAGAGCCAAACGTCACCGCGCGGATGGCCCGGCCCTGCAGCGAATGACCCACCGTGGTGACGCTCACATCGGCCCGATCGAGATATTGCGCCAGGGCCGCCCAGAGTTCGGTGTGCGTGAAGCGGCGGTCCGCGATCGTTTCCACCCGGAAGCGGTCGGCAGTGTCGCGGCCCGCAAGTTCGCAGCACGGGTTCTGCGCGATGGCAGCGTCCGTCGCCGCGACCGCCGAGAGGACCACGGCCACGAACAGCCGCGCACCGGTAGCCCGTGCCGCGGTCATTGGCGCAGTGCCGCCGGGACCGGATGGGTCTGGTCCGGGATGTCGTTCAGCACCGCGGCAATCCGCCAGCGTCCGTCCTGCCGAATCAGCTGAAAGCTGTCGACACCTTGCTGGGGCGGCCTGCCCGACCCAGGAATGCTGGCCTCGTAGAGCACCAGCACGTGGGCCATGTCCTTGAACACCATCGTGTGCATCCGGAGGATGTTCTCGACGAATCCGGTCTGTTCCACGTTGGCCCGCTCGATGAACTGCACGAAGTCGTTCACGAAGCCGTCCACGGTGAACACGGTGGTCGCCGTTCGGCTCGTGCGCAGAACGATTACCGCCTCGGGCAGGAACAACGATCGGACAGCGTCCCAGTCCGGTGTGGTCCCAGCCTCGAACGTCACGAGATCGTACAACGCGCGGACCACTTCTTGGGCGGCGGGGACGGTGTCACCTTCCGGTACTGGACGTGCCTGCGCGGAGGCCTCGAGACTGTTGAGCGGGAGTAGAACGCCTGCAAGCAGCGCGAGGGAATATCGGGCGCGTTTCATGAGGGCAAATCCCCGATCGTCAGAGTACGGTGTGCCATCAGTGATTTGGCGGTCACGACGGAGCTGCCTTTGGGCAGTCGGTTACTGGAAAGATGCGCTGGGGGGTCGGCACACATCAACATGCGAGGCGCGCAATGCGGTCTGAGGACGCGTGCCTCGGGGCGTCACATCAAGAACACGCACCCGCGTACCATGAGTATGTTATACAGTGACTATCTCGATCACGGAGACACTCTGGATCATGAAACGACTCTCCGGTGTCATGCTGCTCGCCATCCTCGTCGGCTGCACGGAGCGCGCGGCCGATTCGGTGACGCCCGACCCCACCGCCTGCCAAGTCCAGGGCATGCGGAACTGCGCCGTGGCGGGCGACGTGCTGTTCGGCAGCCAGCCATCGGACGCGGCGCTGGAGCAGCTGGCCGCGCAGGGCTACACGACCGTCGTCACCACGCGGGCCGACGGCGAGATCGACTGGGACGAGCGGGCCAAGGTCGAGTCGCTCGGTATGACGTTCGTGAGCATCCCGATGCCAAACCCGGTGTCCGCGATCACCGACGAGCAGGTGGCCCGGCTCGATTCCGTGCTCGGAAAAGGCCCCGGGCCGGTGGTGCTGCACTGCGGGTCGGGCAACCGCGTGTCCGGGCTGTGGGGTGCGTGGCTCGCCGAACGCAAGAACGTGGAGCCCGCAGAGGCACTCCGCCTGGCCGAGCTGGCTGGCATGACGGGTGTGCGCCCTGTGGTACAGCAGCGGCTCGGCGTGGCCCCTACGACGCGATAGCCGGGTTCAGCGAGCCACCCCAGTCCGGTCGGGGTCGGGCCGGTCGTGGCGATCTTCAGAACCTGAAGGCCGCCCCCAGCGCCAAGCCGTCGGGCGTCGGGTGAACAGCCACCCGAGCGCGGCCGAGCGGGACGTCGTGCCATGCGTCGCGCGACGACAGCGCGCCGATCATGGTGCCGACGAGGCCTCCGGCAAGACCGACAGCCACCGCTCCCACGACGACAGCACCGACCTTTTCCCCACCGCTCTGCGGACAGACCCAGCTATCATCACAGGCCGCATAGGCCACTCCGAGGAGAAGGCCGACCCCACCCCCGACGAGTGCACCCGTCCGGGCACCCTTGTCCCAGTTCGAGCGTCTTCCGGCCGGCACCTCGAGCTTTGACACCATGGCGAGCGGCACGGCGACGGCGAGAGAATCCACCACCACGCTGCCGTGGTCCAGACGCTTTCGAGTGAAGTCGAGGCGCAGCGTATCGGACCGCATCGCCCGAAAGGTCGCCGGAGTGCGATGGAGGTCGTACGTGGGTGCGGTCACTCGCACTTGCTGGCCCGGCTCCAAGTTCACTCCCTGGCTCAGCGCAGCGGCCGGAGGCCACAGCAGGATCATGATGCAGGAAAGAGAAACGCGGCGCATTGCTGCCTCCCGGTTGCCGTCGATCACACGATCCCCGGAGCACGTCAAGCGCGCGTCAAGCGGTGGGGCTGGAGATGCTACGGTGTGTGGTCGAACACCTTCACCGCGAGCGCGACGCGGTCGGCGGGGATGGCATGGGTTTCGCCATCGTCCACGTCCAGCACCCGCTGGCCGTCACGCGTGGATACGAGCAGGTGCCGAGGCCCCACCCATCGGCACCGCACCGTGGTCGCCGCCACCACCGCCGACTGAGGTTCCCCGATTACCTCGTCCAGCACTACCCGCTCGCCGGTGCCCCGCCGTACCACCACCTCGCGCGTGGTGTAGGCCTGCGCGCCGGTGCTGCGCGCGTAGGTGCGGTCGTGCGCGATGCGGCGGCCGTCGGGTGACCAGCACGCGTTGAAGTCGTTTGGCACGCCGAGTGCGTTCTCCTCGGCGATGTAGCTGTAGTCGTTGGCCGTTACCGCATACGTAATCAGATGGGTGGTGCTCGCCCAGCGGCGCGACACCACTTCGTACACGATTCGCTCGCCGCCCGGCGACCAGAAACTGTTGCGGGGCCGGCTCTGATAATCGGAGATCACGCGCGCCGCGCCCCCGTCGTAGTCGGCAATCCACAGCTCCGGAACGATCTCGGGCTGCGGTCGGTTGGCGAATGCCACGGACCGATTCTGGTAGAACGCCATCCGAGTACCGCTTGGCGCGTACTGCGGATCGATCTTCCCCGTCTTGCTCACGGTCGTGAGCGTCGCGCAGTCGGACGCGCCGACGGCGTAGAAGTTCACACGGTCGTGTACGATCGCCTGCGAGCGTGACCGCCACGCGGCGAAGCGATTGGCGGCCTGACACCCCATGTCCCGCACCGTTCCCGACTCGGCCTCGCGAATACCCGCGCTGGGGACGCCCTGAATGCCCACACCGAGGCGACGGCCGTCGGGCGACCACGCCATCGTGTACCCGGCAGCGCCCGATCCCTCGTGTACCACCGTCACCGCTCCGGTCTCGGCGTCGACCGCTACGACGCGCGTGCTGTCACCCAGCCGATACGCGATCCCGACCCCATCACCCAACGCACTGGCCTGGGCGGCCAGAATGCTGTCCACGCCACTTGCGATCGACCGATCCCGGCCCGTCCGCGTATCGAGGTGGCGAATGGTGCCGCCGGTCCGGTACACGATCGCGAAGTTGTCGCCCGGTAGCGGTCCAGCGATGGTCCCACTCTCGGGCGTGGCCCCGGGCGCGCATGCTGCGACAGCGGAGAGAACGATCGGTGTCAGAACGCGTGTCACTCGACGAACCATGACGGACTCACCCTGGCAGAGGGTATGGCGGACTTCGACCGCGGCAGTCGGCCGGCGATCATAATCGCAACACCGACCGAAAAAGAGAAGCGAGCGGTGACGGAGGCGCTAGGGTTGCCCGAAAAGCGCGTGCCGCTGGGCCTCAGGCCGGTGGTCCGTTCGGTGGCGCTGAGGAGGCCTCTGGCCAGAGTCTCAGGTTCCCCGGCGAGGCGCGGACGCGGCGTCCAAATAGGCTACGATCTTCGCCTGTTCCTCCGGCGGGAGTGGCTGGTTCAGCATCGTCGCCAGGTGGCCGTCCATCCGCTCCACCACCGCCAGCCAATCAGCGGACGGATACTGCCTCGGGTCGGCGAGCTCGTGGCACCGACTGCACACAGCCACGTACAGGCCGCGGTTGGGTCCCGCTGGCAGAGAAACGCCACTCACCCTGATCGCGTGCTCGATGAAGTAACGCAACATCACCGTGCGCTCGGCGGACGAGGGAATCGGCACACGATCGGGTCCCGCGAGACCCTCCATCCTGAGCCACATGCGCCGGAATACCCGGGGCCAGTCGGCCGCCGAGTGAATCTGGGGTGTCGCGAGTGCATGGCACGCGGTGCAGTAGCGCTCGTGGAGCTGCGCGGCTTCGGAATCGGGATCCGGAAGGTCCGCCCGCGTGACGCCCGGCGGGGGAAGCGCAACCTTCGCCGAGGCGAGGAGGAGCGCGTCCTGATCCGTCGACACCACCGGCTCGCGTCGAGTTTCGTCCGTAGACCGCTGCTCACCACAGGAGAGCAGGCACAGTAGCGCCAAGGGCGGAACGCACCAGGATGGGCGTAATGACGCGGACGTCATGGATGCTCCCTTCGTCGGACGGAGGCCGCGCGGCACGGCGCATGCTAGACGGTGCGCGCGCGATGTACCATGAAAGCGAAACCACTCCGCGTCAAGCGGCGTCGCACGCCTACAGCCCGTGTTTTTCCATGCGGTACCGCAGGGTGTCACGGGTAAGGCCGAGCAGCTTGGCCGCCTGCGTGACGTTGCCGTCGGTCCGGGCCAGGGCCTGGCGAATCAGGCCGAGTTCGACATTCGTGAGCTCCACCCCATCGGGCGGGAGCGTGACGAGCGCCGCCGCGTCATCCGTCGCGCTCACCTGCGCGGAGAGTTCGGCCGGGAGATGCTCGGGACGGATCTCCAAGGTCTCTTCGAGAATGAGCGCGCGCTCGAGCACGTTTCGCAGCTCGCGGACGTTGCCTGGCCACGCGTACCCCTCGAGCACACGCATGGCGTCCGGCGTGAGGCGTGGCGGGTCACGCTTGAGATCGCGGGCGAGCTGCCGCACGAAGTGTTCGGCCAGCGGTGCGACATCCTCCGGGTGGTCCCGGAGCGGCGGGATCGTAATGGGCACGACGTTGAGGCGGTAGAACAGATCACTGCGGAACGTCCCCTCGGCCATCGCGGTCTCCAGGGCGCGGTTCGTGGCGGCGATCACCCGCACGTCCACCGTCACGTCGCTCGTTCCCCCCACTCGCTTGAACCTCGAGTCCTCCAGGAACTGCAGCAATTTGGCTTGAGCCGCCAGCGGCATGTCCCCGATTTCGTCCAGCAACAGCGTTCCGCCGTCGGCAAGCTCGGCGAGGCCCTTTTTCCGCTCGCGCGCGTCGGTGAACGCGCCGCGCTCGTGGCCGAACAGCTCCGACTCGACCAGATGCTCCGGCAGCGCCGTGCAATTGATCTGCAGGAACGGCTGATCGCGGCGATCGCTCTGGGCGTGGATCGCGCGCGCCAGGAGATCCTTGCCGGTACCGCTCTCACCGCGCAGCAGCACCGTGGCGCGGCCGGCCCGTGCCACCTTCTCTACCGCCTCAACAAGTCCGCGCAGCACCACCGAACGCCCAACCACCCGAACGTCGGCAAACTGCCAGCTCTGTTGCTCCTCGAGCGCGGTGACCCGCTGCCGGAGCCGGCGGGTTTCGAGTCCCTTGTCGATCGTGATCAGGAGGTCGTCGAGGTCCGGCGGCTTCTGAAGAAAGTGGTAGGCCCCCGTCTTCACGGCCTGCACCGCCGTCTCGATCTCACCGTAGGCCGTCACGATGATTACCACCAGCTCCTGGTCGAGCTCGCGGAACCGCTCCAGCAGCTGGAGGCCGTCCCCATCGGGAAGCCGGAGGTCGAGCAACATGAGGGCGGGAGCCACACGCTCCACCAGCGCGAGCGCCTCCTGGCCGGTCGCCGCGCCGTGCACCGTGTAGCCGGCAGTCCCGAGGTGCTCGGTCAGCCACGTGCGGGTCAGCTCGTCGTCGTCCACGACTGCCAGCACGGGACGAGCCGTCATACCGTCGCTCCCCGGGGTGCCGGGATCCCAAACGCGATAGTGAAGGTGGAGCCTCGACCGGGCTCGCTCGTGACCTCCATGGTCCCCCCGTGCCGATCGATGATCCCGCGGGAGATCGCCAACCCGAGGCCGGTCCCCTCATGCTTGGTCGTGTAGAACGGCCTGAACACCTTCTCCAACTCGTCCTTGGGGATACCGGTGCCCGTGTCGGAGATTCCGATCCGCACCTTCTCTCCCACTCTGGCCGCGGATATGGTGAGTACGCCACCGGGAGTCATCGCCTGAACGCCGTTCAACGCGAGGTTGATGAGCGTTTGCGTCATGAGGTCAAGGTCGATTTCGATCTTCGGCACTTCGGGTGCCAGGCGGGTCTCCACCCGCACGCCCGCTGCCTCGGCTTGGGCACGGATGAGTCCCACGACCCGGTCGATCAACCGGCCGGGATCCGTGAGCATCGTGCGTGGGGCCTTGGGTCGCGCGTAGGACAACAGGTCCCGTATGGCCGCCTCGATGCGCTGCAGCTGCGCATGCATCTGCCCGACGATGTTCCGGACCGCGGGATCCTCTCCGACCCGCTTCGAGAGCAGGCCCAATCCGCTCGTCACCCCGATGAGTGGGTTCTTGATCTCGTGCGCGATTCCGGAGGCCAACTCCCCGACCGATGCGAGCTGTGCCGCGCGACGCATCTCCTGATCGTGCAGCTCCTGGATCTGCTGCGTGGAGGCCTGGAGCTCGCGGGACATTTGGTTGAACGTGCGCCCCAGTTCACCGAGCTCGTCCGGTCGGTCGATCCGCACCTCCACGCCCAACTCCCCGCGGCGGAGGCGCTCGGCCGCGTGCACGAGGCGGCGCAGAGGCGCCACGATCGAACGGGCCACGAGCCACACGACCGCGACCAGCAGCAGCGCGAACCCGGCCTCCAAGGCCGCGGCGAGCAGCGCGAGCCCGTGGAGCTGGCCCAACACGCTGGAAACGGGCGCCTCCGCGATGTACCGCCATGACCGCCCAGGCACCGGCACCGACGCTGCCATCACTTCGATCCCTTCGTAGTTGGCGTAGCGCTCGGTCGCGCCGTTGCCCGCATCCGCGAGCGGCGACGGCAGCCTCGCCGCGTATTCCAATCCCGGGTGAGCGTGCGACGCAAACAGCGGTCGCCCCTCACGGTCTACCACGAACGTGTGAATGTCCCCCGCCAGAAGCGGCGAGATGCGCAGAAACGCCTCCAGCCCTTCGAATCCGATGCTCGCCGCCAGCACGCCGACGGCCGTGCCACCGGCGTCCCGCAACGGGGTGCCGAGGCGGTAGACCGGGCTCACCAGGCCGCCGACGGCCTCGAGATCCTCACTGAAGAACCGCTCCCGACGGCCCACCTGGTGAAGGAGTGTCCCCGACCAATCGGCGCCAACGCGGCCGGGCAACGTGGCGGCGAGAACGATGCCCTGGGTGTCCAACACGAACAGCTCCGTGACCGGCGGGATCCCGGGGAGCAGTCGAGCGAGATGCAGCTGCAGAGTTTCGGCCGTACGAGGATCAGCAGGCGCGTCTCGACGCTCAGCACCGGCCTGCGCGACGGCCTGCGCGAGATCAGCGTTCCCCGCGACCACCGCGTCCAGGTTGCGCTGGTGCCGCTCCACCTCGGTGGCCACGAACCGGGCTTCCACCTCGGTGATCGCGGTGAGGTAGCGCTGCACCTGGCTCTCGAGGATGCGGCGCGTGACTTGGTAGCCAACGGTGTTCGACAGAAACAGCGGGACCAACGAGAGCACCAGAAACCAGGCGAGGATGCGCCGGCTGAGCCCGCCTGTAAGTGGCATCAGTGTGATGACCGCAGCCCGCCCTTACGGCGCGCGATCCCCTCGCTGCAACGCGTCAAGCAGGGGGACGTGCCCGGATGCCTTGACGATCCACAGCACTTTGCGCGGCACAGGTCGCATGTAGTCGGTGGGGGGCGTCGCACTGTAGATCACCATCCGCGGTGTCGGATCGGCTGCACGCTCGACCTGTTCCAAAAGGGCAACCCCGTCCATACCCGGCATCCGGAGGTCCGTGACCACGATGTCGGGCTGCACTTCGACGGCAATGCGCACCGCCTCATCGCCGCGATCTGCCGTCCAAACCCGGTAGCGCGCGTCCCGCAGCGCCGCCGCGACGCTGCCAAGCACCAGGCGATCGTCGTCTACCACCAAGATCTTGGCTCGAGCAGGCATCGGTCTCGCCTCCCGGCCTTTCGGCTGATCCTGTTGGGCCGGGGTTGTCGCGAGGGCCGCCAACCACCGACACCAAAGAGGTGGGTCATTTCCTCCACCAGCCGCAACGCAAGATCGATACCCCATCGAAAGAGGCGCCTTCTGCCTCTATCTCTGCGCCCAAATCAGATTGTTGTCAACCGCCATTGGGGCAAATACACAATCTCATAGGGGCATATGCCCAAAACCATGGCGGCCGTCGTGCAGCTGAAGGCGGATAACTTATTTCATGGCAATCGTTTATGGTGACTGGCCGGTACCTGGCACATCCTCTGCTTGAATGTGGAGCCGGTCAGCGACGGACGCGGCACCGGTGTGAGTCGCTCAGCGCACCCGTGATCTGCGTCGCTCGACAATCCCTGGAGGTGCCCGTGAAGGTTGTCAGTCGAATCGTGGCGGTCATGGTGGTCCTCAACCTGGTGGCATCGGCTACGGTGTCCGCTCAGGCGGACGCCGCCACGACGTACGCCCAGAAATGCGTTATGTGCCACGGGAAGACCGGGGCGGGAGACGGTGTAGCCGCGGCGGCCCTCAACCCCAAGCCCCCTGACTTCACCACCGCCGAGTTTCACAAGGCGAGGACCGACGAGGCGCTTATTGAGGTCGTCACGAATGGCAAGAGCGGCATGATGCCAGCGTACGAGAGCCAACTGTCGGCGGACGAGATCAAAGCCATCGTCGCGTATCTCCGCACGTTGGGCAAGCCTGAAGGCACGTAGCACTGTGCCGGTGCGCAGGAGGGGCGTGATCGCACAGCGGCTCCGGGATATTCGTGGACGCGTGTGGCCGTACCTGGCCTTGGCCTTGGGCATCGTGCTCATCGCGGCCGTGGTGCTCCCGGTGATTGCGCTTGGCAGTTCCCGCGTTCCGCAGCCGGTGGACTTCAATCATCTGAAGCACACGCAGGATCTCGGGCTCGGGTGCGAATTCTGCCACCCCTATGCCCAGACCAGCGCGCATTCCGGCCTGCCCGATGCAACGACGTGCTCGGTGTGCCACACCAGCCCACAGGGCACGTCGGCCGAGGCGGCGCGTGTCACGGAGCTCATCACGGGCGGCGACCCGCTGCGGTTCAACAAGCTGTTCCGGATGCCCGACCATGTCTTCTACACGCATCGCCGTCATGTCGCGATCGCCGAGCTCAGCTGCGAGACGTGCCACGGAGACATCGCTCACACCGAGCGCCCACCCGTCCGCGCGTTGGTGAAGGTCGACATGGACTTCTGCATGGATTGTCATCGGGAGCAGGGCGCGACGCTCGATTGCAACGCCTGCCACCGGTAGGAGGGAGCGCGCGGGATGAGACCCACACGACGCGAATTCCTCTGGGCGATGGGAGCGACGGCCGCTTCCGTCGGCCTGCGCTGGTCGTCCGACCTCGTGTGGGCTCCCCAGGTGCCCGACGACCTGGGGTGGGCTCCCGGCACCGAACAATTCGTCAACTCGGCGTGTCTGATCTGCCCTGCCCGCTGTGGAATCCGCGGTCGGGTTGTCGACGATCAGTTGGTGCGCCTCGGCGGCAACCCGTTCCACCCAATGAATGCCGGGGGGCTCTGTCCTCGGGGTATTGCCGGTGTTCAGATGCTCTACCACCCCGATCGCATCGCGTCGCCGTTGCGACGTGTCGGTGCGCGCGGGGCCGATTCGTGGGAGGAAATCGGCTGGGACGAGGCGCTCGGGCAGCTGGGCGAGCGTCTTCAATCGCTGCGCGCGACTGGCCGCCCGGAGGCGCTTGCCCTCTTGGCGGGATACTGCGCCGGGAGCATGCACGACCTGTGGCGGCAGTTCCTCGGGAGCTACGGGTCGCCGAACTACGTGGCTGAGGACTACGACGACGGCACCTCGGCCGTTATGGAGCTTATGCACGGGATCACGCGCCGTCCCGGATTCGACTTGGAGCGGGCGGGGTTCGTGCTCTCCTTCGGCTCGCCCCTGTTCGAGTCCTGGTGGTCACCGCTGCAGGCGTTCGCCGCGTTCGCTGGCCCAGACGGGTCGGCCGACGGACGCACCCGCTTCGTGCAAGTCGATACACGCTTCTCGCGGACAGCGGCTCATGCCAACGACTGGGTTGGAGTTCGCCCAGGCACCTTTGGGGTACTCGCGCTCGGGATCGCGTACGTCCTCATCCGGGACGAGCTGTACGACGCCGGTTTCGTGGAACGGCACGTCTCGGGATTCCAGGACTTCACCGACAGGGAGGGTGAGCGTCGGCAGGGCTACCGGTCCCTCGTCATGCGCAACTACCGGACCGAGGAGGTCTCGGCGATCACCGGGGTGGGGGTCGCGCGGATCACGGCGCTCGCCCGAGCGTTCGCGCGGGCGGAGCGTCCGGTGGCGGTATTCGGCCACGAGGTCACCCACGCACCGAGTGGGCTTCTCAACGGGCTTGCCGTCCACAGCCTCAACGTGCTGATGGGGAATGTCGGTCGGACGGGTGGGGTGCTCTTCGGCAGCGACCCACCGCTGGATCCGCTCCCGGACCCGCGCATTGACGCGGTGGCCCGAGCGGGGCTCGAACGCGGATCATTGGCTCGGACGCCAGCACCGTTCGGGGGTGGAGACCCGGCGTCGCGGTTCGCGGCAGCCGTGGGTGCCAGCCCCAGTGAAACGATCGACACGCTTCTCCTCTACTACGCCAACCCGCTGGCGTCGTCGCCGCGTCCGGACGCGTGGCGCGAGGCGCTCGAGCGGATTCCGTTCGTCGTCAGCTTCTCGCCGTTTCTCGACGAGACGACGGCCCACGCCGACCTGATCCTGCCCGATTTGCTCGCCTTCGAGCGGTGGCAGGACGCGCCGACCCCCGTGTCCTACCCCTACCCGGTCTGGGGCGTGGCGCGTCCGCTCGTGGCGCCGCACCCGGGCGGCAAACATGCCGGCGACGCCATCCTGGCGGTGGCTCGCCAACTGGGGGGCAGCGTGGCCGCCAGCCTCCCCTACGAGACCGTCGAGCTGCTACTCAAGGAGCGCGCGCGTGGGCTCTTCCAGGCGCGGCGCGGCATGACGCTGGGTGACGCGTTCGAGCTGGAGCACCACCGGCAGATGGAAGAACGGGGCTGGTGGCTGCCCGAGCACACCGAGTTTGAGGCGTTCTGGGACGAGCTGGTCCAACGTGGCGGGTGGACGGACCTCTTTTTGGACGAGACCGACCCCGTGCGCCTGGCGCGCACCCCGAGCGGCCGCGTTGACCTGACACCTGCACCACTGCTCGCCACACTGGCGGCGGCGGGTCGAGGAGGAGCGCTCTATATGGACGTCGCGGCGACGCGTGCTGCATCGACCGACGAGTTCCCGCTACGGCTGCTCCCGTACCGCGTCTCGACCCTGTCGTCGGGCACCGTGGCCCTCGAGCGCTGGCTGGCAGAGACCCCGGGGCTGTTCCCGGAGGTGCACTGGGATCCCTGGATCGAGGTGGCACCAGCGACGGCGGAAGCGCAGAACCTGATCGAGGACACGATGGTGTGGGTCGTCGCCGCGTCGGGCCGATACCGTGCGCGCCTCAAGGTGTTCCCGGGCACGGCACCCGAGAACGTCTGTGCGCCGTACGGCCTCAGGCACCCCGACGGCGAGCTTGCCAACCCGCTGCAGCTGCTGGACGGGTCCAGCGATGCACTGACCGCACTGCCGAACTGGTCCACCACCTTCGTGCGCCTCGAGCCGGCGTGAGGGATCGGGAACGATGACACGCTGGGGCATGGTGATCGATCTGGACCGGTGCACGGGCTGTGCGGCGTGCGAGGTGGCGTGCAAGAGCGAGAATAACATTGCCACGGTCCCCCCACACCAGGCCGAGATGGGACGCGTCATGAGCTGGATGCGCGTCATGGCGCACACCGTCGGGGAGTTCCCCGACACCCACCTCGAGTTCTATCCGCGACCCTGCATGCATTGCGACAACCCTCCCTGCATCAAAGTGTGTCCAGTACGCGCAACGTACATCGACCCCGAGGGCATCGTTGGACAGATCTACCCGCGGTGCATCGGCTGCCGGTACTGCGCCAACGCCTGTCCCTACACCGTGAAGTACTTCAACTGGTACGGCCCGGAGTGGTCGGACTCGGAGCGTCAGCACCTGAACCCGGATGTCTCGCCTCGGAACAAAGGCGTCATTGAGAAGTGCTCGTTTTGCCACCACCGCTTGCAGCGTGCCCGGGAGCAGGCCCGGGCCGAGAACCGCGACGTGCGCGAGGAGGACTACCAGCCCGCGTGCGCCGAGATCTGTCCCACGAGGGCGATCGTGTTCGGCGACCTCGACAACCCGACGCACCACGTGGCCGAGCTGAAGGAGGATCCGCGGGCGATGCGCATCATGGAGGATCTCGGAACCCAGCCGAAGGTCTACTACCTCAGGGCGAGGAGGTGAGATGCGCCGCGAGGTAGCGGAGAAACTGGCAAGCCTCCCCCCGGACGAGCGGGTCCTGCTCCGGCCGCTCGTCGACACGTCGCGGGGATTCTACGTCGTGGCGGGTGTGTTTGGCGCCATCAGCCTCCTGGGCCTCGTCTCATACATCCTGCAGGTACGCTACGGACTGGGCCGCACCGGACTGAACCGGCCCGGATACTGGGGCATCTACATCATCTGCTTCGTCTTCTTCATCGGGATCAGCCATGCGGGCACCCTGATCTCCGCGATTCTCCGCGTCAGCAAGGCCGAGTGGCGTCGCTCCATCACGCGCTCGGCGGAGTTGATCACGGTGCTGGTGATCGGGTTCGGTGCCATCCAGCCGGTCATCGACCTCGGCCGCCCCGATCGCGTGCTCAACGTGCTCCTGCACGCGCAGTGGCGGTCACCGCTCCTGTGGGACGTGATCAGCATCGGGCTCTATTTCGTGTCCTGCACGATCTACCTCTACCTCCCGCTGCTGCCGGATCTGGCGATCATTCGCGACTCCGGCATCAAGGCGCCGCGCTTCTATCGCTTCCTGGCGGCCGGCTACAACGATACGCCGGTCCAGCGTCATCGCCTGGAGCGCGCCATTGGCGTCCTTTCCATCGTCGTGATCCCGATCGCCGTCTCGGTACACACGGTGATCGGGTGGATCTTTGCGATGACGCTGCGGCCGATGTGGCACAGCACCATCTTCGGGCCGTACTTCGTGATGGGGGCCATCTATTCCGGCATCGCTGCCATCCTCGTGGCGATGGCGGTGCTGCGCCGCGTGTATCATCTGGAGAACTACTTCAAGGTCGTGCACTTCGACTATCTGGGCCGTCTGCTGCTCATCCTCAGCCTCCTGTGGTTCTACTTCACGTTTGCCGAGTACCTCACCGCGTTCTACGGTGGTGAGCCTGGCGAGATGCGCACGTTCTGGGCGAAGCTGACTGGCACATTCGCGATTCCCTTCTGGGCGATGGTGCTCGGTTGTTTCGTCATTCCCCTCGCCCTGATGTCGCGTCAGGCCACGCGGACGCCGGTCGGCACCACGATTGCGGGCATCGCCGTGGTCATCGGAATGTGGCTCGAACGGTACAACATCGTGGTCCCGACGTCCGTGAATCCGCGCTGGGAAGTCGAGAGCATCGGACACTACCTGCCGTCGTGGATCGAGCTGTCGATCATGGCCGGCACCTTCTCGGGCTTCATTCTCTTGTACATGATCGCCACCAAGATCGTGCCGATCGTCTCGATTTGGGAGATCAAGGAAGGTCGCGCCGTGGTGCAAGAGGTCGCTGACCGGGTGGCCAAATACTCCGAGAGCTACGCATGATGCCGCCCGTGCGGATCCTACCGGTTCTCCGCGTCGGGGCCGCCGCCGTGTTCGCGGTGCTGTGGCTCCTGGCGGTACCGTCCCTCGAGGCCCAGTCCGAGCAAATCTATCCGGGCGATCCCGTGGCCGGCCGGCGACTGTTTGTCGAGCGGCGCTGTGTTCGCTGCCATGCCATTTGGGGCAACGGCGGCACGCTGGGACCGGACTTCGCGATGGTCGGGGCAGGCCGCAGTCTCCCGCAGCTCGCCGGCATGTTCTGGAATCACACGCCGCAGATGATCGAGACCGTCCGTGACCGCGGCTTTGAATGGCCGAGGTTCACGGAGACGGAGCTCGCGGATCTGATCAGCTACATCTACTACGTGAAGCTGTTCGACGAGCCCGGCGACCCCACGCTGGGAGAGCGGTCCTTCCGCGACAAGCGCTGCGTGGACTGTCACGCCGTCGGCGGATCCGGCGGGCGGTCCGGTCCGGCCCTCGACGGATACGCCAGGTTCGTCGCGCCGATCGCACTCGCCCAGGGGATGTGGAACGCCGGCCCTAGCATGCAGGCCTTGCAGAGCGCACGGGGTTTCGGCCAGTTGGACTTCATGGGTCGCGAGATCGCGGACATCCAGGCCTACATACGCTCGGCGTCCCGCGTCGGCGATCGCGAGATCGTATTCCTGCAGCCCCCCGATCCCGACAACGGGCGACGGCTGTTCGTCCAAAGACAGTGCGCGCGGTGTCACGGACCTCAGGGCCGCGGAACGACCGCCGGCCCGAATCTCCGGGCGGCGACCGAACGCCTGCGGGTGGCGCAGATCGCCGGCCAGCTGTGGAACCATGCGTCCCAGATGGCGTCGGCGATGCAGGCCGGTGGCATGGCCTTCCCGCGGTTTCGCGGCACCGAACTGGCTGACCTGATCGCCTTTCTCTATTATCTGCGATTTTATGAGACCGCGGGCGACCTGAAGGTCGGCGAGCAGCTGTTCCTGACGAAGGGCTGCGCCGCGTGTCACCCGACTGCAGCAGAGTCCGCGACGGGCCCCGATCTGTCGCAATCGGAGGTGCTGCGCACTCCCCTCGGACTCGCAACGGCCATGTGGGACCACGCCCCCGCCATGTACACGCAGATCCGGTCGGCGGACGTGGAGTGGCCACGCTTCGAGGGCGACGAGATGCGGGACCTATCAGTCTATTTGCGAACCCTGGCCTTGAGGGGGCGGGACGGGATAACGGGACGCTGAAGGCAGGAGTAGCTTGCGGCGCGCGAACACCGCGTTCTGCGCGCAACGGAGGGCTCAACCATGCGATCGCACCTGTCGGACCGACACAGTCTGGCGCAGTGGTGGCTCATCGGCACCACGTGCCTCGTTCCGACGCTCACCTGCCCCGCCACGACCCTGCTGGCGCAGGAGCGTCCGCTCCCCACGCAGAACGCGATGGCAGGCTCTCGCGTGTTCGGCAGCGAGGGATGCGTCAAGTGTCACGCCATCGATGGGATCGGCGGCACCGAGGGCCCTGACCTGGCGCGCTTTCCGAACTCCCGCACCTTCTACGACCTGGCCGCCGCGATGTGGAACCACCTGCCCGCGATGGTGTCGCGGATGCGGGAGCTCGACATCAGTAAGCCCCACCTCTCGGAACGGGAAACCGGAGACCTCATCGCTTTTCTCTTTTCGCTTGACTACTTCGACACCCCCGGCGATACGGTCAGGGGCCGTGCCCTGTTCAACGAGAAGCGTTGCATCCTTTGCCATCAGGTTGGCGGGATCGGCGGCGTCGTAGGTCCCAACCTCAGCACCTCCGGCACGATTCAGGCGCCGATCGAATTCGCGACGGCAATGTGGAATCACGGTCCCGCGATGAGCGGTGCGATGCAGGCCCGCCGCATCGCGCGACCGCGGTTCACCGGCCCTGAGCTACGGGATCTGATCGCCTATATCAAGACGGACACGCAGGGGTTTCCTTCGGGGCCGCTGTACGTGCTCCCGGGGCTTGCCGGGGAGGGCCGACAGGTGTTCGTCGACAAGACGTGCAACAACTGCCACGATGTCGAGGGACTAGGCGCGCACGCGGCGCCCGATCTTGCCGAACGGGGTGTCAGCGGCAGTCTCCTCACGTTTTCCGCGGCCATGTGGAACAAGGCACCCGCCATGACGGCGTCTATGCAATCCCGAGGGCTTTCGGTACCCACGCTCTCGCCGACGGAGATGGCGGACCTCGTGGGATATCTCTATTCGGTGAAATACTTCACGCAATCGGGTGACGCGCGACGGGGACGGCAACGGCTCCGCACCAGTGGGTGCCTCGCGTGCCACACCCTGGACGGCCGCGGGACCGGCGGGGCGGGTGAGTTCCGGGACATGCCGGCGTTCACCACACCGGCCGCGATCACCGCCGCCCTATGGAACCACGTGCTTCTGGGCGAACAGGGCGGCACGGCTGTCGACTGGCCGGTCCTCAAGGCCGGCGAGATCGCCGACCTGGCCGCCTTCCTGATGTCCCTGTCAGCGGGGCGGTAAGCCAACCCTGTCATGCCGCGTCGCCCGGTTGAGGCACCGGAAGACGCATCGGGGTTCGGTGACCACCACAACAGACCTACCGCCCGGCTACCACGCGGTGGCCGGGCGGTTTGGGTGCCCTGCACGCCCTTCGTGACGCCCGCCTGACGATCACACCGTCGACTTGCGCCAGCCGCGCTCACGTGGGAGACTTCCGCTGTTCTCCCCAGACATGCAATGCAGGAGCGTGGCCCGTGAAGCTCTCGATGCGATGGACCTTGGCCGTTGCCGTCCTGGTCGCGACACCACTCGCGGCCCAGCAGCCGGACGATCCCTATCTCTGGTTGGAGGAGGTTGAAGCTCCGCGGGCCCTCGAATGGGTCAAGGTGCGGAGCGCGGAGACCGCAACGCGACTGGAGGCGCATCCCGCGTTCCAAGACATCTACGAGCGGAACCTCGCCATTCTCAATTCCACTGACCGGATCCCCTACGTGTCGATCATGGGGGGGTACGTCTACAACTTCTGGCAGGACGCCGACCACGAGAAGGGCATCTGGCGCCGCACGTCGCTAGCCGACTACGTGTCGCCATCTCCTGCCTGGGAGGTGGTCCTGGACCTCGACGCTCTCTCGGCCGCCGAGGGTGAGAACTGGGTCTGGAAGGGCGCGAACTGCCTGTACCCGATCTACACCACGTGCGTCGTCGACCTTTCCCGTGGCGGCGGGGACGCCACCGTGGTGCGCGAGTTCGATGCGGCAACACGGCAATTCGTGGAGGGGGGCTTCTACCTGCCCGAGGCCAAGGGCGGTGTGTCGTGGCTCGACGAGAACACGCTGTACGTCGGCACCGACTTCGGCGAGGGATCGCTGACCACATCGGGATACCCACGCATCGCCAAGCGCTGGCGCCGCGGCACGCAACTCGGCGAGGCAGAGACCGTGTTCGAGGGTGCCGTGACCGACGTGGGGATCTGGGGTGGCGTCCAGCACACTCCCGAAGGCCGCTACGAGATCGTCACGCGGGCCGTGACGTTCTACACCAGCGAGACGCACCTCCGGCGGGGGACCGAGATGGTGAAGCTCGACCTCCCCGCCGACGCCACGCCGGTCGGCGTGTTCAAGAAGCAGCTCCTGGTGCAACTCAAGTCCGATTGGATCGTGGGCGGGAATACGTATCCTCAGGGGGCACTGCTCAGCATCCCTGTCGATCGGTTCCTTGCCGGATCGAAGGACTTCACGGTGATCGTGGCGCCGGACGAGCGCTCGTCCATCTCGCGTGTCAGGACCACCAAGAACCTGCTGCTCATCACCATGCTCGAGAACGTCCGAAGCTCGCTGTACGAGTACCGGTTTCAGGATGGTGGGTGGACACGGGCGTCGGTCGACATGCCGGCGTTCGGAACGATTCGGCTCGGCAGTGCCGATGAGAACTCCGACACGTACTTCATCAACTTCGAGAGCTTCCTGATCCCGAGCTCACTCTACTTAGCCACCAACACGGGCGGGCACACCGTCGTACAGCAAGTGAAGAGCCTACCGGCGTTCTTCGACGCCGATCCGCTCACGGTGCAGCAGCTCGAGGCCACGTCAAAGGACGGCACGCTCATCCCGTACTTCGTGCTGCACCGAAGGGACGTGAAGCTCGACGGCACCAACCCCACCCTGCTCTACGGCTACGGCGGGTTCGAGATCTCCATGGAGCCCTCGTACATGGCTCAGACTGGCTCGGCGTGGCTGTCTGGCGGGGGCATCTGGGTGCTCGCGAACATTCGGGGTGGCGGCGAGTTCGGGCCAAGGTGGCATCAGTCCGCGCTCAAGGAGAACCGGCAGCGCGCCTACGACGACTTCCTCGCCGTGGCCCAAGACCTGGTCACCCGGGGCTTCACGTCACCCCCTCGGCTTGGCATTCGAGGCGGGAGCAACGGCGGGTTGCTGGTGGGCGCGGCGTTCACCCAGCGGCCGGACCTGTTCGGCGCGGTGGTCTGCCGAGTGCCGCTGCTGGACATGAAGCGCTACAACAAGCTGCTCGCTGGGGCCTCGTGGATGGCGGAGTACGGCAACCCAGACGTGCCCGAGGAGTGGGAGTACATCCGGCGCTACTCGCCGTACCACAACGTGCATGCCGACCGCGCGTATCCGCAGGTGCTGTTTATCACCTCGACGCGGGACGACCGAGTGCACCCGGGCCACGCGCGCAAAATGGTCGCGAAGATGACCGACCAGGGACACGACGTGTTCTACTACGAGAACACCGAAGGCGGGCATGCGGCGGCGACCACCAATCGGCAACGCGCCTACATGAGCGCGCTCGAGTTTGCGTACTTGTGGCAGCAACTCGGCGGAAATTAGGGCGACGGAGAGCGTTTCAGTAGTGACGCCTGGGGCGCCGGGCTTCGCACCTGGCGCCCCAGGCGCATTTGGGACCTGCAACTGCGACACCGACGAGCCCCTGGCCGCCACCACCTACGTCGGGCTCGAACCGCGTCACAAAGTCACCCTTGTACGAGCGTGACCAAGTCACGGAACGGAACACCCTTCCCTGCTAGACTTTGGCAGATCCCCGACGCGTTCCCCTCCCGAGGAGGTCACCATGAGGACCAGTTGCAGAGTCGCCCTCGGCGCCTTCGCCTCGGCGCTGCTGATCGGTTGCGCCGAGCGTGACCCCGCGGCGCCGGCGCTCGACACCGAGGCGGTGCTCGCGCACCGCGCCGATCCGGCCACAGCCGTGGGCGAGCCAGCCGCTCAACGCAACTTCGTCGCCGTCCTCTCGAACGCCGACGCCGGCACCGACAGCAAGGGGCGAGGCGTCGCGATGTTCCAGCTCTCCCATGACGGCACCATGCTGCGCTACCGGCTCAACGTCGCCAACATCGAGAACGTGCTCATGGCGCACATCCATATTGCCCCGGTTGGCGCTAACGGCCCCGTCGCGGTCTGGCTCTATCCCTCTGGACCCCCACCACAGCTCATCCCAGACCGGTTCCAAGGCGTGTTGGCAACCGGCACCATCACCGACGCCAACCTGGTGGGCCCGTTGGCGGGCATGACCCTGGCCGATCTGGTGACTTTGCTCGGTGGGAACATGGCGTACGTGAACGTGCACACCCAACAGCACCCCGGGGGTGAAATCCGCGGGCAGATTTCCGTTCCGCACGGTCGCTGAGCCCACGGGTCCGCTCGACCCCTCCACGGGGCCTCCTTCGGAGGCCCCGTTTTGTTTGACGCGCCCCGTCGCAGAGCGGCATGTTTTCCGCAATCACTGATATCGGAGGTGCCGCCGAATGCAGAAGGAAGAGGTCCTGGAGCAGTTCCGGGCGTTCCACCGCGCGGCAGGTCCGATTCGCCAGGAGATGGTGCGGGCCGGAGTGCGGCAGCAATTCCCGGCGGGAGCCGCCCTGTTCCACGGCGGCGAGGTCGTAGAGCAGTTCGCACTCGTCGGCGCCGGACGGATCCGCGTGTACAAGGCCGGCGGGACAGGGCGGGAGATCACACTCTACCACGTCGCGCCGGGCGAGGTGTGTCTCCTCACCGTTGCGAGTATCCTGGGGCGGCGGAGCTATCCGGCCACGGCAGTGGTCGAGGAGGCGGTGGAGGCGGTAGTGTTTCCGGGCGACCTGTTGCGGCGCTGGGTGGAAGTGAGCCCCGCCATCCGCGAGTTGGTGTTCGGGCTCTTCACGTCGCGGCTCGCCCATGTCATGACCCTTCTCGAAGAAATCGTGTTCCGACGCGTCGATGAGCGGTTGGCCGAGTTCCTCACCGCGCGCTTCCAAGAGCGCGGTGGATCGCACCCCGTACTCCGCGTCACGCACGAGGAGATCGCCGCGGAGTTGGGGACGGCGCGGGAAGTGGTGAGCCGCTTGCTCAAGGAGCTGGAGCGTCGTGGTGCGGTGCGGCTGAGCCGCGGCCGAATCGCCCTCGGCGATCCCGCCACATTGAACGAGTAGACACACGGGTCCGGCCAACCGACACTTCCTCCTGCGCGCCTCCCATGGCACATTACGCGCCCATGCCCGACGTCCTGACCGGTCTCGAGGAAGGTCTCCGCAGCCGCTATGCGATCGAGCGCCAGCTCGGCGAGGGCGGCATGGCGGTCGTGTACCTCGCCAAAGACGAGCGGCACGGCCGCCACGTGGCCCTGAAAGTGCTCAAGCCACAGCTCTCCCACGAGATCGGCGCCGAGCGGTTCCTGCGCGAGATCAAGATCGCTGCGGGCTTGACCCACCCCCACATCCTGCCGCTCTACGACTCGGGTGAGGCCGCGGGCCTCCTGTTTTACGTGATGCCGAACATGGAGGGCCAGTCACTCCGCGAGCGGCTGGACCAGGAACGCCAGCTCTCGCTGGACGAGGCCCTCCGCATCACCCGGGAGGTGGCGTCGGCGCTCGACTACGCACACCGGCACGGGGTCGTGCATCGCGACATCAAGCCCGAGAACATCCTGCTCCACGAAGGATCCGCCCTGGTGGCTGACTTCGGCATCGGCAAGGCGGCGAGCGCGGCCGAGGCAAACATCACCCAGACGGGCATCGCGATCGGCACGCCGGCGTACATGAGCCCGGAGCAGGCCTCCGCCGAACACGACGTAGACGGCCGCAGCGACCTGTACAGCCTGGGGTGTGTGCTGTACGAAATGCTGACCGGCGAGCAGCCGTTCACCGGCGCCACCGCGCAGGCGGTGATCACCAAGCGGTTCCTGGCGCCGATCCCGCGGGTCCGCGCGGTGCGCGACGTGCCCGAGCCGCTGGACGATGCGCTCACGCGATCGCTTGCGCGCACGCCGGTGGACCGCTTCCCCAGCACGGCGGAGTTCGCCGCGGCACTGCGGGAGATCCAGAGTGGCGGGGCAAGCCCACCGCTGGGAGTGCCGTCGGTGGAGCGCACCACCCTGGACAAGAAGTCGATTGCCGTGCTTCCGCTCGCCAACCGGAGCGCCGACCCCGAAAACGAGTACTTCAGCGACGGGATGACCGAGGAGATCATCAACGTCCTCGGAAAGGTGCCGGGCATCCAGGTCGCGTCGCGCACGTCGAGCTTTGCGTTCAAGGGCAAGGACGTCGACGTGCGCCAGATCGGCGAGAAACTCGGCGTGGGGACGGTGCTCGAAGGCAGCGTGCGCAAGGTGGGGAACCGGATCCGCATCACCGCGCAGCTCACCGACGTGAAGAACGGCTACAACCTCTGGTCGGAGACCTACGACCGCCAGCTCGAGGACGTGTTCGCCATACAGGACGAGATCTCGCGCGCCATCGTCGACGCGTTGAAGGTGCAGCTCGGTGGCGAGACCGGCGCGCTGGTCGTGCCGGCGACGGAAAACCTCGAGGCCTACACGATGTACCTCAAGGGGCGATTCTTCGTCAACGTGATCTCGGAGCCCGAGGTCCGTAAGGCTCTGCAGTTCTTCGAGCGGGCACTCGAGCAGGATGGGAGCTACGCCCGAGCGTACTCTGGGATCGCCGATTGCTGGTGCAACATCGCCGACAACTGGGTCGAGCCCGGGATCGCCTACCCGCAGGCTGAGGCGGCAGCGCAAAAGGCGCTCGAACTGGAGCCGACGCTGACGGAGGCGCTGACCTCAATCGGCAAGGTCCGCTGCTGGTACAAATGGGATTTCGAGGGTGCCGAAGGCGTGTTACGCCGTGCGGTCAGGCTCAACCCCAACTACGCCGAAGCGCATTTCGTGCTCGGCAGCACGCTCCCGTCGGTCGGGAAGCTCCCCGAGGCCGTCGAGGAGATGCGCCAGGCACTGGTCGTCGATCCACTGTCGGCACATTTCAGCCGATGGCTCGCTCGGTTCTACCTGTACGCGCAGGACTATGACCGCGCGATAGCACAGGGTCGGAAGACAATCGAGATGCGACCCGACTACTCGTTGGCCTATCTCGACATGGGGGCGGCGCACCTCGCTCAAGGCAACACGGAAGAGGCGCTGCAGTCGTTTCAGCGGGGTCAGTCCTTCAAGTCGGCGATGCGCTCGTACGACGCCTTCCTGGTGCGCGCCCTGGCCGCCATGGACCAGGCCGACGAAGCGGTGGCGATCATGGAGCGACTCGAAGAGGAATCGAAGCAGCAGTACATCCGCAAGGAGATCCTAGCGATGGGCTACGGCGCCTTGGGCGACTTCGATCGTGCCTTTGGCTGTCTGAACGAGGCACTCGATGAGCGGTCAGCCGGCCTGGTATACCTCCACATCGATCCTGGCTTCATTCCACTGCGCGACGACCCACGCTTCGCCGATATGGTGAACAAGCTCGGCGTGAGGTAACACCCACCCGACCCTGCCGGTTACGATTGACCCTCTGATTGCTTTGCACCCTCGGACAGCTTTCCCACCTTGGCAACGCACACCAGACAGCAACCACCGTGCGCTGAGAGGCGAGAGGCGGAGGCGATTGCCATCCGGCTATCCGCGTTACGCCAAGGGATCTCTTTGCTTGAGGTTGTTCTGGATCTCCCCGACCAGGATTCGGCGGGCGAGCTCGTAGCGTGCGCCGATGGTGCGCGCGATGTTCCCCATGATCACGTAGCCCATCCGGGGATCGGCATCACAGCAATCCTGCAGGTCGGACTGCTTGATGCGGAGCAGCTCCGAATCCTCCACCGCATGGGCGGTGAGCGTGTACTTGTGGGGAGGGATCATCGCCGACCAGCCACACGCTCCGTTGGCCGTGACGGTATCCAGCGGATACTCATCGGTGGCACCGGCGTACATCACCTGAAACCGAAGCTCGACCCGTCCAGAGCGCACGAACAGCAGATACTGGGCTGATTCGCCGGTCCTGAAGACCGTCTCGCTTCGCTTGACGGTAATGATCTCACACTGCTCCCCGACCGCGTGCAGCTGGTCCTGCGTCAGGCCTTCGAAGACCGCGAGCCGCTCGAGTCCCTCGACCATGATTGATTCCTCTCAACGCGAATTGGCGCCTCCGCGACAGCGGCGCGAAGACGATGCCTACCTTCTCAGGGTCAAGCTGCGAGCAATTCCCCACTGTCGCAAGGTACCGGTGGACCGTGAGATGGTACGTGCTCAGACCTTCCGCAGCGCGCCCAGTACCCGCTCGGGTGTCATCGGCAGTCGGCGGATATGCGCGCCGGTGGCGTCGAACACCGCGTTCGCGATCACCGCACCCATGTTGATGATCGCCGGCTCGCCACCACCCGTTGGCGGCCGCGCGTCGTTCTTGACGAACACCGTCTCGATCCGCGGCACCCACGAGAAGCGCGGTAGGTGGTAGGTGTCGAAGTTGGCATCGAGCACGTTTCCGCCCTCGAAGCGGACCTCCTCGGTGAACACGTAGCCCAACCCCATCGCGATGCATCCTTCCATTTGCATCCGTGCACCGTCGGGGTTGACCACCACGCCCATGTCCTGCGCACAGACCACGCGGTCTACCGTGACGGCACCGCTCGTCCGGTCCACAGTGACGTCGGCGGCGAGCGCCACGTACGTGTCCGCATCGATCCCGCACGCGATGCCGCGCCCACGCCCCGTCTTGCCGGGCGGGACGCGCGGCTTCCACCCGTACGCATCGGCCACCGCCTTCAGCACCGCGGTCATCCGCTTGTCCGTCGTGTTCGTCAGGCGGAACGCCAGCGGATCCATTCCTGCGGCCGCCGCCATAAGGTCCATCTGCTGCTCAGCGGCGAACCGGTTGGTGTTGGCCGCGGGCGCGCGCCACGCCCCGACCGCGAACGGGTGGCACCCATCGGGACCACCACGCCATTCGCCGTACACCTTTACACTCCGATTGGGCACGTCGTAGAACACGTCCGAGCCGCGCGATCCGGCCCCGTACACGTGGTAGTCCCACAGCAGGAGCTTGCCGGCCGCGTCGATGCCGGACACCAGCTTTACCACGGCCGCGGGACGGAAGGTGTCGTAGAAGAACTCCTCGGCTCGGGTCCACATCACCTGAACCGGTTTGCCGGTGATCTTGGCGAGCTGCGCGGCCTCGACGGCCTGCTGTCCCGGCACCTTGCCCCCAAACCCACCACCCACATACGGCGTGATCACCCGCACGTCGTCGGCGCGGAAACCGATCTCCCGGGCGATGGTGGTCTGCTGGCTGAACGGCGCCTGGGTGGACGACCAGACGGTCGCCTTGCCGTCCTTGACCTCGGCCACGGCCGTGTGCGGCTCGATCGGCGCGTGCGCCACGTAGCCGTTGTAGTAGGTGACGTCGAACGTCTTGGTGCTGCGGCGCCGGCCGAGCGCCAGATCGCCTGCCTCATCGGGAGTGGCCGGCACGGGCGCGGCCTTCACCAGATGGTCGAAGATGCTCTCGGTATCGACCGTTGGCGCGGGCACGTCGAACTCGGCCTCGACGAGCCCGAGCGCCTTGCCCGCGGTCTCGGGATCGGTGGCGAGCACCGCCACCAGACCGTCCTGGTTCACCACGGTGACGCCGGGCATCGCCCGCGCCGCGCTGGTGTCGACACGCGTGAGCCTCGCACCGTGCGCCGGCGGCCGAAGAATACGGGCGTACAACATGCTGGGAAGCCGGATATCGCCGGCGTACTTCGCGGCTCCGGTCACCTTCTCGTGCCCATCCAGGCGTTGCGGCGACCCGCCCACCACGGTGAAGTCCTTGGCGGCGCGGAGCACCGCCCGGTCGTTCACCGTATGCGTGAGCTCTTTGCCTTTCGCCAATTCACCATAGGACACGCGTCGCGAGCGGTCGGCACGCACGTAAATCACGCCGTTCTCGACCGTCAGCGATTCCCGTGGTACGCCAAGGCGCTCGGCGGCGAGATCGGTCAGCACCAGACGGGCCTGGGCCGCCGCTGCGCGAACGGCCGGTCCGAACATCCGCGTGGTGAGAGACCCGAACGTGCCCATGTCCCACGGGCACGACTCCGTATCGCCCATCACGATGTGGACCGTGTCGAGCGTGACGCCCAGCTCTTCGGCCGCCATCTGCGACAGGGAGGTCATAATTCCCTGCCCCATCTCGATCTTGCCCGAGTAAAGGGTGATCTTCCCGTCTTCGGCAATATGGAGGTAGGCGTTGATGTCCGTGGGATAGCGGCGCTGGCTGCGCGCCGGTACGCGCGGATCGAGAATCATGTCGAGCGGCAGCGTCACGACCACGACGATCCCACCCCCCAAGACCTTCACGAACTCGCGCCGGTCCATGCGGGTCGCGTCAGTCATGGCGGCCTCCCATGTGCGCGGCAGCGGTCTCGATCGCCTGGACGATCCGGCTATGCGCGCCGCAGCGGCACAGATTCGGCTCCATGCCCTCGAGGATCTCGTCGCGCGACGCCCGGGGATTCTCGAGTAACAGACCGTACACGCTCATGATCATGCCTGGCGTGCAGTAGCCGCACTGGTACCCGCCGTGCTCCACGAACGCCTCCTGGACCGGGTGCAGCTTGCCGTCAGGTGCCAGCCCCTCGATCGTGGTCACATCTTTGCCGCTCACGAACCCGAGGGTGGCCTGGCAGGAGCGCACGATACGGCCGTCGACGATCACGGTGCACGATCCGCACACACCCTCCCCACACCCGTACTTGGTGCCCGTTAGCTCGAGATCGGTGCGCAGCGCCCACAGCAGCGTTCGGTCAGCATCGGTCTCGAGCGTTACCGGTCTGCCGTTCAGTGTGAAGCGGATAGTCTCCTGCATGGGTCCTCCAAGGGTCGCACTGCCCTGCCTCGGGTCACTCCGGATCTGGCCCAATATGAGGCCGTCGGTTCAGGAGGACAGGCAGAGTTCGATCGGGATGTTCATAGAAGGTGGTCTGGGGGCGTGAGTGTCAAGGCCGGCAATCCAACGAGCCGATGCTTGACGCTGCCTGGCATGGTCGTCCCTTACAAGGCGAGCGCAACGAGGCTCAAGTAGCGGTCAACTTGACGGTCGCTTCATCCGGCCCGTAGCATAGGAGGTATCGCGGCGCCCCAACCGCGAGCCTGGAGTGCGCAGTGCCGTCGATCCTCTATCGCCTGTGCGAGGCGCTCCTGCCGGTGTTCGAGGTCGAGCGAGAAATGGCGACCGGCGGAATGGGAAGCGTCTTCATCGCGCGCGAGGTGGCGCTCGAACGCCTCGTCGCGATCAAGATCATCAGGCCCGAGCTGGCCACCGCCCACGCCACCGAGCGCTTCCTGCGCGAAGCGCGCACCCTGGCCAAGCTGCAGCACCCCAACATCGTGCCTATCCATCGGGTCGGCGAGGCAGGTGGGTTCTCCTTCTACGTCATGGACCTCGTCGAGGGCCAGACGCTGGGCGAACGGCTCCAGCGAGGTCCGCTCGCCGCAAGCGAGGTGGTGAAGCTGGGCCGCGACCTGCTCGACGCGCTCGAGGCGATCCACGGTCTCGACATCGTGCATCGTGACATCAAGCCCAACAACATCTTCCTCAGGGGAAACCGCGCGCTGCTCGGCGACTTCGGCATCGCCATGGCCTCCGGCCCGCAGACCGCTGCCAGGCACGGCGAGCTGGGCGCCACCGGCACGCCCGGCTACATGCCACCGGAGCAGGCGTTCGGCGAGAACGTCGGCGCCCACACAGACCTGTACGCCGTCGGGATGGTGCTATACGAGGCGCTCACCGGACGGCGGTGGGAGGTGCTGCCCCCCGACATGCCGGAAGACTGGTCCGGCGTGCCGCGACCGCTCGCCTCGGTGCTGCGCCGCGCGCTGGCCTGGGAGATCGCCGACCGCTGGCCCAACGCCGCCGAGTTTCGTCACGCGCTGTGGCGCACGCGGGCCGCGAAGTACCGGCGGCGCGCCGTGATGTGGGCGGTGGGGGTGGGGTTGGCGGCGCTGCTGGGGGCAACATTCCTGATTCCGCGCGGTGGCACCGCGCGCGCCGACATCGCAATTCCCGCCTTCGAGGTGCGGGGTACCGCCGACCCGAGCCTCGGCGCGCAACTCGCCTCGCTTACCTTGGCCAATCTCACGGCCAACCCGGGCATCATCGACGTGGCTCCGCGCACGACGCCGCACGTCATCCTCGCCGGTGATGCTGCCGTGGCGTTCGACGAGCTGAACGCCGAGTCGTTCACCGAGGGTACCATCGAGACCTTCGGCGACAGCCTGGTCGCCACGGTCCAGGTGATCTCGCGGCGCGGCGAGGTGTTCCGGGCCGCGCCGGTGCCCGGCCGAATTGCGAATCTCCAGGGCGTGGCCTGCCGGCTGGGACTCGAGATCCTCCGCGCGCTCAAGCCGGCGGCGTTGGACTACGAATGCATACCGTTGCCCGAGGGGACGCCCGCCGGCGCGGTGCGCCTGTTTCTGGCGGGCGAGGACGCGTTTCGCCGTCAGGGGTGGGAGCGTGCCGAGAGCCTGTATGCCGCGGCACTCGCCATCGACTCCTCATTCGCGTGGGCGCGGTGGCGCTGGATCAACGCGCGGCGCTGGCTGCGCTATCCGACGGATCCCGACCTCGCACGGTTGGCGCAGGAACAGGGCGACGCCCTGCCCGAGATCGACCGCATGCTGCTCGAGGCATGGCTCACACCCCTCGGCCCCGAGCGGCTCCGCGTGTACCGAGACATCGTGCGGCGGTACCCGCGCGATCCCTACACGTGGCTCGTGTACGGCGACGACCTGTTCATGCGCGGCTCGCTCGCGGGAATCGGGCTCGACAGCGCGCGGCACGTGCTGGCACAGGGCGTGGCTCGCGACTCAGCGATGGGTCCATCGCTCCTGGCACTCACCTGGATTGCCATCCGGCTCGGCGAGCGGGACGTGGCGGAGCGGTGGCTGCAGCGGCTGCTTCAGAACACCGAGCGCGAGGCATTCATCCCGACGAAGTACTTCGACTTGGCCTTCGCCGAGCGGTTCTTCTCGGGGCCACAGCTGGCCGCGGCTCGAGCGCAGGTATTCGCGGAGATGGAACAAGACTCGGCCGCCGTGGACTATTTCGTCAATTACGGATTGCGATGGGCGTTAGCGTTCGACGTCGCCGAAGGCCAGACGGCTATCGCCGAGTGGCTGCTGGCGCAACGGAATCTGCCGAGAGGGGCGCGCCTTGACGTGCTGCGCGCCAAGGGGTTGGGCCTCGTGGCGCTGGGTCGCATGGAGGAGGCCAATGCGACATTCGACTCGGTGGCGGCGCTCGATGACTCGATCGAATCAGTCCTTCAAGCGGCACAGTGGCGGGTGATGCCGCAGGCGCTCGGGATTGTCGCGATGCCCCAAGCGATGGTTGAAGCAGGCCGCGACGCGCTGGACCAATTGGCGAAGCATGCCATGGTGGGACCGCGTGCTGCATGGACCCTCGCCGTGGATGCGTACGCCACCGGGGATGCCACAACGGGTCAACGCTGGCTACGCACGATTCGTGAATCCGACGCGCCGGAGAGCCACATGCTCGCCCGGCACATCGACGGGCTCCAGCGCGCCGCACTCGGCGATCTCCCAGGCGCGCTCAGGCTCACCGACACGCTCGTCCCGCTGGTCGCGGCCCAGGTGCCCGACGCTTTTGCGCGCACCGCGATCTATCTGACACGAGGCCGCTGGCGTCGCGCACTCGACCCGCCGGCCACCGGTGGGGACTGGCTCTGGTATCAGAACGCCGACCTCGTCGTGTGGCCTATCGGGATCCCCGTGGCGGCTGAAATCGATTGGGCGCTGGGTACCGCCGCGCGGTTTCTCCGCTGGCGCGACGCGATCCCGCGACGCGACCGCCGCGAGGCATGCCGCGACCTCACCCGCGTGGTGGAGGTGTGGCGGGATGCCGAAAGAGCATTCCACGCACTGCGGGAGGCGGCGGAGGGGATCGTCGAGAGGAACTGCGGGCGAGCAGGCGGTTAGGCGGTTAGGCGGTTAGGTCCCCCCTGACGTACAACCGCCTAACCGCCCAACCGCCTACGTTCACTCAATCTTCACTTCCCTTTCACGGCGCTCGCGTGACCGTGGGAACCATCATGCCCCACCAGCTCACCAAGTCACGGTTCATGGACGG
>JBDHEI010000023.1:0-40710 GCA_039591075.1 Gemmatimonadota bacterium
GCAGCGGCCCGATCCAGCCACCTCGATGGAGCACGCCCCGAAAGAACCACCCTTCAACAGCCGGCGGGTTCGGCGGAAATGCTCCCTCACCCCACAGATCGGCGATGGCCGATCCAGTGATCGCGTCCATACTGGCATGGTGCTCGTACGCCAGCCGTGCTTCCACATTGGCCAGCACACCGTAGTTCCACGTGTGTGACACCGCAGCACCCGACACCCGGAAGTAGTCCGCATCGTCGTGTGCCACGAACAACGCGTTGACTGAATTCCCGAGACCCAGCCCGCGCGTCCACGGCTCGGCCTCCCGAACCGTGTGATAGCCGCCGACATCGAAGCGGCCCACCGGACCGTCGCGCCGCCATGTGAGCGTCGCGGTGGGTCGGAGGTCGCCGAACCCGAACCGCCCTGAAGCGAGCACCGTCGTGAATCGGGGACCCGGATGCAGCTCGAATCCCACGCCGAGCGAGGGACCCTGTACGCGGTTGAATCGGACGATCTCGGCGGCGGCCTCCCACGCCAGCCCGAACCGCCGCCTTCCTGTCCACTCGAATGGCAAGTCCTCCCGCAGGGTGCTGAGCTCGACAAACATCTCTCGCAGCCGTCGTTGCTCGTGCGGATCCTCGAGCGTCTGCAGATTGGCGTCCCACGCGTACGCCCGCAGGCTGTCGGCAGCAGGTACCTCCAGCTCCCAACGTCCCGTGCTCCACAGCCCGGCGCGGAAGTACCCGGCCTCCTGCCGCTCCCGACGCGTGAACACCGTGTCCTCCGAGAGCAGCCCGCCCTCGTCAGATCTCGCACGGAGACGGCGTCGGGCCTGGCCCGACTCCAAATCCTCCTCGGGCACCACGAACGGGATCGGCTCGTCGACATTCACTCGATAGTCGCTGAACGTTGTCACCGCAGTGGCCGGCACCGCGACATTGACAAACCAGGGCACCTCGGCCGTTATCGCCATGAGCTGACGGTAGGGCATCCAGTATTGGCGATCGATAAGCGCGTACTCTACCATGGCTTCGACCGAGAGGAAGCGGCGAGCTTGGGCGTTTTCCTTCAGCGCTCGCGCGCTGTCGTTGGCCGTCTCGCCCCGGGGAGCTTCCCAGACGTAGTCGCCCAGAAACGTCATTGAAAACCGCACCACATCGGCGCTCTCAGCATCGATCCACATGTCGCCTGCGATGAGGGAGGGACCGATGCGCTTGGGCTCCACGCGCATCTTGAAAGCACGCACACTCCGCCCGGGTACCAGCATCTGCACGGAATCCGTCACCGCAAACCGGTAGTACTCGAGCGCGCCGTCCCCGAGGGGGTGGAGCGCCGCATGCTCGGGAACCCCCATCAACCTGACGCTGTCGCCGAGGGCTCGTGGAATGAACCAGGGACGGTCCATCACCAGCGCATCTCGCAATTCGGCTTCCGCCCCGGCTTCAACGCTGCCGCCGAACCCCTGCACGATGCGAACGACTGGCGCCACCGCTCGTGCGCCGACGACCTTCACCTTCAGGTCGTTGGGCTCCTCCCACGCGATTTCGGCAACCGACTCGTGCTGCACCAGGGTGATCTGGCGTGCGAAGCGACTGCGACCGGCTGTGGCAGTCAGCCTCGTCTGGACTAGGGCGCGGTAGTTCCGAACCAACGAGTCCTGCCGCACGTGGCGGACGCGGGCGCGAGTGTACAGCGCAGCCGTTGCGGCATCACGGAATGTGGCGGAGTCTGGTGCTTGAGGAGCGACGAGGGCGGCGTAGATCAGGAGGAACGGGACCATCGGGCGCGGTCGATCCCATAGGCACGCAATCGTCGCCAGAGCGTGGTGCGGGAGATGCCGAGGCGGCGAGCGCTCTCCGTGAGCTTCCCACCGGTCGCGTGGAGGGTCTCGACGATCGCATCCCGCTCGCGCTCGGCCAGGGTGTGCGGCTCCCCGTTGTGGCGCGCCGGAACCACGACCACGTCACACACCTTGGAACCGTCGAGGCTGATCGGCGACGTGCGGCCACCCATCTGAGACAGCTCGTCGAGGAGCACTCGTCCATCCTGCTCCTCACTGCATCCAACGCCACGCAGCATCTCCCTGACCGCCGCATTGCTGTACGCCACGCGGCCGGTATCATCCAGCACGAGGACACCCTCGGACACCGTCTCCAAGACCGCCCGCATGACGGGAGAGAGCAGATCCTCAACTCGATCCACCATAAGGCTCCTCTGTCTCCTACGCCCGTGCGAGACCGGAGTTTCACTCCTACCTAGCAACGATCAGCTCCGAACAAAGTTCCTTGTTGACCTCTCGGCCAGTTTCTTCGGGGGCTGGCGAGCGGCCGTACAAGTAGACCATATTGACTGATCGGCCAACCTGTTGGGGGAAGATGCGAAAACCACGCACGAATAGCGAGAAGTCGCAGGCCACGATTGTTGAAGCGGCGCTCGTGCTGCTTCGTGAGCGGGGGGCCTCGAAGGTGACCGTCGGGGACGTCGCCACGGCAAGGGGTTGCGCCAAAGGACTCGTTCACTACCACTTCAAGACCAAGGGCCGCCTCTGGGTTGCCGTGGCCGAGCGACTGGCAGCCGAACGGCGGGAAGGCTGGGCCACCGTCTTCGATTCCGCTACACCGACCGAGGCGGTCGAGCGATCCTGGGCGTTGTTGGTCAGCGAGTCAGGGGATGGGACTCTTCGGGCGTGGACGTCTCTCTTTGGTTCAGGCACCTCTCTTCCTGAGCGACTGGTCAGTAACAGCCTGACGGAGTTCAGCGTGGCCCTAGGCGCTGCCGTTAGCTCTATGTTCGAGTCCCACGGAGCAGCACTCCGTATCGGTGAGGCAGAGCTTGGTTGGTTTCTTGGCAGCGTGGTGGCTGGGGTGGGGTATCTGCTTCTGGCTGGTGCCGCGGTCACGGAACTCGAGCGTGCCTACACCACCGCTTGGCTCGGGGTGCTCTCGCTCACCGCGTAGGGCTCACCGTCGTCGTCGTCGTCGATACGGCGGCTTCTGCCGCTTGGCCTGGAGCCGCTTGAGCGATTCCCGAAGTTCCTCGAGCGTTGCGGCCCGTGCGATCTCTCGCCGTCCGCGCACGACGCTGAACCGGAGTTCCGGCGCGATGTCCGGCAGATCCTTCGCACGGAGCCGTTGCGCCTGTTTCTCACGCAGCTTGAGCCACGCCACCGCTTTCCCACCCTCGACGGCATACTCGATCGGAACCCTGTCGCCGAACACCCGGGCCGATCCGGGCAACTCGTCGAGTGCTGATCGCCGCTCGGCGGGCACGAGTGCCTCGACGTCGAGCACGAGCGGGGTCTCCAGGAACTCATCGTAGCTGTCCGCGGCCTGGAGCTGCGCACGGATCACCTCGACGACGTTCTGCGGCTCGGCTTCTCGGAGACGTCCGCCCGAGCGTCTCCAGTACTCGGAGAGATGCCCGCCCGCCCTGGCAACGCTCTTGCGATTCGGATGCCTGGTCTTCCCTTGGAGAATTGCCTCGGCCAGGGCGGTACGCGACCGCTCGACGAGATCCGCGGGAATCGCGCCGACCAACGGCTCGCGCGCACTGGTGAGCACGAAGCCGAAATACTCCGTGCCCCGGACGATGGCCAATCCCTCTCCTCGCCTGAATTCCCGGAACTCCACACGCGGCTCGGTCCGCGCCGCGTACCGCTTGATCAGATCGAAGGGGATGTTCGTACCCTCAATGACTCCGCGCGGCACACCGAAGCGATCGGCGAAGTACCGTGCCGATCCGGCGATGGCGCCCTGGCGATCACAGTGCGAGGAGTCCGACAACCGAACGCGCTCACCATCGACCGTCTCACCGTCGATCACGAGATCGAACGGCATGATCTTCGCCATGAGATCCTGGAACCGCTTCACGATACCTCGGTTTGCCGTCGGGAGATCGCGCGGAAGGGAGATCTCGAGCGTGCGGTACACCGACGCCATGCCGAGCGCCACATCTTCGATTGCCTTCACCAACACACCACGATCCGCGGCCCACTCGTCGATGCCTTCGGCAAAGAGATGTCGCGGCAGGCCGTACACTTCGCCGAGGATTCCATACTGGTTGACGGCCTCGGCGTACAAGTTGTAGGCGGTCAGGTGGTCGCTCCCGTACGCGATCACCCCGGCCAGATCCGGGTCGTCACGCGTCATGCGGTGGAGGGAATCGACGCTCGCCGCAACGGCCACATAGGCGACCATGTCGGGATCGGCGTGCACCAGCAACTCACCCCACGCGCGGTCCACCGGCATGGCCTCCACGTCGCGCCCGTAGTCAGTGAGCCTGCCGCGGTCGACGATCCCACGGCTGTCGAGCCGGTGGACTGCCGCCGCATAGGCTCGCCGATCGAGCGGCACGGGGAGATCGAGGTCCGTGAGATCCACGCCGAGCGCCGCCGCCGTCAACGCCACGCGCTCGCTGTCTCCAGCCAACTGGAAGCTGGGAGGGATCGGCTCGAGGGCAAAGAAGTCGATGTCGCGATCAGTGAGGATGTGCACTCGGCCATCTGCGACGCGACCATGGACCCGACCGGCCATCTGCAGGATCTCGTTCGGTCCCAGATACTGACGCGCGAGCACGTTTCGTCCACGGTGGACCAGGTTAGCGTAGCACGCGTCGTAGATCACCACCGTGTCGAGTCCGTGAATGTTGAGCGCCGACTGCCCAGCCTGCGTCATGGCCAAGACGAATGGCTTCTGGGCCGTGCCGTCCAGAAACGGCTTGATCACCCGAATCGGCTCGCCGCCATGATAGAACGCGGCGTGGAGTCCACCCCACGATCCACCCAGTTCCCGTGCGACCGCTTCGACCTCCGCCCGTGTGGGGAGGAAAACGGCAACACCACGCCGCTCTTTGACCACCCCTCGGACGAAGCGCTCGTCCAGGAACTCCAGCGGCCGCACGTGGTGCGTCGTCACTTTCGCTGAGAGGGACGGCTCAAAGGCGCTCGTCTCGAGCACCTCCACCGAGTTCAAGTAGGCGGCGTAGAACGCTGGATCGACGGTCGCCGAGAGCCAGATGAATCGGCATCCGACCCGTTTGCCCAGAGCGAGACACAGCTCCAGTTCCGCCGACGTCTGGTGGATCTCGTCCATGACCAGCGTGTCCTCGGGGAGAATCAGCTCGTCCTGGAACCAGCGGCGGGCAATGCCGGTCGTCACGATCACGACGTTCCACGAGGGGGTTTCGGGTGTCGCCTCGCGTTCGCGATTCACCACTCCGATACGGAGAGGTACGCCCACGGTCTCTTCCGCGATTGGTCGAATCGAGAGCGTCTTGCCGGTTCCGGTCCCCGCCACGATCCCGAACCCGGCTCGGCCGGCCGCGAGTTGCCGAATTTCCTCCCCGTGCTCGCGCTCGAGCACGGTTTCCAGGTGGAGCCTACACGCGAGCTCGATAGTCTCGCAGGCAGCGCGTGTGGGAGCGATGACGATGACCCGCCCCGTCGGCGGCTCGGCACGACGGAACGCCTCTCGATCGGGCGGGAGGTAATGGTCGCGGATTCGGGAACGGGGGCGACCGCCCACGCGGTGTGTCGGCGGATCCGGCACCTCCGTCAGGATCCGACGCGCGTGTGTATTAGCTGCATCACCTCGCCGGGTGCGGCATGGCGGCCGAGGCTCTTCTTCGAAAACACCAGCTCGCTGTCCAGATGCACTTCGAACACCCCGCCCGACGACTCGATGAGCTTCACGTGAGCCTTGGGATAATCATGCTCGATCTCGGCCGCCAAACTGGCGGCTCTTGGTTCGTACCCTCAGACACCACAATATTGAATCGAAACCTTCACGGACTCCTCCCTTGGGCTGAAATACGGTGACACCGAGGTCGAAAGCTAACGAGGGCCCATGAGCGCCCGCCAACGTGTGCGGTAGGACACCGACGTGCTGCGCCCGCCCCAATATCTTAGATTCTGTGCCATGAGACCCCGAATAGCGCTCTGCGGTGCGATAACCGCCTGCTCCATCCTCCTGACCCCGGGATCCGCCGTCGGGCAGATCGCGAGCCCGGGCCAGCTGGAACTCGGCCTGCTGGGGACGTACACCAAGTACGACGAGCAGACGGTCGGTCTGTCCTCCGAGTTCGGGGCGGGTGGTCGGCTGGGGGTCTTTCTCACGCACTACTTCTCCGTGGAGGCACGCGGCGACTTCACACAGGCCGAGCAGCAGCTCACGGGCCGCAATGTCGACCTGACCCGCCTCGGCGGAACGCTGTACTTCCACGCTCCGAAGATCGGGTACGGCAGGTTCTATCTCGGTGCGGGCTACACCCACTCTGAATATCGCGGCGCCATGGAGACGGGGGATGACGGGGGTCACCTCATTCTCGGTAACGTCGCCTCGCTGGGTGGTCGGACGGCGTTGCGGGTGGAAGGCCGGCTCGACTACCTGCCGTCGTCGAAGCTGGTCACCCCCAACGAGAGCGCACTCAACCTCGGTGCGGCGATGGGTCTCTCGGTATTCGCCTTCGGCGGCCCGCCGCGCGATTCCGACCGCGACGGCGTCCCGAACACAACCGACGAGTGTCCTGGAACGCCCTATGGCGCCCTGGTGGACGGCGCCGGCTGTCCGCTCGATAGCGACGATGACCTCGTCTTCGACGGGTTGGACAGCTGCCCCGGCACGCCAGCCGGCGCGATCGTCGATCCGGCTGGTTGCCCGAGTGACGCGGACGGAGACACCGTCGTGGACGGCGTCGATGTCTGCCCCAACACGCCGGCGGGCGCCCTGGTAGACGCGAACGGATGTCCGACCGACGCTGACGAGGACGGCGTCTTCGACGGCCTCGACCAATGCCCCGACACGCCGCGGGGAGCGACGGTCGACGCCAACGGCTGTTCTTCGGACGGCGACGGCGACGGAGTGCTGGACGGCCTGGATCAGTGTCCCGGTACGCCGATGGGCGTGGCCGTGAATGCCGCAGGCTGTCCCACGGATGCTGACGGCGACGGCGTGCCTGACGGGATCGACCGGTGCCCCAACACCCCGGCCGGCCGTCAGGTGGATGCCCTGGGTTGCGCCATCGTCACCGACTCCGATGGCGACGGGGTTCCCGACAGCATCGATCGCTGCCCGGACACGAGGGCCGGACAGCGCGTCGATTCAATTGGCTGCCCCATCCTGTTCGTGGTCGAGCGGGGTGAGGTTCAGCCGCTCGTCCTCCGCGGCGTGAACTTCCAGGTCGGCCGATCGGCCCTCACGCGCGAGTCGTACGTGATACTCGACGAGGTGGCGGCGTCACTGCTGGCGCACCCCGACGTGCGGGTGGAAATCGCCGGCCACACCGACATAACCGGCTCTCGAGCGCTCAATAGCCGGCTCTCACTGGAGCGCGCGCAGGCTGTGGAGATCTATCTCGCGCAGAAGGGTGTCGACCCGTCGCGAATGGTGTCACGGGGATACGGCCCCGACGAGCCGATCGCGACCAACGCGACTGCCGCGGGGCGCGCGCAAAACCGAAGAGTCGAGTTGCGGCGGCTGGCGGGCGGGACTCCGTAGGAGTCGTCACACCGTCCGGATCTCGTGCGGCGACGAGACGGCGTGGGCTCCCCGCGCCGTCTCGTGGTGTCTCACACCGCCTCACTATCCGGAGAGAAAGGCTGAGACCAGGACTTGCAGGTTGTGTGTCGCGTTCACGTCTTCCTGATGATCGGGTCGGTCTTGCTGATTGGTGGCCCGGGTCACGCCCAGCAGGCCGATCGCTCGGCGTGGCTCCAGCCACCGCACCTCGTGGGACCGCCCCCGGACTATGTTCTCGGTCTTGTTCGTCCGCCCCTCGCGCGCATTCGGATGCCGGAGCCTCCGGCGGAGCGTCGCGAGCCGTGGCACCCCCATCATGCGCCGCGACCGCCGGACTACGCCGAGACCATTCGGTCCGACGTCACGGCAACGATTCCCATTCCGCCACCACCGCACGGACGGCCCCCGGCGGCGGTACGGGGCATATATGTCAACGGATGGATCTTCGGCTCCAGCCGCTTCTACGACCTTCTGGCCCTCGTGGACAGCACCGAGATCAATGCCGTTGTCATCGACGTCAAAGACGCCACCGGTTTCCTCACCTACCGCTCGAGTGTCCCGACAGCGGAGTACATTGGCGCGAACGGCGTGTTGCGCATCGGCGATCCGCGCCCAAGGCTCGCCGAGCTCGAGGCCCGTGGCATTCACGCCATCGCTCGTATCGTGGTCGCTCGAGACCCCCTGCTCGCCCGACGAAAGCCGGCGTGGGCGATCCATGATTCGGCCGGGGGGCTCTGGCACGATGGATTGAGTGAACCGTGGGTGGATGCCTACAACGATTCCGTGTGGATCTATGCCGCGGAACTTGCCGCCGAAGCTGTCCTCATGGGATTTCGAGAGATCCAGTTCGACTACGTGCGGTTCCCCGACGAGCCGCCGCACCGGCTTGGCCGGACCGTGTACGCCGCCCGGCGTCCCGGCGAGAGCAAGCGGGACGCCATCAGGCGCAACGTCGAGTTACTGCAGCGGCGCGTAGCGCAGATGGGCGTTCCGTTCACGCTGGATGTCTTTGGACTCACCGCCAGTGCCCGCGGGGATCTCGGCATCGGCCAGGTGTGGGAAGACCTCGCCACCTCGGCCGACGTGATTCTCCCGATGGTCTACCCCAGTCACTACGCCCGTGGGTTCTTCGGAATTCGCAATCCGAATGCCGAGCCGTACATCGTCGTGCGACGTGCCCTCGAGGACGCAATTGCTCGATCGCGTGGCCTGGCGCGTCCGGCCCGGATTCGACCCTACCTCCAGGCGTTCACCATCTACCGCGTGCGGTATTCAGCACAGGAGGTGCGAGCACAAATACAGGCCGTCGAAGATCTCGGGCTCACCGACTGGGTGCTCTGGAATGCCCGCGGCGTGTATCCCCCCGCCGCGCTTCGCCCCATGGCCCGTCCCCCGATCCGCCCAAGCGAGACGCCCACCCCCACCCCGACCAGGCCCGATAGGTAGGACCAGTCGTATCAGGCGCCTACGCCCGCACCAACCGACGTAGGCTGCCACGCCCTGATGTACCCTGCAATGGCACTCGCCGCCGTCGTGTAGGGACTCGCGAGATAGAGTTGGCCCGGCCCGGAGCGTCCGGGGAAATTGCGGTTGATTGCGCTGACCGTGACCGTCTCTCGATCGTACGACACGCCCGGCCCGGCGTTGATACATGCACCGCACGACGGTTCGATGAACTCGGCGCCGACCCTTCGAAAGAGCTCCAGATAGCCGCGCTCCTCACAGTACCGTTTCACTTCCTGCGATCCGCACTGGAGGTAGCACTTCACGTCAGGGTGGATCTGCGCACCGCGCTCGACCGCCTCCCGGAATACGCGAGCGTACATGTCCATGTCCGACTTCTTTCCCGCCGTGCATGACCCGGCGTACGCGATGTCGATCTTGACCGCGTTGCCGAGCTCGTTGATGAAGAGCCCATTGCCCGGGTCACCCGGCAAAGCCACCATCGGCTCTAGTGTGGCAGCGTCGATCTCGATGACGGTCTCGAACTCCGCCCCGTCATCGGAGTAGAGACCTTCCAGGCTACGCCGCACGGCCGCAGCATCCATGCCCCGCTCCTGTACGAGGAACTCCACCGCCTTCTCATCGGGACGGATCACACCGGTGAACGCCCCGACCTCGGCGGCCATGTTGGTCATCGTCGCCCGCTCGTCGATCGACAATTCCTCGACCGCCGGTCCGGCATACTCCACAATCTTCCCTATCGCATGGCCGCTTCTCACGTACGGATGCCGTAGGACCTGGAGCATGAAGTCCTTGGCCGTCACGTTCTCGGGCTTCCGACCGCTGACCCGCACGAGCACCGACTGCGGGACCATGATCCTGACGTCCTTCGTGAGCCAGGAATTGAAGATCGCCGTGGTGCCAACGCCGAACGCCATGGCACCGATGGCTCCGGCATGTGGTGTATGCGAGTCAGATCCGATAATGAGATGATCGGGCAAGGCGTGTTGCTCGAGGATCTTCGAATGACAGATGGCTTCGGATCCTTGTACCGCCATTCCGGGACCGATGCGAGGCAGTTCTCCGTACAGGGTCACGCCCTGCCGCGCTGCGAATTCCTCCTGCTGCGCCTTGAGTTCGAGCGCAACGTCCAACAATCCCTGTGCCTTGCGCTCCTCGGTCATCGCAAGCTCGAGGAATGTGAGATGATCGCGGAACAGAAAGACCGAGTCGGGATCTACGATGCGCTCGTGCTCGCCCACGAAGTCCCGCCAGAAGATTGCCGCCATCGGCGTCACATACTCATGGCTGAAGCGGATGTCCGTCCGAACGAAGCCCTCGTCGCCGGGAGCGACCGCCTGAACCCCCACCTCATCCCGAGAGAGGTCGGTAACCCAGTGTCGTGCGATGATCTTCTCGGCGAGTGTCAACGGCCGTCGTCGTGTGGTGACTGGGGGAACTGTCACGTTCCCTTGCAGCCGGGCCACGTTGTACTGAAAGAGACCGCCGAACTCGATGATGCCCCGGGTGATATCTCCCTCACCCTCCGTGAACGTCTCGAGTGGGATCTCTTCGCCGCGACGGATGCGATCGATGAGCGAGAAATCGGTGGTCGTGAGAATGCCGAGGTTCTGACAGTTCTCCCGGTAGATCCGCTCGATGTTCTCGGCGACTACCAGTCGAATACCGGCACACATCTCGGCGTAAGGAGACTGCTCGCGTGACGATCCTTTGCCACGGCGCTTTCCGCTGACCGAGCAGACGAAGCCCCCTGCTTTCACGCTGCCGCGCGTGATGGGGAACTCCTCGCCAGCCTGGAGACCGAGATACGGAAAGTCCCCGAGCCTCTCGTCATAGTAGTAGCAGATGTATGCCGGAGTGATCTCGTCGGTGGAGATATTGTCCCGCAGAGGAGCGGACAACGGCCACGACAGATCCTCGCCGTCGAGCTGGCGACGAATCAGATCCGGATCGTCGGCCAGGAACAACACGCGGCCGTCCAAGCGGACGCGGTCGGGGCGCTTGAGAATCGGTTTGGCCTGGAGGCTGTCGATCATGGGGCTCGAAAGTTGACCGTTCCGTTTCCGTCAGGCAAGCGCCGAAGTACAATTCAAATCCATGAGGACAGACCCTTTGGCCAGAGGTCAGCTCCGGATGATCGCCGCTCTGCTGTGTGGCGTGGCGTGGTTCCCCGCGCAGCCACTGGCGGCCCAGGTGCCCCGGCCCCAATCCGTCGAGACGATCGGCGTGTTACGGACACCCATCACAGAGAGCTCTGGTGTGGCCGTCAGCCGTCAGCATCCCGGTATTCTGTGGACACATAATGACTCGGGTGACGGCCCCTTTCTGTATGCGGTCACGATGGATGGCACGCTCCTCGCCCGGTTCGAGGTGCGGAACGCCGCCGCAGTGGATTGGGAGGATGTTGCCCTCGGACCATGCCCCCGATCGGACGATCCGTGCCTCTACGTCGGCGACACTGGGGACAACCTGCAACAGCGCAGGAGCGTCCACATCTATGTCGTCCCCGAGCCGCGCACCCTGTCGACAGACGCACCTGGCGATCGAATCCTCGAGGCTCGAGACATCCGGCTGCGCTATGAGGACGGACGGCACGACGTCGAGGCGCTCGCCATCACCTCCAAAGGCGATCTGCTGCTTGCAACAAAAGGTCGAACCGGGCCGATCACGCTGTATCGGGTGATGCGGGACGATCTCGAGGCGCACTCGCTTCGGCTCGCGCCCTGGCTGACCCTCGACGCGGCACATCAGCGGGCCGTGGGCCGTCAGGTGACGGGGGCCGCGGTCTCGCCGGACGGGAGGCACCTCGTGATCCGGACCTATGCCGAGATTCTCTTCTTCGCGCTCGACCGCGACGGCGCCACGCCTTTGGGAGGGTGTTGGCTCGGTGGGTGGGAACAGGGGGAGGCCGTGGATTTCCTCGACGACTCGACGCTCGTGCTGACCAGCGAATCTGCATTTGGTCGTCATGGCCGGATCTCCAAAGTCCGCTGTACCCCGTGAGGGTACCACTGCGATGAATGAGCCCGTGTTCAGAAGTTCGCTGCTCGCGTTAGCCGCGCTGGCGATCGTGTCCAACCCGGTGTGCGCACAGGGGGCCCCCCAGGCCGCCGCTCGACTGGCGCGGGCGCTGGCGGCACCCAGCGTGGCCGAACTGCGTGCTGACGTGCAGTTCCTGGCCGATGACCTCCTGGGCGGACGGGCCCCCGGCACACCGGGAGGGGAAATCGCCGCGCGCTTCATCGCCGCGCGGTTCCAAGCCCTTGGGCTCGAGCCCGCAGGTGACGACGGCACCTACTTCCAGCGGTTCGGACTCGTTGCCCTGGAACCCCGCGCCTCGTTCGTCGTAGGTGGGCAGGGTAGGACGGCCAGCTTGGAACCGGAGACGGACTTCGTCGCGTGGAGCGAGCGTAGCGAGGAAGCGACGACCGTTGACGGCGATCTCGTGTTCGTGGGCTACGGAATCGATGCGCCCGAGTGGGGGTGGGACGACTACAAAGATGTTCCAGTGGCCGGCAGGATTCTGGTTCTTCTGGTGGGTGATCCTGGACTCGAGGACACGACGCGGTTTCGCGGCAAACGCCCCACGTACTACGGAAGCGTCACATACAAGCTCCAGCAAGCGGCACGCGTCGGCGCCCGCGGAGCCGTGCTCATCCATCGTGACGGCGATGCACCGATGTCCTGGCGCGCGACCGTGCACACCTGGGGCGGTGAGCGGGTGCGACCACCCGCCCCTGGGACGACCACTCTGCGGGTTGGGGCGTGGATCACCGAGGACGCCACCAAGCGCATCACCGACGCGGCGGGGCGTAACTTCGACCTATTGGCACGGCGTGCAGCACAACCGAGCTTCCAACCCATTCCGCTCGGCGCGCATGGTGTGATCACCCTCCGCAATCGAATTCGCGAAACGTCGTCGGCCAACGTCGTTGCCATGCTGCGGGGCGCCGACTCGCTTGCTTCCAGCGACGTGGTGGTCGTCTCGGCGCACTACGATCACCTCGGCATTGGCATCGCGGAGGGAAACGACTCCGTGTACAACGGCGCCGAGGACAATGCCTCGGGCAGTGCTGCTCTTTTGGGCGTGGCTCGGGGACTCGTCGCGGGCGGCCCGCGGCGCTCGGTGCTCTTCCTCGCCACGACTGCAACCGAGAGCGGGCGCCTGGGTGCCGACGAGTTCCTCCGCCACACAGCCATTCCTGCAGAGCGAATGGTCGCCGTCGTCAACATCGACCGGGCTAACCTCCGCGGGCGCGTGCAGGACGTCATGGGTCTGGGAGCGGACGAGTCCACCCTGCAGGACGTCCTTCGGCAGGCGGCCACGGCGGAGGGTATGACCGTGACTGCCCCGGCACCTGGCTCAGTTGCCGAGGTCTACCACCTCGACCCGTTGCCGTTTGCCATGGCCGGGATACCCGGTCTCACGCTCCGGGCGGGCCTCTCGTATCGGGACCGGGTCGAGTCATGGGGGGCGGAGCGGGAAGCAGAGTACCTGGCCAACCGCTTTCATCGTCCGTCGGACGCCGTCGAGCAGGAGACCCTGTATGACGGGTTGCCCGAGCAGGTACGGGTGGCGGTGAGGCTCATTTGGGCGCTGGCGACGGCGGACACCTACCCCAAGTGGAAGCCGGACGCCGAGTTCCGGGCCGCCGGCGAACGTCTCGAGCTACGGCGGCTCCGCGCGGCACCACCGCGTCGCTCTCGCTAAACAGTCGAAGTACTGGCCTAACGGCGCGAACTTGCGTATGTTCTCGCCCACCCCATTTCGGCTCCGGCTTTTTCGTAAGGAGTGCTCGCTCTGGAGCTGCCCGCTGTTCACCGGATTCCGGTCACTTGGCTTCGCCAGCATGCCTGCGCCCCAATCCGGTGGAGGACGGTTCACGAAATCCTCCCGGCCGGATCTGCCAGCGCTGCTGACATCAACCTCCTGCGGGAGGAACTCCTTCAGTACAAGAGAGTTACGCAGACTGCCCGGAAGCAGAAGGCCACCGGGATTTGGGGCAAGAACATCCTCGGGTTGGCAGCATCCCAGGCACAGGGTATCAACGATGTCGGGACAGTGGCGCAATACCGGCACTTGGTCGAATTGGGCCTGCCGAGCGATGACCGATCATTGCGGCTCGCCGAGCGGCCCCTGTTCCGCCTGTTGTCGCGCGACTCCGATCCGGCGCTGCTGTTCGAGTACCAAAAGGGCGCCAAGGCCAATCCGGCGCTCGGGCTGTGGGCGCGCGAGTTCTTGCGGGAGGGGGCGACCGCAGCCCTCGCTCATGCTGGTCACCACGAAGACCCTCGCGTACGGGGCGCTGCACATCGCATCGCCACCAACGTCTCCCGCCACCTGCGGAGCGAGCTGTCGGAAAAGCCGATTGTCCGTAAGGGGGCCCGCAACATGCTGCACGCCGGCGCGTATCCGCCGAGCCTGTTCGCAGTGGCCATCATTGCCTACATGCCGAGCATGCGGCGCGAGCGCGCCGGTTTCGTCGACCGAATCGGCCACTACCTCGCCCAGACAGCGACGAAGCGCGCGTGGGTCATCCAAGCAGGCCGAAAGGCTATCAAGCCCACATACCATTTTCTGGGCGACCCCCTCAAGGCGGATTCGGCCGGCAACCCAAAGGACCTGCCCTTCGCCCTCCACTGGATCGAGTTGCTCGTCCGCATGGGCATCCTCGAAACCTCGGGGACGGCCCAGCGAATCTTGGCTCGACTGTGCCGCGACCGTGACTCCGACGGCGTGTGGAGCCCGAAGAACCTCCGCTCGATCCCGCGCAGCAGCTCCAAGCTAGCCGACTTCGCGTTCCCGTTGGAGCTCGATGGGAAGACCTCCGAGCGCCGGCGCGCCGACGTCACCTTCCGACTGGCCCTGATCGCCAAGCTGGCGGGGTGGGAGACGGAGTACATCTGACGCCACCTCACCAGCCCTTGTGAACTGCACGGAAAGAGAATAGGATAGGAGTAGCATATGCTACTTCTATGCAAACCCCAGATCTGACATCCTTCGGGTACACGCCGACCGAAAGCCAGGCCTACTCGGCACTTCTCAGGGCTGGCCCCTCCTCCGGGTACGCAATCGCCAAGCGGCTCTCCATCGCCAGGGCCAATGCCTACCAGGCCCTCCACGGGCTCGCGGCGAAAGAGGCTGCCGTCGTGGTGGACGCCAATCCCAAGATCTTCCGCGCCGTCGCACCGGGCGCCTTGCTCGCTAGAATCACGAGGGAGCAGGCGGCGCAGCTCGACCGCCTCGAAGACGCGATCGCCGAGATCCGCTCGGAAGGAGAGCCGGCAATCGTCCCGTTTCGGGGCAGCGCTGAGTTTGAGGCGCTAGCGCTCCGAACGGCCGTGAGGGCCGCCGACGTGACGTTTCTTGGCCCGCCCGAGCTCCTGCTCTCCCTGGCCCCCATCTGGCGTGCGCGGGCTGCAAACAACCGCGCTACAGCGTTTTACGCTGTCGGTGCGCCTCCCGACACAATACCGTTTGTACTGAACGCCACCGTGCCGGCCAGCACGGTCGGTAACCGGTTTGGGGTGCAGATAGGAGCCATCCTCACCAACGAGGCCGGAATCATCACCCAGCTCGATCTCGCAGAACCGGTGGGACTCTGGTTCTCCGACCCGCTACTCACGGGCACACTCCGGGCGGCGCTCACAGCCCTCGCTCCATGACATCTTGACAGCCTCCTGCCCACGACACAATTATCGACGTCTCAACCAACCGGTTGGTTGATTATGCGTGATACCCGCGAACGTATTGAGAGTGCCGCGGTTGAGGAGTTTGCGGACCACGGGTTTCACGGTGCCCGAATCCATCGTATCGCGGGGCGGGCGGGCGTGAACAAGCAGCTGCTCTACTACTACTTTGGCTCAAAACGGCAGCTTTACGAGCATGCGATCCGCTTGGCCGCAGACGGCATCCTCCCCGAGGCAAGGCGAGGCCAACGCCCGGTAGGGACCCCTAGTGAGCGGATCCGCCAGCTCCTTCGGCTTGCCGCCGACCACCTTTCGGCGCATCCGAGCCTCGTGCGGACGATCCTACTTGGAGCGCTCGAAGCGCAGCACGGCGGGGAGCATGCGCCCCGGGTCGCGCGGCATCTGGTCCGCGGGGTCGCCGCCGAGGTCTCCAGAGGCCAGGGGCTGGGACACTTCCGCGACGATGCCGATCCTGAGGATTGTGGCCGTCAGGCCGCGGTGTTGCTTCTGGGGTGGGTCGCGCTGAGCCACGCGTTGACGGGTGATACGGAGCCGCGGGCTGCTGAGCCTTCGTGGGTCGACTCCGTGATAACCCTCCTCAACCGATCGCTCACCTGGTAACCGGTGGGCACCGAGCTTGGGCGGAGCGGGCTACGGAGCGGACGGCGCGAGTTCTGTCTCGTCCGGTTGTGCCTCGTGCCCAACGGTATCCGGCCGCCGGAGCGCGATCTTCAGCACCGCTCGGAGATCATCCACCGGCTCGACGTAGATCCGGCGCCGCTCGTCCTCGCTCAAGTCTTCCAGGTCGGCCAGGTTCTCCCCCGGCAGGATGACGTTGGTGATCCCGGCTCGGCAGGCACCCAACACCTTCTCCTTCACACCGCCAATCGGCAGCACGCGACCCGACAGGGTGATCTCGCCGGTCATAGCCAGATCGTGCCGAACCGGAATTCCCGACAGCGCGCTGACCAGGGCCGTCGCCATCGTGACGCCCGCCGAGGGGCCGTCCTTCGGGATGGAGCCGGCGGGCACGTGGATGTGCACGTCCTTGTCGGTGATGGCCTTGGGGTCGATGCCCAGCGCGCGGGCGTTGGTCTTGGCGTACGTGAGCGCCGCCTGGGCAGACTCCTTCATGACGTCGCCGAGTTGCCCCGTGAGCACCAGGTTTTCCCGCCCCGGCATGACGGATACCTCGACGAACATGATGTCCCCGCCCGCCGGCGTATAGTACATCCCAGTGGCGGTCCCTACCTGGTCTTCCCGCGCGGCCCGCTCCGGGTGCACAGTGGGGCGTCCGATCAGCTCGTCGACGTCGTCCCCTTCGATGGCCACCTTTTCGAGCTCGTGCGTCGCGATCTTACGCGCCACTTTTCGCGCGATCTTCTTGATCTCTCGCTCGAGCTGACGCACGCCGGCCTCGCGGGTGTAGCCCTGGATCAGCGTCCGGACAGCGCTGTCACCGAGCTTGAGTTCCACCTCGCTCAACCCCGACTCGCCGAGTTGGCGCGGAATCAGGTACTGCCGCGCGATGATCAGCTTGTCTTCCTCGGTGTACCCACTGAACTCCACCGTCTCCATACGGTCCAGCAGCGGCACCGGGATGTTCTGTCGGAAGTTCGCCGTAGCGATGAACAGCACCTCCGACAGATCGAACGGTATGCCGAGATAGTGGTCGGTAAAGGAGTCGTTCTGCGCCGGGTCGAGGACCTCCAGTAACGCCGACGCCGGGTCGCCCTGGAAGGATACGCCGAGCTTGTCCACTTCGTCGAGCAGGAACACCGGGTTCTTCGTGCCGGCGCGCTTCATGCCTTCGATGATCCGACCGGGCATAGCGCCCACATACGTACGTCGATGTCCCCGGATGTCGGCCTCGTCGCGGGCACCACCGAGGGAAATGCGTATGTACCGTCGTCCCATCGCCCGAGCGATCGACTTCGCGATCGACGTCTTCCCGACCCCGGGCGGGCCAATGAAGAGCAAGATCTGCCCCTTGGTCCCTCGATCGTCTTCGTTCCCGACCTGACCCGTCATCCGCTCGTCCGGCGCACGCACCTTCAGCAACTGGCGCACTGCGAGGAACTCGAGCACACGGTCCTTCACGTCCTTGAGGCCGTAGTGGTCTTCGTCGAGAATGCTCGCCGCTTCGATGAGATCCAGGTGGTCCTCACTGCGGATGCTCCACGGCAACTCGACAATCGTCTCGAGATAGGTACGAATGATCTGGGACTCCATCGAGTCGCGGCCGGCGCGCTCCAACCGGCGTAGCTCCCGCTCGATCTCTTCGCGGACATTATCGGGAAGCGTGAGCTTCTCGACGCGCTCCCGAAGCTCTTCGACCTCCTGAGAGCCGTCGTCACCGAGCTCCTTCTGGATCGCCTTGAGCTGCTCCCGGAGGAACATCTCCCGTTGCCGTTCACCGATTTCCTCTTGAACTTTGGTCTTGATCTCTTCCTGTGCCTCGACGAGCTCGAGTTGTCGCTGGACGTGGATCAGGACGCGGCGGAGCCGCTCCTCGACGCCTCGGGTCTCGAGTAGTGCCTGACGCTCGCCTGGCGTGATATCGATGTACCCCGCCACCAGGTCGGCAAACCGTCCGGGATCCTCCACTCCTTCGAGCACCTGCTCCACGACCTCTTGCGGGAGGCCCATCTTCAGCGCCAGGTCGCTGGCCCGTTCACGCACTTCCTTGTAGAGGGCAACGAAGGCGGCATCGTCGGAATCGAGCGGCAGGAGATCTGGCGCCTCCTGGACCACCGCCTCCAGGTGACCGGCATTCTCCGAATACTGCAGCACCGCGGCTCGGTACTCGCCGTGCAGGAGAAGCTGAATACCGCCCAGCCCGCGCTGGACCTGCCCCACGCGGGCCACGGTTCCGGTGGTGTACAACACCTCCGGTTGGGCGTTATCGACGTTCTCTCGTTGGGCGACCGCAAAGATGAGCTTGGCCTCACCCTTCAACGAGGCCTCGATCGCACGCAATGTCGCCGGTCTCCCGGCACCGATGGGCGCCGTTACCCCGGGGAACATCACTGTCTCCCGAAGCGGGAGCACAGGCAATCGCACTCGTCCGGACGTGCGGTCATTCATGATTCACCTCACCTCTCGGCGAGACCGTGGTTGGCGTATGTGACCGATCACGTCTTCACTCGGCAGCTAGCGTGCCGCTAGCTCCTGCCAGTATGGGTCCGTCTACAGGGTGGAACCCTTCGCCTCGGAGCGAAGTTCCTGCCGAAAGTACTGTTGGAACCGACGTGCTGCCAGATTGACGGACGGGAGGCGAGAGAGGAGGGACTTCAGGGGGCTCGCGGCGCGACGTTGAGGAGGGCGCACAGTTCGGAGTCGGTCAGCTGTTCCAGAAGCCCGGCGCGCGCCTGCACTTCCCTCGCCGGCTCTGCTCCGTCCGATTCGCACTCAAAGCGGATGATGTCAGCCGGCTCTGGGAACGACGGCTTGGCCTTCTTGGTGGGAATCAGCCCGGAGGTCCGCCCGACTCGCTCGGCGGACCACCGGCGTCCCGCATCGTCCGTTACCCAGCGCATCGCGGCCTCGGTCTGATGGCTCCCGGTTGCCCGTGTGTAGCAGATTGCGTTAATCTATCCCCGGTCCAGACCTAAAGCTACATGGCTGAGGATATTCAAGACACGCTTCAAAGCCGACTCACCGATGTCCTGTCCGATTCCTACGAGATCGAAGGGGAGATCGGACGGGGCGGCATGGGCATCGTGTTCAGCGCGCGTGACATACGGCTTCGGCGTCGCGTCGCCATCAAGGTGCTCCCGCCCGAACTAGCCTTCCGCGGGGAGATTCGCAAGCGCTTCACTCGGGAAGCGCAGACCGCGGCCAGGCTCTCCCATCCTCACATCGTTCCAATCCATACCGTTGGCGAGGAAGCCGGCCTCGTGTACTTCGTAATGGGCTATGTCGACGGCGAGTCGCTGGCTGCCCGCCTCCGCCGTCGAGAGCGCCTCCCGATCGAAGAAACCCGGCGCATCATGAAGGAAACGGCCGATGCGCTGGGGCTCGCGCATGCCATGGGGATCGTGCATCGGGACATCAAACCCGACAATATCCTCCTCGAGGGTACGCGACGCCGGGTCATGGTCACCGACTTCGGAATAGCCAAGGCGCTGACGGACGCGAGCGGGGGGACGCTCACCGGCACGGGCGTCGCGATCGGCACTCCCGCGTACATGAGCCCCGAGCAGGCAGCCGGGGATAGCGAAATCGACGCGCGCAGCGACATCTACTCCCTGGGGGTCGTCGCCTACGAGATGCTGACGGGTGAGGTACCGTTCAAGGCGCCGACGGTCGCCGGCATCTTGTTGAAGCAGGTCACGCAGCCAGTTCCCAACATCCAAGAGATGCGTCGCGATTGCCCCGACGATCTGGTCGCCGCCGTCGGCCGGTGCCTCGACAAGGAACCCGAGAATCGCTGGCCCACCGCCGACACCCTTCGGCGCGCGCTCGAGAGCCGCTCGTCGGGCCCCTATCGTCCGCGGTCACCGCTTTCACGACACCCGAGCCCTCCGCGGCGCCCCCGGCCCAGTCCCGCCAAGCAGGACACCGACTGGTGGCGGTGGTTCGAGGAAGGACGTGCATCATCCGGCCGGCCCCGCGAGGCTAGAGCGCGTGATCGTGCCGTGAAACGCCGGGACATCGAAGAAAGCGCGGTCGGCCCGGTGGGAGAGCCCACCGTGGTCCGAAAGTTCCGTGCGAACTTCGCATCGTATGTGTCTGTCAACGGAGGGTTGCTGCTCCTCAATGTCGTGACGGGCCTGGCCACGCCATGGTTTCTCTTCCCCGCGATCGGCTGGGGAATTGGGCTCGCGTCCCAGTATGGAAAGCTCTGGTCGTCTGGCTACAGCATGCGAGATGTGCTCAATCGTCCGCCCGCCGACGACGCGCTCCCGTCTCCGACCGATTCGCGTCCTTCGGAGCGGCGGAGACTTCCAGCGTCGACGACCGGCGAGTTCGGTCTGCTCGCCAGCCAGATCGAGCAGATGCGCAAGGACCACTCGGCCATCATCAAGCTCATCGACCGACTTCCGGAATCGGAGCGGGCCATGCTGCCGGACGTCGTCCCCACGGTCGAGTCGCTGTTTCAGCGCGCCACCGATCTCGCCCGCACGCTCCAACAGATGGAGGGTCAGGTCGATCAGAACGCGGTCAATCAGCTCGAGGAGCGTATTGCCGAGTTGGAGGGGGAGGAGACGAGCTCGGAAAAGGACCGACGCCTCGACCTGCTCAAGCGCCAACGGGCCACGCTGGCCGAGCTCTCCATGCGGCGAGGGAAGATCGAAGGCCAGTTCGAGTCCTGTGTCCTGGCAATCCAAAACGTGCGGTTCGACCTGCTGCGACTTCGTTCGGCCGGTGTGGCCGAGGTCTTGAGCGACCTCACCTCTGCCACCCAGGCCGCGCGCGCCCTCAAGATCGACGTGGAAGCCGCCATCGATGCGGCAGGGGAGATCAAGGAGGCGTTGGGGGGATATCGGCCACGATAGCGGGTCCAGCGGTCACCACGCGGCTGGGATGGCACCGTGGTCCGCGTCACCACCCCAACCTCCCACACTCAGAACGAAGCGATATCCCGTATCGCCTGCCTGAGGTCGTCGACTTGCGGGAGGATGACGTCCTCCAAGTCCGGTGCGTAGGCGACAAACGTGTCGAGCGCCCCGACCCGCCGGACCGGCGCATCGAGCCAGGGAAAGAGCTCGTCTGCAATGCGCGCCGCGATCTCCGCTCCGTACCCCCACGAGATGGAATCCTCGTACGCAACGACGACACGGTTGGTCTTTCGGATCGACTCACCGATGGTGCCCCAATCCACCGGGCTTAGCGTCCGAAGGTCGACCACCTCGGCACCGATTCCCTCCGTTTCCTCGAGCTCGTTCGCGGCCACGACCGAGCGATGCACGACCGCCCCATACGTCACCACGGTAACGTCGCTGCCCTCCCGAACCACTTTCGCCTTCCCGAATGGGATCATGAAATCCGGCCCGGGATAGGCGGCCTTGTTATACGTCTGTCGGTAGAGGTGCTTGTGCTCGAGGAAGAGAACGGGATCGTCGCACCGAATCGCCGTGCGCAGCAGTCCGTTGGCATCGAGCGCCGTCGACGGACACACGACACGCAGCCCCGGCAGACTCGTGAAGATCGCGGCCCCGGTTTGCGAGTGGTAGATCCCACCGCCCTTGAGGTAGCCACCATAGGTGACCCTGATGACCACGGGAGCTTTGAAGGCGTTGTTGCTCCTCCACCGCAGGAGGGCGAGTTCGCTGCGGATCTGGTGATAGGCCGGCCAGACATAGTCGAAGAACTGGATCTCGACCACTGGTTTGATGCCGCGGGTGGCAAGCCCCACGGCCCGGCCCACGATGTTCGCCTCCGCCAACGGCGAGTTGTAAACCCGATCGCCCCCGAACTTCCGCTGGAGCCCCCAGGTCACCTTGAACACACCGCCCTTTCCCTTGACCTGCTCGAGGTTTCGATCCCTCGATACGTCCGCGATGTCCTCACCGAAGACGACGATGCGCGGATCGCGCATCATCTCGTCGCTCATGCACTTGTTGAGGAGATCCACCATTGTGGTGGGGTCGCCTTGAAACTGCGGATCGTCCTCGGTGTCGAAGTCCTCGCTCGTGGGATCCACGTCCGGGGAATACACGTAGAGCTCGACGGTGTCTGGCAGCGGTTGCGGAGAGGCCAGGGCGACCTCCGTGGCGAGCTCGATTTCCTCTTCGACCTTCGCGCGGATCTCGGCGAGTTCGGTCTCGGTCGCGACCCCTTCGGCCAGCAATCGGGCGGGAAACGTGACCAGCGGATCCCGTCTCGCTTCGACGTCACGTTCTTCCGATGACTTGTAGTGCATCTCGTCATCGGACAGCGAGTGCGAATACGGCCGGATCACGTCTGCGTGCACCAGAGCCGGCCCTTTCCGCGTGCGGCAATGGGCGATTGCGCCGGCGAGGACCTCGTACGAGACGATCGGGTCGCAGCCATCCATATCGTCCACGTAGAGGTTCGGAAAGCAGCCGACCAAGCTGGAGATCGACCCGCCAGCGGTTTGCACTTCCACCGGCACCGAGATGGCATACCCGTTGTCCTCCACGAGGAACAAGACAGGCAGCTGGAGGTTGCTCGCCGTGTTGAGTGCCTCCCAGAACTCGCCCTCGCTGGTGGTGCCGTCGCCTGAGGAGCAGAAAACGACCTCGTCGCGCCGGCTCTGCGTCTCACGGTCGGGGATATCTGCGATCCGATCATAGCGCAGCCATGCTTCTGCGCACCCTACCGCGTTCAGGTACTGCGTCCCGGTGGGGCTCGACGAACTCACGATGTTGAGATCCTTCCGGCCCCAGTGGGACGGCATCTGCCGACCGCCGGAGTTCGGATCGTCGGCCGCCGCGACTGCCGACAGAAGCATTTCCGTAGGCGTCATCCCCAGCGCCAGACACAACGCACGATCACGGTAGTAGGGGTAGAACCAGTCGTAGCCTGGCTTGAGGAGTTTGCCAACGGCGACGAGGACGGCCTCGTGACCAGCTCCCGAGATCTGAAAGAAAATGCGGTTCTGGCGTTTGAGCTGGATCTCTTTGTCATCGAGCTGACGGGAGAGACTCATGATGCGGTAGATGTCGAGCAACTCAGCCTTCTCGAAGCGCGCCGTCCGCCGCCGCTTCGGCTGCTGGCTCGTACCGCTCTTCGAATTCGCGCGGGAGGTCATGGCCGGTAATAATACTCGGTCAGCGAAGCTTCGTCAGCTTTCTCAGGGCGTCCAGCTTCTCCAAGGCGGACTTCGACGGCGGAACCTCGCCGATATTCACGATTGCATCACGGATGTCGAGCAGCACCTCCAGGATCAGCTGTTCCCGCTGGAACGAGGCGTCGAGTTGCTGCATCCGCTCCTTGTCCTCCTGCGCGGAGGCTAGGGCGTATGCCTCACGGTAAATGGATTCGAGATTTGCGAGTATCCGCTCCCGAGGACGTGCGTTCATGCCTGGTCATCTCCGACGCAGCGAGGGGTGGACGAGAAACCGCCGGTCGCGGTCATGTCGAGTATCGGATGCCGACCACACCGCTCGGCACCTTGGGGGTGAAGAACGTCGACTTCTGCGGCATCACCGCTCCCGCATCCGCTACCGCGAGGACGGCCTCGACGGGGGTCGCATTGAGCAGCACACCGTACGCAGCTCGACCGGTGCGTACCTCGTCGATCACGTAGGCGGAATCTGAAGAATACTCGACCCGCACTGTCTCACCCATAGCCGCCGCGAAACGTTTCACGATCAGCTCGTCGACCCTCGCGACATCGAGAGCGGCAACGGCCGGCTCGCCCGCGGAGGACAGGTCTCCCAACCGGGCGCCGCTCTTGAGAAGCAGGGCAAACGCCTGGCCGCCGGGGAGCACCAGCACGCACGCCGTACCGCGTGAGACGAGGGGAGCGAGCTCTTCCACATAGTGCGCCTCGGGCGGGAGTTCCCTGAGTTGGAATCGCTCCCGGAATTGGGTCACCAGTGTTCCGGCATCGATCGGTGGTCCGTAGAGGAGCCGGTGCGTGGGGCCGACCACGAGCCCTGGGTCGTCGATGGGAACAACGAGACACGGAATCCGGTCTGCGGCCGGATTCTCGCCGACGTACGTCACCGCCGTCTCGTACCGATGGTGGCCATCGGCCAGGTATAGCGCACCGGAACCGGCGGTGGCGGCCAGGGCCTGGGCTCCTGCGCCGGCGACGTGCCAGATGGTGACGTCCGTTTCCTGGACGCGTGCGGTTCCCCACGGCCGGCTTCGCATAACCGCGTCGATTTCCTCTCGTAAATCACCATTGGGGTCTCGCGCCAGCATGAGTAACTCCTCAAACATGGCTCCCGTGGCGCGGAGCAGGGCGAGGCGGTCGGCCTTTGGTCCGCTGTGTGTTCGCTCGTGTGGCTTCACGCGACCTGTCGAGAACGGCTCCACCGCGATCCCCCCGATGACGCCGGCACGGCTGACCGTCTGACCGTCCGGCGGCACGAACGTCTGGCGCAGCACGGTGACCGTCGGTGCGCCGTCACGCTCGAGCACGCCGCTCTCGATCCATCGGTGCAGGGTCCCCGCAGCGTGGAGGTACGGGTCGTCACCGCCCTGTGGCAGAACGTAGTGCACGATGTTGTCCGGGTGTCGCGACGCGAATCGCTCTCGTTCCGCCGGCGTGATGACGTCATACGGTGGCGCCAGTAGATCGTTCAGTTGATCTCGCGCCGCAAAGCGGTATCCCGCAAAGGGGCGAACGAGGGCTCGGGATTGATCGGGATTCAGGATCTTCCTCCCTCGGAGCGGTCGCGAGAACCGCTCAGTCGATGTCAGCAGCGTCGGCTAGCCGTCAGCGTTGTCGTCTCTGCGACCACGGGCGGGCCGCCTGAGTCGCTCCCTCCAGGAGTTGCCGGTAGGACACGAGTCGGCTCTCTGCAACCGCTCCCTCAATCACCGCCGCCACGACAGCACACCCGGGCTCACTCAAATGGCGGCAGTTGTCGAACCGGCATTCGGGCGCGACACGCTGGATCTCGGGAAACGCGGCTGCGACCTCCGGGGGATCCAGCCCCCAGAGGCCGATGTCACGAAGGCCCGGCGTATCCACCACGAAACCCAATTCGCCGAATGGGTGCATCTCGGCGGCAACCGTCGTATGCCGCCCACTCTGCGAGCGCCGGCTCACCGGGCGCGTCCGCAGCCGGAGTCCCGGTTGAAGGGCGTTCAACAAGCTCGATTTGCCTACGCCTGTCGGACCCATCAACAGCGACACGCGTCCATGGAGGAACTCCTGGAGTTCCGTCAACCCCCGACGTTCGGGGACACTCGTCACGACCAGCGTATACCCCACCCGTCGGTAGGGAGCGGCGATCTCCGAGCAGTCATCGACGAGGTCGCACTTATTCACGACCATCACGATGGGGAGTTGATTGGCCGATGCAACTGCGGTGAATCGATCCATCAGGTGCGGATCCCAGTCCGGGACAGCCGCTGCGCCGACGACGACGACCTGATCGATATTCGCCGCAACGGCCCGCACCCCGCGTGACCGTCCTGGCGTCCGCCGCTTGAGCACCGAGCGGCGCGGCCGCCGATCTTCGATGGTGGCCGAACCGTCGTCATGCGACAGAATAGCGACGACGTCACCGACGAGCAGCGGATCCTGCTTTCCCTGTTTGAGACGACCGCGAAGGCTGGCTTCCAGCGTTCGCTCGCCGGCGCGGACGACATACCGTCCGCCCGTCTTGGAGAGTACGATCCCCTCGAAACTCACTACCAGCCCGGATGCTCCGCATTGGCGGCAACGACGGCATCGAGGTGACGCTTCACCTCGACGAGGGAGAGCTGCCGTAAATCGGCTTCCGCGCGTTGGGGGGTGTCCGCGAAGGCCAAGTAGGGACTCTCCAAATGGCTCACCACGCGGTCCCCCTCGACCGACCACTGCACGAACAGCAGCACGGCACCGTACCGTCCATCGGCAGCGGGCGATTCGTCCACGTACACCGCCACGGAATACGCGCGACCATCCGGCCCTCCGAAGGCCGGTGGACGATCATGCACGTCCTGATAGCCACCAAGAGTCGTGTCGTCACTCACCGGCTGCGGAAAGTCTCCTTCGCGATGCTGCCGACCATGAAACCCACGTTCGCCGGACGCTCCGCGAGCCGTCGCATGAGATACGGGTACCAGTGCGTTCCGAACGGGACGTACACGCGCATATTGTACCCCTGCCCCCGCAGGGACTCCTGGAGATCACGCCGCACGCCGTAGAGCATCTGGAACTCGAACCGATCGGCACCGACGCCACGCTCCTTCGCAAAGGCTAGGGTTTCGCCGATCAGCACCTCGTCATGGGTCGCGATACCCGGGTAGTTCCCGTGCTCGAGCAGCTTGCGCATGAGCCGCGAAAACGAGCCCCTCACGTCCGCTCGCTCCTGAAACGCGATGTCCGGCGGCTCGGCGTAGGCCCCCTTGCACAATCGGACCCTCGCCTTCGCGCCGACCAGGTCATCGACGTCCTTTTCGGATCGACGCATGTAGCTCTGAATCACGACGCCCGTGAGCCCGTCATACTCGGGATGCAGGACATCGAAGAACAGCCCCAGCGTCGCTTCTGTGTGTTCCGAGCCCTCCATGTCTATGCGGACGAACGTACCCGACTCCCGGGCTCGGTCCAAAATCGCGCGCATGTTTTCGGCACACAGGTCGGTGTCGATATCCAGACCGAGTTGGGTCAGCTTAACGGAGACGTTCCCATCGAGCTTCGCTGTTGCCACGCCGTCGACGGTTTGAAGAATGGCGTCACGGGCGAGGCGGGCTTCCGCGGGAGAGGAGACGCTCTCGCCCAACAGGTCGAGGCTCACCGTGATGTTGCGGACGTTGAGCACGCGCCCGGCCTCGATCGCGCTTTCCAGGGTCTCGCCGGCAACGAATCGTGTGGCGACCCGGCGGGCGAGGCCGTTGCGCTTCACGAAGTTGAACACGCCTCGACGCTCACTGAGCCAGAGAAAGGTGCTGCGTAGCATGCGGCGCTAGTGGATCATTGGGGGTGGAAGGCCTCGCCCGTGCGCGCCATGGAGACCAGCCGCTCGCACGGCACGAAGCGGTCTCCATACTGCTGGGCCAGCGTCTCGAGCGTCGCAACGGCCTGGGGGAGCCCGACTTCGTCCAGGTACCGCAGCGGGCCGCCGCGAAACGCCGGAAACCCGATGCCGAACACGGCCCCGATATCGCCGTCGCGGGCGTTGCGAACGACCCCTTCGTGGAGCGCACGCACAGCCTCGTTGAGCATGCTGTAGACGAGCCGTGGCTGGACGTCGTCCCGCGGAACCTGGGGATCCGGGTGGGCTCCGATGATCTCGTACGCGGCCATGTCGACGTCGCGACGCTTCCCGCCCTCGTAGCGGAAGAACCCTCGTTGGTTCTTCCTGCCAAGACGGCCGTCCTCCGTCATGCGCTGCAACCCCCCCGCGGGCTGCAATCGATCCCCGAGCGCGGCGTGTAGAACCCTCGATGCCTTGAGCGCGACGTCGAGCCCCACCTCGTCGATCAGCGTGATCGGCCCGACCGGGAAGCCAAACTTCGTCATCGTCTTGTCGATGTTCTCGACTGCGACACCTTCCTGAAGCAATCGTCCGGCCTCGTTCAAGTAGGGGGCGAGAAGGCGATTGACCCAGAACCCCGGACTGTCACGCACCACGATCACCGTCTTCCCCATCTTCCGGCCGAACGCCACCGCCGTGACAGTCGCCCACGGCGCCGTTCGTTCGCTGACGATCACTTCGAGCAGCGGCATCTTCTCGACTGGCGAAAAGAAGTGCATGCCGAGCATGCGATCTGGCCTCTGAAGGCCGTGAGCGATCTCTGCAATCGGAATCGTACTGGTATTCGACGCCAAGACGCACTGGTCGCCGACCTGCTCCTCGAGTTCGGCGAACACCTGTTGCTTGAGGTCGAGATCTTCGAACACCGCCTCGATCACGAGGTCGGCACGGCCCAAGCCCTCCCAACCAACACCACCCGAGAGGAGTCGACTCAGACGACGGTGCTCGAATCTGGTGAGGCGATGGCGTTCCCGCTGCTCACCCAGCAGCCGGTGCGCCACTGCCAATCCCCTGCCGACGCTGGGCACGTCACGATCCTTGAACCGCACATCGGCCTGCGCCTTCATGACCGCTACCGCGCCGATCGACGCTCCCATGAAGCCAGCCCCGACCACCCCGAGGTTGTTGACGGGACGCGGTGGGGGGGCTTCGCCCGGCAGACCCGGGTCCTTCTTGAGCGCCGTCGTGGCAAAGAAGATCCTCACCAGATTGCGGGATACGGCGCTCACCGACAACTCGGCAAACAAGGACGCCTCGACATCGAGTCCCGCTTCCATGCCGTGCTTCATCCCGTGCTCCACGGCCTGCAACGCGGCAAGCGGAGCGGGATAGTGTCCGCCGGTCTTCTTGAGGACCTGCTTCCGAGCGGATGAAAACACCAACCGACGGCCAAGAGGATTGTCGTCGAGAGCGAGATCCCCCAGTCCAACGCGGCGCCGTTTCGGCTGCCAGCCAGACGCCAGTCTCGCGGCAGCCTCCTCGGCGACCCGGTCGAGAATCGCCGGGTGCACCACCTCGTCGACGATCCCGATTCGACGAGCACGCCTTGCCGGAACCTGTTTGCCGGCCAGGATCAGATCGAGCGCTGCACGAACCCCGATGAGACGGGGGAGACGCTGGCAACCGCCTGCCGCCGGCAGAATGCCCAGCTGCACCTCCGGTAGCCCGAGGATCGTCTTCGGATCGTCCGCGGCGATGCGGTAGGTGCAGGCAAGCGCCGTCTCCAAACCGCCACCCAGACATGCCCCGTTGATCGCCGCCACCATCGGCTTGCCGAGCGTGGCGAACCGTGTCACCAAGGCCTGCCCTCCGCGTACGAGCGCGTGCGCCTCCCCACGAGATCCCAGAGCCCCAAACTCATCGATGTCGGCGCCGGCAATGAACGATCCTGCTTTCCGGGAAATCAGGATCCCGGCTCGCACGTCCGGATCGGAGGCCAGTCGTTCGAGGACGCGCTCGAACTCCTCCCGTACGCCGCGCGTGATCTTGTTCACTGGTTCGGCGGGCAGGTCGAACTCGAGCCACGCGATACCTCGTTCGACACGAGCCGTCAGCGCCGCCGTCATCGACACTCCAGGACCATTGCGAACCCCATCCCACCCTGCGCACAGACCGAGATGAGTCCGAATTGGGCGTCGCGGCGTTTCATCTCGTTCGCGAGGGTGAGCGTGATCCGCGCACCCGTTGCCCCGAACGGATGCCCGAGCGCGATGGAACCTCCCATGACGTTGAGCGTCTCCCAATCCACCTCCCCGACCGCCTCGGGCCTGCCGAGCTTCTCGGCTGCCCACTGCTTCGACTCGAGTGCCTGGATGTTCGACAACACCTGAGCGGCAAAGGCCTCGTGCATTTCCACCAGCCCGAGGTCCTTCCAACTGATCCCGGCACGATCGAGGGCTTTCGGCACAGCGTACGCCGGACCCATGAGCAGCTGATCTCCCGGATCGAGCGCCGCAACGGCGTAGGACCGGACGTAGGCAAGTGGCTCATGCCCCAACGCGCGGGCCGTCTCGTCGGCCATCAGCACCACCGCCGCCGCGCCGTCGGTCAAAGGCGAGCTGTTAGCGGCGGTGACGCTACCGTACCGACGGTCGAACACGGGCTTCAGCTTGGCAACTTGCTCTACACTCGTATCGGGCCGCACTCCATTGTCACGGGTAATGGGCGCCGCATGACCGTCGACAAAGAACGGGGCGATCTCTGCAGTCAGGCGACCATCTTCCGTCCCGCCGTGCGCCAACCGATGGCTCCGAACGGCGAACTCGTCCTGTGCCTGCCGGCTGATCCCATTGAGCTTGGCCATCTTCTCGGCCGACTCCCCCATCGATTCACCGGTGGACGGCTCCGCGATGGCCGGGGTCACCGGGACGAGGTCCTTCGGACGAAATCCCGACAACAGCTTCACCCGATCGTTTACGCTCTTGGCCTTGGAGAGACCGACCAGGATCTCGGAAAACCCTTTCGAGTGCAGGATGGGAATGTCGGAGAGGTTCTCCGCACCACCGGCAATCACGACGTCCGCATGGCCTAGCCGGATCTGATCGTGACCCAGCACGATAGCGCTGTTCGACGACGCACAGGCTCGGTTCACCGATGCCGCCGGAATGCTCGCGGGGAACTGCGGCAGAAGACTGACCTCGCGCGCAATGTTTGGGACCAGCGGGCTCGCCACGACTTGGCCGAAGTACACCTCGTCCACTTCCGCGCCGCGGAGGCCGGCCCGATGCACCAGCTCCACAACTGTGTGGCGCGCGAGATCGACCGCCGACACGTCCTTGAGATCCGTGCCGGCCCGGCTGAAGGGTGAACGACAGCCCGCCACCACGGCGACCCGACGCCCGTTCGCTGTCTGGGACATGATGACGGAAAGCTACTGAGGGGGGGGAAAGCGGGCCAGCAGGATCGTCGGTGTTACTATGACTCTTGTGGCAGGCTGTCCGCCCTGCGCATCATTCGGGTGGGCGGCGCGCGAGGACGCTCGCGACGGCTTTCGTGCGTCCATCCAGGGTCTCCAGAACTTCGCGGGCCTGGACGATCTCGAAATGCCCAAGCAAGGTCCACAGCTCGCCCGTTTTCAGGAGGTGCTCATCCGAGGTCGGCCCCCACCCCAACTCCCGTTGCTGCTCCAGAAACATCTCGGCCACGAAGTAGCCGCCGGGCTCGACGGCGTCGAGGAAGTCCGGAAGACGGCGGCGATCCAGATAGTTGAACTGCAACACGAAACCGTACGGGCCATCGGGGACCGGCTCACGGGACAGGTCGGCGTGCACGAACTCGACGGCCACTTTCGCCTTCTGGGCCGCCCGCTCCGCTTCCTGCAACCGAGTCGCGTCGACGTCGACGGCAACCACAGTGGCACCCCGCTTTGCTGCCGCAATCGCATGGATTCCCTCGCCGCAGGCCACGTCGAGGACCCGCACGTCTTGGTGGATAAGGTGCACGTGCCACTGAAACCATGTGCTGGGGACGCTGCGGCCGCTGGCAGCTGACACGGAATGGACGCTCCTTTTTCCTACTTGACCCGGGCAGCCAACCTCGAAGCCATGGCTGCGGAACCCGTCGATCTCCTGATCATCGGTGGCGGGATTACCGGTGCCGGGATTGCTCGAGACGCCGCGATGCGTGGCATCCGCACGGCGCTCGTCGAGATGGGGGACTTCGCGGCGGGAACGAGTTCCCGAAGCTCTCGTCTCGTCCACGGCGGATTGCGCTACCTCGAGCACCGGCACTGGAAGCTCGTCTTCGAGGCCTGCCGTGAGCGGAGAACCCTTCTCCGGATCGCACCTCATCTCGTCTGGCCACGGTCGTTCCTCTTCCCGATTCACGAAGGCAGCCGGCTGTCGATGTGGAAACTCGAAGCCGGGCTTGTGCTGTACGATCTCTTGGCCCTGCTCAGGAATGTGCGTCTCCATCGGATGCTGAGCAAGCGAGCGCTGCTCCAAGCCGAGCCGGGCCTTCGGCCCAGGGGGCTCAAGGGCGGTGCTCGGTACGCCGACGCGCAGTGCGACGATGCGCGCCTCACCCTGGCCAACGTTCGGGACGCCCATCGGCACCGGGCCATCGTCGCCAATTACGCCCGCGCGGAGCAGTTGGAACTCGCCGGGGGTCAGGTGGGAGGAGCCCACATCACCGATCTCGTGACCGGGACCACGAGGCTCGTACGGGCACGCGTCGTGGTGAACGCTGCAGGCCCCTGGTCCGATGAGGTGCGACTCCCGGACGGGGGCGTCCCGGCCCTGCGCCGCACCAAAGGGGTCCATATCGTCGTGCCGAAACGGGCGCTCGGTAACCATGAAGCCATTACGTTCATCTCCCCCATCGACGGCCGGGTCATGTTCATCGTCCCGTGGGGGGAGCTCACGTACATCGGGACCACGGAATCGGAACTCGACGGAGGGCCTGGTGAGGTGCGTGCCAGTGGCGAGGACGTCATCTATGTGCTTCGGTCGGCGAACGCCTTGTTCCCGGACGCCCGACTTGGGCCGGAGGACGTTCTGGCTACGTGGGCAGGGGTCCGCCCGCTCGTGCGGCAGGACGACACCGCAGACCCCGCAGCCGTGTCCCGGGAGCACGTGATCATCGAGAGCGAGAACGGGCTGCTGTCGATCGTCGGCGGCAAACTCACCACCTACCGCAGCATGGCGGCCGAAATGGTCGACCGCATTGCCCACCACCTTCACGAGCGGGACGGCAGGGCCGTGCCCGCACGGGCACCGACGCACCGAGAGCCGCTGCCAGGTGGCGAATCGCGTGACCTCGACGTCGTGGCCACGGCCGCCATCACCGACGGGTTCTCCGAGACCGTCGCCTTCCACCTGGCTCACACCTACGGGAGCGAGGCCCCCGCCGTCGCGCGCTTGGCCCTGTCGGACCCGAAGCTGAATGAGCCTGTCGTGCCTGGACACACGACACTCTGGGCAGAGCTCCTCCACGCCATGCGGCGCGAGATGGCCATCACACTTTCAGATCTCTTGATTCGCCGGACCCACCTCTTTTATGCGGCCCCCACGGCGGTCCTCGAGATGGCTCCGACCATTGCCGATTTAGCTGTCCGGGAGATGGAGTGGGATGATGCCCGGCGGGAGGCCGAGCTCGCCGCCTATCGCTATGAAGTCGAGCGCGGCACCGCCTTCCGACACGAACTGACCGAGGTGGCCGACTGAGCTAGAAGCTGCGGAGGTCGATGTCGTCAACGTCGGGGAGCGCTGACCCGTGGGCCCTGGCGTCACGGAATTCGCGGGCCTTCCGGTACTCCACATGCAGGCGCTCCATCAGTTCCGCGCGCCGTTCGTACAACCGCTTCGGGGCCCGCGGCTTCCGCTTGGCCAGCGCGTACGCAGTGAGGAGCGGCAATCCGACGGTGCCATCGAGATAACAGACAACCGAGTTGGGGAGTTGTTCGGGATCGACCTTTCCCCAACTGACCGCTTCGCCCGGTGTGGCACCGGAGAGTCCCCCCGTATCCACACGGGCATCGGTGATCTGCAGGTAGTAGTCGTGTCCCCGCTCCTCGATCCCCAGCACTTCCTGGATCTGCGGTTCGGTCTGCAATACGAAGTTCTTGGGACTCCCGCCACCCACGATGAGGACCGCGCTCTTGCCACCACGGCGCTTGGCGTCGAGCACGATGGCTGCGGTCTCGTTGACGTCGGCCGAGACGTCATAGCCAATCTTGTACCCGTCCAACTGCAACTCCGCGACATTCATGCCGATCGACGAATCGCCCGGCGACGACGTGTAGATGGGGAGAGCATGCTCGAATGCCGTGGCCAGTAGGGACTTGTTGCTCAAGCCCAAAGCTCGTTCGCGCTCGTGAACGTATTTCCCCAAGAGGTAGTGGTACTCTGCACTCCCCATCCGCCGCTGGAACTCGTCCTGCTGCGAGACCTGCCGCAGGAACTCGTCGGTCTGCAACAGCACAGCATAGTCGAAGAAGATATCGTAGATCCGTACCACACCTTCCGCTCGCAACTGCACGTCGTCGGCGCGCGGCGTCCCACGATGCATCGAGTACCCGAGGGCAAAATGGCAGTCGTGGTAGAGATTGGCCCCCGTGGAGACGATCCAATCAACGAACCCTGCTTCGATGAGCGGGATCACGCAGGACATCCCGATGCCAGCCGGGGTCATCGCGCCCGTCAAGCTCATCGCAACAGTCACGTCGTCTTCCAGCATCCGTTCCGCGAAGAGCTGCGAGCCCTCTCGCAGGCGGCCAGCGTTGTACGCGAGAAATGCGTTCTCCATCAGTTGCACGACCGACTCGTTTCCCCGAATCGGCTGGGGGCTGATGGACGTTCCACCAAGCAGTGTGCTCTTCCTCTCAGGCATCGGCCGTTCCCTTCCAACGGAAGCTGTTGCTACGGGATCACGTTCTCTCGGCGACGGCCGCGCGCCGCGACGACAATTCGAACGATCTCCGCAGGTGTGTCGACGACTTCGAAGATGTCCATATCTCCCGGCGCGATCTTCCCGCTGGCCACGAGTGTCTGCTCTAACCATGCGACGAGACCCGACCAGTAAGCAATGCCGTACAGAACAACCGGCATATCCCGTACTTTGCCCGTCTGAATCAGTGTCAGCGCCTCGAACATCTCGTCCAGCGTCCCGAACCCCCCAGGAAACACGATGAAGGCGGACGAGTACTTCACCAGCATGGTCTTCCGGACGAAAAAGTACCGAAAATCCACCACCCGGTCGACGTATGGGTTCGAGTGCTGCTCGTGGGGCAACTCGATGTTGAGTCCGATCGACGGCGCTCCGGCCTCCCGTGCACCTTTGTTCGCAGCCTCCATGATGCCCGGCCCTGCACCGGTGAGGACAGTGTAGCCTTGTTTCCCCAGCAGGCGTGCCGTCTCGCTCGCTGCTGCATAGACGGGATCTCCCGGCGTGGAGCGCGCCGAGCCGAAGATCGTGATGGCCTCCCCGACCTCCGAGAGCTCCTCGAATCCCTGGACGAACTCGCCCATGATCCGGAGAACCCGCCACGGGTCGGTTTGCGTGAAGGGTGCTTGCTCGAGATGTGGCGAGGCGAACAGCCGTTCGTCGGCCGTCAGGCGTTGTGGTCGAGGCTGTGGCTTCCCGTCACCCGGTTGAGAGCTGTTCGATCGCTGCGACATTGTCGTCCTGGAGGTTGTAGAAGAAGGGAGACAGACGCACGTGCCCCGGTCGTGTGTCGGCCACGACGTGCGCATTGGCCAGCCGTTGCACGGCGGCAGGGGCGTCAACCTGGGGGATCATCACGATTGCCGAGCGGGTCGCAGGGTCGGGAGCCACGCGCGGCGACAGCCCTGCCGCTTTGGCGCGGTCGATGAGATCCTCCGTGAGATCCGCCACGACGTCCCGTATCCTCGCGACACCAATCTCCTCGATGATCTCCAGCCCACCGAGTTGCGCGTGTACGGCCGCGAGCGCCGGCGTGCCTTGCTCGAACCGACGGGCATCTGCATGCCACTCAATGGTTCGAGGGTCGAACTCGAATTGGCGCGCATGGGCGAACCAACCGGTCGCTGTCGGGGTGAAGCGCGGTATCAACTCGCTCCGCACGTAGAGAAAGGCAATGCCGGGTCCACCGAGCAACCACTTCAAACCACCGGCCGTCAGGAAATCCACCCCAGCGGCATGGACGTCGAGGGGGAGTTGCCCGACGCTCTGGTAGGCGTCGATGTAGCAAAGCGCGCCCCGCGCATGGGCTGCGCGCGCCACAGCGGCGATATCCTGCACCGCCCCCGTGGTAAAATAGACGTGAGACGTTGCGACCAACGCCGTCCGCTCGTCGATCGCGGCCGCCAGGCGCTCGACAGGCACCGTGACCCCATCCGGACTCTCGACGATCTCCAGGTCGACCCCACCGTGCCGACGGGACAACCACTGGTAGGCTACGGTTGGAAAATCGAGGACCGTGGTGACTACCTTCGGCCTTTTGGTGTAGTCGAGAATCCCGGCGAGCACCGATGTGGCTGTCGAGATCGAGGCGTGCAGTGCGACTTCGGGAGCCCGAGCCCCCACGACGGTGGCGTATCCTGCACGAAGTTCCGCGAGCGCGTCCCACCAGACATCGTACCACGCGGCCGCCCCGCGTGACGCCCATACGTCCATGAACGCCTGCACCCGTTCGCGGGACCGTGTGGAGAGCGCCCCCAAGGAGCAGGAATTCAGGTAGATCTGCCGCTCGAAGATCGGGAACTCGGCGCGATAGTGGGCGAGCGCGTGGGCGCCGGAGGTCCTTGCGAGTGCCATAGGCGCCAATATACAAGTATCCTGTGGGGGGGTCAGCGCCCGTGCGCCGGAGCGACACGCGAACGGCGCCCGACAATCGCCCACGCACTGATGGCCGCCCACGCGGCCTCCAGCACCATGAAGCCCAGGCGGCGATCCACGACGGCTACGACCGTCAGCAGGAGGGCACCGAGCAAGTTGAACCACAGGTAGGCGTTTCCGGTGCTCGTCCACACCCGGCGCTGTAACGCGAAATAGGCTCCGAGCACAAGGCCCGCGCCCATGAGCGAGACGACTTGAACAATCCAACTCACGTTCCTGCCTCCGACCGACGTAGGGGTTGGCTGCGGCTCACCGTGGCCTTGGCCGCCCGCTCATTGGTGCGGCCACGGCTTGGCGTGGACCTCATCCGGACGGTCTGGGCGTTCCGCGCGCGACACTGGTACCGCCACCCGCCATTTCTGCCCATTCCGCCCACGGAGTATATGCGGTGGCGCATGTACACGGCATACGGTGACGAGTCTGCCGTGCCGCCCGTGGGGGACGTGATTCGCTTTGTCACCTGGCGGCGCGCAGTCATGCATCTGTGAGCCCGGAGCGGAGGGCGGCGCTTGTGCAGGCGCGGGCCCATGGTCTGGGTTTCGAGGCCGTGGGTATCTGCGATCTGCGTCCGACCCCGCATGCCGTCACGCTCACCCGGTGGATCGAGCAAGGGATGGCGGGCACCATGAGGTACATGGCCCGCCAGGCTGCCCGGCGGCTGGAGCCGGCCACCATCATCCCCGGTGCAACCCGAGCTGTGGTGGTCGCGAAGAACTACTACCAGCCCGACTCGACCCCAAGCGACGGAGCTGGGCGCGTCGCGAAGTATGCCCGGGGACGCGATTACCATCGATCTCTCCGGGTGCCGCTCGACGCACTCGCCGCCTACCTCCGCACACTGGGGGACGAGGAAACAATCGCCCGCGCCTATGTCGACGCCGGTCCGGTACCGGAGCGGGAGCTTGCCCAGCGCGCAGGGCTCGGTTGGATCGGGAAGAACACCATGCTCATCTCCCCTGCGAGCGGATCGTACTTCTTTCTCGCCGCCATGTTGACGAACCTCGATCTCGCCGTCGACCCACCGTTCGAAGCTGATCGGTGCGGAAGTTGTCGACGCTGTCTCGACGCGTGCCCCACCTTCGCCTTTCCCGCGCCGCGGGTCGTCGACAGTCGGCGCTGCATCTCGTACCTGACCATCGAGCACCAGGGAGCCATCGACCCGTCGCTGTGGCCGGACGTGGCACCATGGGTGTTCGGCTGCGACGTCTGTCAGGCCGTGTGTCCGTGGAACGAGAAGTTTGCGCGTCCTGCCGACGAGCCGATGCCCGACCTGCATCCCGAGCTCGAATGGCTTGACCTCGAAGTCTTGCTCACCATGTCCGACGACGAGTTCACGCATCGGTATGGGTGGACCCCTTTGCAGCGACCCGGTGCAGACGGAATGCGGCGCAACGCCCGGATCGCGGCGTCGTCAATCACCGACCAGGCGTCTTGAGGACGACTTCGCCGAAGAAGCGGGGAGCAGTGGTCGGAAAGTCGAGGGCACTCAAGGAGTCGGTGAGCCAAGCCGCTCGCTGCGATCGGTCCGGTGCGATCAGGCCGGGTGGCCGCTGCCACGTTGAGCGTAGCACGGCCTCCCTCACACCACCCACCGGATCGAGCACCACGCACGCCACACCCCCACGGTTCAAGGGCTCCACGAGCGAGAACGGGCCGTAGGTGAGCAGATTCCCGAGCGAATAGAAGATCAGCGCGCCCTGATACCACTCCACAGCCCGCATGACGTGCGGGCCGTGGCCGAAGACGGCCGACGCGCCTGACTCGACCGCAGCCCGTGCAAACGCCACGGCGTTGCCGCGATTCTCACCCAAGTAGTACTCGGCTTCATTCGGCGTGCGCTGCGCATCACGCCCCTCCGCTCCCATGTGCATCGTTACGATCAGCCGAGGGTACCGTGCCGCGGCACGGACCACGTGGCGACGGACGCTCGAGAGGTCGCGCGGGTCCGGGCCCGCCTGCGCGCTGCTGAAACCGAGGAACGCCACCGTATCGCCACCGATCGTCTCGACCACGGTGGGCAGCGTGTCGTACCCGGTAACGTACACGCCGGCGAGCCCAAGATGCCGCACTGTCGCGTCCCAGCCGAGGCGCCCCGCATCCAACGCGTGGTTGTTGGCCACGTTGCCTACAACCTCACCCGGTGTGAGACGGCGCAACGCTTCGGCGGTTCCCGGCTGCTGCCGGAATGCATAGCACGTCTGCGAGCCGAGCCGGCACTTCATGGGCGCCGAACCTTCCCCAATCGCCCCTTCGATGTTGAGCAGCACGACCTCCGCGTCTTCAACGAGGGGCCGAAGGGGAGCGAGCAGCGAGTCCGGGTCCGGGAAGGCCTGGACCGCCCATCCCAGTCTGGTGCCCGCCCGCAACGCCCATAGCGTGTCGAGGTTGTTACCCAGCATCACGTCGCCGCCCGCGCACACACGAAGATCCCGCACTGCCACCGTGATCGTCTCGGCAGGCTCCGCCTCCGGAGCGGGGACGTCCAGCACCGCCGGTCGCTCGGCCGCCGGCATCGTATCCGGAACCACCAACGAATCGACGACCGGAACCGAGTCGGACGGCTCGATGTCTACGGGCGCAGGTCCCGCATCGGTTGGCACTGTTCGCGCACACGACAGCGTCAGGAGGCCGGCGACGACGAACCGCACCGAAGCCATCGGCCAAGGCCACCGTACCGCTCGCTGAGTCGTCATAGCCCCGTGGGGTGGTCGAGGAATTCCCACGGAAGATCGAATCGATCGGCCAGGTGTTCAGCGAGGGCTTTCACGCCAACGGTTTCCGTCGCGTAGTGACCGGCGTATATGACGTTGATGCCTAACTCTTCGGCATCGAAGTACGTGTGGTGCTTGCCCTCCCCAGTGAGGTAGGTGTCCACGCCGGCATCCACGGCCTGCTTGATCAGGTCGCCCCCGCCACCGGTGACGATGCCGATCCGTTGGACCGTCTTCGGTCCAGCGGCAATCACGTTCGGGGTCGTGCCGAGCAGCGTCGTGACCTGGTCGGCTAGGACGTCACGCGCGACGTGGAGCGTGCCCATCACGCCGATGGCCTGCCCCTCGTATTCGCCGAACCACTCGGGCTGGGACACACCGAGGTGACGAGCGAGCACCGAATTGTTGCCGACCTCCGGGTGCACGTCGAGCGGAAGGTGAGCGGAATAGAGTGCGATGCCGCGTTGGATCAGCGTGCGCAGGCGGCGCCCGTGCCGCCCGGTCACCGGCTCGAGTCCGCCCCAGAACAATCCGTGGTGGACAATGAGCGTATCGGCACCACGTTCCGCCGCGCCGTCGATCGTCGCCTGACAGGCGTCGACGGCAACGGCAAGGCGCTCGACCTGCCCATCGTTGGCGACTTGAAGTCCGTTCAGTGCGTTCGGGCTATCCCGAACCTCCGCGACGCGGAGAAAACGATCCAGATACGCTGTGAACTCGTCGAGAGGGAGGGCCATTGCCTTACGAAGCCACCCCCATCGGCGGAGACTTCGATCGGCTCGGGGCGGGTTCGGCGTCACCCATCTTGACACTGCCGTTGACTTCGCCGCCTTCCTGAACCGTCAGCCGCTTGGTGGCGATGTCGCCCTGCACCACGGATCCCTGCTGAACCTCGACCCGCTCCCTGGCAAAGATGGACCCAACGACCTTGCCGCCGACGACCGCCTCGTGAGTGTGGATATCACCCTCCACGAGGCCACCTTTGGCGATGAGCACCTCGCGCTCTGCGCGGATGGTGCCCTCGACCGTGCCCTCGACTTTGACCACCCCGTCGGTGATGAGCTCACCGATGACGCGCGTGCCAGGCGCAACGATGGAGATACCTGCATCGCGGCCGGTGACTCGCGCGCCTCCGTCTGCTTTTCTCTCGTTTCCGCCGGAAGAAAACACGGCCATCGTCAGTTGCCCCCCTGAACCAAGGAGAAAGGATCGATCGAACGGCCATCGCGGAGGATCTCGAAGTGCAGATGGGGTGCGGTCGAACGGCCCGTGGATCCGGACAGGGCGATGACCTGGCCTGCCTGCACGGTGTCGCCGACCCCGATCAAGACCCGCGAGGCGTGACCATACATGGTCTCGAAACCCTCCGGGTGTGTCAACCGCACGAACAGTCCGTAGGACGGATCGACGCCGGTCGCGAGGACGGTCGCCCCCCCGCTCGCCCGGATGGGCGTGCCGATGGGAATCGCGATGTCCAGACCGGCATGCGGCTCTCCGCCGGAGGAGCCGGCCACCGTGCCGCGCGTCACCACACCACGGTCGTCGATCGGCCAGTGACGTGGCACGGATGGCCCCTCTTCGTAACGCTGCACCTGGTCGGGCCGACGGGCAACGATCGCCCGCGCAACCGTGGCAGACGACAGTTCACGACCGCGCATGGGTACGAGGTTTCCACCCAGCATGGTGCGGAGTTGCTCGTAACGGGCCTCGAGGCCTTCCAACGTCCGGGTGAGCTCACGGACCCTCGCATTCTCGTCGCGGAGCTGTGCCATCTCCCGGTTGAGGCCCGGGACCCGCGCGGCAGTCCGCACGATGGGCGCGTACAGGACGGCCCCCACGACGAGAAACAAGGTCACGACGAGCGCGCCGATGACGGTGAGTCGAAACAGCCACAACGGAAATCGAATCGACCGCGACTCG